>LR134389.1:1200000-1800000 GCA_900637675.1 Streptococcus equi subsp. equi
CCCGCTGACAATGACAAAGTGATTCTTAAGCTCTTTGATGATTTTGTAAACAGACCGCGTCCCAATTTCACTGGATTCTCTAGAGCCAACGACTGCCAGCTTAGGCTTTTCTAACAGGCTTAAATCACCTTGATAAAAGAGTAAAACAGGAGGATTATAGATTTCCCTCAGGGCCAATGGGTATTGCTTATCTAGGATAGATAAGCTCGGAAACTGGTTGAATTCCTTTTTTAACAAGGCGACATTTAATTGCTTGTAGGTCTCAATAAATAAAACTGGATTTTTGCAGCAAGAAACCACTGCCATATCTCTAAGGGATAGAGACTTGTTATTACGCTGCTGGTAGTCAATCAGGTTAAGAATATTTAAATTAGTTAGCCCAGCCTTTTTTAATTTATAAAGTTCAAAATTATTCATCACTGTACCTCTCTAATGATTTATTCGTAAAAAAATTAAAAAAGCTCTGACTAAACAAAGCTTTTTGCAAACTCTTGAGGAGCTGTACAGGATTCCAGCAAAAAAATCGAGGCCTCCTAGCCTTTGTATGAGCATTGTAGGGCAGCTCATCACATAGCATTCCATTGAAAAATACCAGAATTGTAGATCCACCTAGTGGCTATCGTTTTTGCTTTCGGCAGCTACCTTTTCTCAAAATGAGATTTTTAGCGTAAGATCATTGATTTTATCGGCTCAAAGCTTTGCCGATGAATTGGTGTGACACCATACTGGTGCAATCCCTGCAGGTGCTCCTTGGTCCCATAGCCGGCATTTTTAGCAAAGCCATAGCCTGGAAAGGCCTTATCGTAATCAAGCATCAATCGATCTCTGGTAACCTTAGCCACAATAGAGGCTGCAGCGATTGACATAGAGCTCGCATCGCCTTTTATAATAGCCTGTTGAGGAATAGAAACCTCTAGTGTCATGGCATCAATGAGCAGGTAATCAGGCTTACTCACAGAGCCCTCCAGCTGATTAATGGCAGCTGTCATTGCTAATTTTGTTGCTTCATAGATATTAACCCGGTCAATGGTATGGTTGTCAATAATTCCAAGACCGATTCCCAACGCTTTCTTTTGAATGGCTTGGTAAATTGCTTCATGCTTAGCTTTAGGAATTTTTTTAGAATCATTTAGCCCCTTAATGGTGCAGCCCTTTGGCAGTATAACACAGGCTGCTACAACTGGTCCAGCCAGAGGACCTCGACCAACCTCATCTATACCAGCAATCGCTTGAAAGCCTTTTTGGTAAAGCGCCTGTTCATACGTCAACATCGCCTCAAGCCGGGCTTCCTCTTTTAAGATAGCCTCTAAAGCCCTTTTTCTGCTAGATACAGCCTTTTGAACGCCAAGCCGCTTATCCGCCTTTAGCTCTTCAAAAAATGGATCAGAAAGACTAGAAACAGCTTCTAGACGAGCTTTAATGTCTTTAATAGTCATTGCTGTCATCATCACCAACCTGATCTAAGGTGTACTGACCAAGTCTTCCATCACGAATATCCTTGATGAATAAGCTGTAAAAACGATCATAGTCTTCCTTAAAGCCAAGCTGACGTGTCAAGGACATGATGATTTCTGGAGCGTCAGCCTCTAGATCAATAGCCTTAAAACGCTTTAATAGGCGATTAGGATAATACTTCTTAAAATAATTCAATCCAAAAATCGTGACCTCGTCCATTGGCAACAGCTGATCCTTAATAGCCCCTGTCAGGGCTAATTTTAACCCAACCAATTCGTCTTCAAACTTTGGCCATAAGATACCCGGAGTATCCAATATCTCTAGTTCTTTATTGGATTTTAGCCATTGCTGTCCCTTGGTCACTCCTGGCTTATTGCCTACTGTGGCAATTTTTTTTCCCGCCAAGCGATTCATCAGGGTTGATTTGCCAGCATTTGGAATGCCAATAATCATGGTTCGTAGCGTTTCTTTTTGAATGCCTCGTTCTCTTAAGCGACGTAGTTTATCTGCCATCAATTCCTTAGCAGCCTCGGTGACCCTTTTGACCGTAGCCTGTTCCTTAGCATTGATAGCTAATGTCTTAATCCCTTGCTTCTCATAATATTGTTGCCATTTCTTAGTATGCGTGTTATCTGCTAGATCAGCCTTATTAAGAAGCATTAGCTTGGGCTTATCTCCAACAATTTTGGTCAGCATAGGATTTTGACTTGATAAAGGTAGCCTAGCGTCTACTAAAATCGTCACAAAATCAACATGCTTAATATTTTCCTGTACCTGTCTCCTTGCCTTGGACATGTGTCCAGGAAACCATTGAATCGTAGCCATGTGTGTAAAATCCTTTCGTATCAAGGGTTTTTAGCCCCTCGTCTTTTAAAAATCATGCGAGTCACCAAAAATCACCAAATATTAAGCATTATCTCCAGACCAAGCGATATAATTGCAACTTGTTTTGGTTATTTTTAATGCCAACAATATCAAATGATTTCTAATGGTATCTGGCTTATAGCTATTCTCTGCTGAATAGATTGCCTCTTCAATTTTACCCTGTAATCTCGCTCAGCCTGTCTCCTGACCTTGCTTTTACATATGAAACTGTAATATTTTCCATTTTACCAGTTATATGATAAAGAAAATCAAAATAGTCGTAGTAGAATAAATTACTTTAAACTATTATAGCACGATTTCCCTTATTTTACTGCTAAATTATCCTTTGTAAAAGAAGATATTAATCGTTATAAAGACCAAAAAAGAGAAGACCAAAATGATCCCCTCTAGTCTTCTTTTCGGCATATTTTACCGTTATTTGGCCAACTTTCCACTAATGTGAGTAAAATTGTATTCTAAGCAAGCTTTACCTATTAACTTAGGAGAAAACATAATCTCTATAGCTAAAAATACCAAAAAAATTATGAATCATTATCGCAAACTATCCATAGTGATCATTTCATCAGCCATTTCCCATATTGCTGGATTATGAGTTGCTACGATGATTAATCTGTTAGCGTCACGAAGAGACAGTACAATCTCCATAATCAACTTGGACGTGGTTGGATCTATTGAAGCCGTTGGTTCATCTGCCAAAATAAATGGCGGATTTTTTAAGATGATCTTTGCTAAGGCAACTCGTTGTGACTAACCCCCAGATAGCTCAAAAATGCGTTTATCTAGGTTCAGATAGGATAAACCTACACGTTCTAAGGCCTGTTTCTGTCTCATCGTTTGCTCAGATTTATTCAATTTTTGACCAATGAGACCAAGTTTGAGGTTTTCTTCAATCGTTTGATTTTCAATCAAACCAAAATTTTGGAATAGGTAACCCAATTCATGACGGAAAAAATCACTAGATTTATAGCTGGCTAAGTCTTTGTCTCGGTAAAAAATAGTCCCATGATAAGGTTCTAATTTCCCCATCATGTTCATCAAGGTTGTTTTCCCGCTACCGCTTGAACCAATCAAAGCATAGACTTTTCCAACCTCAAATGTCATTGAAAGATTAGAAAATAGCTCTCGTTCTCCAAAAGATTTACTCACTTGTTTAAGTTCAATCATGTTAACCTCCTTTCAAAACAAGCATGGACATCTTGTTTTCTTTCTGCATTTGAACATGTAATTGTAAAAGAGATAGGCCAGTGAAGAGCAACAATACTAAGAAAGCAATCACTATCTCTACTTGAAGGAATACACTCGCAACAAATCCGAGTAAAAAGACACCCAATTGAGCCAGGAGGTAATTCCGATGGATTTCTAAAAATCTTAGTCCAGCAATACGTTTGATGACAATGGCACGTCTAAATTCTTCAAAGTAGAGCCTATTCATGGTGTTAAACAACAAGATTGAGGTTGCTATCCCAAGCACAGCTCCCGCAAGCATTATCCAACGTTCCCTCTGGATATTATTCAACAATGTGATGTAGTTCTGGTATCCTGATTGCATTTCTGAGACCCAATTTTCAATGCCCTGTCTCTGGATAAGCTCCTGGGCATCGGACAACTGATTAAAGAGGACATAATTCTGTACCGCGTCAAACCAAAACATGACGGACTGAGGTCCAGTTGACTGGGGTGTTACGACAATGATAATCGGATCTTTCAGAAACTGTTGATAGGAAATAGGTGTCGTATTATACACAAAACGGTCTTGGCCTGATTCCAAATAAGCCACCGTCGCAATCATTTGCTGTCGACCATCTTGACTAGACATGCGACTAGTTAAGTCGTCTTCAAAAACAGATTTGTAATGTTCTTCCTCTGAACGGAGATGCTCAGGCAAGAGCAAGACAAATTCCCCTACTGCGAGGTGATTCAGTTTTTGTTCAATAGCCGTATCTACAGGGATGTTTTGACGCTCCAAGTATTGCGGTGTGACAATAAGGACATTGCCATTTGGGCTGTAATCTTGCCATTCTGTAGAAGTTGTCAAGTTTTTGGAAAAGTCTTAGCCTTTGTTATCAATACTTGAGTAGCACCTATGTTTTTCAGATTAGCTTGCTCTTGTAACTGTTCTGAGCTATTAAATGCTGTCATTTCAACGGTGATATTTTCAGTTGATTCTGCCTGCTTGTTATCTTCTTTTGTTGGAGATTCTGGACGTTTCTCAAAATAAAAATAATTATAAAGCTGTTGAGCCGTTACTCCTCCACCAGCCCAGCCAGCAACAGGTTGACCATTCTTCAGATATAGTATTGTTGGTGTTCCTGGGATTCCAACTGTTTTAAATAAAAACTCCTGAGCTGATGAACTGCCCCCCAAAAGTTAGACATAAAATCTAACAATTGGGGGGCTATTTTTATGACATTGAGTTATGAAGACAAGGTTCAAATCTATGAGCTACGGCACATTGGAAAGTCCATTAAATGCTTATCAGAAAAGTTTAGTATTGCAGAATCTGACCTCAAATACATGATTCGCCTGATTGACAGGTATGGGTTAGCCATTGTCCAAAAAGGTAAGAATAGTTATTATTCTCCAGAACTGAAGCAAGAGATAATAGATAAAGTTCTGATTGATGGTCAATCTCAAAAACAGACGTCCTTAGACTATGCTTTACCAAATTCTAGTATGCTTTCAAGGTGGATAGCGCAATACAAGAAAAACGGCTATACTATTCTTGAGAAAAGAAGAGGGAGGCCACCAAAGATGGGACGTCAACCAAAGAAGACTTTAGAACAAATGACAGAGTTGGAGCGACTCCAAAAAGAATTAGACTACCTTAGAGCGGAGAATGCTGTGCTAAAAAAGCTGAGAGAATACCGGTTGAGGGACGAAGCAAAGCTCAAAGAGCAACAGAAATCATCCAAGAATTAATCGGTCAATTTTCTCTAGCAACTTTGCTTGAAATCCTTGATTTATCGCGGTCAACCTATTATTATCAAGTCAAGCAACTAGCTCAAGAAGATAAGGACATGGACTTAAAGGAGCTCATTCAAGGCATCTATGATGAACATCATGGCAATTATGGCTATCGTCGCATTCATCTGGAACTAAGAAATCGTGGTTTTATCGTCAATCACAAAAAAGTACAACGTTTGATGACTGTCATGGGCTTAAAAGCTCGTATCCGTCGTAAGCGCAAGTATTCTTCTTACAAAGGTGAGGTTGGCAAAAAGGCTGATAATCTGATTAAACGTCAGTTTGAAGGTTCTAAGCCCTACGAGAAGTGCTATACCGATGTGACGGAATTTACCTTACCTGAGGGGAAACTCTATCTATCGCCTGTTCTTGACGGCTATAACAGTGAGATTATTGATTTCACCCTGTCTCGATCGCCTGACTTGAAGCAAGTACAAACCATGCTTGAGAAGGCTTTTCCAGCGGATTCGTACAATGGAACGATTCTCCACAGCGATCAAGGCTGGCAATATCAACATCAGTCTTATCATCACTTTTTGGAGACTAAAGGCATTCGTCCATCCATGTCTCGCAAGGGAAATAGTCCAGATAATGGGATGATGGAGTCCTTCTTTGGTATTCTCAAATCTGAGATGTTTTACGGCCTTGAGACAACTTATCAATCCCTTAATGAGCTTGAACAAGCTATTACAGATTACATTTTTTACTACAACAACAAACGCATTAAAGCAAAGCTAAAAGGACTTAGCCCTGTGCAATACAGAACTAAATCCTTTCACTAATATGTCGTGTCCAACTTTTGGGGGTCAGTACATAATTGCATCATGAGTATTTTCTACTCTTATCCAATCTTCTTTCTCTCTTTCTATCTGTTTTTTATTTTTATAGTTTAAGGTAACACTTTTGCCTTGCAAGGTGTTCCCAATATATACTTCATTTTCTATAATTCTGTTTACTGACTTTGCTGACCAATTACCACCTTTTATATTTTGAAATCCATTACACTTAAAGCCTTGACTTTCTTTATATTTCCTCGGAGTCAAAACACCTAAGTGATTTAATTCATCTGCGATTGCCTTTGAGGAATATCCCAAGAGCTTCATATCAAATATATTTTTGATGTTAGGAGCAGCTTGTTCATCAACCACCAACTTATTTTTATTCTCATCAGATTTTTTATATCCATAAGGTGCAAAAGCACTGATAAAATCCCCTTTTTCTCTTTTTATCTTCTGAGAACTCTTTACTTTATTGGAAATATCTCGGCAATAGCTGTCGTTGATAAAGTTTTTTATAGGGAGTATTAGATGTGTATCATTCATATCCGCACTTTTACTATCATAGTTGTCATTTACAGATATAAATCTTATCCCGTTTTCCGGAAATATTCTTTGTATATATTTCCCTGCTTCTATATAATCTCTTCCAAATCTTGATAGGTCTTTTACAATAATCGTATCAAATTTCTTATCATAAGCATCATTTATCATTTCTTTAAAATTAGGACGATCAAAAGTTGCTCCTGAATATCCGTCATCAACATACTCTTTGATAATTATAAATTGATTTTTCTTTGCGTAAGAATTTATCATCTCTCTTTGGTTGGATATAGAATTACTTTCTGTTTTTTCTCCATCTTCTTTTGAAAGCCTCAAATACATAACTGCAATATTTTCTTTATTTACACTGTCTTTAAACATAAAAAAGCCTCCTTAAATTCAATTTACATACAATAAATCGAACCAAGGTTAGGCTTCCACAAAAATATTATAACGCTCCTTATATTTTTTGTCAGCCCCTAATAGACAGAAAATTTTTCTTTGATGTATTCCTCTACTAAATTTTCTAAGCTCAATCCATTTTCATTAAATTTAACTTCGATATTCCAACCATCAATTTGATTTATTGTCTGTTTATCTTTTTTATCTATTTCCATCTTAATATCTATATTATGTTCTTCACACATAATATCTTCTCCTTATCTTCAATATTTTTAAGTTTTATGACATTGACAAGTGCATTGGCTGCTACATAGGAATTTCACCTCCGCCTCTTTTCAAGATGAGCCGGCTTCAACTGTAGAAGTATCATTATCCCCATTAGTATCATCGCACAAGAGTTGCCACCCTCTTTTTATACAGACTTATTTATCGCTCCAAACCTTATATCCTCTACAAATGTAGGTATTCATTTAAATCAATTTAACTTAGCAGGTTTATCTTGGCGTAAGTTTATAAATTGCTCCACTACTGGTTAAAGTCTTGTCTTGGTCTATTCAGTTGTCAAAGATCAAATCTATATATAACGAGGTAATAAAAGTCCCTCTATATATAAACCTTACTTTCAGGACAACTTTTAACACTATTTTTGAAAAATTTTCAAAAATAGAGGACAGAGATGTTTCCCTGCCCTCTACTTAATTTACTTATCCAAAAATTTTCTCAGCTTTTCTAAAATCTTATTTCTTAATCTACTGATTTTCATTGGATTTGTGTCTCTTTGTTTTGCAACTTCTGTGAGAGTTTTATCATCAAAATATAGTGCTTCAATTAGTTTTCTCTCTTCATCATTTAAACTGTCTAATGCATAATACAGATCTTCTATCAGCATTTTTGTTTCAATGATTTTTTCAACATCAACAGTATTATCTGCAATATCTACAATACTTGTGTTAAAGTCTCCAAAACGAAATACGCCATGCTTTCTATCCAATCTCTTTAAATGAGTTTCATGATTAAGCCCTTTTTTATATGCTCTATACACTTCGTCAGGTACATAAATCTTTTGACCTTTTACATAGATATATTTTCTTTTAACTGCCATTTGTAAAGCCCTCCTTTTTATCAAAAATTTCAAACTTATTTTTTGAATAAAAAAGGAGGACCTCTGCATTTTGACGTGCAAGATCCTCTAAAATAAAAATGAAAATATAAAGTCTTATTTGTTCTATATTCTAATACTAGAAAAAGGAGAATAAATACCAGTATTATCTATTATGTTGTTATATAAAAATTTTTGTAATATTTTTTCATTAATAATAGAATCATCTTTATATATTTCTCCCAAAAAACTATCTTTACGTATCTTTATCATAAACCTTATTAAAAATGTTTAAAATTTTTACATTTACTATTTAATATCATTTTCAAGCTAAGAATTATAATTATTTTAACTATATACGTCTTCTACAATATAATTGCAAGTTTTTCAAATAAAGTATGTATCTTAAAAAAATTTATACTAGTATAATCTATTACTTTATTTTTCACTCAAATTAATTGAATACATCTCTTTATAATAAAAAAGAGATAACTTTCGCTATCTCTTAGAATAAACCGACTTTAACTAATTCAGATCTGTAGGTTTTTATAATCAATATTAATCCACAATCCATTTTCTCATAAATAATCATTGCATATTATGGTTTAATATACTTTTTCTAAAAGAATACCTAATAATTTATGTTAGATTATTATTTGTCGATATTTTATCAGCCAAATTTCTAGTTTGTTTTCTCAAATGATGTGTAATTACTATCACTGTTAGATTTGGATTCAAAAAAGATTAGACTCTATCCCATCAGAACAACACTTATCTAAATTTGATATCCCTTCATCTATCAAAAGTATTTTTATTATTGTAAAATGCCTTAATCAATGAAGTTCTCTATATCTGTCTCGATGCTAAACTTATGTTATTATTGCTTAGCATTGTATCTTCTCTTTCTGCTAATTCGTTTATTAAAACATCAATTCCGCTTAAACTAATTGATGTTTTGATAAGTTCATCATCATATTCTTTCCCTAAAATTATATTATTTTTCATACTATCATTGAAACTATAGCTTTTTTGATTAATATATATTATGCTGTTTTTATTTTTTTGACAATAATTCTCCATAGTTATTATCATACCAATAAAATTCTCCTATCACATATAACGTAACCTTCCTAAAAATTAACTAAATGATAATATTCTCAGCCAATAAAACCCACTAATGTAATACACTAAAATTTCTTATGAATTTTTAACATCAATTATTATCAATAAATTCATTAATTTGATTCATTAAATCCATATTTAATCCACCATATTCATTTTTTGTTGGGTTATGGTCACTATTGTCTAATAAAATATATTCAACATTTTTATTTGTAATCATTTTTTTTTGTTATAAATAGAGTTGTTAATTTTTACAATTTTATCATCACTAGATTGAATTATTAGTACAGGTTTATTAAATATATTAATGCTACTAACTGATCCCAAAAAAGACAGGTTCCCAAATTTCAAAAATTCTATAAGTTTTATGGATATTTCTATTGGCCATGTAAAATAAACGAAATATTTGTTACACTTTTTCTTACAAATTCAGATGGATAATCAAATCCTGAAATGATTACACTGTTATCTATTATATTGGTTTTGAATTGTAACGAAGTCGCTACTGCAAAACCTCCCATACTATGCCCCACTAAAGATACCTTTTTAAAAGTTTCATTTTTTTCAATGTATTCAATGGACAATAAGCAATCCTTCAAAAACTGAGTAAAACCTCCAACTTTTCTTCCCTGACTTCTTCCAGTTCCTCTAACATCATAGCAAAACACAGTATATCCATTTTTCAGCCAAAAAAATATCTCGGATTTAAAGTCTAAATAGGATTCTTCATATCCACAAACTAGTAATATCAAATGTTTCTTTTCTTCATTCTTGGGATAATAAAATGTCCCTACTCTCAAATCACGATCATTAATATCTTCAAATCCCTTAAATCTAACTATTTTTTGATCTATTTCAGAAAATAATTCACCTGTATTTACATAGTCTATTCTTTTGTTAAATATCTTAAAATGTATAATAGTAATAAATATTAAAAATAAAATTACATACACAATAAAAACAATGAAAATTAAATTCAAATAACTCATATCCATTCTCCATGTATTTAATATATTTTATAGATTAAGTGGTGATGTGCTTTTCAATTCTATACTACCTTCTCTTAAAAAATCCTCCATTATTTCACAACAATCAAACATTTCCCATATTTCACCAATTCCATATCTTGTATTTTTTTTATGTTTTAGTAAGTTTATAGTTTCAAGTAAAATAATTGCCGTCATATTATTCCAATCCATTCTTGATTCAAAAGTTACACTCTCTTCAGTAATTCTATTTTTCATATTTGACAGATTACATTGAAATAAAGTAAACACAGAACTATAATATGTTTTTTCTTCTTCAAATAATTCTCCTAAATTAGCAACTACTGTTTCATAAGTTTTTACATCTTTCATAAGCATACATTTTGCTTCGATCAATTTAGATATAATTTTTTCACTTTTAAAAGTATTATAAAAATATGCCATATCTATACCCGTACTATTAATACACCTCAAGAAACTTTTATTAATAACTGGCATACAAATAACGTCTCCATATGAATCATTTAATTTTCTTTTCAAATCCCAGTATTCCAATTTTTCTATACTCTTAAATTTGATAAAAGAACGAAAATTACTTCTGTATTCTCCAGATAAATCCAATAATTCGTTTATAGCAGATTTCGACATACTTCCATTTCCAGAAAATATGATTTCACATATTTTAGGATTAAATTTGATGCTAATATATTTAGCTAAAACTTCTGTTAAGCCCGGATTGCAACCTGCCGAACAAATTATACAGTTATCATTTGTTTCCATAAGTTTTTTAGACATAATATCTGTGTCAACAAAAGATGGATCTACGTAATTAACATCATTTTTTAAACATATATTCATAATATTAGTTTTATCTATTCCAGTACAATTTACAATCACATCGCATTTAGAACAGAATTTGTCTAATTTTTCTATGTTCTCTGCATCAAAAAATATGTATTCTATGTTATCTTTCTTAATAAAATTCATATGACTTCTCGATACAGCATAAATATAATTATCTTCCCATTTAGACACTTTTTCCATAAAAAGCGAACCTATATTACCATTGCAACCTAAAACTCCTATATTATACATAAACCTCCTCCTATCTATATTATATTTTCCAGTCCTCTGTTTTACCCCTGATTCTCATATAATCTCTATACAGACCATCTTGGCTCATCAGTTCTGTATGCTTTCCTATTTGAGCAATCTCTCCTTCTTTCAAAACAATTATCTGATCTGCTTCTTCAATTGTTACAATTCTATGAGCAATAATAATTACAGTCTTACCTTTACTCAAATTCGATATTGCTCTTTGAATTAAATATTCGTTTTCAGGATCTATGCTTGATGTTGCTTCATCCAAAATAATAATTGGAGCATCTTTTAGCATTGCCCTTGCTATAGATATTCTTTGTTTTTCTCCACCAGATAAAAAATCACCACCTTCACCAACAATAGTTTCATATCCATTTGGCAAATTCATTATAAATTCATGACAATGTGACTTCTTCGCTGCATTTATTATTTCTTCCTTACTTACATTCGGATTACCAAATTTTATATTGTTTTCGATTGTATCATTAAACAAATACACCTTTTGAAATACTGTACTTATATTTGAAAGTAAACTTGATAAAGTCAAATTTTTTATATTTACATTTCCAATTTTTATACTCCCACCACTTACATCATAAAAACGAGAAATGAGATTACAAATTGTTGTTTTACCTGACCCTGATGGTCCTATAATAGCTGTTACCGTATTTTCCTTTATCTCAAATGAAACATCCTTTATAATTGGGATTTTATCATATGCAAATCTTACTTTGTCAAAAACAATATTATGACTACTCAATTCCATGTCTTTTCCATTGTCATCCAAAAAATCAGCATTTTTTATCTTATCTAAATTATCTAATGTTTTATCTAAAATTTCCAAAACATGAGTTGCAGAATTTATATTTTCCACTGATGAAAACATAATGAAAGAAAATATAAATATTGCAATCATAATAGAGATATCTATTTTATTATTTATAGCCATCATTCCAGCTATTATTACAATACACATTGATGCTAATTTTAATGAAAATAAATGTAAGCAATTAAAAGGTGTATACTCTTTTTCTATTCTCAAATTCACTTTTTTACTACTTAAAATAGCAGCATTAAAATTTTTAAGACTTATATCACCCTTGTTAAAAGCTTTAACAATAGGAAGTCCTATTATAAGTTCCATTGTAGATTCAACTAATTTACTTTGTGCATTAAGATAAAAAACAGAATTTTTCTCAGAATGTTTACGAAGTAACAATAAACAAAAATACGAAAGTACTACTCCAGAAACTGCTACAACACCCAATTCCCAAGATAAAAAAGAAATACTGATTATCATAACAAGTGCCATTATATAACCGTTAATAACTATGTCTATCATTTTCATCGAATAATTTTCAAAAAAGACAAATCTGTGGTTACGGCAGTAGTCAATTCTCCCGGATTATTTTCTTGAAAAAATCCCAATGGTACTCTTTTTAATATATCACCAATTTGTACTCGTTCATCAGCTGACATCTCATAACCAATACTATCCTGATTTACAGACTTAAAATAAGCAGTTATATATCTCCCTAAAACCAATCCAATCATTATAGTAGTCACTATGGCTATTTCTTTATTTCCATATGTTGTACTCCCATAATAGTTTCCAAGAACGAGATTAAAAACATATATTGATAGCATTATTGGCATTGCAATAAAAACAGAATTTAAGAAAGATAATATAAACCCTTTTTTTATTCTCGTACTATATTTTCTAGACCAATTTAATATTCTGACAGTCGTTTTAAACATTGCACTAACCTCCTATATTAGATACGATTGATTTCGATTTGGCTCCTATATGCGATAACCACATATTTTTATATAAATCACATTTTTCAAGAAGTTCATCGTGTGTACCTGTATCAAATATAGTTTTATTTTTTAAAACCACAATTTTATCTGCGTTTTTTATAGTTGATAATCTATGTGCTACAACTATTAAAGTCTTATTTTTGTCAAAACATTAATAGCACCTTGTATTTTTTCTTCATTATCTGGATCTATAAATGCTGTAGCTTCATCAAGCAATATAATAGGAGCATTTTTCAACATCATTCTCGCTATAGAAATCCTTTGCCTTTGTCCACCTGAAAGCTTACTTCCAAGACTTCCCACATTGGAATTATATCCTTCTTCAAGTTCCATAATAAAATCATGGCAAGCGCAAATCTTTGATACCTCTATAACTTCTTCGTCACTTGCATCAGGATTTCCCATCCGTATATTTTCCATAATACTTTCATTAAATAGAAAGTTATTCTGCGATACATAACCAATTAAATCATTAAGTTGATTTAATGATATATCTTTAACATTTTTTCCACCTATTGTAATTTCCCCACCACAAACATCCCAATATCTTGAAATAAGTTTTATTATTGTGGATTTTCCTGAACCTGATGGTCCAACTATTGCAGTAAAAGAATTTTGAGGTATTTCTATATTTATATTCTCTAGGACACTATTTTCATTATCATAAGAGAAAAAAACATTATTAAACTTTATATTTGTTGTACAAATATGTTCATTATTATCGATAGAAATAAGATTAGGAATACATAGAATCTCATTTATATCTTTTACAGCGTACTCTATACTTTTTAACAGATTGACATAATTTGTAAATTGAGTGAGAGGAATTACTATTCCAAGAGAAAGCATTAGACATATGCAAAATTCAGCAGGTGTCAGTGTTCCGTTTAAATATAGAATCATACCCACAGGTAATGTTCCCAAAAATGTTGATGGCAAAATAGAACTTGCAAAATTCATAATACTCCAAGTTGATTTAAACCAATTCAATGTATGATCTTTGTATAAATTTACTGCATCTTTATATTTTTTATATGAATTACTATCCTGATTAAAAGTTTTTATAACTTCTATACCACTAATATATTCTACTATTGTAGAATTCATATACTTGTTAGATTTCATTTGAGCTTCATAAAGCTGATTAAAATTACCCATTAGTTTTTTATATGCCATCAAAGCAAAAGGCACTGTAATAAACATCGCAAGAGCCATCTCCCAACTTATGAAGACCATAAATATTGCAATACCTAGTGATAAAAGCAATGCAGCAACACACTCTGGTATGATATGTGCTAGAGGCATCTCAATTGTTTCAACTTTGTCTACAATAATTGACTTATATTCTCCTATTGTCTTTTTTGACGCATTTCCCATAGAAATACTGAGCAATTTTTCACCTAAATTTTCTCTTATATTTCTTAAGATTGTGTAAGCGGATATATGAGATAATATTGTTGATACTCCATGGCAAATATATCTGATAAAATATGCAATAATACCAATCGCTCCATAATACAATACATCTTCTCCAGTTGCTTTTTGTTCTATAAAGACTGCCATAAGTTTATATACTGACCAATAAGGTATAATGCTAAAGAACACTCCTATACTAGCCATAACTACTGATAAAATCAACTTTCCTTTACAATCTGAAGCAAAATCTAATATAGTATTTATCCAGTTTTTGTTGCTCATGTAACTTCTCCACCTCCTTTATCTAAAATTCATAAACTCTATCACATATTTCATTTATAAATTCTATATCGTGTGAAACCACAAAAATATAGTAATTTTTTTCACTCAACTTCTTTAGTTCATTAGACACTGCAAGCATACCTTCATAATCCAATCCTGATGTCGGTTCATCAAAAATTAATATTTTCTTATCAGATAAAATCGCATTTGCAACTACTAACCTTTGTTTTTGTCCACCGGAAAGTATCATAGGATGTGATTTTTTTGACTCAATTAATTTTAGTTCACCCAAAACCTTATCAATTTGTATATTATCACAGTTATTTCCTAAGCAACATTCTTCTACTAAGCTATCTGCAAATAACTGATAATTCACATCTTGCATAACCATTGCAGATAGCCTTTGTCTTTTTTGCCACTTATAACATCACCATTTAATGTAATTTCTCCTTTTGTTTCTTTATGTAATCCTGCAATACATCGAAGAAGTGTAGTCTTTCCAACACCGTTATTTCCTATAATTCCTAATATTTCTCCAGATCTTATGCTTAGATTTAAATTTTTAAAAACTATTTTTTCTCCATAACAACAAGACAAATTCTTAATTTTTAACGTATTATCACATATTTCATCATAAGTAAGCATATTTTTTAACTTCGGTACCTCTAAAGTTCTAAGACCCATAGATATTCTTTCTTTATTTTCTAATCTAAAAAACTCATCCCCTGAAAAAGTTCTTTTAATTTCTCCTTGATCAACATAAAATACTCTATCAACCAAATCCTTTAAAAAATAAAGTCTATGTTCACATATAATTACTGTATGTCCTCTTTTCTTTAGCTTTTCTATGATTTTTCCTATTTTTATAATTGTTTTTTATCAATATTTGCTGTTGGTTCATCTAAAACATACACCTTAGGATTCATTGCATAAATAGAAGCAAATGCAATTATTTGTTTTTGTCCACCCGAAATCGAAAACATATCCCTATTTGTCAAGTCATGGATATTTAATTCATCTACAACTTCCTTATATCTTCTTCTTATTTTTTCCGGTTTCATCCCGTTATTTTCTAAACCAAATACAATTTCTGCATCCGAATTTGTATGAAAAAACTGTGCCTTAGGATTTTGAAAAACGGTTCCAATTAAATTAGCTAGCTCGTGCATTTCAAAATCTTTAGTATTTTCATTATTTATATAAACATCACCTGACATAACTCCTCTTTCAAAAAAACGAGGAATTAAATTATTTATAATCCTACCTATTGTTGTCTTTCCACACCCACTTCTTCCACATAACAAAATACATTCTCCATCCTGTATTTTGATATTTATATCTTGTAATATTTGATTTTCTTTTGAATATGAATATGAAATATTTTTTAATTCAACCATATCTATCCTCCAGTCAATACCTAACACATATAAAAATATAGACAACAGAAGACACTATAAACACTACCGCATCACTTGTCTTAAAATTTATTTCAGCCGCAGAAAATTTTTTTACAGGATTATCTATGCCTCTTACACTTGCTGCCTGAGATAATTCTTCTATATTTAATGTGGCTCTTGTCATTGTAGTAATTATCAGTCCACTTATTTTTTCTAAAACAGACATATTTTTTAGTTTCATAGCATCATATGTTTTATGAAAATCTTCTCTTAATGCCGGAAAATATCTAAGAGTTATTGATAATCCCGTTATTATACTTTCTGGAAAATGAATTTTTCTAAGTGCCGTAATTAACTCATACAAACTTGTAGTTTTAACAAAAACATATCCAAACAATGCTACTGGTAACATCTTTAAAATATAAGTTAATAGAATAGCAAAGGAAATAGCAATTAAACTTGGTAGTTTCGGTAAAACCAAAAATTCTATCAAATAAAGCAACCAATAAGTAAAAATGAATTTGATTGCTATCCTACAATATCCATTACACATTGCATAAACACAGTTCCAAATTAATAGCACAAATAATGCATAAACTGTGGATACATTAAATATCGTAAAGTTTAAGATAAAAAGCAGGGAAATCCCTGCTCTCGGATCTATTTTTAATCTATATTCACGCATTTTATATAATTCCCGCTTTTTTAAAATGTTTATTCATCATTCTTTTCGCAATCAAAGCCCCAACTAACGAACAAATAAAAGTCAAAATAATAACTCCTATCAAAATCGCTGGCGAAGTAAACTTTTCCAAGGCATTTATGTAATCCTGCGACATACCAACCTCTGATATATGAGCAAAAAATGATTCTTTAAACAACCAAATAGGAAGAGGCGATCCTATCATTCCAATTGAAAATAGTGCAAATGATAAAGTATTCCCTATAAAACTTGTATATCTAGTAATTGCTCTAATAATTTCAGCTAATATACAACCTACTGCAAAAGTTGCAAGAATAACTGTTGTAAATTGTCCTGTTGCATAATATATCAAAACTGTAACTGTTCCCATGATTAAAATAGCACCAGCTTTTTGAACTTTGTTGCAAATCATCATGTATGGCACCCCTGTAAATAAAGCTATCAGTGAAGGCATCATAATCCACATAACTGGTATCATTCCAGCTAGCATAAATGCAAAATTTATTACAAAATAAATTGCTGTATAAATGCCTATTGTTATTAAATCTTTTCCTTTTAACTTATTGCTCATTATTATTCTCCTCTGTCATCGTAGTTTTTAATAAAAATTCTTTAATTAATTCTTTTTTTACTTTATGACTTGTAAAAATGCCAAAGCATATATCTTTCCATTGTTTTAATACATTTTCATCAGAAATTCCGTAATCACACATATATTTATCATTTAAAATAACCTCTACATTTCCAATATATGGAGATATACTGGTTTTAAATCCATTTAATGTTTTATTGTGGATATTAAATAATTTTAAAATATCTTCATAACTTATTTCTTTGCTTATTTCTTTTTGCACAATTTCAGAGTATAATTTTAATCTTTCATCTCTGTTTTTTTGCAAACTTATATAAGCGGTTATACTATTGTCTAAATATTCTAATAAAATCTTTTCTTCTATTCCTAATAACTTCAGAAATTCTTCTTCTATTATCTCATCTTTCAAATATCCAGCTTCTATAGGACAGCTATCAATTAAAATTGCCTTATCAATATTTTTTCCTTTCTTTAATAATTTAGTTGCTATTTCTACAGCAAGAATTCCTCCGGCTTGAAATCCTATTAGTTGTATTTTGCTGTAATTAGATTTTTCTATAAATCCAGCATATAAAGCGGAAATATAAGCTAATAAATTTTCATCTTCTATACCGCAATATGAGGCTTCATTAATTATGGAAAAAGTAGCGATGGTGGAATCATTTTTTTCTACTAACCCATCAAGTATATTTTTTATATTATTAGATGTTCCAAAACTGTCAAATAATACTACTTTTAGTAAATCATGACCTTCATTAAATAGATTTATTTTATAATCATTATTAATATTTTCTGATTTGCTTTCATCATTTTTATTGTATACATCTTCATATTCTACAATACTAACTATAGATTCTATGGTAGGGTTTTTTAACATTTCTCTGTATACTTCATCAAATTTCAATTCTTTAACTGTCTCACTTTTATTAAGTATATCAACAATTTCTCTAGATAATTGTGCTAAAAGCAGGGAATCTGCACCACAATTATATAAATCCGTATCAGGAGATATAGCATTTTTACCAAGTATTTTTCCTGCTACATCACATATTTTTTCAATATTTTTATTATGTATATTTTTATCATTAGATTTATAAATATTATCTTTTATATCTAAATCCTCTTCATTGACATTTTCTTTGTTAACTAGTTTATCCTTATCTTCATCATCCCTTATTTCTTTTTACATATAAATATTTTTATATTGTTAATGTTGTAAGGGTCATCTTCACTTACTAGACTAAATATTCTAGTTAATATATTTTCATTTTCTCCGATTAAAAGCTTTTTCCATTTATATGAATCATAATATATTTCATTCCTATACACTTCTGGCATGAAAAATAGTTGTGTCATCAATATCCATGGCTCATCCACAACTGGCTCTAATATGATTACCCATGAATCCTTCTTCAATACTTCCTCTATACTAGAAATCGTATATTTTATTTTTTTTGCATTCTCTAATACTCCAACTGCTAAAACAATATTTATTTCATCATTAAAAAAACTTTGTTCCATCAAGTTATTATCAATATCAACTTGTTTATACTCAACGTTTTTATAGTTACCAAACTTATTTCGAGCATTTGCTAAAAATGATTTTGCTCTATCTGTGAAAATATATCTATAATCTAAATTTTTCATTTCAAGCATTTTTAAAATCTCTTTTGTTGTGTTTCCTGTACCCGCTCCTAGCTCAAGAATATTTATATTTTTATGAGAATCTAAATCTATTATTTCTTCAATAGCTTTTCTTATGATATTATTGTAATAGTTGCAAAAAATATTATTACCATATATTGATTCTACTATCTTAGAACTCCCTTCAGGAAAAAGTATTGATATTGGTTTGATCTTTCCACTGAAAATATTTATAACATTTTCAGATGTTTTTATTATATAGTCTATAACCTCTGAATTACCTATACTATAATCCCAACTATTTTTTAGTAATTCTATATCAAAGTTAAGCTTAAGTAACTCGTCCCCTTTTCAGAAACTACATAAAAATCCCCATTATCTTTAATAAATCCAGCTTTGTCTAAATGTTTTTCCCATTTATTTAATATCCAATGATACTCACCAAGTACTACATTTCCTGGAATATTATTAAAATCTTTATAAATTATATCACCTTTAATTTCAATCAAGGTTTTTAACATTGTCTGATTTGAAAATAAATTTCTTTCTTCTAAAATTTTTCTCACTTCTCCAGCATCAAATACATTTTTATTATAGAATTTTTTCGAGTGTTCTATAACTCTGTATTTCACTCTATCAAAATCACTCTTATCAGCTAAAACGTCATTCATCTCATTTTCATCGTACATTTCTGTCAGTGTTTTTTTGAAATATTCTAAATCAAAAAAGCAATTTAATAGATTAGAATAGTCTTCTGCAATTGAATTTGATAATTCTTTTGAAAAAGCATCTGCTCTTAAGTCAAAATTAATTATTAGTTCATGATTTACCTCCATTACTTGACAATCCATTAATACTTGAGGAGTTTCACTCAAACCTTCTTTTTGTAAACTAATATATTTATATTCTGAAGCTTTTATTCCTAATGCACTTGTGAAAACAAATGGAAATATAGCATCTCTCCTTTCTACATTTTTCCTAACTTCACGAGTAACTTCCACTCCTGTAAATGTTTCATGTTGCAAATCTTCAATCATTTGCTGTTGTATGTGTTTTAATAAAACATAGAATGGTTGCAGAGATTCCATTCTAAACTCTAAAAGTTCTGTAGATGTAAAATCATTAACAACATCGCTCTTTATATACTCCTTTGGTCTATTCATAGTTGTTAAATTAATGGTAAATTCAGAATTAGAACTCCATCTATTAAGAACAAGAGCTAATATTGTCACCAAGAAAGATGTTTGCGTGACACCAATCTCACTTATATTAGATTTTATCTTCGACCAAGTATTTTCATCTATTCTAAGTTGTATTCTTTCAAAACCATTTTTGACTATTTTATTTTTAATTGGTAATAGTGGAGCGTCAGGCAAAAAAGGAATTCTTCTTTCCCAGAAATCTTTATCCGATAAATACTTAGAACTATGTTTCAGTTTAAGTTGACTCGTTCTTATTTCTTTAAGATCATAAGAATTATCCATAATCGTCTTTCCGTCAAAATAACACTCTTCAAATTCCTTTAATAAAATCCAAATGCTTGCCCAATCTAAAATCAAAAAATCAAATGATAAATGCAATAAACTATTGTCATCTAACTGACTTACACTTATATCGAATAGTGGCCATATATCTGCATTATAACTTTTCCCCTTAAGTTTATCCCTTGTTAATGCAATTTTTTCTTTTATATCTGCACCCTCATTGCATTCGATTTTATAGTAAGCAAATTCCTTCAGTACTTTCTGAGTATTGTTTGATGTAAATATTGAATGTAATGCATCGTGCTTTAGTATTATATCATTCCAAACCTTTTCAGCTCGATCTATATCCAATAGAGGTAATATTACTTCCATATAAACATGACTGGCAACACCACCAAGTTCAAAATGATTTCTTCTACCTAATAAATATGCACTTTGAATTTCTGTTAAAGGTAATTCATCAATATCTAGTGAATATCTAGAAGCACCATCATTTTTATTCAATATATCAATAATAGAAGTTTTATTTATTTTTAAAAATTCTATATCTTCTTCCGAGGGCATACCACAAGTAGATTTGTATTTTAATTTATCTCCCTCAATAAATACTTCAAGACCTTTTCTGTACAACTCTATTAATTTATTCTCTATTTTCATGATTTTCACCTCTATTTTTTTCAACACAAATAATTTTTGATTGAAATTCTCTAAATAATTTTCATATCCTGGCTCAAATAGAATTAATTCAAACCTTTGATTTTTAAATATTTCCATCCATTGCTCCATTTTCAAAAAAGTGATATTTTTTTTCATACGAACATCATCTGGTTCTGACATCATAAATACTTGAGATATTAAAATTTCTGGAGATTCATCGACTGCTTCTACAATAATCAAGAAGCCGTCATCTTTCAAAAATCCCCTTATATAGCTCAATGTTTTTTCAATATTTTTAGCATTGTTTAGCACTCCTACAGCTATAATAAAATCTACTTTGCTTTCAATTTGTTTATAAGATGCATAATCATCAATATCTATAATTTTATACTCTATATTTTTATATTCATCAAAATTGCTCTTAGCATTTTCTATAAAATATGGAGATATATCAGTAAATATATACTTTCCATATTTTATATTGTCTATTATTTTTTCTGTTGTAGCTGCTGTTCCTCCACCCAGCTCCAATATTGTTAAATCTTCATTTCCATTAAATTCTTTAATTTTTTTAACTATTAATTCATTCAAATATCTTGCTATTGCTGTTTTTGAATACAAATCTTTGGCAACCACATCACTACCTTCTACAAATAAAATTTCATTTGCATTGATATCTTCCTTTAATAGAGCACTTAACTCTCTCGCATTATTTCTAAAATATTGAAATACATTTATAGGCATAGCATCTTTATTCCATTTACTTTCTAACACATCCCATTTTTTAAGCAAGTCTATTTCATCTATCTTTTCCTTTTTAGAAAAAATATATCCTCTATTTTTTCTAAGTATTTAAAATCTACCAAATAATTTATCCAACGCACTATAATTTTTTTGTATTTATCTTTAAACATCAAAGCTTCCACTAATGATAACATTGATATCCCTTGTCTAGGTATATGTTTACTCAAATGATAAAACATTGTATCTCTACAAACTGTATTCAACTCATCTACAGATTCTCTTATGCTGTAACATGACACTTCATTTCTCTTAAATTTATCAGGATCAATATATTTATTCCTACATAATGATTTTTGTTTAGGATACCCTAAACTATTCATAATTTTTTGCCATAATATAGAAGTTTCCAATTGGTGTTGAATTTTCATACTATTACTTTGTTTTTTACTTTTGTCCTCAAAAACGAACTCTTTCAAATCGTCCATTATTGCTTCAACCCAAATATTTCTATATACATATGATTTATAATATGTATCTCCCTCATAAAGAATTGATAACCAAGGTTTACTACATCCTTCATTATCATTGCCGTCTAAAAATCTTGGTATAAGATCTATTTTAGGTACATTAGGTGATTGTTCCCATAAAACTGGTCCAAGAGGACTTGATAAAGTTAGCCTACCAGACGCATATCCCACAGTCATAGAAAAAAGCATACGCATATCCGTATCTAAATTTTTCCTACCCATTTCATTAAATGCCTTTATAATAACCTCTGTTTTACCAATATTTATAGATAAAATGTCACAACAAGACTCTTCCCCTATGTATTTATAATTTTCTTTTATTTCTGTAGTATCTTTCAATATTTTTTTATAATCCCAGATACAGGATAAGAGAGTTGAGTATTTAAATCAATCATAATATAAGATGGTTGATCAATTTTATTTGCGATGCTGACATTTAATAGAAAAGATTTAACTGCTGGCAAATTATTATATAAATTCCCAATGCTGAATTTTTCATTAGTCAAAATACTCATATTATATAATTCTGCTATCTCTCTTGAATGAATTGGTTGTTCAAATATTACATTTACTCCTCTCTTTAATAATTCTTTAGCTATATATATTCCATTACCTCCAAATACAGAAGAACCAACCGCTACACAAGCAAAATCAATATCTTTAGGTAAAGAGTCTATCTCTACAAATAACTTTAATCTATAATATTCCGCACATTTAATAGAACGTTCACTACCATTTGCTAAAATACCAACAATTTCAATATCTTGTATATTTTTTAATGCTTCAATATAAAATTGTCCAAATCTTGTTCCACATATAATAACTTTTTCATCATAAACTCCCTTCTATAATATTTCTTTTTCTTTACTAACTAATAGACTTATTTCTCTAATAGAAGGGTTCTTGAATATTTCCAATAAATCTACATTTACTGAAAACATTTCTTGAATCTTATTACTAAGTTGAATCGCTCTCAAAGAATCTCCACCCGCTTCAAAAAATTTACAATCATAATTCTCAATCGAAATATCAAGTATGCTTTCCCAAATATTTTTCATATCTTGCTCTATATAGTTTATTTCAACAACATCATTTTTAATCGCCTCTTTTTCTTGTTTCTCAATATCTTCATTTGAGAAAATATAATCCGTATATTCTCGTTTCTTAGCAATGGTACTTTCTTTATTAAAAGAGCCATCAGCTATTTCAGTTAAAAATATCACAAATTTTTTGAACATCAAATCTACTTTATCTTCACCCAAAATCTCATCAATACTATCCCAATAAATTTTCAAACCATCATTATATACAAACACCTGATTATCTAAAAATACTTGAGGAGTTTGACTTAATCCATATACTATTTTTCCTAATCTTTCATCATCATCCCATGAATTTATTCCTATACCACTTGTAAATACTATAGGCATTAATACTAGATTGTCTTTTTCTATTTTTCTTAACTCCTTTTGCATTTCTATTCCAGAAAATAACTCATGACTTAAATCTTCTATTAATTGACCTTGAATTTCTCTAAACCTGTCTAATATTTTTTCATGCTTAGAATTATTTATTTCAAGTAAAAGTAAATTAGTAAAGTCACCTAATGTACTATTTGTTTTTCCATTTATTTGTGGTCTATTGAATCTTGTAACATTTATAGTAAAATTCTCATTCAAACTAACTTCTCTTATTGCCTCAGCGTAAGCACCTATTAATAAAGATGTTGTTGTTAAATTATTTTTACTAGCAATATTTTTTAAGGATTTCCATCGCAATGGTTCAATATATGCTTCCCTTCTAGAAAATTTAATTTGTTTAGATGTAGTTTTTGGATAATAATCACTTATTATTGGAGCCTTTAAAAATCCTTCTATACGATTTATCCAATATTCCTTATCAGTAAAATATTTTGGAGTGCTTTTCAATTTATTAATATAATTCACATATTCTCTGAAAGAAATTTCATTAATAGCTTCTTCATATTTCCCATATTTGTATATATTAGACCATTGTTCCAGAATGAAAAACATACTCCATCCATCCAATATTATATTATCAAAACTAATATGAATTATATCCGCTTTATCCTCACGCTTGCTAATTCTTATGTCAAATATAGGCCATTTATCCAGATTAAGCACCTGTTGTGACATAATGTCACGGATAATGAGTTCTGAATCTGCACTAGTCATTATTTTATAATATTCTACCTCTTGCAGTATCTTCTGCTTACCATTTTCAGTTATAATTGCTCGTAACATCGGATGAATTTTTATTAAATAATTCCACGCTTTCTCCAACTTATTTACATCTATATCACTTGATTCTATTTCAAAATAACAATGAGTAGAAACTCCTCCTAAAATCATATCCTTGTTTCTTCCAACATAATAAGCATGTTGAACATCCGTCAAATCAAACTCTTCCTCTGTAATAGTTTCCTCTATCACGCTAATTTTATCCGCAAAACGCTGCTCAGCAATTCTATCTTTAATCACTTGGGCTTGTGCTTCAATAGTAATATTTTCCATTACATCTTTTATACTAAAACTTATTTTGAATTTTTCCTCTATTTTAGCTGATAGTTTTGTTGCAATTAGAGAATCTCCACCATTTGAAAAAAGCTAGTTCTATACTTTGTATCATATCCAAATATTTCTTTCCATATATCCTTTAAAGTTTCTATTTCTCTATCATCTAAAATCATATCGAAAATATTACCTTGCAATTTTTGTCCTTATATATTTCCTCTAGTTTTTTCCTATCAACTTTCCCATTTTTATTTTGTGGCATATTTTTGAGTAATACTATATCATCCGGCACCATATATATCGGAACCATATTTCTCATCTTCGCCTTAATAGTCTCAATATCAACAAACTGTATTCTTTTTTCTAATATATATACAATACTTCCTCCAACTGATATTTGCTTACAACAATTAAGATTTGCATCGTAAAAAATACTATTCCATTCATCAACATTAAAAATATTATCATTATATCCGGCAAAATTATTAAGAATACTTGTAGTTATATCTTGAATGCGTATTCGTTCTTTAGGCTCTACAACTATGAGTTTGCCATTATTAGTCAACAAGTTTCTCAACTTTTTCATTGTTTCCTTAATATTAACTGTCCTATGAATTGAATTAAATGCCACTATATAATCCAACTTATTTTCTAGAGATTCAAAATCATTTTCATTTTTAAAATCACCTGATACTTTATTTATGACATTAAGTGTTTTATCAAAATGTAAATGAACACATCTATCAGAAATTTCATCTATTCTTTGACTCAAAAAATCATTCTTTGAATCATAATCTAAAATTATATTTTCTTTATCATTACCATCAACATCAATTTCTATGTAGTTGAATATACATTCCATTACATCTTCATGCCAAGGTAATAATTTACTTAAGCTAATCGGTGATAGTTCCGGATTAGTAGTATAGAAGAAATTTATTGGATTTACTTTCCCTTGTATCATTTCCAACAGATAAGTCTCTAATACTTGTAAATATCTATTTAATTCTATATCCTTTTCTTTTGTTTTTATCACATCATATTTTTCATCATCACACATAAATTTGCTTATGCAATAATTATTGCTATCGTTCCTTTTTATTAGACCTTCTTCACACAAATTATATATCCAAGATTTTATTAGATTTTTCAGTGAATCTATCGGATTGATTTTCTTGATAATATCTTCTAAGGTTATATAACTCTCATCAGAAAATACACCACATTTACGAATAACATTAAAAATTATTCTGTTTACCTTAAAGTTCAATTCATCTATGAAATTAATATATTCATCCTTCTGTTTTTTATATTCTTCAGTCTCCTTTTCAAAATCTGAATTCAATAACATTTGATTACTTTCTTTGCAATCAAATATTTCCGCAAATCCTACAAGTTTATTAACATTTCCATCTTTAACAATTAAAGCGATCGCTTTTTTTATATTTTCAAATACAATTAAAGCATTCTCTATTTCTCCAAGTTCTATTCTATGTCCTTTAACTTTTACCTGAGTATCTTTTCTTCCAAGAAACTCAATAATCCCATCATTCCATGTTCTACCATTATCTCCAGTTCTATACCACCTCATCCCATCTTGTTCGAAGTACTTTTTATTCGTTAATTCTTCGTCACCATGATAACATTTAGCAACACCAACTCCACCGATAAGAAGTTCACCTTTAACATAATTAGGGCAGATCCTACCAAATTCATCCACAACTCTATACACTTGATTTTTCAAAGGTCTACCATATGGAATGGAAATCCAATCTTTCGGTATTTTTCTTGGTACATTCAAATGGTTTGACCAAATAGATGCTTCTGTGGCTCCACCCATAGCGACAACAATAGAATTTATATTTTCACTAATATTATAGAATCTTTCTGGTAAATTTATAGCAATCCAATCCCCTGAAAGCATCACAATTCTAAAAGGTAAGTTTCTATTTTTACCTTCAGCCATAGTAACAATCATATCAAACAAAATCGGCACAGAATCCCATATTGTAACCTTATATTCATCGACTAAATTTAACCATTCATCAGGATTTCTATAATTATCTTCACTTGTTGTAATAACCGTTCCTCCAGCATGAAGTATTCCAAAAATATCATAAACCGACAAATCAAAGTCTATTGCCGACACCATCAGTATTGTATCTTCAGCATTTACATTGTATTTTTCATTTAAATCAATGCAAGTATTAACGGCACTTGTATGCATAATCTCAACACCCTTAGGAACACCTGTTGTTCCAGACGTCATAATAATATACGCACTATCATAAGGGCTAATTTCAACAGGTTGCTTTAATTTAGCCACATTTGCCATAGCTACATCCAAATCAATAATTTTAACTTCATTTTTATTTAATTTACAATCTATCACTGTCTTTTCATCACTTATAATGCACTTTATTCCGATTTGATCATAAATTTTAGTTCTTCTATCATTTGGCTGAGCAATACCAATTGATACATATGCTGCACCGGTAAATAAAATCCCAAAAATAGCATAAAGTTGTCTGCTACCTCTTGGAAGTGTTATTCCTACATAATCTCCCTTTTTAACACCATTTTTACCTAAACAATCCGCAACTTTTAAAGAGATTTCATAAAGTTTATGATATGTTATCTCTTCCTTCGTTTCAGAATCTATAATCGCAACTCTATCTGGATTGAGTTTTACATTTCTGAGAAATCCGTCATATAACGTTTCGCTAGGATATTGAAGTGGTAAAATTCCCTCAACATCCTGCATTCTAATAGACTTTTGCTTTTCAGGTAAAACATCTACTTTCTTTTCCCATTCTTCCTTCTGTGTTAAAGATATGATCAATTCATATAAAGAATCCATCATGTCTTCTAACATTCCTGTTGGAAAAAGTTCATCCACGCTATCCCAGCAAAGAATTAAATCTCCATCTACAATATATGTTTGAAAATCAAGCCAAACTCCTGGTGTTTGAGAAATCATATAAGATACTTTCCCTAAATTTTTTCTTGAAAATTCAGTTTCCAATGGATAATCTATATTACACGCAAAAACCACAGGTGCTATATACACACTTGTACCTTGTTTTTTTGATATATCTCTTTGAACCTGCACTCCGTTATACTCACTGTGAGATACATTTTCCAAGAATGTCTTATTTATTCTCTTTAAATTATCTAAAAAATTTGAATCATCTACAGCCTCATGCTCTACCAATAAAATATTTGTAAAATCAGCAACCATTTCTTTTAGATTTTCATTTTCTAAATCTCTATTAAATAGCGGTATATTGATAAAAAATTTATCCTGATTACACCATCTTTCAAGAACAAGAGCATAGGCAGTTAGAAGAACCATAGATGGTGTACTTCGATACGATGCTGCTATATCTTTTATGGTTTCCCATTCACTTTTTTAATAATTCTCTTTCTTCTTGTAAACTTCGTTTCTTTAATTTGTTCCGGCTGTTTCCTTAATGGTAAATTCGGTCTTTCTATTTCAAAGGAATTTATTTTTTGTTCCCAAAACTCCTTATCTGCATCATTGATTGATTCGCCAATTCCGTTTTGCATATAATCCTTAAACGTATACTCATTCAAATTATCAAGTTCTACTCCTGAATAAAGTTCAGCTAATTCTTTAATCATAATACTCATGCTCATTACATCGGATACAAGCAAATCTACGTCAAAAAATATCCTTGACTTCTCATCTGAAAATTTTGCTAGTGCTACTCCTGCAACCTGACCTTGATTTACATTTAATTTCCTATGAGATTTTTGTTCTCTAATTTCTACTAATTTTAGATGCAGCGTTTCTTCATCAAGATCAGATAAATCAAAAACTTCTATTTCTTCACTGTACGGTTTGTATAATATTTCCTGCTTCCCGTCTTTCGTAAATTTTGTTCTAAGCATGGGATGTCTGTATTGAAGCTTATTCCAAGCCTCTTTTAACTTATCCTCATCAATATTTTCTCCATCTATTTCAAGATATGCATGGCAACCCACGCCACCTAAAATCTGATCATCTTCTCTTCCGATTAAATAGGAGTACTGGACATCTGTTAAATCAAACTTACTTTCATCACTTTGGATAATTGATGACTCTATATTCTTATCACTTTTCACTCTGGATTTATCAATAAGTTCATACCACTTGGACAAATTCGGTTCTTCCATAAGTTTTGCAAACGAAATTTTTATCCCCGTTTTCTTTAATTTTCCAGACAGTTGCATGACTTGAATGGAACTTAAACCTTTTTCAATTAAATTTTCATTTTCTGAAACTACTTTCTCTACAAATATACTTTTCAACCAATCCTTTACTAATTCTTTAGCTCTTTCTTTTATATTGTTAAGTTCCATTCCAAAATCCTCCTTTAAAAAGTTTCTTTTAATTTATTTCTATCTATTTTCCCTAAAGCTGTTAATGGCCACGCATCAATATATTTAACAGTATCCGGCAATTTAAAATCCGCCACATTATTAGAAATCAAGAATTTTCTAACTTCTTCCAGTGTAAGCTCCTTATCTCCATTTAAAATAAATACAGCAATGGATTCTCCTTGCAGACGATCTGGCAGCCCTACAACTTGTACCGAGTTGATATTTTCATGAGTAAGCAAAATTTCTTCTAATTCAAGTGGTGTTATCTTTTCACCTGCTCTATTGATGATTTCTTTGATCCTTCCGACAATTTGATAATTACCATCTTTTAGTTTTCGTGCTTTATCACCAGTCTTAAAATAACAATCTTGTGTTATACATGTTTCATTTACTTCAGGAAGATTATAATAACCATAAATGGTATAAGGACCTCTAACGATAAGTTCTCCATATTCTTCAATCCCTACAATTTTTCCTTGTTCATCCACAATCAGTATTTCATCATGTTCACTGATTGGTTTGCCTTGTGTTTGCCATCTTATTTTATCGTTATCTTCTTCATTTGTTGTCAAGATCAATCCTTCAGCGATTCCGAAAATCTGTTGTAGTTTAACATCAAAAACTTTTTCAATTTTTTCTGCCAACCAAGGTTCCAAAACTGAACCTCCGACTTGTATAACCTCCAAAGAGGAAAGATCATACTCTTCATACTCTAAATAATCCATACAAATATTGGCAATTGCAGGAACAAATCCTGTTATCGTAACCTTTTCTTCCTCAATTAAAGGTAAAATTTCATCAGGGCTTGTCACATTGCACAAAACCACCTTTCCGCCTTTTGCAAAAGTACCCATTATCCCTGGACACCCCAAAGGAAAATTATGAGCTATTGGCAAAGAAGCAAGATATACACTTTCCTGATTTACGTTACACCGGTCCGTCGTTTTCTTTGCAACATAGATATAATCGCAATGTCTTCTTGGAATCAGTTTCGGTATTCCTGTTGTACCGCCAGATAATAACAATAATCCTATGCTCCTGTAATCGACATCCGGATATTTATAGAAACAATCATTCTCAATAAGTGACGAAAAATTTTTATATTCTTCACTTTCTCCAAGAATATAAATCTCCAAGTTCGTATTTAATTCAGATTTCATATCCCGAACCATATCCACATATGAAAAACCTAAATATTTATCCTTTGAAATATATGCTACCGCCTCAGACTTTTCTATAATACCCTTTAATTCATTCTTTCGATGTGCAGGCAAACTCATAATCGGAATAATTCCTGTTTTAAACATTGCAAAAGATATCACTATAAATTCATAACAATTTGGAAGCTGTAATACAATCTTATCTCCTTTTTTAAAACCTGCTTTAAGTAGTCCATTAGCATACTTATTCGAAAGTTTATCAAGCTCATCATAAGATAAGTTTAATTCTCCATCTACAATCGCTGTTTTATCTTTATACGTTTCCGCACAGTTCGCAACAAACTCTCCCAAGGTCACATGTTCCCAAACATTGTCATCATAATTTTTTTCTAAATTTTCTTTCAATTCTATATTCATACTTCCTCCTATATGCAAATTGCTCCAAAATATTTCGATGAAATGCTGAATGCTATCAAATCTTTATTACTCCTTTTTACCTTATCTTCAATTTTTATTCTCTGATTGTCGATATAAATAACTTCTATTTCTTTCGGATTTCTTATAAGACCATATCCTTCATATTTTAGGTAGGCTTCTTTTGCTGTCCAATATCTATAAAACATTGGTATATTACTGCCTATATTCTTAATCTCTCTGGATGTAAAGCAATTTTCAAGTATATCTTCAAACGCAAAGCCATCATTCACTTTTTCAATGTCTATTCCAAGCTCTTTCTTTGAAAAACCAATTACTACAAATCCATCCGTATGTGAAATATTAAATTTCACTCCACTTTTATTTTCAATATATGGTTTATTATGCTTATCTCTAAAAGAAACTATATTTTCAATTGGAACACCTAATATCATTTCAAAGACTTTGTTTAAAAGACTTCTTGAAACTGCAAAATTTATTTTCGCAACTTCCGACTTATATGCATCAAGTTTTTCAATTTCTTCTTCTTTCAAAAAATTTTTCAAATCTTTTATCATAAATTCACTTGTGTTAGATGTAACTAACACCATATCAAAAAAATTAGTAACCTACTTATATCAATTAAACTTCGTAGTTCTTTTTTATCTGAAATTTCTATTCTATATATTTTCATTGGAATAAACAAATTCTTCAATTGCTTTTATCACACTTTCAGGAGATGTATTTACAAACATATGCTTGCCATTAATATATCTGTAAGAGAATTCTTTCGTCGTATAATCTTGCCATTTTAAAAGTTCTTCAAGTTCCATTTCTTCATCAATATCACCCATCAGACCTAAAATCTTGCTATTCAATTTTTCCCCTTTTGTATCCTGGTAGTCCTCATCGATAATAAAATCGGCTCTTAGTGTTGGTAAAAAAATCCCAATCAAATCTTTATTGTCTAATATCTCATTTGGAGTACCATCATATCTTCTTAACCCTTCAATAAATCCTTCATCATCTAAATGATAAATCGGATTCGGTTCCTTATAGCAAGGGGCTCGCCCAGCTGATATGATAATTCCATTCGGATTTGGTAACCCATTTTCTTTAATTTTCAGAGCCAATTCATAAGCAATCTTAGTTCCCATACTATGCCCGAAAAAATAATAAGGTGAGTTAAAATCAAAAGTCATTTTTAAGTCTTCAAACAATCCTTTTACAAGTTCTTCTATGTTGCTAATTGCTTTTTCAGAAAACCTGTTTTCTCTCCCTGGATACTGTGCAACGAAGAGATTTATATCTTTAAATTGATTACCCCATCTTCTGAATGATGATACTCCACCACCTGCAAATGGAAACACAAATAAACTAGCTTTCGTGTTTTCCATTTCTTTATTAACGTATTCGAACCACATTCCCATCAAAACACCTTCCATCTGATTATTAATATACTACTAGAACTATTATTGTTAGATACATCTAACAATAATAGTTTAATCCTTCTAACATAAAAAGTCAATACATTTACACTGTTTTATAGTTATATTTTCTATATCTAAAAGGCTTGAAGAAACTAAGTTATATACCTTTTATAATTATCAAAAAATAAAGAACATACAATTTTAAAAATTAATTGCATGTTCTTTCTCTTATATCTTGTCTTCAAAATATTTTTAATTTTATTGAAAGTATCCTTTGATATTATGTGTTCAATTTGACAGGCTTCTATTTCAGCTATCTTCTCATCTACACCAATATGTTTAAAAACTTGTGTCAAATAGATATGTTTTTCATATAACTCGACTGCTAAAGTCCTTCCCTTTGATGTAAATCTAACAATTTTATCATCACCATATTTAATGTAACCCTTTTTTTCAAGATTTCTCAACATATGTGTTACAGTTGCTCTTGCAACCCCAAGTTTATCTACTATATCTATATTTCTTACTTCGTCTCGCTCTAAGTATAGAGTATAAATATTTTCCAAATAATTTTGTTCTACATATTCCTTATGATATATTTTATTCATAAACTCATCTAACTTATCCCTTCTAATTATTCTTTAAATCAACATTCTTATTATTGTTATACTACTTTTTTTTATACCAAATTTTATCATAACCAATCATAAACATAAAAATTCCGAATACTTCATACCATATATTCGCTAATTCATTATATATGTTTTTTTCTTTTTGAGCAAGCACAGTAAATGCATATGCACTTACGAAAAAAATTGACATAGCCCTTGCTTTTGCATCGGACTATTTTCCTCAATTTTAGCTTGTTGGGGGAATCCCCAAACCCCTGTGAAATCAATCTTATTTGTAATTATTATCTTAAATTTTTCCATAAATTTATCCGTATATTACCTCTCTTTCATTGAATTTTTCTCCAACAAATGATATAATACTCTTGAAATTTAAATAAGAATTTTATCTCTTAACAGGAGATTTCTTGACAAAGAAATATAAAAATGAAACCTGTATATCAAGTTTGTACTTGATTTTACAGGTTTTTTCTTTTGTAAACTTTTAATACATCTATGAATTGGAGGTTATACTATGGCAAACAGAACAAGAAATAATGGAATATACCTTATGCTTTCTGATGATGAACTTGAAATTTTGAATAAAAAATATGAACTGTCCGGTTGTAAAAGTTTAAGACAGTTTATTATGAAGTGCATCCTTGAAAAAGATATTTTTGTACTGGATATGAAAGTGTTTAAGGAGATGTCTACAAATATCGGAAGGATTACAGGTAGCATCAATCAGATTGCAAAAAGGGTAAATTCAACTGCTGTAATTTACAAAGATGACATCAATGATTTGAAAAAGCTCTTGGAAAAACAAGGAAAAGACATCTACTTTCTTCGTAAAAAGCTATATGAATTAGGGAATTTTGGAACAAGTGGTACGGAGGAAATCTAATGGCAGTTACAAAAATTCATCCGATAGAAAAAACACTTTATCTAGCATTAGACTATATTATGAATGAAGATAAAACCGATGAAAAAATCCTTATCTCCTCTTTTGGCTGCAATCCCAAAACAGCCCATCTTGAATTTGAACATACAAAAAAAGAATGTAATTCCAAAGCAAAAATCTTGGCAAGGCATCTAATTCAAGCCTTCGCTCCAGGAGAAACTACACCTGAGCAGGCACACCAAATCGGACTGGATCTATGTGAGAGAGTCTTGAGGGGAAAGTATGAATATGTCCTTACAACACATATCGACAAGGGGCATCTACACAATCATATTCTGTTTAACAATGTCAGCTTTGAAACAGGAAAGGCATATCAAAGTAATAAGAGAAGTTATCATCAAATCCGAACGGTCAGTGATGATTTATGTAGAGAAAATGGCTTGTCAGTTATTGATGAAAACTACAAAAAATTTAAAAACAGATACTCTACAAATGGTAAAACCTATATGGAATATACCGAATTTAAGAAAGGAAACTCTTGGAAGAATAAACTACAACTTACTATTGATAAAGCTGTTTTAAAATCCAAAACTTACGAGGAATTTCTAAAGACAATGGAGGATTTCGGTTATGAAATCAAAATAGGAAAATACCTTTCCTTCCGACATAAAGATAAAAGAGATAAGGGAAGATTTACCAGAGCGAAAGCATCTACTTTAGGGGAAGATTATACAAAAGAGAGAATCAAGGAACGAATCGAAGATTCAAATAAGCAAAATATTTATGTTAATCAGGAATATCATTATGAAAAACGCTCCTACAAGAAACCGGATACTATTGTAGATATGAAAAACAATGAAAAGGTAAAATCATCTAAGGGATATGAAGTATGGGCAGGTAAACATAATATGAAAACTATGGCATCTGCCTTAAATGAAATGAGAAAATCAGGTATTAACTCCTACGAGGAATTAGATTTAAAATTAAAGAAAGTGGCATCAGATAGACAACAATTATTGGATCATATAAAGCAAATAGAAAAAGAAATGAAGTCCATTTATTCTGTAATAGAAAATAAAAATACGATTTCTGAAAATCAACTAACCTATGATATGTATATAAAAGATAAGGAAAACAAAGCCTTTTATGAAGAATATAAATCACAGATCATCGCCTATGAAACAGCTATGAAAAGTCTTAAAAATTCAAAGCTTCAAACATTGAGCATTAAAAATTTATCTGATAAATATATGCTTTTAGAACAAGAAAAAACTACACTTATGGGAGAATATTCCTCTCAAAACTCTATGCTTCGCAAGCTGCAACAAGCAAAGAAAAATACAGATTTATACCTTGATAACAGCCTTGAAAAATAAAAAAAGAAGGAGATTATCCCTACCCATATTTCAGGTAAGAATAATCTCCTTACTTGCTCTCAAATTGATAAAAGTATATTTTCTACAATATTTCACAATAATATTTTCTTATTTGTCGTGTGTTTCTACAAGATAGTCCTCTCTTCTTTTCCACACAACCAAAGAAATAATAGCGATTATAATATAATTGACCACTTGATTCATAAAGCTGTTGTTTAAAAGTGGCAGAAAATAGGATTTTTCAGTTGTAATAAATCCATTCACCAGGAGGCAATATACAATCATAGAGCTAAAAAATGAAATAGCTAAATTTAAGATTTTCCCTAACACTCTAAATTTTTTGTGTATGAACTGAAATAGAATAGAATATATTATTACTACCAATATTGCTGCCAGAATATCCCAAAAATATATAGCATATCCGGATGAGAATTTCACTGAAAAGTAGTGGTGGGTATAGTACCAGCTTGCTATAAATACCACAAGTTTATCCAGTGCAAACAGGCTAATTTTTACAAATGTTGCTCCTGCAAATAGAATGACTCCCAAATATAGTATAATTAAGGCTATAAAAGAATAACCAATCCAATCATATCATTCACCTCTCTATCAAAATAATCTTCTTTTTCTTATAATATAACGCTCCTGTTATAGTTTATCAAACCTTTATTTTTCCATTTCTAATAAAAAAACAAAGAAAAATAGTGGATAAACAGCCCTATCAGCTATTTACCCACTATTTTTATAATTTTATCTCTCTATATTTTTATCTTTTTTGACACTGACCTGTTCCTTTGATTTTTCGCCTGCCTTTTCCTTATACTCTTTTAACTTGCCAAGTGCTGACGGTTTCTTTACATCCTTTGCATTTTGATTTGTTTTGCTCTGTTCTTTGGCTTTTAACAGCTTTGCAGAATAAACTTTAAGAGATGTATATTCCTTTCCGTCCTTTCCCTGACTGATTTTTTCTTTTCCGAATACATGAACAAAATCTCCTTTTTTCAAATTTTCTACACTACTTACCTTATCGTTATAGGCTAAACAGTTGGTATATTTTACATTTCCCTCCTTGTCATTTTCAGCAACTGCAAAACTTGCAACAGTAAAATCTCTACCATCTTTCGATGTCAAATTTTTAATGTCTATATCTGAAGCAATATTGCCATTGATATTTACAGTATTTGCTTTTTCCTTATTTTCATTTGACTTCTCACTCGTAGTATTATTGTCCTCCTTTACATTTTCCTCATCGGATAAAACACTATTCTTATCCTGTATTTCGCTTTCTAAATCAGGTGCTTCAATCTCATTTTCATCTATATAATGATAAAATTTTTCATCAACCAAACCCATAATTTTATCATTCATATAATTATCATAAGCAGCATCAAGAGTATCCTCATTTTCTATTCCTGTTTCAAGAGACAGAATTCCTTTGACAAAATCGCTATGATTATACTCTGCTAAAAAAGATAAGGTCTCTTTCATCGTTTCAAAATTATTGTTTTGTATATCGGAAATGCTTTTTAAATCATTTGCATATCGCCCATTATCCCATTCAAATTTTCCGCTTTCCTTGTTTTCTTTAATCCCTGTTGCAAGTACAAACTGAGTACCTGAAAACAGTACCGCCTGATTATCTTTCACATCCAAAACTGTTGTGTTTTCACTTAATGCTGTTTTTACAATATCGCCTTTTTCTAATTTCATATTTTTACCTCCTGTACTTTTACTTGTATGTTTTCTTCTAATTCTTTATCAATAATATTTTTAATACTTTCTTTTATCGCTTCTAAATATCCCTTCCTTTTCAAACTATCATAAAAATCATTAAGGGTATCGAAATCCTCGATACCCTTAATAGTAGATATTGTTAGTTTTATATCCATATCCTCATAACCCGGATATTTTTTTTGATTAAATTCGTATACCTTATTTTTCATTTTAGTGAATTCATCTCTGATATACATAGAGTTAATATTTACATCTGTTTCTAAGAGTTTTTTTATCGTGTTTATAGACAAGGTTTTGGATTTTGGAAACTCTATATTCTCCGGTGTGCGAATTATCGTTTTAAATAAGTTTTCTTCTATTTTTTCAAAATATCTTACGGAATAGTTATACTCCTCATTTTCAAAAAGTTTCTGCATTTCTCTATCCGTTGCTCTAATATTTTTGTGATATTCCAACTATCTAACCTCCTCCTTACACTCTATCTTTCTATCAATATTTTCATTTTGTAGGCCTCCTTTCTTTATCTTTTCTTTGAAGTATCCAAGCCTATCCATTACGGATGCTTTTTCTTTTTTATCCAAATCTCCAAAACTTTGTACTTTACTATCTCTAAAGTCTGCATCATACCTGTCCATTACTCCATCTAAATCCATATCCTTTGAAAGCGGATCATAGAAATTACCATCGTCATCAATTTCAAGTCCAAGTGATGCTTTTAACTTTTCTTCATCCACATATACCAGCTCATTAAAATCCCAAAAACCTATGTTCGTTTTGATTTGTATAAGTTCCTTCGTATCACTTGCATTAAGTGGATCGTAAGTATACTGAAAACTGTCAATTAAAGTATTGTCTACATAAGTGTTCATCTTGTAATTGATTAAATCAAGACTTGTCTGTATCTCATGCTTTTCATCCGGTGTAGTCGTATATGCCAAACCTATATCTGTCAAGTCAGGAAACATTGTATCGAAATCTTCTATACTGTGTGCTTCATCATATTCTTTATTTAGAAAATGAATCAGTTCTTCCTTCACTTCTTCCAAAAGTGGATTTTTCTCCTCTTTTAAATCTCCTTTTTGTCCCATATCAAGCAAATTATTTACCTCAGCAAGTCTTAACGTCTTTTCTTTTAAAAGCTCTGCCTGTGGAAATTTCTTTTTTATTTCAAGCTTCGCCGTTTCAAGTTGATTCTCGGTATCTTTAAGTTTTCCAAGTGTCTGCTCCAATCTCTCAGGCATCCTATCAAGTACATTATCCATTCGGGTGATATTTCCGATTTCATCCGTTCCAAACTCCCCATAATGATTTTCTTCTCCCTTCAGATTGAATTTATACTGATTGGAGAACCTGTCATAATATGCGAACAAATCGAAATTTCTATATTCTCCGATTTTTACTTCCTCAGAACGAAAATCATCTAATTTTTTTATTCCTTTTATCTTGTTTATTAAGAACTCTCCGGCTTGCTTTTTATCGGTATATTTTTTCCCATTTAAAGTTAAAGATGTGAATTTTGATATTGCTTCTTTATCTGCTTTTATCCCCACTTGTTTTTCATTTTCACCCATATTTTCTAAAGTAGTCTGATCATATTTTTCTAGTTTTTCCTCCCTATACGGTTCCACTTTTTCTATATCCTTTTTCAAATTTTCTATTTTTTCTTTTAGACTTTTAATTTCTTTTGGATATACTTTTACAACCTTATCTTCCATTTTATATAGGTTGGATTTAAAATTGGACTCCAGCATTTTAAGTTTACTTACCTCAACATCAAGGTCCATTTTTTCACGAATAAGCGGATTTCCTGTTGCAAGTGCTTTAATCTCCGCATAATTTAATGTAGCTTCATCAATATCCTCCGCTACTCTTACAGGTGTCTTTGAATTCATTATTTGAGATATATAAGTTTGCTTGGTTTCAAGTGTTTGGAAAAGATACGCATCAAAGGTATTTTCCGTAATATAACGAAAGATATGAACATCATCATTTTCATTACCTTGCCTTACAATTCTTCCTTTTCTCTGCTCCAAATCCGCAGGCCTCCAGGGTACATCGAGATCATGGGTAGCAATCAATTTATTTTGAGCATTTGTCCCTGCTCCCATTTTCTGCGTTGAACCGAGAAGCACACGAATTTCACCCTTTCGTACCTTATCGAAAATCTTATCTTTTTCTTTGTTGTTCTTTGCGTTATGAATAAACTCTGTTTCATTTTTAGGAATCCCCATTTTTGTCAGCTTCTCCTTTATATCATCATAAATATTAAATTCACTTGATGGTGTTGACATATCACAAAAAACTAATTGTGTGGACTTCTCATCCCTATATTTATCCCAAATACTGAATATATTATTTACACAGGTATTTACTTTACTGTTCGGATCATCAGGAAGTAATGGATTAATTAACCTTTGGTCAAGTGCCATTTTCTTTCCGTCATTAGTAATCAGAAGCATATTATCGACAGAGGAATCCACCTGTTTTCCTCTAACCTTATCAGCTCTCTCAGAAAAAGTTTCAAGGATTTGTTTTTGTTCTTCTGTCGGTTTGGTTTTTATCGTTTCATAATGAGCATTTGGAACGGGAAGATTTAATACATCAGCAGTCTTTATATCCATAAACTGCTTGACCATATTCATCAGTTCCGGAAGGTTATAAAATTTTGCAAATCTTGTCTTGCTTCGATATCCGTTCCCTTCAGGATTAAGTTCAATTGCTGTAACAGTTTCTCCAAAAGTAGATGCCCAAGAATCAAAGTGTTGCAAGTGCATTTTTTTAAGTTCGTCATATTGGAGATAACGCTGCATGGTATAAAGCTCTGCCATAGAATTGCTCACAGGGGTTCCTGTCGCAAATACAATACCCTTATTACCGGTAATTTCATCCATATATCTGCACTTCATCAGCATATCACTTGATTTTTGAGAATCTGTGGTTGTAATTCCTGCTACATTACGCATTTTTGTAAAAACGTACAAATTTTTAAAAGCATGAACTTCGTCTACAAATAGCTTGTCTATCCCCAATTCTTCAAAGGTTACGACATCATCTTTTCTATAATCATCATTTAATTTCTTTAGTTTTGCCTCCAGTCCTTTTTTCGTTTTTTCAAGCTGCTTAACGGTGAATTTCTGATCTCTATTCCTTTTATATTCTTCGATAAAATCTATAATTTCATCAATCTGACTTTGAAGTTCATACTCCTGTCGCTGCTTTGAAATTGGAATCTTTTCAAACTGCGAATGCCCTATAATTACCGCATCATAATCACCGGTTGCAATCCTTGAGCAAAATCTTTTTCTTTTATCTGGTGTAAAGTCTTTTTCTGTTGCACAAAGAATATTTGCTGCCGGATACAGTTCATTAAACTCTCTACCAAACTGTTCTACAATATGGTTTGGAACTACAAACATTGACTTGTTACTCATTCCAAGCCTTTTAGACTCCATAGCAATTCCTATCATCTCAAAAGTCTTTCCAGCTCCAACTTCATGTGCAAGTAGGGTGTTTCCACCGAAAAGTCCTCTAGCAATCGCATCTCTTTGATGAGGTCTAAGCTCTATTTCAGGATTCATTCCGTCAAAAGTTAAATTACTTCCATCATATTCTCTAAGCCTTATCGAATTGAATTTCTCATTGTATTCTTTTACAAGCCTTGTTCTTCTGTCTATATCATCGAAAATCCAATTTTTAAACTCTTCTTTGATAATTTCCTGTTTACTTCTTGCAAGCATCGTTTCTTTTTGATTTAGTACAGAACTTTTCTTTCCGTTTTCATCAATGACTTGATCATATACATTGGTATCTCTAAGGTTTAATGTATCTTCAATCAGTTTATATGCACTTACTCTGCTTGTTCCGTATGTGAAATTGGCAAGGTCGTTTCCTTTATCTATACTTTTACCTTCAACTCTGTACTCCCCTGTAAAATTGGTATATTTAATATCAATATTCCATCTATTAGATGCCGATGTTTTTAGAAGATGGAACATAAAGCTCTTATAATCTTTCTCAGGTATCCAAGTTGCTCCCATTCTAACGGTTATTTCACTTGCCTCAAGCTCCTTTGGCATTACTTCTAGCAGCTTTTGTCTTTGGTAATTTAAACTGGACAGTTCTTTTTTTAAAGTCTCACTACCCTGTTTCAGTACATCTGCATCAATATTTTCAAGCTGTTCATTTTGTTCAAATTCATGTTCTACATTCTTTATATACGAATCTATTACTTCTATTTTATCTCTGATATTTCCAGATAAATATTCATCAGCAGTTACGTAAGATCTTGAAAAATCTCCCAAGTCTATGGCTGAAGAAAAAGGAGTCGTATCACTTGGATCAAATCCATCTAAATTTAAGAATATTTCTCCCTTTAATCCTTCAATGATTTCTCCTCTTGTTTTTTCAGTGAGCTTTTCCATATACTCGAAATTGACTTTCCCTTTTTGAGAAATAGATAGGATAAGTGCTTCTGTCAGATTGTCGGTATGCTCTATGGCTACTGCTTTTTTTATTGTTCTTTTTGTAAAGATATCGGATTTTTCTATAAAGTTTCCTTCTTTATCCAGCTTTTCCAAAGTGGACAGTAAAGAATAATTAGCGTCTTCACGAAACAGTTTTTTATTCGCCTTACTGTTTAAAATTCCGTATTTCTTGGAAAACTCATCATAAATACGATTTAACTCCCCTTGCTTCTCCTTAATTTCCGTATCGGAATAATCTTCTTTTTGATAAGCAATTACCTGTCTTAATGCTTTTTCTATTCCAAGATATGCCCTTACTTTTTCCTCATCATTTTTATTTAAATTCAATTTTTGCATAACGGAATTTTCTCTAAAATATACCTTATCATCAATTACTGCATAAGAATAATTTTTCACACTGTCATCAGCCGGAATGGTTTCCACTTCAAATTCATTATTTAATTCTATCTTCTCATAACTTCCTTTAATGTTTTTAATGGCGGTATCCAGCTGTTCTTTCAGAGTACTATTTTCATCTGCAACACAGGCAAGACTTGTTCCAAATCTGCTTGATATTTCTTCCATATTTCCAAGTACCATATCAGGGTTATCTACAAAGTATTTGTTATATGTCAGTCCTCTTTCGTCAGTGCCAAGTTTTACCCATTCTTCATCAAGTTTTACCAGTCGATCTCTCTTTTTAAGAAAAATAATATCACTTGTTACTTCCGTACCCGCCTCGCCTTTAAAAGTATTATTAGGTAGTCTAATTGCTCCTAAAAACTCTGCTCTTTCTGAAATATATCTTCTGATATCTTCACTCTTTTTATCCATAGTTCCACTTGAACTTATAAAGGCTACTACTCCACCGGAACGTACTTTATCCAAGGTTTTGGCAAAGAAAAAATCGTGAATAAGAAAATTGTTTTTCTCATACTCACGATCAACTATCTTATATTCTCCAAACGGTACATTTCCCACCGCTACATCAAACAGATTATTTGAAAAAGTCGTTTCTTCAAAACCTTTGATCTGTATTTTAGCATTAGGATATAGCCTACTTGCTATCCTACCACTTATACTGTCAAGTTCTACACCATAAAATTTACTGCCTTTCATGCTGTCTGGAAGATTGCCTATAAATCTGCCAGTTCCCATACTTGGTTCCAAGATATTCCCACTTTCAAATCCCATATTTAATACGGCTTGATAGATACTGTCTATTACAATCTTCGGTGTATAAAAGGCTGTAAGGGTACTTTCCCTTGCTGCATCGTACTCAGACGGTGATAGATTTTCTTTTAAGAATTCTCTTGCATCTTTCCATTGTCCTCCCTTTTCTTCATCAAAGACATCAGAAAGTCCACCCCAGCCGACATATCTACTCAAAATATCCTGTTCTTCCTTTGTTGCATGACTATGTCTTTCCTCAATTTCTTTTAATACCTTGATGGCTTCTATGTTATTTTTAAGCCTTTCGGACGGCGGCAAGATTTCATCTTCTTTTGTGATTTTGTAATTGATTGGAGGAATACCTCCCAAATACTTATCATCAGGGGCGTATCTTTCCTCCTCTTTTAATTTTTCTTCATATTCTTTCATCTGCCAAAACATTTCATCAGTAATAGGTGAAGTAATAGAAGAACCTGCTATTCCCGGAATTCCTCTTTTTTCCCCATCTTCTTTCCAAGAATGATAACTTTTCAATTTTTTATCAATGGTTTCTTTTTTATGCTTTGTAAGTTTTAGATTATTTCCATCTCCGTCAATTTGCCCAAGCCCGTTTAGATAATCAAAAGAAAGTTCAAATTCTCTATGACTATTAGGATTTTGTTCACTATATACTGTAAGTTCCCTGTTTTGATTATCGACTTTTACAATAAACTGATTGGCAATCACAGAACCTTTATCATTTATTACATCTAAACTATGATGTAACAGTTCCGACTTGTCTTCTCCTAAGTTAAGATTGGTATCTATAACAATGAGCTTTTCATTTAGCTCTTCTCTGTCAGAAAAACTTACAATCGGAATTTGATGATTATTTTTTGATACAGGATTTAGCCATATATCATTTTTCTCTAAAATATTATTATACTCAAAGGCACTTACTGTATATTCTTCTCCCTGATAGATTACCTTTGCCCCTATATTGACAGGTACACGTTCTTTCTCACTTGAAATTTCTTCTTTTCCCTTTGTTGTATCCTGTTCCTCAAATATATCTGTTAAAGACATTTGCTTTGCTTCAATACTTTTTTCACTATTTTTCTCATTTAAATTAAACCTTTCAAGGAGATCTTTTTTTGCATAAAGATTTGCGACCGGTCTTTGAGGTGTATATGAAATTTCTGTCATCAGTTTTTCTGTATTCGAGACAAGTTGTAACCTGCTCATTCCTACAGGATTAAAATTATTTCCTGTAATTTCATACTCTTTATTTTGAAAGATAACGGAAAGTCCTTTTTTGTTATATTCTTCAATATCTAACAGAATAAGATCTTCACCATTTATACTTTGTTCTTGTAACTTCTCTGTTGTAGATATGATTTCCAAATCAAGTTCTCTTTCATTTCTAAAAGGAATAATTTCACTGCCCGTTATAAAGCCGTTTAAATATCCTTCTGAATCATCTAGCTTTATTGTTTTATATGTTTTATAGTCTTGAATTTCTGAAATGATATATTCTTTGCCTTGATACCTTACATTCATTCCCTCTTGATATACAGGTTCTTTTCTTTCTTCCTTTGCTTTATCCTTTTCAATCTGTTCGTTGACATAGCCGGTAAGCATAATATTTCTATGATTATCATCAAGCAGATAAGAAAGATTTTTAAGTATTGCTTTATAACTATCATAGGAAACCGCCACATTGCTACTTAACATATATCCGTTATATCTTAAATGCTGCCTTAACTCCTTGTTTTTCATATCCAAAACAAGTTCAGCCTCATAGCCTTCTTTCTTATCAATCTTATCTGTTATATGTTCCGGTGCTTTTAATTTTTCTTCAGATATACTCAATTCATTTAAGATAAATTCTTCGCTTTGTGGATGAAACTGATATTCGCCGACCTCCTTTACATCTTTAAAAATAAGAGTTGATAAGACTTCTTTCTTATCTCTAATTTCAAGCACCTTTGCTTTTTCTTCTTCCGGTAGATTTACATTAAAATGTATTTCATTTTCTCTATTGATATATGCAATGTTTTGATTAGCACCATCTATTTTTAAATTTCTGTTATATACATAAATGTCATTATAGTAATCAGGAAACTGTTCATTAAAACTTGCCACTTCAAAATCGTATCCGGCTTTTTCTTCCGTTACCCTATCCGATGAAATTTCATAAAGTCCTTGATTTTCAAGATAAAAAACATCATTTAAATCGGTCAAATTGACCTCTTTCATGCCTATTGCAATCTCATCGAAAAGTTTATCTATTTTTGCACTTTCTTCAAAGGTGCTGCCACGATACAATGGGTAAATTTTTCCCTCAAAGTTATTTTCTTTCGGATAAACACGAACTCCTGTTTCTTCTAAGGATATATCCTTTACTCTTTCTTTTTCTACAACAGCATAGTAATTCCCAACCTTAACGGCAATTTTATCTTCATTCGGTATCTCAGCTATATTATCTTCTAACCTTACCTTTTCAGCCTCTATTTTCTCCAAAAAATAGTCAACATTGCTTGAATACAGTAAACTGTCCGCATTGTTATAGACTACCCTATATTCTCCATCATTATTTTGGAAAAAAGTCAGTCGAATTAAATCCGAAATATTTTCATCATCTTCAAACGGATTATATTCATCAAGCCTTAGACCATCGGTATATACAAAGTTTCTAAAATATGGAAATAACTTTATATAATCATCTTTGCTTGATACCACAGTCATAGATTCTTTTTCTAAAATATCTTTTATGACACTATCTATACTATCCATCCCGTATTCTTTATTTTCTTTTTCCGGTTCAATCTGCTCATAAAGATATTGAAAATCTCTTTGGTTTACCTCATTTCCATCCCCGATATCCATTCTGAAGTGTTCTTCTACTTTCCCGTCTACAATATGGTCAAAATAGAATTTAGAATAACCTACCCATTCATCTGTCATTTCTCCGTATTCATCTTCACCGACAGTCTTATTATGAACTCTAATTTTTTCGTCAAGCACCTTGATTTCATCAAGCAATTTTTTCGTAACAACTTCTCCGGCATAATTTTTTTCTATCAGATTTGAGCCTTCATTAAATTCTACAATCCAATAATCCTTGTTACTTTGAGTTGACGATATGTTATTCTCTACACCGGTTGCAAAGGCATTATGTTCTATTTCTGCTTGCCTTTCATATATTTCCTCCGCCTCTTCATAAGATACTTCTCTTTCATCTTGAATCAGCAAAATTTCCTGTTCTCTTTGCCAATCTTGTTCATTTTCTTTAGAGTTTTGTTCCGTATAGGTATCTTCATCAAAATATTCTTCCTCAGTTTTTATGCTTTCTTGCTCTGTATATACATCTTCTTGAATATATTTTCCATTTTCAATAAGGTTATCTATTTTTTTTACAACCTGATTCCATTTCAAAATAATATCCTTACAATTTTCTTTTTCAAGTTTTATCCCCTTAGCATCGTGCCACTCACTACTTCCTCTTGCCCTTGATAAAGCATGAGTCTGTCCTCCTGTTCCGTACTCGTCTTTTAAAAAATTTGCTCGTTCTTCGGTAGTATGGGCTTCCCTAAAAAAGTTATATATTCTTTCTTTTCCGCCGGATACATTGCTACCGCTGCTTAAATATCTATCAATTTCATCTTCTGTGATAAATCCCTGTATTGCTGGTAATTCTATAAGTGTTGAGGTAAATTCTTTTCTTGGCAGTTCCAAATCATCTAATCGTTTTGATATATCATCTAAATCATGATTATGAAATCTTAAAACATTCGAGTTCTCCTTATACGCCTTAAAAAACTCTATATACTCCTCTTTTAAGTTCACTCTAAACTCTTTATCTTCCAATTTTTTTGTAAGATACTCTGTTTTTTCAGGATATCCGTTTCTTTGTTTTTCATTTAGAATTGGCAAAAACTGATTTTTTACCTCATCACTTAGATCTCCTTTTAAAAACCACAGCTTTTCAGAAAGTTCTGCTCTTTCAAAAGAAAAGGCTTCTGCTACCTCCACATTTGTACTGTATTTTCCATAATCAATCAATTCTCCTATGCGTATTGCTGCATCTTTCCATGGTAAAATCTGCATAGGATTTTCTCTTGAGGAAACATCATTGGATAAATGTATCCCGTCCATTTCATACCAAGCACAAACCTTATTTCCATTTAGTTCATATCCATTTCCTCCTTGAAAAGTTTTTTGAAGAAAATCAGCTAATTCTTCCATGCTTTTTTCTTTAGAATATTCGGCTAAAACCTTTAAATGTAAATTATCCTCATTTCCTCCATGAATTAAAACAGCACCAATCTCTTCTTGCTGCATTGGTAATTCAAATCTTCCTTGAACTCCTACATTTTGAGCAAAAGAAAAAGAAGTCCTCTCGACTTCTTTTTCCTCATTTTCTACATGATTTTGTTCTATCTTCTGTATATTTTCTTTACGATACTCATCTATACCCAAATGATCTGTTCCATAGCCATTTTTGTTAGTGTCATATCCAAGTTCTTCTTCAGTCCTGTGTATTTCAGAAAGTCCTGATCCTGCATTTCTGTGGTCATTTTCCAAGCTTCTTTCATCCTCGGCTCTTCTATATTCAGGAAATCCTCCACTTGTTCCTGAATATCTATCAAATGATCCATTAAAGTTTCTTCCATCAGCATAATCTGATATTCCTCTTGTTTCTCCTCTTTGAGATATTTCAGTCTCTCCTTGCCAAATCGGTTCAGTTTGCTTGCGTTTATTTTCTCCGGCATTTTCATATTCGGAACTAATACTTCCGCTCCATCCTCCATTTTCTCCAATCTGTAAGTCCCTCCCTGTCTCTCGAATGGACTCTCTTTTACGATCGGTGTATAAATCTCGTTTTCTAGGATGTACTCCTTCTTCGCCAATACTACGGTTTCTTTCATCTTCCAAACCTCCTTCATTTCTTTCTTTTTCATTTTCTATAATTTCGGTATTTCCGTTAATTTCATCTGTAACATTAGTATAACGCTCCGCAATACTATTTGTCTGCTCCCTTTTTTGAATTTCTGAAATTTTTTCTCTTTCTTCCACTTTTGAAATTTCTCTACTTATATCCATAAGTATTCTTTTTACATTGTTTGAAGTAAAGAAAAGTAATCTGTCAATATCCTGCATACTTGAAACATTTGAAAGCATCTCTAATTTTTCTATATCACCGGAAAATGCAACTCCCATTCTCTCATATACCGATACTTTTGCAGATTCTTCCAAAAAATGAAGAATTTGTACTTTCTTATTTTCCTTTAAAGTTTCATCACTTAAAGAATTAAGTACCTTATTTAGTAATTGCTTTGTATATAGTGAAACGATTGTATTTATCTTATCTTCAGTAGAAAATATAAGGTTACTGTTTTTTTCTTTGAAAACATCGATAAGAGTATCTAAGGCAGCTACATGCTTATTATTGCTATATTCCCATAACTTTACTTCAGAAATGTTGTGATTTAAACTTACTGTCTGACTTGCATCAAAGATATACTTTATCTTCTCTCTTTCAATGTCTAAAACAGGTATTCCTTTTTCTCCTCTATTTACATTTCTTCCTATACTTTTCCAATAGTCATATTCTGCACAAGCAGTTGCATTTTCATTTACCGTATATATGCTAAGCTGGTTAAAGTACGGATATTTATAGTTATTTCCCATCACTTTGAGATAAGTTTCATACCTGTCTATATTTTCTTTAAATTCTTCTTTTGCAAAATCAAGAATCTGTTTGACTTCATCAAATTCATATCTTGGCACTGTATCTCCCTCCTTTTTCTTCTTATTTTCATATCTTTTTTCTTCTATTTTTTCCTTTGATGTATATACTTTTTCCCAATCATAAAATTGATTGATAGAGCTTATCGCCTTATCTGCAATATAGTGGATATAATCGGTATTGCCTCGTCTTTTATACCATTTTTCTCTTTTCAGTCCGCTACTTTCCATAAATGATATTGCCATTTCTACATTTCCTGTATAGTAAAGCAGCCTTTGTAGCATAAAAAAATCAGCCTCCGATTGGCTGTTAAAATAGCGTTCATAATTACCATAGTAAATTTGTCTTAAATCTTCTCCTGCATATGAAAAATATCCCCTGTCAAATAACTTTTCTAATATGTCCTGATCCCCATTGTAAGAAGTAACCGTTGGACTTCTTTTATTTTCAGCACTAATTTTATTTGTCTTTGGCATATATTTTTCATATAAGGGCTTTAGCTCACTGTCAATACTTTCTATTTTGCTCCTATCTCTATCCTTTATAACATTACCGGTAACTGTAAAAAACCTATCCTTATCATAAATTTCAAGATTTTTATATCTTTTTCTTTCTCCCGGCACCTCTCCTTTTCCAATAAAATGTAGTCCTGTTTTCGATGGAGAAATCTCAGCATAGGTGGAAACTTCTCTTAAAAAATCAGCCGTCATAGAGCTTACATGATGATTCGTATTGTACTCCATAATGTCATCACTTACTTTATCAATATCTATTCCAATGTATCCATCTCCTAAGAAAAAGCCAAGCCCTTCGCCAACATTATGTTTTAATGCCATGATACAATCCTCATAGCTATTCCATGTAGCTTTATCATTTGATTTTGCCGGCTCTTTATTTGGCATTAGTGGAAGTTTCGTGTTCTTCCCGTCTCTTTGAATGATTTTATATAGGCACCAACGCTTCTCTTTTTTCATCTCATCAGGAATATTTTCATAGTTTTTTATGAGGTCATTCATAACTACCACCTCTTTTTTATAGTTCCATTCCCTTATCTTTTTTAAGTGCCTTTATATCTTTATTCTTTTCTTCCTGCTTGATTTTTTGCTGATTTTCCTTTAATTTTTTTAGCACAGACGGTTTTTTCTCCATCTTTTCCTTTTGACTTTCTTTTTCCTCTATGCTTTGTTCCCTTTTTTTTATCAGGGTTTTCTCTTTATTCAGATTGCCTTTTTCCAGTTTTTCTTCATCTTTTTGAATTTCTTTAGATAGATTATCAAGTTTTGCTAAGCAACTATCCAGTTTCTTTTGTTGATCCTTGATAAAATCCTGCATGGAATTTACCAATCCTTTTACAATTCCTATTTTCATCTGTACAAATTTTTCCTGTGCTTTGGTAAGGTTATAGGAAAGCTGATGTTTCATATTATCATACAGATGTTTAATACTTCCTACCGCTTTTTCCTGTAAATTGATAAGGGTATTTCCTACAGATTTGATATCTCTTATAATCAATGAACCAAAAGTTATATTTTCCATTTCGTTTAATCGTTTAATTTCAGCTTTTAATCCGGTGATTTCTTCTTTGAGTGCTTTCAATTCTTTGATATTTACATCAAAGTCCTTATTTTGCATCTCTTCTTTCATTTCCTTAGCAATCACAAGCTGCTGATTTATATGTTCTTCTAAAAAGTCAGCTGTTTTGGTATATTCCTCTTTAATCTCCTGCATAACTTCCTTTGTCTGATTTTCCTGTGATTGTAATACTTCATTCTTATCCATACTATCCTCCTTCGTTTTTTCAGTTGTTTTATTCCATCCTTTTATCTAATCCACCTTAACTCCGTAATACCTTTGTATCCCACCTCCCATATAAACCAGGCAAAGGCAATAGCACTGCTTTTGTATTTCTCAAATTCTCCGTTTTTTGCACAATTAAGCCTTTTGGAAAATACATATACTCTCTTTGGAGGATATTTCCTAAATAATTCATATCTTGATTGACCTTCCAAAAAAGCCAACCGAAATAGCATTGCTATCTTTACTTTAGGTCCTGATATTTCAAGAGCGTGCCTTAAAAACTCACTTGCACAAAAATATGGTGGATTGGTTACTATATCCAATATATTTTCTGTTACTGTAAAAAAATCAACTTCTCTTTCTTCTCCATATCCCCTATAACAAATATCTGTAGCTTTTACCTTATAACCGTATTCTTCCAGAACTTTTCCGATATGCCCCATTCCACAAGCCGGCTCATAAATAGGAGATAGAAACTGCTCTCTTTTTAAAAGTTCATGAATTGCCCTTTTATCTGTGGCATAAAAATCCAATTTTTCTCTGTCTTTACTAAATTTTATTAGAGTATCAAACATAGACTAATCCTTTTTATAACGGGATAATTCATTTCTTATCTCAGCTTCTACTCTTCTTAAAAATTCTTCCTTTGAAGATTTCCCTTGAGAAATATCAGACAACTCCATTTCCCACTTTGCAGTTGTTTCAGCAGATTTAAAGTTGTCTGCAACAATTGTTATAAGACTAATTCCTTTATGTGTAGCTACAAGATTTTTCTTATCTCTTTGAATAAAGCCTTTGTAAATTAGATTTTCTATAATCCCTGCACGAGTTGCGGGTGTGCCAATACCCTTTCTTTCAACCTCAATACCTTTTTTTAAAGCGTCATTTCCTGCTGTTTCCATGCTTTTTAATAAGGTGTTTTCCGTAAAATGTTTTGGAGGTTGCGTATATTTTTCTTTGATTTCTTTATCCTTGATTTTAAGACTATCACCTATATTTACATTTGGAAGTTCTATATCTTCATTCTTTTTCGTCTTATATTCCTTTAAATACTTAGTAAACCCCTCATCCTTAATTACTTTTCCGGAACTTGTAAATTTAAAGCCGTCAAAAGTCACTACAATCTTTGTTGTATTCTCGATTAAAGGATAGCCCACACTTGCGTGTAACTTATTAAAAATAAGTCCATACACTTTTGCTTCACTCTCCGGAATACTCAATAAATCTTCACTCATTGAACTTACTGTCGGTATAATAGCATGATGATCCGTTACCTTGCTTGAATTAAAAATGACCTTAATACGCCCTGTATCAAAGTCATTTTGTCCCAATATGTTATTTATCATACTTGTAATCATATCTTCAGTAAGGCATCTACTGTCTGTTCTTGGATAGGTAATAAGTTTCTTCTCATACAGACTTTGAGCATAATCAAGAGTCTGCTTAGCTGAGTATCCAAAATATTTATTGCACTCTCTTTGAAGTGTTGTCAGGTCAAAAGGTAAATCCGGCTTTGTAATCTTTTCATTTTGAATGACATCGGTAATTTCAATCTTATCACCAACTAAATTGATTAGCTGCTCTGCTGCTACCTTATCATCAATTCTGTCTGTGGAAAGTATAAAACCGTCCATAGATAGCTCTACAGTATAATATTTTTCTTTTTTAAAGTTTGCTATCTCGTCATCTCGTTTTACAATCATGGCAAGAGTTGGCGTCTGCACCCTACCGACAGAGTAATTTTGATTATATAAGCAGGAATAAAGTCTACTAATATTCATTCCGACTAACCAATCTGCAATGGCTCTTGCCTGTGCCGATTCAAAGAGATTGTCATATTTCTTTCCGTCTTTTAGATGATCAAAACCCTCTTTAATCGCACTATCTTCCATAGATGAAATCCAAAGGCGTTTCATTTTCTTTTTACAATTCACTTGATTATAAACAAGTCTAAAAATGCTCTCTCCCTCACGACCTGCATCGCAAGCATTTATAACCGTATCAATTTCTTTATCATTCATCAGCTTTTTAAGGATGTTGAATTGCTTCTTGGTTGCCTTTGCTACTTCATACTTATAGTCCTTGGGAATAATCGGTAAATCAGCCATATCCCACTTGGCATACTTTTCATCATAAGCATCCGGATTTGCCATCTGAATTAAATGACCAACACACCAACTTACCCTATATCCATTTCCCTCATTATATCCGTCTTTCTTTTTTGTTGCTCCAAGCACCTTTGATATGCTTATTGCAACACTCGGTTTTTCACTTATCACCAGTGTTTGCATAAATTCCTCCTTTTTTCTACATGAAAAAAGACAATCAGAGTTTGCATTTCTCCAATTGTCTTTTAAAGTTTTATATATTTCATTTTCTATTTTTTAATCCATTTTCCTGTTTGGGAACTAACTTACAAAAAAATGTTTGACGCCTTCTTTTCATTGTAAAACCGTTATATGCTAATTTTCATTCTTTATTTTTTCCACCATTTTTATTCCGTTGTCCAATACTTCTTCAAAAGTTATATCTTTCGCATACAGATTTTTTCTTGAATAAGCTTGCCATCTTTTCAAAAAGGCTTCATTTATTTTCAATTTTTCCAGTAAGTCTATGATTTTACCTATGTCAAATTCTGTTTTTCTATAACTAAAAGTTTTTCTGCAAGCCTCTCTTAATATCTCTACATTTACATCTTTATCCTTTAATTTATAAATAATATAAAGATCGTAATAATCCTTACTTCTACTATTTAAAAATCCTCTTGCATAAATAGTTTGTATTTTTTCTGCAAGCATAGTTTCTATCGGATAAGCCTTGATTATTATTTCTTCTTCTCCAAAAGAACTCACATACTTATAATCTATCGGATGAGGTGTAATAACATCTCCTGTTGCAATGTCAAGTGGTACAATCTGTCTTATATTTTCCATTTTACATAAGATATTTGCACGAAATCCTCCATATTGATCTTCTTCTTTGATTGGCACAATGTTTTGCAATTCATAAAAAATATCGTCGAATTCTTCCGGTTTTAAAGTTTCGTTCAGCATTTGAACAATATTTTCTTCTGATAGTTGCATATTTCTCAAAAGAAAGTCTATATCTACAGTACTTCTTGAATCAATTCCAACTACACTTGATAACAAAAAGCCGCCCTTAAAAATAAATCGTTCACTATATTTGCTTCCTGCTAATTTTTTTAAAATACTTTCTAAAAATAATATAACATAACAGCATTAAACGAAAGACCGACTTCTTTACTAACTTTATGGCAAAGAGCCGTTAATTTAGCTTTATTCATAAGCCACCTCCATAACCTCTCTTACTTTATTTTCAATTCCCATTTTCATTGCAATGTCATAGAGGGAATGGATATCTCTTTCTTTATAAGAGGAATATGATTGAATAAGTTTTACATAAACCTCTATATCCATTTCTTCTTTATGAGCAATAAAATCACAGAGTGTCCTCTCATATGAATATACCTTAACTTTATTTCCAAACATTGTAGGTTTTTGGGTTACCCCTAAGTCATAAATTGATTTTTTTACATAATGAACATTGAAACCGTTCGGTTTTTCATTAAATTTATATCCGTTATAAACGGTTACATCGATACTCCAAGGAATTTTATCTGTTTGTCCAAGCAGGTAAAGTGCTGTTTCATAAGAAAATATCGCCTTTTTATACTGATGTTGAAAGAAATAATACTCATCGTAATCCCCATCTTTCGTTATATAAATTCCTTTTCTTACTTTTGACAATCTCCCATCTTTCAATAGTCGACTGAGATATATCGTCGGTATATTATTTTCCTTACAGTATGCTGTTGTAATAATTCCACCTGATTGCTTCAAATATTTTTCAATTTTATTTTCATAATTCATCCCATCCACCCCCTTTGTTGCGTTTACACTTGCATTATACCATTTTTTAAGTGTAAACGCAACATCAGGGTTTACATTTCTCTTTTTATAACTTTATTCCTCATCTTCTTCATCATAAGAGTCGATTGCCATATCATCTATGTTATGCTGTTCTTCTACTGTTTCTTCCAAATCTTCTGTATCGTCCTCTTTTTCATACTCATCTTCAAATTCATCATATTCTTCCTCATCTTCATCATAATCATCATCTTCCTACTTTTTCTTGTAGATTTTAAAGTAATATCCTGCTCCAACTACTGCAAGAACGATGATTCCTAAAAAAATATATGAGCCGCTACCTTTACCTTCTTCCTTTTTCGGCTCTTCTTTTTTACTTCGCTTTCCGGTACCGTTTCTTCCATTTTTTGATTTCTTCTTGCGGGTTTTCCTTCTTCTCTACCATATTCAGAAGATCATCTTCAGATACTTCAGTCAAAAGCATTACATTTTCACTTTGCTCATCGTGATTGATGATTAAATGAAATGTCTTTCCGGATTTTGTCTGGAAAGTAATAAATTGTCTTGCATCTGCTGAATACTTATCTGCTTCTTTGTTATCGCTGCTATCCCCATGATGAATTGGATAATCATTATTCGCATTATCTTTATTTTCTGTAACAGTTCCTCTTGCCTTTGACGGAGCTGAAGCCACACCCTTATTGGTATTTACATTGCTACTTGCACCGTCCATTGATGAATCCTGACTACTGTTATTAGCAGGAGCTTTCGGTGTCAGCTTATTGGGATAGCGAACTTCCTTTTCTTTCTCCTTTGATTCAGTTTTACCTGTATCTTTTGTAGTATTGCCGGAGCTTACTGCATCAGATGAACCTTTACCGGAACTCTGTGGTGTTTGAGAAGAAATACCTGAGCTTGTCTTAATCCCTGAAATAGGACTAATCGGTGTAACAGACTGTGATGTTACAGGAGCTTTGTTTGTTTCAGTTGGCTTTTTCTCAAGCTCTTTCACCTTTTCCGTCAGCTTATCTATTTCCTTTTTCATATCTTCTGATAAGTCTTTATTTCCCTTATCTTTCTTCATTTTTTCTTTCAGACTTTCAATCTCAGCTTCAAGGTCTTTGATTTTTTCTTTCTGTTTATCGCTTAGTTTGTCTTTATCCCTGATTTCACCATTTAATTTATCAAGTTTATCCTGAAGCTCTTTTGCCTCTTTTTCCATTTTGGAAATATCATCTTTAGAAAGCTCTGTCTGTGTTCCCTTATCTTCTGTTTTTTTATCTTCCGTCTCAGTGCTTTCGTCCTGTTTTGGCTTTTCCTCTTCTGTCTGAATTTCTTTATCCTTAACTGTAATTTTTTCTACTTTACGGATAATCTCATCTGTACCGTCTCCCTTTACTTTATAGAACAAAAATTCGTCAATAAATTTCATATTATCCTCTAACATTGGTAGGTCCCCACTGTCAAGAACTTGCCCGGTTTCTACTTCAATTATTTCTTCCTTATATACACTCTCATCCTTAAATATATATTTTATCTTAACCTCCACTTTAGTTTGAGCTAAAACTTCTGTGGGACTAATCAGTGTCGGGATTAAACTACCTTGTGCAAAAACAATCTGGTGATTGAAAAGCATTGTTCCAAGTAAAGCAAGTATCAAAAAGATTACTCCGGACAATGTTATCGCCATTTTTTTATTCTTCCATTTGATTTCATGATTTTCCTCCATATTATTATGATTTTCTGTATTTCTCATTTCCTGTAACTTCATTTTTTCTTGTTTTTCCTCTTTTTTATAACGTCTCATCATTTCTAAAAAATCGTCAATAGAAATGTCAATACTTCGGTATTCCTTTAAAACCTCAATATTTTCCATCTCTTCCTGTTCTTCTTTTAACATCTCCTGTTTTAACTGGAGTTCTTCTATTTTTTCTGAATATCTTTTTGCTTTTCTATATTTTTTCTATATTTTTTATTCAAAATATTCCCTCCTTATTTTTGTACTGATGGTGGAAATCCAAAACCTACAGGGTGATGTTTGCAAAATGTTGCAATCCAATCATCTAGGGTAGTTACTCTTATGTGTCCGATATTATCCATTACTTTTCCATCTCCGATATAAATACCTACATGACCATAGGTAACACCTAAACTGCTACCACTACTGCTACTTTCAACTGCAACAAGCATTCCAACCTTTAACTTTGACCTATCAGAAGTAAAAGTATAATTTCGATACATATCACAAGCATTTCCTCCAATAAATCCAAGTCCTGCATTTTGATAGACCTGTGATACCCACATGGCACACCAACCTGCTCCTGGAGATGGTGTAATATAAGCGGCATTCACTATTTTCTTTTGCACTTCACTTGATGCTTCATACTCTTTACCACCACCAATTCCACCATTTGAATTTATAAGGTCAATATTTCCAAATACTTCTCCCATATTTCCTTGTGTCAAAAATAAAGTTTCATAGTGTGCCAAATTATTAGGATAACGCTTAAATGCTTCTCTAATAATTCCGTCCATCTCTCTTTTTTCTAAGGTTACAATGAGTTTCCTATACTCATACGGCTCTTCATGACTTTCAGTATGTTCATTGCCATCAGCATCCGTATAGCTGGATGTAACAGTTCTATATCTGATTTCAATCTCTTCTTTATAAGTCAGCGTATACATTTTTTGAAACAGATGTTTTAGTTCACTTTCTACTTCAGAAATATTCTTTACAATTCCATAACGGGCTGTGATATATGACAAGAGTTCATGAACATTATGACCAATTTTCTCTTTTCCTTTGATAATATATTCATCATAGCCCGGATGATTTTCCTCCACACTGTCCATTTCTTCTTGCAAAGCCTGTTCCAAAGATGAAAACCTCTGATTGATTTCTTTTAAGGTGTCTTCTGATGATAAGTAGGTGGTTGAAACAGTATTACTTACCATTCCCGTTCCCATATTCATCATCATGCTCCCAGCCTGAAATAACATAAAAAATATTCCTACCGCTAAAAGTGATAGAAATATTATCTTTTTCCCTCTGCCCTTTACAAATTCGCCAAATCTTTTACTGCCCTCTATAAAGGATTTTTTATTCTGTTTTTCACACTATCTTTATACTTCTTTTGAATCTGATTTTTATATTGCCTTCTCTTAAAGAATTGTCTGAGCCTTGAGGTATTTTGGTAATCCACGCTTTTTTTCATCTCTTCCATATTCTTTTGAAAAAAGAGTTTCTTCTCCTGTTTATCAATGCTTTTACCTAATTTTGTTATCTTTTTTGCCTTTTTAAATTTTTCTTTTTTCCATGATAATATATTTTCCTTGAAATATTTTCGACCTGATCTGTAACCTTATAAGCAGTACCTACTCCGGCATTGTCCTCTTTTCCACTTTCCAAATACCTCTTTGCCATACCCGTTGCTATTACTGCACTTTTAGCACTTTGACTTTTCCCGTCAATTCCCTTATTTTTCAGTTTTTGCTCTTGTCTTTGCTTTTTCTGCTGTAACTTGGATATTTTCTTTTCCTTATTTTCAAATTTTCCTTTTCTTTTTCGTGATGAATTTTTATCGGTAGTTTTTCTTTTATTATTTACGTCCTGAAATAAATTATTTTTCGTATCCTTATTTCTTGTGAACTCTTCATCATCAAAGTTGCTCCTCACATATTTCTTCTGGTTTTCTGATTTCATTCTTTCCTTAGAAAATGTGTCTTTTACATAATTTTTATACCTCTTATTCTTAGATTTTGGATTTTTTACATAGTCATTATAATTTTTTCCTTTATCATTTTGGTTATTATCATACTTTTCATCATCTGTAAGAGTTCGATATGATACTTTGCTATCCCTAAAATCCACATCATACCTGTCTATTACACCATCATTATCCATATCTTTTGATAAAGGATCGTAGACTTCCTTTTCTCCCTTTTGAAATTTATTTATCTGCTTTTGCATCTTTTTTTATGTTTTTCAGCTTGAAAGGAAGACCTATTTTGATTTATATTTCCCGTATCCGACAAGCAATAAGAAGATATAGTTCTATCCGAATAATTATTTATATGTCTATTATCCAAATGATTGGATAACTTCTTTTCAGATAAAAATTGTTTCTTATCGTAAGTTTCGTCTTTCAGCAAGGTTTCATTCTGATTTTTTGAGGATCCTGTTTCATAATTATCTTGAGTTTGAGATTGTAAAGACTGTATTTCTTGATTTAAGAGTTTTTCTCTATTCTTTTTGTACCTCTTGTTTTTGTTCTTCATTAAATTTTTTCACCTCCTCACTGATTCTATTCTTTGCAAGATTTACATACTCCTCATTTAATTCAATTCCAATGTACTTTCTGTTATGACGAAGTGCCACAAATCCGACCGTTCCACTTCCAATGAAAGGATCAAGTACAATTTCATTTTTAGGACAACCTGCAATCATACAAATCTCAACAAGTTTCGGTGGAAATGTTGCATAATGATTGCCTCTAAAAGATGTGGTATTGATAGTCCAAATATCTCTTTTATTACGAAACTGCGGGACATTATCGCCCTTATATTCTCCATATTTTCTTGCTTCATTGATTTTTTGCAACTTTGCTCCGGAATTTTCTTTCAGATATTTATTATCCGATTTTCTTCCTCTTACATATCTTTTTTACTGACTTCTTTCATCGGCTCTACCATAGCATCATAGTCATAATAGTATTTTGGTGATTTCGTAAGTAAAAAAATATGTTCATAGGAACGAGTAGGTCTATCTCTACACGCCTCCGGCATAGCATTTTCCTTATGCCAGATAATATCAGAACGCAGATACCAACCATCCTCTCTTAGAAGTAACGCTAATCTCCAAGGTATTCCCATTAAATCTTTTGACTTGTACCCTGAGATATTTTCTGTAGCTAAAGCGTTACTTCCATTTCTTGCCTTTGGATATTTAGGATCAATGTATTGTCCCTTTCCACCTCCTGAATCAGCATAAGAATCTCCAATTACGATAAAGCAAGTACCTTCTTTTTTAAAGCTCTTCTTACTTCACGAAATACCTGTAACAATCTATCCAAGTATTCTTCTACTGTAGATTCTCTTCCTATCTGACCTTCTTTATGATAGTTTCTGAGCCTGTAGTATGGGGGAGATGTAATGCAGCAGCTTATACTTTCGTCTGGAATTTTTCTTAAAGTTTCAAGTGCATCCGAACAAATAATTTTATTTGTATTTTCTTTGATGAATTCCTCTTTACTTCTGCTCACACTCATCCTATTCACCTGCCTTTTTTACTTCTTCAGGTTTGGTTGTGATTAGTGAATATAGTTTTGTATTTTTGGAAACTGATCGATAAAAGGAACAATCGTATTTCCATAAAAGATAAGTCCTTCTCCTTCCCCCGAATTTGTTACATAAGAAAGCTGATGCTTGGAGATATTGAGCTTCTTGGCTAAAATATCCCTATCTGTTCCTGCTTGATTAAGCATTAAAATAAAATCCGTATTATCAAAAATATTTTCAATCTCCGGGCTTGCAAGAAGGTCTTTGATATTTTGAGTAAGTCCTGTTGGCATACCACCCCATTTTCTGAAACGCTTCCAGATTTCAATCGAATAATTGGCTGTTTGCGGTTCTTTCAACAAAAGATGAAATTCATCAACATAATATCTGGTTGCTTTTTTACTTGCTCTGTTAATTGTAACTCTATTCCAAACTTGATCCTGCACAACTAACATTCCTATCTTTTTAAGCTGTTTTCCCAGTTCTTTGATGTCATAGCAAACCACTCTGTTATTTGTATCTACATTCGTTCTATGATTAAATACATTAAGACTTCCTTTTACATAGATCTCCATTTCTACTGCAAGCTTTTTTCCTACTATTTCTTCCTGTTTTTGAAGAAGATTATATAAATCCTCTAAAATTGGCATATTTTCCGGCACAGGATTTTCAAAGTAGGTTTTATATAAAATTGGTAAACAACGGTCTATAACAGAAATTTCTTCTGCACTTAATTTCTTTTCTCCAACCACCAATTCAAATAGGGACAAAATAAAGTCGGATTTTAAAGACAAAGGATTATCTTCATCCGCATAGTCAATATTGATGTCCAGTGGATTGACATAGTCTTTTGAAATCGGAGAAATTCTGATAACTTGTCCTTTTAGTGCCTCTACAAGCGGAGAATATTCCGCTTCCGGATCTGCAATGATAATATCATCATCTGTAATCAAAAACGCATTAGTAATCTCTCTTTTGGCTGCAAAGGACTTTCCAGAACCCGGTGTTCCTAAGATTAGACCATTTGGGTTCTTTAATTTCTTCCTGTCCGCCATAATAATATTTCTGCTTAGTGCATTTAGTCCGTAATATAGGCTTTCTCCCTTGATAAAGAGTTCTTCTGTTGTAAATGGTATAAAAATAGCTGCTGCACTTGTGGTAAGTCCTCGTTCTATCTCCACTTCATTTATCCCAAGTGGAAGGCTTGCAACAAGCCCTTGTTCTTGTCTATAATTTAGGTTTTTCAAACTACAATTATGTCTATTTGCAATGGACTTTAAGGTAAATACCGTATTATCGAGTTTCCCCTTACTTTTACTCGTGTTCATAAATAAAATTGTTATGAGAAACATCTTTTCATCATGGTTTTGTAGTTCTGATAGCAAGTTCTTTGCCTCTGCACCATAAGTTACAAGGTCGCTTGGCAAGATATCCATATCATATCCCGCACGAATAGCTTTTTTGTTTTCCTCAAGCTTCATCTTATCCAAATCCGTTATTTTTCTTTTTACATGTTTAATAGCTTCCATCTGGTCGATTGCTCTGATATGAAAAGTAACAATCATATTTTCTTCCAATGCCAAAAACTCTGATAACATCTCATCTTTAATATCTGATGCTAAAAGCTGTAAAAAATTTACTTCCGCAAAGACTTCTCCTGTCTTAAAATACGTCGGCTTGGAAAAGTTAAAAGACGGAGGTACAATGTATTCCTTAGTCGTCAGTCCGCTGTATTTCAAATCCTCAAAGGAAAAAACAAGTTTATCATTTGGATTTAAAATGTCATGAATTGTTTTAAGTCTTTCCTCTCCATCTAACACATAGGCTTTCACTCCCATCTGCTTAAAGTTGTTTAATACATCCATTTCCATTCGCTCTAATCTACTTTTTGCCTGCTTTAAGTCCTCCGCCTCTATGGTAAAGGTAATGTACATACTCTTTGATAATCCATTATTCCCTTTGCTGCTTTGATTTAAGAGCATTTGTCTATATTCGTTTCTAATTTCATTAAAATCATCTATATTTTCCTTAATATCAATCAGTTTATTGATTTCTTCATTTTCTCCGATACTGTTGATATAGCTGAACTCCACTTCCACAGATGAGTCAAAGAAATTTAGAAAAGAAGAAAATTCCGAAAATATTCCCTCTTGGTCTATTTCTTCCATTAAGCGATAGTTAATGTCCAAAAATCGAATGGTTTTATTAAACTTATTCTTTTCAATTTGACAAATCCCGTCTTTTAACATTCGCTTATATGGAATGGTATCCTGTACGGTTTCTTTTTTCTCCTCTTTCATAAAAAAAGGAAACCACCCATTCTTCTTCGATGATTTCCCTTTTGTTTTAGACTTTGTTTTTTTCTTTCCTGTTTTTTTAAGTTCGGATAGCTCCTTTCTATTTTTCCTAAGCTCCAACTCATCCTTTTTAATTCGTTGTTCCTGTTTTTTTCTTTTGTCTTTGTTCAACTTTTTTCCTCCTTCCGCTTGCCTTATTTTTATTTCCTATATCTTGCTTTTTTGCTCTCTCTGTATGATAAATGCTCCTCGCTTTATATAGCCTGATCTTTTTACTTTTATGAAACCTGAGGATATATGCTAAATGTTTTTCAAAAGGTAAATTGTCCTTTTCATAAAGCGTTACAAAAAGAACAGGTAGAACTACTATACTCATTATAATCATGGAAATATCTGTACTAAGAAAATTTTTACACAGCATATATACAGGAAAACCGATAAGCCCTGCTATGCTAAAACCTATAAGCTGCCTTTTTGTCATATTCAGGGCTACCTTGGTTTTTACTTTTGTAAGGTCTTTTGGTATCTTTACATAAGCCATAGCCTAACCTCTATTCTTTTTGCCGGTAATTTCTTCTCTTAAATCGGATAACTTTTCCATGTGCTCCCAAAGTGAGATAATTTCTTCTTTACAGTTTTCCAGTTCTTCAACCAATGCTTTTACTTCACCTATTCTATCAATATCTCTTTTACCAAATTTAAGGTTTCACTCATTGAAATTACTTCTTTTAGAAGAAGATCCATTACCTTTACCGATAAATCTCTAAACTCTTCTTGCTTTTCGTTCTCCGTCTTTGATTCATCTACTAAAAAATCTATTTCTCCTTTTACTGTATCATCTTTATCATTTTCTGTAGCAAATTTATCGTTGACACAAGAATCTTCTTCTATTTCATCAAAATCAAAGTCAAAATCATCTTCTTCAAGATCGGATAATTTTTTCGTTTTCTTTTTTAATAGCACTGTAATAATTGTCCCGATAGAAAGGGCTGAGCCTGCTCCTATCAAAATCCTTGTTTTTTTATTTATTTTATTCATTCTTACCTCCAATAATTATATTTTTTGTTCTGATTATTTCATCAACTTTTGCTCATTTTGAACTAAAGTCCTTTAGTGACTGTTTAAAATCGCCTTTGCTATACTTCCGGATTTCATCATCATTACTCCAAGAATCAATCCATATGCCAATACCTGTAAAATACTTGTGTGGATATCCGTAAAGTTTACGGTTTTGACTAAGACTGCGTAAATTCCAAAAAATATTAGGATGAAAAGTCCCTGAAGTCCAAGGGCAAATAGACTTTTTATATAGTTTGTTCCGATATTTGACCATTCTTTATTTCCCATCGTAGAAAATGGAATTGCCGCAACAGAGCAATAGATATATATCTCAATCATTCTTCCATATAGGATTACAGTGATTAAGATTGATAGAATCGTTAAAGAAAATTTAACTAATCCCGTCTCCAGTGCAATCCCAATGAGTGTTCCAAGTTCCTTTGTTTTAAGGGCTTCTACCATAGCATCAAAATTTCCCGGTGTGATATTCGCACTTGTCCCCACAACACCTGCTGCCTTTCCTATCATGGACTGTGCCACATCAAAGACTGCCATTGAAAAATCAAACGCATGAGACACAAGCCATACAGCTATCCACATTTTAATAATGTACTTAAAAAATTCAAAGGTATCCGTATCGTGCATAGAATTTTTTCTCATTACCACCTGAATCAGTTCTATGCAAAGTATTGCGGTTAGAATTATCGCTGCTATGGGTAAAACAACATTGGTATTGATTGATTTAATGAAGGTGAAGACCTCCGAGTTCCAAGAACTCGGAGTCTTTCCCACTTCTCCTGCAACGGTTCCTACTTTATCATTAATATCCACAAGCATTGCAGAAAGATTATCTTTAATAATATCAATCATAATATCCTTGAAAAACTCTTCTATCTTTCCAAATAAATCAAACATTATCTCAAGACATTAGCAAGTAGCGGAATTAGTTTCAGCCCTATTAAAACAATTCCTCCACCGCTCATCAATTGCTTGATTCCTTGCGACTTGGCACCGGGATTATCTGATCCGTATCCTTCAAGTAAGTTGATAACTCCCCATGCACCAAGTCCTGCACCGATTGCCATAACCAAAATTTTAAGCACATTTACTGCCTGTACAAAAAAATCCATAATTTATTCCTCCTCATTATTTTACTTATTTTCATAAAAAAACGACTGGAAATCTTCTCTTCCAATCGTTAAACTTTTGCTATTCAATTTTCTTAAAGTTGGACTTCTTATCCTTATTGATTTTATTATATTTTTCATTTTATTTATCCCATCTCTCTTTTAAATTAATGTCTATTATTTTTAGAAATATACATCTTACATTTACACTTCCAAGTATCTTTTTTCATAATATTTTATAGCTTAATTTCACTTTCATTATTTTATGCTTTATATAAAAAAGAGGATTTACACATTAGTATAAATCCTCCCCTAACAATAAATTATTATTTTACAACTTTTATTACAAATATTGTATTTTTAATCATTAAATACAAGCCAACTATCTATTTTATCTTTTGGTTTTTCCCAACTTACAATAACACGTACTCCTTTCATCTCCGTACCGGAAATGCCTAAATTTCCGCCTTTTCCTAATAAATATAATGTATATTGCGAATCAGTATTTGCTTCATAAGAGCCCTTGATAAATTTTTCATCTGTACTAACTTTCCAATCATCTAACCTAGGAATACTAATTTTTATATCTGTTTTTTGAGCAGCTATATCCAAGGATATTTCTCCTTCTTTTATTTCCCTTATACTTACTTCTTTATTTTCTTTTAAATCTATTTCCCCTGACTTTGCTATGATTCCATCTTTAGATACTACAAAAACAATAGCTTTGCCTTGTTTTTCTTTGATTAGGTCTTTTGGAAAATAAAATTTTTCTCCATTTGTTCTATTCAAAATACATTTATTTCCCATCGCAATACCCACTGTATCTATTTTTTCTTTTGTTTCATTTTTTACTGTAAATGCAACATCAATATCATCACTATTTCTGTTCATGTAAAAGAATAAACCACAAATACACAGTACTATAACCGGTACTAATAAAGCAATCTTCCTTTTCATCTCAACACCTCCCTTATAGCTGACTTTTCAATAATATAATTCTTATGTGCTACTTTTTCAAAATCCTTATCATGACTTACAACTACGATTGTCTTACCTTCATCATTTAATCTAATAAGTGTATCGATTACAATTTTTTATTCTCATAATCAAGAGAACCTGTCGGTTCATCCGCCAACATAATTTCAAACGGTTTTATCATATTTCTTGCAAGAGCTACCCTTTGCTGTTCTCCACCTGAAAGTTCATAAACCTTCGATTTTAATTTGTCTGAAATGCCCATTTTATTCAAGGCAGCTTCTATAAGATTTTTCTTATTTTTTTCTTGATTGTATTTTGCAGCAAGCATCATATTTTCCTCAACCGTCATTTTTTCCACCAAAGCAAAATTTTGAAATAAATAAGCAATTTTTTCTCTGCGTAATAGCTCTCCTACTTTAGGAGCTTTTATAGGATCTCGATTTGAAAAACAGGTTACACTACCACTATCATAATTTTCTAATGTCCCAATTATATTTAAAAGTGTTGTTTTTCCTCCTCCACTTTTCCCAAAGATACAAACAAAATCTCCTTTATAAATATCCAAACTAATATTTTCCAAAATACTGTGTTCTCCATATTTCTTAGAGACATTTCTTAAGGTTATTTGCAATTCCTTTTCATTTTGCATTTAACAACCCTCCTTTAACCTAAGTACAATGCTTCTTTCACTTTTCTTTAGTTGTAAAATTTCTATGCCAAAACATATAAAGCTTCCACAAATACCTATTATTAAACTAATCAAAAGTTTAGACATACTCCAACCATCTCTTGGTATAAACAGTCCAACATCGCTTATTACTCCTGTTACCATAATAACCATAAATAAAATAATAATACTTATGATATAACCAACGATATTTCCAATAATTTTCTTATGATGTATATCAAAAAATCCATATCCCAACAACCTAGAAACATCTATTCGTTGTCCATGATTATAAAAATATGTTTCTTTATCTATTTTTAATAACGTTGCTAAAATAACAATAGATAAGACGAGACCAATAACATATATACTTGCCTCCATCTTATATTCGTCTATTCTTGAAACTATATCATCGTAAACTGAGCTGATATAGAGTATAAACGGCTCAGATTCTGTTTCTTCAATTATGTCCTTCAAACTCTCGTATGCCCTACTAGGCTCTTTAACATATGGATGTAGCTGCCCATTTACTAAAGATGATAGTTTGATTCCGTGATCTGGGAGTAATTCTTTCCCATTTACTGCTACCAAAACATAATTTTTCAAGTTTGCTTCATCAATTCTTTTGCCACTATCAAAAGAAAATACACTTTGATTATCTTTCAGCCTTACATATGTTTCTATAATTGTACCTTGTTTTTTTATATTTTGAAAAATATGATCTTCGTGAATTTTTTCTTTGTCAAGTTCAGTAATTTTAACATCTTCTGGAACAAAAACAATCCACTCATTTTCATGTATTTTATATTGTTCTATTTTATTCGTATCTTTATCTAAGAGATTAGCAATATGTAAATAATTTTTATTTACATAGGCATAATTACCTTGAAAAGGTTGTTGATTTAGATACTCCTCATCATCATTCATTCCCTCTTTTCTAACGTTTGGGGCATTAAATAATATTGCTCCACTATCGTCCAAACTATTCCATAAGTTATTCAGCTTTGGAATAACAATTTCATGGAACTTATCATCATCTTTTTCATAACTCCAAGACCATGCACAAGCCATATTTGCATAATACTTTGAGCTTTCCCAAGTTGGAATGTATTGTCTCATACTCAAGTAATCAGTGAGTCCTAAAATACTTACAATTGCTAGATAAAGAACCATAACAATCGACCCTGTTTTTATAAAAAAAGAACTTCTATGATAACTTCTTCTATAACCTTTCAATAAGGCAATAACATTAATTCCTTTTAATTTGAGATAAATCAATATAAACTCTATTGATATTAGACCTCCTATTATAAAAGCAACTAAAATAAGTATTGTTTTCATTGATATCATAAATCCTAAAATATCACTAGGAGCAACTAAATATTCTATAATTCCAATCGTCAGTACAAGTCCCACTATTGCTGGTATTGCAAGAATATTTAAAACCTTAGCAATAGCTAAAGTTAATTCGTCGCATCCTAGTAAAATTGATATCGATAATTCCTTTGAAAGCATCCCATTATAAATAATTAGACAAAAGACAGTAGCTACAAATATAATAAAAATCGTAAGCATATATAGATATGCTTGTTTCTGTGTGAATTCACTAGAAACAATAAAATCCGGATTAACCACGACTTCTGTTTTTAATTTTTCATTTTGATTTATTTCTTCAATAAACTTATTAATATTTTCTTCCGTCCCTCTTACATGATAATCCCCATTAACTTTTTCCTTGTTGACGTTTTCAAAAGGAATTAAGCTTATATCTTTTGATGTCAGCAAACTCATTGATTTTACATTCTCAAAATCATTCAATTTGTCTTTGCTATCAGCAATAGATATATTTCTAAAAGATTTCTTGAACCATTCAGAATCATTTAGATGAATGTAAATCTTCATTTTTTGTTTATCAAATCTACTATTCTTAGGAATATATTCTTCCTTTATGAAGCTTAAATCATTTTTATTAGCTATTTTCTGCAATTCAATTATTGTTTTATCAGCTATTTCTGGCTTTGTTACAATGTTTACAGTAGTATTAAACTCTTTTATGAATATATTTAAAAACATGCCGTCTGAATAGAAAAACTTTCCTATACCAATCACTATAATTAGTAAAATTGCCAATATACCCACTGTTTTTTTCATTCTGTATCATCTCCAACTTTATAAAAATAGCGAGTATGAGTAATGCCACAATGCTAAAATAACAACGTGGCACCGCTCAAACTCGTTCAACTATTTTTTATTTATTGTTATTTAACATCAGCCCAAGCCCTATTACCACTTAAAGCTTTTTCCCAAGAAGCTTCTGCTCTACTTCCAGCGCTTGTCCAACCCGAATAAGAGAATTGACCACCAGCACCTTGTACTGTAGTTTTATGTGTTTTATTATTGTGATCGTATTTAGACCAAACATATCGACTACCTACACCATGTCTCCATTTTCCACCTAAAAAACTTTTCCATCCGCTATCATAACTGAACAACTTTGGCTGAGTATAATCTTCTTCAAATACTTCCACCTCATAACCAAGACCTTCAACATATGGCAAGTTTGTTTCTTCTGCTGCAAATGCTGGTACAGATGATGCTAACATCAAACCTGTTAATAATACTAATGACAATGCTTTTTTCATGATAAATTCTCCTCTCTCAAATACTTAAATTTTTGTAAAATTTTTCTTCCGAATAAAGTTTCCCAAAACTCTACTCAATCTCCGTTCCTATACCTATGAGGATTATTGTAATTCATAAAACTCCACCTCCATTTTATATATTTATAATCACAGATGCTTATTCAAATTAATAATTCCTTTCAAATATAAAAGAGCTATCCTTACTCACATTATAGAATAGCTCTTTGCTTTATACTTAACGGTATCTTTGAATAATTCTTGCGTTTTCTTTGCGATTTAATTTAATCTATATGGAAGTATTACTTTAGCACAAACTCTTTTATTCTCCTCTCCAATTTCAAAATTTCCACCCAAGTGTTTTACAATGTCATTTACAATTGTAAGTCCAAGTCCCGATCCATTATTGCTTATTCGTCTTGATAAATCTCCCCTATAAAACTTTGAAGTAACCATATTCCAATTCACATTTAAATTTGGAGAAACATCGTTTATAACACTTATTTTTAACATTCCATTTATTTCCTCAACATTTATATTGATGCTTGTTCCTTTCACAGAATAATTAACTGCATTTGTAATTAGATTCTCCATTATTCTAAGTAAAAGTTGTGGTTCCGTTTTAATCTTACTGTTTTCCAAATCTAAAAACTCCAAAATTAAAAGATGATCTTTTATAGATAAGCTTTTTTCTTCTTCCCACTGGCTAAAAAAAATTTTTATATCTACATCCATTAAATTTAGTGGAATTTCATTTAAATTGAATTTTAAATATGAAAAAAATCTTCACTTAAACGATTTAAATATTTTATGTTCTCATATATAACATCAACAAACTTATTTTTTTGTTCTTCAGAAAGATTTTTTTCGTCTTTTAATAGTGTTATATAACCTATCATATGTACTGACCCCCAAAAGTTGGACACGACATATTAGTGAAAGGATTTAGTTCTGTATTGCACAGGGCTAAGTCCTTTTAGCTTTGCTTTAATGCGTTTGTTGTTGTGGCTTCTGCAAGCATATTAAGAACTATTTCAAGAGTGGTCATATTATCCCTTAGATTTTCCTTTTTCAAACCCTTCAGATTTTTATAACCTCTTGTTGTCATTCCGGACCATGCTTTGGTGATTTCATCAGTAAGAATTGCGTATTCTTTGCCTTTTTGTATCCCATGGTCATCCCAAGCATCAGTCAGTTCTTTTCTTACCTGAATGGCTTGAAGTCTTTGATTTATCCACTCACGTGTATATCCCTTCTTTAGATAAGTTTCTAAGGCTCTGTCAATCGTAAGTTCAGGATCGATAATTTCATCAATTCGTTCTTTTCCAACCTCAGCAAGCCATAACTTAAAAGGTTCTGCTTTAGGGGATGGGATGGACTGGATAATACGGAATATTCCTTGCATATCTGCTACATCAGTTAAACGCATTTTTCCATCTGTTGCTTTCATTTTCAACTGCTTACAAATTGTAAGCAGTTCATTTCCTTCTTCTTTTAATCTCTTTTTTAGTACAGCCCAATAGGTACTAGCACCTCTTACGTTTTCTTGTTCTGTCAAAACTCCAACTACATCGACTACTGAAAAATACCACTCTTCTTTTTCTTCGTCCCAAATGGAGCGTATCTCTTTATTTTCATACAATTTTATTTCGTCCATTCTGACACCTGCCTCTTTTATATCTTATCCTGTTAAACAGGTCTTTTCCCTTTTTAATACCTTATATTATACCTTAAATTTATAATTTTGTCTTTTCACTGACCAATATATTCCTTAAAGTAAATTTCCAATGCTTTTTCTATAATTTCTTCTACATCTTCTTTCCTTTCATCATGAAAAAACTTTTATAGACACTCTGAGATAGTTTGATATTCTGATACTTTTTTACCTTCGTTTTTTTCAAGTTCAGCAAGTATGTTATAACCATCTCTTGATTCAGATCTTCTTGTCTGTTCATCAGATGGAGTGCTTTGGCATCGCTTGGTTTTAAACTTAGTTCCAATTCTTCGCACTTCTGATACAGATATTCCTGTATTTCTTTGGAAAGATAGGATAAATCTACTGCCATCGTCAAACCTATTTTATCTTCATCCACATCTTTTTTCCAAGACTTAGATAATTCATTTAATCTTAGGTACCTTGCAATAGATGCCCCTGAAAGATTATATTCTTTTCCAAGTGTTTTTCTGCTGTCTATTTTATCTTCCTCTTTACTTTCCTTTTCTATAATTCCCTGATCTAAATTGTTTATCTCCTTTTGCAAATCATTTCTCTTGCCCTGACTTGCTATTTTTTCATATCTCATTTTAAGAACAAGGGCTTTTTCCGTCGGCAGTAAATCGGAGAAAGAACGCTGTATAAGGTTTGTTTCAATTACATAGGTATAGGCTTCTTTATCCGTTAGATTTTCTTTAACAATACAAGGAATACTTTTTATTTTTGTAATTCTTGCTGCATTTACTCTATTGTGTCCGGAAAGTATTTCATAGTTGTTATCTTTTTTCAAGACGATAATTGGATTAAGAACTCCGTTTTCCTTAATGCTCTCTACCATATCGTCTAATCTCTTACCTGTATATAAAGTAAACGGATGATTATGATAATTTTCAAGCAAATCAAGTTCTATATTCTGTATATTTCCTTGTTCCAAGGCATTTCCATCATCAAGCAAAAAATCTACGGCATCGGTGATTTCTCTCTTTAGAAGTTTTTTACTCATAGCAGATCTCCTTTGCCAGATTGTCATAGGCAATGTCTACACTACTGCCTTTTGCATATTTTTTTATGCTTTGCCCGCTATAGATGGCTTCCCCAACTTTAACTGTTTTCGGAATTTTGGTTTGAAAGACCTTGATTTTCTTTTGGAACATTTCTTCTACTTGCTCCATCAGTGTTTTGGACAGATTGGTTCTATTCTCACACATGGTTAGTAAAATCCCCTGCACTTTCAGTTTCGGATTCACTCTCTTTTTTATTTTTTGAACAGTTTTTAAAAGTTCATTGATTCCAACAACTGCGAACAGCTGTGTATCCGCTACTATAAGGACACTGTCTGAGGCACAAAGAGCATTTATAGTCAAAACACTAAGTGATGGTGATGTATCTATGAGAATATAGTCATAATTCTCTTTTACCCTCCTAATAATTTCCGATAATATACGTTCACTTCCTGTTTCTGCTCTCATTTGTGTTTCAACGGCGGATAAGAAAATGCTTGAGGGGATAATATCTATCTCATCATAAGATTTGGTATAGCCCTCTACCAAATAGCTTTCTTCTTCCTCCAGTTCTACCATTAACAAATGCCCTATGGTTTTTATATTTTCTGTATTTCCCATATCAAAACATCTTGTAAGATTAGCTTGTGGATCAAGGTCAATGACTAATACTTTTTTCCCCAGTTCTTTTAGTGAATAGGCAAGGTTTAGAGTTGTAGTTGTTTTTCCAACTCCGCCTTTTCGATTGGCTATGGTTATCACTTCTGCCATAAAGTCCCTCCTTCTTCTCTATACAGAGATTTCATTTTATGCTATACTTTTATATAATTTTAGATATAAAAAAAGATGATAGCCTCAATCCATCATCAAGTTTAAAAGTTTTGCGGAAGCCTTTAACCATTGATTTTACTTGGATTTATTGTACTATCATCATTATAGCATTGTCCCCAGAGCCAGTATGCCCTACTAGGGCAACCGTCTCCCCTTTATCAGCATGAATGGTAATATCAGATAAAACTGTCTTGCCATTTTCGTAAGCAAAATACACCTTGGTAAAATCCACAGTACCATCTGTTAGCTCAATTGCTCGTGCTTTATCCGGCTCTGTCTGCGCCTCAAGCAGCTTCATTAGGCGCGTTCCTGTCGCTGTTGAGCGCTGAATATTAGGTAGCTGCCTAACCAGCATACTTAATAAATCAAACAAGCGCAGCAAATAATTGACGTAAATAAAGAGCTTACCAACTGTGATGCCTGATCTCCCCTGCAAGAACTGGTAACCAATAACAGCCAAAATAGCGGCAATCATGCCATACTTTACCAATTCCGTCAGGGTCCATGAAGCAACTGACTCTGCAAAAATAATCCTATCATCAGCTGTTTTCATCTGGTGGATCTGCTCTTCAAATTCCTCTAAGATCGTATCCTCTTGATGATAAAGCTGAATAATAGAAACACCATTCATGGTTTCGTTGACTTGTGTGTTGACAGCGCTCCTAGCCTGATAAAAATCCTTCATTGGCTGGTCAGTCAAGCTTTTATACAGCCATTGCATGCCATAAAAGAGTGGCATAATAAGCAGCAACAGCAAGCCTGACTTCACATCAAGGTAAATCATCACCACATAAATAAAAATAATTTGTGAAAGACTGACAATAATTTGAGACAAAAGGTTATCATAAAATTGATTCTTCAGGGTTTCAGTATCATTAACAATCCTAGTTGCAATCTTTCCTGCAGGCTGATGATCAAAATAAGCTATCGGCAGCCTCTGCATGACATCAAAGGCTCGATTACGAAGATTAGCAACGATCCTATTAGAGGAATAAACCAGCATTCGATAAGAGATATAACGCAAAACTGCTGTTATCACAATTAACAGCAAATACAGCAGGAGCAAGCGCTGAAAGCCTTCAATCGGTACCTCTTTTCCTCTAGCTATCGGAGTCAAGTAATGATCAATCGTTTGTTGCAACAATAAGGGAGCCATCTGACCTCCAGCTGTTGCCACTAGCAAAAGCCTATTGCCAGGGAAAAAGCCAAGGTCACAGCTTTAATTTCTTTTATTAATTTTATAAATAGGGTCATCTTAAACCTCCTGAGCCTGCTGACGCTGGTACTGTTCATAATACCAGCCCTTCTGAGCTAAAAGTTGTTGGGGCTGACCTTCCTCTACTATCTGCCCCTGATCCAGAACAATAACCCAATCGGCATGCTGAATCGCAGACAAGCGATGGCTAACAATAAGTGTTGTCTTTCCCTTTCTTTCGTCTTGAATGTGTCGAATAATATCAGTCTCTGTTCTAGCATCAACTGCCGACAGGGAATCATCTAAAATCAGCAAATCTGGCTGGGACAAAAAGGCTCTGGCAATCGAAATACGCTGCTTTTGACCTCCTGAAATAGACAGACCACGCTCTCCAATCTCAGTATCCAAGCCCTTTGCCATTCCTTGAACATCACGCGTAAAGGCCGCAGTTTCAATCGCCTCCAAGATTTCCTCAGTTGTAGCTGCCTTTTTCCCCATCGCAATGTTTTGAGCAACCGTTTTTGAAAACAGGATATGCTCCTGTGGCACATAGCCAATTTGACGCTCAAGTGATTGACGCTTATAATCCAAGACACTACGATGATTAATCATCAGCTGCCCCTGCCCAAGAGGGTATTGTCTCAAAAACTGCCTGACAAGGGTTGTTTTACCAGAGCCTGTTTTACCAACAATCCCTAAGGTTTGTCCCTTTTTCAGGGTTAAATTGATCTTTTCTAAGCTAGGCCTAGAACTATTGGCATAGGTAAAGCTATAGTCTATAAAAGCAATCTGATCAAAGCTCTCTAACTCAAGCTGGCCATCAGGCTCCATATCATCACTTGTTTCGATGAGTTCATTAATCTTACCAAAAGAGGTCTTTCCTGTCTGATAAACCAAAATAAAGTCTGACAGCATGCCAAAGGGCTCCACCAAAGACACCAGATAAAGCTGCAGCGCAATGACTTGACCAAGTGTTACCTCTGAGCTTGCTATGAGCTGTAGGCCTACCATTAAAATGATTACTGTACTAATGGCAATCATGACGCTGTAAAGAGGAAAGTACAAGGCACGATACTTGGCCACCTGATTCCATTTATCTGCCAAATTCTGAGTCTTTTGAGCAAAATGAAGTGCCAAATAATCTTTTTTACTGTAAGCACGCATCACTCTAATGCCCTCAACGGTTTCTAGTACCTCATCACTAAGGCTTGAAATCGCCTCACGCGCCTCTTCAACCAAATGCTCTTGCTTTTTCGTCACACCATAGATCATCACCATCATAAGCAAAATCGGTACTATTCCTATCAAGGTCATTTTCCAAGAAATCAAAAACATGGTCGGAATAATAAAAGCAATCATACCACCAGCATATAGGATAATCATCAAGCCATAGCCGATAAGGTCCATAAGTGCTTCGACATCTGTTGAAAAACGCGTGATCATGTCACCTGAGCGAAATTTCTCATAAAAAGGCGTTCTCATAAAAACAAGCTTTCGAAAGGCACGCTGCTGAATATCAAACTTAAAATGAACTGCCTCCTGAAATAAATGAAGATGCCACAAATAAGCAACCCCATAAGACACTACTGCCGTAGCCAAAAGAATGATAACATGCCTCACCAATGCCCCTGAGCTTAGCTGATGCCTTGACATCAAATCAACCAAGTCTTGAATAACCCTTGTTGGTATCACAAGTGAGGCATCATATATCACTAAAGTCATTGCAATAAGGATATAAATCCATTTCTTTTGCTTAATATGTTGAACAATTAAGGTCAGCATCATATCCTCCATTTCTGAACTAACCTATTTCAAGCTGTCTTAAAATAGGATTTTTGCACACAAAAAGCCCGCAATAAGATATCCTTCCTACCGCGGGCTCTACTATTTCTATTTAGTGAAACTAAAAGAAACTAACTGTTTTGGTTAGAAAGGAGACTATCGTAATAATGGTTAAATAGTTGAATGAAACGGATCATTATTAATTTCTCCTTTCTTTTAATCTGCCTAACATCTTATCATAGAATACTGGGCTTGTAAAGCCTTTTTTGGATAGTTCTTCTATTTTTTTACAAAAAACGCTTCCAATGTTTGCATTTTAAACGTTTTCAGTGATTAGCAAACGCTATCGTTGAATTTTTGTTAGCTTTTTTATTAATTTTTGTTGAATTCTCATTTAAATAATAGTACACTTAACTTGTGACAATACTTTAAACTTTTAGGAGCGTTTATGAAAAAGCATTTTGTTTTAAAAAGTAGTGTTCTTGGTGTCTTTGCCGGAGTTTCTATGCTAGTAACCGGCGTGCAGGCCGATCAGGTAGACGTGCAATTTCTTGGTGTCAATGACTTTCATGGTGCCTTAGACACAACCGGCTCTGCCTACATGCCAGAAGGAAAGGTATCTAACGCTGGTACCGCAGCACAATTAGCTGCTTATCTGGACGATGCAGAGGCTGACTTTAAGCAAACAAGCCCAGATGGGACAAGCATTCGTGTTCAACCAGGAGATATGGTCGGAGCTAGTCCTGCTAATTCTGGACTATTACAGGACGAGCCAACGGTTAAGGTATTCAACCAGATGGGCTTTGAATACGGAACCCTTGGGAATCACGAATTCGATGAGGGCTTAGCTGAATTCAACCGTATCATGACAGGCACTGCACCTGCTGAAGACTCAGCTATCAACGACATTACTAAGCAATACGAGCATGAAGCTTCAAATCAAACCCTTGTCATTGCAAATGTCGTTGACAAGGAGACCAACACGATTCCTTTTGGCTGGAAGCCTTATGCTGTCAAAGAAGTCCCAGTTAATGATAAGTCAGTCAAGGTGGGCTTTATCGGTGTTGTGACAACAGAAATTCCAAACCTTGTCCTAAAACAAAATTATGAACAATATGATTACCTAGACTCTGCAGAAACCATCGTTAAATATGCTAAAGAGCTCCAAGAGCAGCAGGTCAATGCGATTGTTGTCCTAGCTCATATCCCAGCAACAAGTGATAACGGGGTAGTTCATGATGAGATGGCAGCAGTTATGGAAAAGGTTAACCAGCTTTATCCTGAGCATAGTGTGGATATTGTCTTTGCTGGTCACAACCACCAATACACCAACGGTACCATTGGCACAACACGTGTCGTTCAGGCTGTTTCACAGGGGAAAGCCTATGCAGATGTTCGTGGAACACTAGACACTGACCTCAATGATTTTGTAGCCACTCCTGAAGCAAAGGTCATTGCCGTTGCTCCTGGCATAAAAACAGGCAATGCCGACATTCAAGCCATTGTTGATCAAGCCAATGACATTGTCAAAACCGTTACCGAGCTAAAGATCGGTACAGCAGCTACCTCTTCAACGATTTCTAAAACAGAAAACGAAGACAAGGAATCTCCTGTTGGCAATTTGATAACAACTGCCCAATTAACCATTGGTAGAAAAACCTTCCCTCATGTTGATTTTGCCATGACAAATAATGGCGGTATTCGCGCTGACTTGGTGGTCAAAGAGGATCAAACCATTACCTGGGGAGCTGCACAGGCTGTTCAACCATTTGGCAATATTCTTCAGGTCGTTCAAATGACTGGCCAACAAATCTATGATGTCTTGAACCAACAATACGATGAAGACCAAAAATACTTCCTTCAAATGTCTGGACTCAAATACACTTATACAGCTAATGAGGCTAACGATCCTTCAACACCGTTTAAGGTAGTAAAGGCTTATAAAGATAATGGTGAAGAAATTGATCCAGCAGCTCAATACACCCTAATCATCAACGACTTCCTATATGGCGGTGGTGATGGCTTCTCCGTCTTTAAGGACGCTAAGCTACTAGGAGCCATTAATCCTGATACTGAGGTCTTTATCGAATACATCAAGGACCTTGAAGCAGCTGGAAAGACTGTAAGTGCTGGTATTAACGGTGTGAAAACCTATGTCACTGCCAGTCTTGAAGGCTCTACTCAAAGTGATCATACCGGCAAGCACGAGATCATCAACCGCGTCTTTAAGAATCGTGAGGGCAAGGTGCTTGCTACTGAGCTTGTCTCTGACCTATTTACGCCTGCTCAAAATGCTAATCCTGCCACAAGCATCAAGCCTCTAGCAGCTAAAAAGCAAGCTAATGCTGCCTTACCAGCAACAGGAACAAGCCAGCATTCTGCTGCTGCCATGACAATCCTAGGACTACTAACCTTAACTGGTACTAGCCTTTTCAAGAAAAAGGAAGGCCAATAAAATCGTCCTAGCCATAACAGCAATAACCGACTGTATCTTAAGCATACAGCCGGTTTTCTGATTTATGTGACGTTTATTTGTTTCGCACCTGTTGAGCAAGACAAATAAACCACCCATCTATGGACTGCCCTCATTCGTTAGATTTTCTGTCTAACTTTTGGGGTGCAGTTCACTAACGGGTGGTCATGATTTAAATCAATATGCCCTCCAGATGATCCAGCTCATGCTGGCAGATTTGTGCAGGCAGGCCTGTCAATCTCAGGGATTTCTTGTGCCAATGTGCATCAAGGTAATCAACCTTGATCTCCTGATAACGCTTTGTCTTACGTTGGCCGATTAGTGATAGGCAGGATTCCTCTGCCTCAAACGCTTCACGCTTAGCAATTAATACAGGATTAAACATCACCAAATCCACAAAGCCCATGCTAATAATAATAACCCTCTTGTTTTCCCCTATCATATTAGCAGCCAGCCCCAGGCAGCTATCACGATAATAAGCTAAGGTATCCTGCAGGTCTTGACCAATCCAAAGGTCCTTTTTCGTTGCTGGCTGTGCTTTTTGCTGCAAGAAAAAGGTGTCCTTCACGATTTTTTTGATCATCAGCTTCTCCTTGATTCATTGCTCTAATCGGCATGCATTGTCTAGATGACCGATCGTATATCTTAACGTCATTGAGCTAAGATTAATGTGCTAACCCTACTGATATATTCAGCATATACCAGCCACAGCTCTTAAACGATTCCCTGTGCTGACATGGCCTGAGCAACTTTGAGAAAGCCTGCAATATTAGCTCCCACCACTAGGTTGCCTTCTTGACCACATTCCTTGGCGGCAGCGGCTGCTTTTTGATAAATAGCCTTCATGATGTCATACAATCGATGATCCACCTCTTCAAAGGTCCATGCGGTACGTCCGCTATTTTGTGCCATTTCCAGCGCAGAAACTGCTACACCGCCAGCATTTGCTGCTTTAGCAGGTCCAAAAAGAACCCCAGCCTGCTGAAATTGCTCAATAGCCTCTAAGGTTGAGGGCATGTTAGCCCCTTCGACAACAGCTTTAACCCCATGCTCAATCAAGGCTTTAGCATCTGCCTCTTGTAGCTCATTTTGAGTCGCACATGGAAAGGCAAGGTCTGCCTTAATAGTCCAGATGGATCCCTCACCAGCCGGTGTAAACACAGCAGCCGGGTGACTCTCTAGATAGGTCTTGATACGCTCACGCTTCACTTCCTTGATTTGCTTTAGGGTCTCAAGATCAATGCCCTTATCATCATAAACGTAACCAGAGGAATCCGACACTGCTAATACCTTAACACCTAAGGCCTGCAATTTTTCCGTTGCGTAAATGGCAACATTTCCTGATCCAGATACAATAGCTGTTTTACCAGCCAAGTCCTGCCCCTTAGCCGCCAGCATTTGCTGAGCAAAATAAACCACACCATAGCCTGTGGCCTCTGTGCGAGCCAAAGAGCCACCATAAGCTAAGCCTTTTCCTGTCAACACACCATTCTTAAAGCCATTAAGACGCTTATATTGCCCAAATAAATAGCCAATTTCGCGAGCCCCTACACCAATATCACCAGCAGGAACATCAAGGTCAGGTCCAATATGCCTTTGCAGCTCTGTCATAAAGCTTTGTGTGAAGCGCATGATTTCTAGGTCTGATTTGCCTTTAGGATCAAAATTTGATCCTCCTTTTCCTCCTCCAATAGGCTGACCAGTCAGAGCATTTTTGAAAATCTGCTCAAAGCCAAGAAATTTAACTATAGACTGGTTAACAGAAGGGTGAAAGCGAAGCCCTCCCTTATATGGACCGATAGCTGATGAAAATTGCACGCGGTAGCCACGATTAACTTGGACCCTGCCCTGGTCATCAACCCAAGGCACCCTAAAGGAAATCACACGCTCAGGCTCAACCAAGCGCTCTAATAGATTTTCCTCAATATAATTAGGGTATTTTTCAAAAACAGGAATCAAGGAATCAAATACCTCCTTGACCGCCTGAAGAAATTCAGTCTCATGCGGATTATCCCTTTTGACCTTATCAAAAACACTGGCTACATAGTCTTTTGCTGATACCATTATATATCCTCTCGCTTCTTCATTCTATTTTAAGTATAGTCAATATTATAAATTTTCTGAATTTTGATGTCAAGCTTTTACTATGATCTAAAGCAAATTAAAAGAGCCTTGGAACGATTCATTCCAAGACCCTAAGCTTTTTAAGACTGACTGGTCTTAAATTGGCTATGATAAAGCTCATAATAGAAGCCCTTAGCAGCTAATAGGCTGTCATGATTCCCCTGCTCGATAATCTGACCATCTTTTAGAACTAAAATCTTATCCGCCTCTTGAATGGTTGATAAGCGGTGAGCAATAACAAAGCTAGTCCTGCCAACCATTAATCGCTTCATCGCCTTTTGAATCAAAAGCTCTAAACGTGTATCAACAGACGAGGTGGCCTCATCTAGGATTAGCAGCTTTGGATCTGCTAAGAGAGCTCGAGCAATGGTCAGCAGCTGCTTTTGCCCCAGGGAAATATTGCTAGATTCCTGATTCATCACCATATGATAGCCACCTGGCAATGTCCTAATGAAATGATCAACATTGGCAGCCTTAGCAGCCTCAATTATTTGTTCATCAGTCGCCTCTAAATGACCAAAGCGCAAGTTTTCCTGAATGCTGCCCTCAAAGAGCCAAGCGTCCTGCAGCACCATACCAAACTGACGCCTATAGGCTTGACGTGACAACTGACGAATGTCCTGACCATCAACTGTGATAGAGCCCTCATTCACATCATAAAACCGCATTAATAAATTAATCAGGGTGGTCTTGCCGGCTCCTGTCGGACCAACGATAGCTACCATCTCACCAGGCTTAACCTCTAAATTGAAATTTCTAATCAGAGGATTGTCTGCTGTATAGCTAAAATCAACCTGATTAAAGGACACCTGACCTGTTAAATCATGTTCTAAATGCTCTTGGGCAATAGTCAATTCATCTGCCTCATCAAGCACTGCAAAGATACGTTCTAAGGATGACTTGGCACTTTGCAGTGGACCAGCCAGCTGTGTTATGGTCTGAATAGGCTGACTGATTTGCCAAATGTACTGAACAAAGGCTTGCATGTTTGTTCCCGATTGTCAGGCGGCCTGCTATCACCTGTAAGCCAGCGATTAAGGCAACAATCATGTAAACAGAATCTGAAATAAAATGCAGAACTGGCATCATGATCCCAGAAATAAAGCTGGCCTTAAAGCCTACTTCTTGTAATCGCTCAGTGATCTGGTGAAATTCCTCCTTTGAGGCTTCTTCACGACCATACAGTTTTAAAATATTAAAGCCGGTCAAATTTTCCTGCACAAAGCCATTCATTTCTCCCAAAATATTAGCCTGCGCTTTAAAATAAGGCTGTGATTTTTTTAAAACAAATCGAGAAGCAGCATATATCAACGGGATAGCGATAATCACAACAGAGGCTAGGGGGGCATTAATATACAAGACCATGCCAACCACCAAAATAAGGGTAAAAAAGGCGTTAACAATCTGTAAAAAGGACTGCTGTAAGGCATTAGAGACTGTCTCAACATCAGAGGTAAACCGGCCTAGCATATCGCCGAACTGATGCTTATCAAAATAAGACACAGGGATACGATTAATTTTTTGACTGAGGTCTCGACGAAGATCACAAATGCTTGATTGCACAGCCCTTGTCATAAAATAGTTTGAACCATAAGAGCCTAACTCGTAAACAAGGGCCCTAATGATATAGAGAGCTAAAAGAAAGGCGATATAGGTTTTATTAATGCCTGCACCAGAGACTCCCTTTGCTATGTCTAATAGGTTTGCAGATAGCTCTGTTATCACCAAGCCAAGAACAAAGGGCTCTAAGACACTCATCACAGCACTGACTATTTTTAAAATAATGGCAGTTATTAGTGAGAGCCTATAGGCACTAAGGTAGGTCCAAATTCTTCTAAACACATGCTTTTCAGTCATTAATCCCCCTCCTCTTTTGTCATGTCTTCCTTGTTTAGCTGAGAATTGGCAATTTCACGATAGATGGCATTGCTTGTAAGCAATTCCTCATGTGTACCTCGGCCAACAATTTCTCCCTGATCCAAGACAATGATTTGATCAGCATCCATAATCGTGCCCACCCTTTGAGCCACAATTAAGACCGTTGCATCTTGTGTCACCTCTTTCAGCCGTCTGCGTAATTCAGCATCTGTCTTGTAATCTAGGGCAGAAAAGGAATCGTCAAAGATATAGATGTCTGGCTGCTTGACCACTGCTCTGGCAATAGACAGGCGCTGCTTTTGCCCTCCTGATAGATTACTGCCGGCCTCAGCTAGATGGGTTTGATAGCCCTTTTCACGACTGGTAATAAAGTCCTTCGCTTGGGAAACCTCTGTTGCCTGCTCAAGCTCACTGTGGCTGGCATCTGACTTACCATATTTTAGGTTTTCCTCAATGGTTCCTGTAAATAGCAGGGCTTTTTGAGGAATAAAGCCGATTTTAGAACGCAGCGCTTTTAATTGATAATCCCTGACATCAATGCCATCAACCAAGATTCTCCCTAAGGTCACGTCATAAAATCGTGGGATCAGATTAACCAAAGATGATTTTCCTGAACCTGTCGAGCCGATAAAAGCAATGGTCTCTCCAGGCCTAGTCTTAAATGAGATGTTATGTAAAACTGGACTTTCCGTTTCACCCGGATAGGCAAAGGTCACGTTATCAAATTCTAGATAACCACGTGTTGTGAACGCTGTTATACCATCTTCATTTTTAGAAATCGAAATCGGCATATCCAGCACTTCCTTGATACGCTTGCTTGACACTGCTGTTTTAGGGTACATGGTAAAGAGGTTGGCAAACATTAAAAATGAAAAAAGAGCATGAAAGCTATATTCGATAAAGGCCACCAAATCACCAATCTTAAACTGCCCCCTTGCCAAGGGATCCAAGGCAAACCAGACGATCCCCACAATCATAGCAATGATAATTTGCACAAATAAGGGCTCTGTTAAGCCTGTCAAGGTAAATAGTCGCTTTGAGATTCCAGAATAGTGATCATTGCGCTTATTGAAGCGCTCTTCTTGAAAGTCTTCTCTTGCAAAGGCTCGAATAACTCTCAGACCTGTCAGGTTTTCACGCACCAATTGGTTAATACGATCAAGGCTCTCCTGCTGCTTTTCTGATAAGGGTCTTGTCTTTATCGCAACATAAAGCACCACAATAACTAAAAAAGGCATGGCAACAGCCACAATCCAAGCCAATGATGGACTGGTTAAAAAGATCATCACCACTGAAAAGATCATCATCAAAGGAGTTACGACACCCAGCCTCAAGGACATTTCAGCAAATTGCATCAAAACAAAGGCATCATTTGTTATCCGAGTAACCAGGGAGGCTATGCCAATTTTTCATATTCCGAATGCGAATAATCCTGCAAGCAGCTATACATGTCATTACGTAAATCCTTGATCATGTTGGTGGTTAGCTTACCCGAAGCATAGGATAAAATCACCCGTCCAATGACACCTAAAAGTACGATAATAAACATCATCAGAGCCCAAAAATAAAGAGCCCTTTGATCCTGCTGCATAACGCCTTGATCAATCATACGAGCCAATATTGTTGGTAGCCCCAGATTGACCAGAACAAATAACAAGCCACCCACAATATCGAAACAAATCCATTTAGGTCTTGTTTTTAAATAGGACCAAATTAAAGCCATTCATTTCCTCCCAAATAATAGTGATATGAAAAGAAGCGCAAGCTAGCACTTCTTTTTGTCTATAACTAGTTTAACACAAAAATATGAAATTGACACATAATTAATTATTCTTCTAATTCGCTTAGGTAATCAAAGCGCTCATAGGCTTCAAGCAGCTCAAGATTCCGCTGATCCAGCTCCTTTTGATATTGTGCCAATTGGTCGTAATCACTTGCCGCTCTGAGCATTTGCTCCTCAATAGTAGCTATTTGTTGCTCGATAGCAGCTAGCTTTTCTTCAATAGCTGCCCATTCCTTTTTCTCAAGATAGGACATTCTCTTTTTAGAGGTGACCTGATGGTCAGTGCCAGCTTTTTGCTCACTGACAGCAGGCTCTATGACCTCTGCTTCAAAAGCCTTTTCATCTAAATAGTCGCTATAGTTACCATAGTATTCTCTGATAGCTCCATGCTCAAAAGCCAATACTTTTGTTGCAACCTTATCCAAGAAATACCGATCATGACTCACTGTAATGACCGGACCAGCAAATTGAGCTAAAAAATGCTCCAACACTGTCAAGGTTGCAATATCCAAATCATTGGTCGGCTCATCCAGCAGCAGGACGTTGGGCTTTTCGATCAAGAGCTTTAGCAAATACAGTCTTTTTTCTCCCCGCCTGATAGCTTAGCGATTAAGGAGCCATGACTAGAACGCGGAAAAAGAAATTGCTCCAAAAGCTCACTGATGCTAGTGGTGCCAACACTGGTCTTGACCTCATCTGCCACCTCCTGCAAATAGCTAATCACGCGCTTGCTGCCGTCCATATCCTTGATTTGCTGTGAAAAATAACCAATACGGATCGTCTCGCCAATCTCTAGCTGACCAGCTGTTGGTTTTAAGTCACCAGTCATCAAGCTAAGCAGGGTGGTCTTTCCAGCACCGTTAGCTCCAACAATGCCGATACGGTCCTTATTTTGAATGATCAGGTTAAAATGCTCAATAATGGCCTGATCACCATAAGCAAAGGAAACCTCCTTGAAATTAATGACCTTCTTGCCAATACGACTGGCTTCAAAGGCCATATCTAATTGATCTATAGGCCTTTCCTGATGAAGGTCCTTTTTTAACTGTTCAAAGCGGTTAATTCTGGCCTGCTGCTTGGTCGCACGCGCCTGTGGCTGTGTCCTCATCCAAGCCAGCTCCTGTTTATAGAGCTGCTTTTTCTTATGCAAATGAGCTGCTTCGCGCTCGTCTTGCTCAGCCTTCAGACGCACATAATCCTGGTAATTGCCCTGATATTCAGTCACATGAGCCTTATCCAATTCAAAGATACGTGTGGCTATACTATCCAAAAAATAGCGATCATGTGTAATAAATAGAACAGTCCTTTTAGAGGTCCTTAAGTAATGACTTAACCAAGCGATGGTATCAATATCCAAATGATTGGTCGGCTCATCTAGCAGCAACAAATCACTGGCTCCAAGCAAGACCTGAGCCAGCTGTACCCGACGTCTCATACCACCGGACAGGTCACCCACTCTCTGATCCAGATTGACAATACCAAGCTTTGATAAGACCGTCTTAACCTCACTTTCGATCGACCAAACATCTAATCGATCCATCTCAGTCATCACCTCTGCTAGCTTTTCCTGATTGCTATCTGAATAGTCAGCCATCAACAGCTCATATTGGCGAATCAGCTGCATTTCCTTTAATTCTAGGGACAGAACAGTATCTAAAACAGACTGATCATCATCAAAGTCCGGCTCCTGTGTTAAATAAGATATACGATAGTCATTTGCCTTTGAAAAAGGTGAGCGGTCACCATCAAAGCCCACTTTTTCAGAAATAACATCAAGCAAGGTTGTTTTTCCTGTCCCATTGACACCAATAATGCCAATGCGATCACCAGCATGAATAATAAAGGAAATATCCTGAAAAACGGTCTTATCTCCAACAGACTTCGTCAGATGTTCAACGATAAAATCACTCATTTAGTAGTTCCCTTCTAACAAAAGCCTCAATGTGTTCTCTTTGATTGACGAGACGCCCCTCTACAATGGCCTGCTCAATCTGATTTAAAAGCATTCCCAGCTGTGGTCCTGGCTTCATTCCAAGCTCACGAATCAGATAAGAGCCATTGACCACAATATCATGCTTATCATGGATCGTCAGCTCCTGATACAAGCTCTCAACACGCTTGGCCTCACTGACCAAGCCCTGTGCCTGTCGTAAATCGTCAACGAGTAAAGCCAAGTCCTTGCCAAACGAGTAAATATCCCATTTTTCTAGCTGTCTTTCTTGGCGAATCTGATAAAGAGAGGCCATCATCGTAACCCTACGCTGAAAATCATTAGAGGTTTTCCAAGCCTTTAAAAAGGCTTTAGGCTGATCAAGCTCCAGCATAACCAGCAAATAGGCCCAAGCCTGATGATTGTCCTGAAACACATAATCCGCTGCTAAGGTTTTCAGGTACTTTTGCAGGGCTTCTTCCTTGCCCACTAAGCCTGGCAAATAGTTAAAGGCCTGACATGCCACCATAGCTAAGATACCTTTACGCCATTTTGGGGCCATTAAAAGCTTATCAAGCTCAATAAAAGAGCGCTCAATAGAAATCTTCTCCAGCAAGGGAGCATGGCTTTTCATTGCTTCAAAGGTCTCAGCCTCAATATCAAAATCTAAGCTGGCAGCAAACCGAAAGCCTCGCATAATCCGCAGGGCATCCTCCTCAAAGCGCTCCTGAGGCCTTCCAACAGCTCTTAGAAGCTTATGCTTTAGGTCCTCTAAGCCATTAAAGATATCAATAACCTGTCCGTCCTCATCTAAGGCAAGAGCATTGACAGTAAAATCCCTTCGTTTTAAATCCTCTTCCAAGGACCGAACAAAGGATACCTGACTAGGGCGCCTATAATCCACATAAACGTCCTCAGTTCGAAACGTTGTGATCTCATATTCACTGCCATTTTCTAAAACAAGCACTGTGCCATGCTCAATCCCAACATCAATTGTTCTTAAGAAAATAGCCTTTGTCTCCTCTGGATAGCAGCTAGCAGCTATATCAACATCATGAATAGGCCTGTTTAATAAGCTATCCCTCACACTTCCACCAACAAAATAGGCCTCAAAGCCAGCCTGCTTGATTTTTTTCACTATTGGTAAAGCCTTCTGAAATTCAGAAGGCATTGTCATTAATGTTATCATGTTTTAATCTACCACCTAAAAGCTCCTAGAGCCTTGTCATATGCTTCCCGTTAAAGGCTGTCATATCAAGCTCAGATTGGTCATGGGCAAGCCTCTTTAGACAAGAGGCGTTATGCCAAAGGCAACAGCTCCTTCTCCAAGATGGGCTGCAATCACTGCACCAAAATGAACCTCCTCAACAGGGCAGGTATAGCCATTATCCAACAAGAGCTGCTTTAAGATATCAGCCTTATCCTGCGCTCTAGCATGGATAATTGATACCTCGTACTGACCACTAGCTGTCAATTCCTTTAAGATATCAACCAAGCGCTTCATGGCCTTTTTTTCCGTTCTAACCTTTTCATAGACGACAATCTTTCCTTCACTATCAAAGCGAAGAATTGGCTTGATGCTGAGCAAATTTCCCAGCAAAGCAGAACCGTTTGATAAGCGTCCTCCCTTGACCAAATGATTCAAATCATCAACCATGATAAAGGCTGTGGTTCCAGCGATTTGCTCTTCTAGCTTATCCATAATCTCTGCAAAGCTCAAGCCTTGCTGAGACCACTCTAAAGCATTTCTAACCATGCTGCCTAATGGTGCTGAGGTGATTTTACTATCTGGAAAAGCAATGGTCAACTCAGGGTGCTCCTCGATGAGAAATTGAATATTTTGCCAAAATCCTGAAATACCACTAGCCAAGAACAAGCCAATCACATGAGTATAGTGCTCAGTTGACAGACGCCCTAGTAAATCATCTAATTCAGAGAGGCTGGGCTGACTGGTTTTTGGCAGCTCTTGAGATTCTCTCATGCTTTGGTAAAAGGCTTCAATGGTCAGGTTTTGTCCTTCGACATAGCTTTGACCATCTATGATTACAGGTATGTCTAATACAAAAATATCGGCATGCTCCGCTAACTGCTCTGGAAGGTGAGCTGTATTATCAGTTATTATTGCTAACTTCATTAACTTTTAAACTCCAAATTAATACCAGGACGATCCAAGGCAATTTCTGTCACTTCGTAGGTCAAGCGCTTCACCATGTCTAATAATGGAGCAGCCAAGGATTCGACCTCCTCTTGTGTAAATTCACTAGGCTTATCCACCAAGCGTCCTAAAATACGAACCATCTGTGAAATCACACCACTAATCACAAACTCTTCCTTGACAATGACAAATTGTAAAACAGAAACAATAGCCGTCTCTTTATTTTCCACATCTTTATTAATCAACTGAAAGGTTACTTCAAAGTTTGTTTCCGGTGTTCCATTTTCTTTTTCCCATTCTAAATTTCTGGCGTCATAATGGTACTGATTGACAAATTCTTTTTCACGTACTAATTGCATGATTTCGTTCTCCTTAATGGCGATATGACCCATTATAGCATAGATTTGACGAATATTAAAGTAGACTTAAACCAGTATTTTGGATAATTTTTTTCCAGACCTTGTCACTTCAATAAATATAAACCTGCCTTCTATCAACCAATCAATCTCCTACAACAAAAAAACACCCCAAGGTGTACTGCCCCCAAAAAGTTGAACGAATAATTATTGAAAGGATTTAGTTCTGTATTGAACAGGGCTAAGTCCTTTTAGTTTAGTTTTGATTCGTTTATTGTTGTAGTAAAAGATGTATTCAGTGATTGCTTGTTCGAGCTCATCCAGTGAGTGGTAGGATTTCTCAAAGCCATAGAACATCTCTGACTTTAAAATGCCAAAGAAGGATTCCATCATCCCATTATCAGGGCTGTTACCCTTGCGAGACATTGATGGACGAATGCCCTTTGATTCTAAAAAATGATGATAGGACTGATGCTGGTATTGCCACCCTTGGTCACTGTGAAGAATCGTTCCGTGATAGGATTGATCTGGAAAAGCCTTCTCAAGCATGGTTTGAACCTGTTTTAAGTCTGGAGACCTAGATAGTGTGAAATCAATAATCTCACTGTTGTAGCCATCAAGAACAGGCGCTAAATAAAGTTTTTCATCGTTGTTTGGTAAAGCAAACTCTGTCACATCGGTATAACATTTTTCATATGGCTTAGCAGCTTCAAACTGGCGTTGAATCAGATTATCAGCCTTCTTACCAGTCTCGCCTTTGTAAGAGGAATACCTGCGTTTACGACGAATTCGAGCAGCTAATCTCATCTCTTTCATCAAGCGTTGCACTTTCTTGTGATTGACGATAAACCCACGATTCTTGAGTTCTAAATGAATGCGACGGTAACCATAGTTTCCCTTATGCTCCTCATAAATCGCTTTGATTTCAGAGTTGATTGCTTCATCTTTATCTGACTTATCCAATTGCTTGACTTGATAATAATAGGTTGAACGAGCCATCTTAGCGATCTCAAGTAGGAGGTTTAATCGGAATCCTTCTTGGACCATCTCTCTAATTGTTTCTGCCTTTCTCATTCTCTGGCTTCGTCCTGTAAACGAAGCTCCCTCAACTTTTTTAGATAAGCATTCTCCGTTCTAAGGTATTCTAGCTCTTCCTGAAGGCGCTCTAGCTCTGTCATTTCTTCCCAAGTTTTCTTTGGTTTACGGCCCATCTTCGTTGGTCTCCCTCTTTGTTTCTCAAGAATAGTATACCCGTTTTTCTTGTATTGCGCTATCCAATTGGGAAGCATACCAGCATTTGGGAGAGCATACTCAAGAGAGACAGACAGTTGAGACTGACCTTCAAGAAGAACTTTATCAATTATTTCTTGTTTTAATTCTGGAGGATAATACTTATTTTTACCCTTTCTAACAATCTCAACTCCATATCTGTCCATAAGCTTTACCATGTATTTGAGATTAGAAACCTGAATATCATACTGTTGACCAATGCGGGAACAAGACATCCCATTTTTTCTTAGTTCATATATTCTTAATTTATCATCGTAACTTAATTTCATATAAAAAGCACCCCATTGGTAGATTTTCTGTCTAACTTTTGGGGTGCGGGTCAAGGCTAGAACTCAAGCCTTGGAGTGCTAAGTCATTTTTCTATTCTTTAGTAGCCCATTCGTTGTGCCCATGCCTTATCAATAGCAAGGGTTTCAGTGTCTGTATAGCTCTTGCGATAAGGATTCCAGACAGAGGTCAAAGGAGCCGCAGCAAGCGCTTCTTGCGCCTGATTATTTACTATATCATAGGCCGTTAGACCGTAGGTCTCAATGATGTTGTTTAATTTCCAGTTATAGCTAGTATCTGTAGCATACAAGCCTGTTAAAGCTGCTGTAGCGTCCTGATAAGACAAGGTATTTGACTTTCTAGCACCTGCATAAATATCTGAGCTAAGCAAATTAGTGTAATCATATAAGGAATCAGCCACTGTCGGATAAGCTCTAAAGGTTTGATCGATGTAGTAAGTATTTCCAGCCCCATCGTCTTCCCATGTTGTCATCGTCACTGATGACCCATTATAAGCCCCTTTAATGCCAAAAAAATTATAATAAGGTGCTTGACTTAAAGCTGATTTACCGTTAGCTGACTCTAAAATAGCTTGAGCAATCATAACCGAAGCATACAAGTCTCTTTCTTGAGCAACAACACTAGCAGTTGCTCCAATCTCTTCAATAAAGGCTTGCGTTGACGACGTTGACACAGTCTCTGCTGAGACATCTGATGTATTTTCTGACTGTCTAATTGAACTATAAACACCTAAGCAGGCTACTAGAACAAAAAGACTGATAAGTGTGAGCTTACCTTTCTTTTTTGCCATTTATCATTCCCTCTTTTTTGATAAATAGATTATAGCACAGAATGCTCATAAAAAGACTTATCCACAAACAATTTAATCATATTGATAACTTTTGTCTTTAAATCGAAATATTTTAATGTAAAGAAGGCTTACCAAGTCCATAAAGCGAAGGCTTTTCATAATCTTTTACGCCTTATTTGCTATATCGCCTTGTAATAGCTTCAATACCTTTGAAAGGTTATTACACCTACTATTGTTCTTTATGCCTGTCTGTTAAGTATTTTCCATTTAACTGCCTTTATTTTTTAGGTAAAGAAAAAACAGTAAACCATTAATTTACTGTTTCTTAATTGATATTTAATATTTTCTTATAACTATTGATGTTAAATAAATGAAAATATATCATTCTTGTTTACTACCAACTTCTAACTAGTATAGTACGAGGATATAATTAAATCTTCGTCTTTTACAACATTTTCCAATATAACGCTAGTGGTAACAACAATAATAATCCAATAGCTGATACAATCGAACAATATATTGTCATTCTTGCTTTTGATAAATTTTCATTTTGTAAAACCACCATCAAGGGTGGTGCCTGAAATGGGAAAAATACACTTGAAAAACCTATAACTTCAATATGACATAAAAATGTTTTTGAAACATTACTAACGCCTGAAATATTATCAATCAAAGGTGTAACTACTGCCGGAACACCCGGTAAAGTTACTATAAATCCTAATATAATACACAATACAACGAAAAAAGTTAAAACATTAAATGCACTTGCTGTTTCCAAAGAAACAATATTGATTAAATGCACAGCAATGACATTTGCAAGTCCTGAAGATTTTGCTATATTCCCTAAACTTATGATTCCAGCTACATAAAAAAATGGCTCAAAATTTATTTTTCTTAAAGGTTGCTTTTCCATAAAATTTGAATTTGGTAACATTACAATCAAGGCAGTTGCCATTCCTGTCCAACCGGTTGGTACTTTATGAATATGTTCTGTCATCCAGAAAGACAGAGTTATAAATAACAAAACTATTAACAATTTCTGCTCTTTTGTTATGTCAATGGCTTTTTTGGACACGCAAATCGAATCTTTACATCTTCTATAAAATAACCGCATTGTAAAATATAAAATCAATATTTTTCCAACTCCTAAAATAGGGAAGTACAAGAGAAAGTATCTGCTATAGGATATATTTATGGAGTAAAGACTTAAAATTGCTCCAGTAAAAACATTATTTGGAACATTGGAAGGTAATACATAAAATGCAGGTATATAGGTTGCTAAAACCCCTGACATAACAATTCCTTCCCATTCCTTACTTCCTTTTTCATAACCTAATTCTAAAGATAGGGCATTTAGAATAGGTAAAAGCAAAACTACTCTACCCATTGCTGATGGCATCAAAAAAATTAGTACCACTCCTAGCAAAATCGTCCCAAATAACACTTTAGAATATTTCCCCATGCACACCGGAATAAAAAATCTCGCAAGTAATCTATCAAGTTCAGTATGCTTTACTGCCGCCCCTATAATAACACCTGAAATAACAAGCCATGCTGCACCTGAAGTTATCCCTGATAAGATGACTTGCTTCTCAGCTATATTCCCTATCATACAAGCTGTCATAAATAAAATGCTTGTATACCATGCAGGAATTATATTGCTTGCCAAAAGGAAGATAGATATAAGAATCAAAATAAAAACTTTCTCTATATTTGAAATAAATGGTAGTACAGATACAAACAACGGTAACATTGTAAATATCCACTTTATATGATTATTCCTAATTCCAGATTTTAAAATCATCCTCCATTTTTGACCTCCAACTCTAATTTATTTCATAGTATTATACCATATTTATTTTCATTTTATAGGTCTACCTCTTGCTTCTTTGTCTGTGTTAATCGCTTTTCTTGTTTTTATAACTGCTCTATACAAGTCTTAACTTTTTCTGCCTGTTTAATTTTTTCTCGTATCTCTAATATTTTATTGTGTAAGCTCTTTTTTTCTTTCTTCATATTGGCGACTTCCGATTTTCATTTGCTAATGACTAAGGTCTTGCTTTCGCCCAAATGCTCTTTTAGATATTTCTTGGCACTCTCAAATAAAATAATCTCTGCTGTATCAACGTTAGCTGATATGCCCTCTGCAAGAGCCTTCGGAGAACGCACGCACCTGTTGAGGTGTATATGTACACTCTTGTAAACAAGGGACTATTCCTCTGTGTCCGTTGCTTCCTCTTGCACTTCTATGTTTTCTTCTGTTTGTTCTCTTTTCTCTATGATTTTTAGGATTTTTTGATTGACTGCTCCCTTTTCATAAAGGCGTCTATCTCTCTTTTTTCTCTCTTCCTGTTTCGACTGAATGATGGGCTTTTTTCTTTTGTTTTGTAACTGCTTGATTTCTCCATCTGTCATTAAAATTTTTTCATCTATGTTTTTCATTTTCTATTTTCCTCTCTTTCTGTTTTGAGCAACAAAAAAACAGTAAACCATTTTTTTGATTTACTGTTTTCTAATAAATATTATCTTAGTTATCTATTCTACTTTTCGTAAATATAAATGATAAATCCATGATACGATACCACTTATCAAAACAACTCCAATTATAGAAAACCCAGAAACTTTGTTTAAATAGCCCATAAAAACTAGAAGAAAAAAAACTATTCCCAGTAAAGTTGTTTGAATCACATATCCTACCATATTAGCCTTAGCTGTTATTAAGGACTCTCTTTCATCGGTTTCATTTATCCAATCTTGTTTTTTACCTGAAATTGAAAATACCCATATTCCACTAACACACAGAAGAATAGCAACAACGAGAAAGCCTACCCATGCAATATCCATTCTTGGAAATACCTGTAAAATATCTTTTTTAAAAAATAATATGCAAGCAATCAAGGCAAAAAGTATTCCAGTAGCAATAACTATAATAGCTAACTTTCTTGCCATAACCATCTCTTTTTTTATATTTCTTTTCATTTTTTTATTCCTCCTCGTATATAAAGATATCTTCAATGCTTAAACTAAAATACTTAGCAATTTTAAAAGCTAAAATAATGGAAGGATTATACCTTCCGTTTTCTAAAGAACCAATTGTCTGCCTTGATACTTCAAGAATAGATGCTAACTCTTCCTGTGTTATTCCATTTTCTTTTCTGATTTCCTCAAGTCTATTTTTCACATTTAATGACCTCCTGCAACAATGACAAGCTAACTTTACATATAGTATAATGTTTTTTAGAGAAAATGGCAAGTATACTTTCCATAAAATCGTTTCCTTATAGGTCTAGCCCTTACTTTTTTACATGTACGACTCCTCTATATCTGCATTTTCCTCTTATACTTCTGTCTGTTGATGAGCACTTGCTTCTCTTTGTGATGATATCTTTACTATGCTTTTCATTTTTGGGATTTTTATCTTAATTTTGAGTAGTCATAACTAATGCCCGTAAAAACGGGCTTTTATCTTGTTTTAAAACTGCCATCTGAAAATGGATCTTCATATTCTTTAACACTCAACTTATCAAGTGCAATGTCATTTTTCTCCTGCTCGCGAATATATTTCGCTACCGTCTTTTCGTTCAGTCCAACGGTACTAACATAGTAGCCTCTAGCCCAAAACTTTCGATTTCCATACTTATATTTTAAATTAGCGTGTTTATCAAATATCATGAGAGCACTTTTACTTTTCAAATACCCCATGAAATCGGAAATCGAAAGTTTTGGAGGTAGCAAGACGAGCATATGAACATGATCTGGCATCATATGTCCCTCAATGATTTCCACGCCCTTGTATTGACATAGGTGACGGAAAATATCAATTAAGTCCTGTCTAATTTTGTAGTAAATGGATTTTCTGCGGTACTTTGGTGTGAAAACTATGTGATATTTGCACATCCATTTGGTATGTGATAAACTGTAACTGGTTTTAGCCATCTCTTTTTCCTCCTTGATCTAACCTGAACAATTAGATTATAACAGGAAAAGAAATGGAAGCTCAAAGCCTTGTCAGCCACCAGCATAGCTGGTGGTTTTCTTGTTTTTCTCTACGAGAAAAACTGGCTCGAAGCCATAATGAATCAAAAGAAGATAGCATTTCTGCTATCTCACTGTTAGCCACTACTTACAGGTAAAAATACACCTTGTCTATTTGTAGTTTAACTATCCATTTAATCCATCAATAAGCCAAACCAGACCGTTTAATCATCTACCCAGCCTTACACATAGTATTTTCTCACATCATTTGTAGAATTGCTTTCTCCTTGCATGTCACCATCTCGTCTTAAACGTTCGTAAAGGGCTGTTTGATCTTTTCTAACTATTTTAGAAAATTATTTTGCTGTTCTGATGAGGTTAATCTCGTTAGATCAGTCATGCTGGAGGTAGCTACCGTATGGGAGCGTCAAAATAAGTCAGCTGATAATCCCCTATAATACGATTGAGCTTTTCGCCATAGCTAGTATCTGTGGCATATGTGCCTGTTAAACTAGCGGTGGCCTGCTGATAACTTGTATGAATACCTCGGTGAGTAGGGCGATAAAGCGGGTCACTCAAAACCCTAGCATAATCCTCAAAGCAGGCTGTTAAGCTGCCATAGGACCGAAAAGAAGCGTCAATTAGATAAAGGTTGCCTTGGCCATCATCTTCCAAGGTAGGTAAAATAACTGATTTTCCTTTATAGCTTCCTTTGATACCAAAAAAATTATAATAGGGCTCTTGACTTAGCTTAGATTGACCATTTGCTGACTCCAAAATAGCCTGTGCCATCATGACTGAGGCATAGAGCTTGTTTCGCTGCGCAACTGCCTGAGCGGAATGACTAATCTTGCTCACAAATAGCATGGTTGAGCTATTGGCATGAGGCTTAAGGTGATCCTTAGCTGACGCTAAGGTCCAAAGGCTAAGCAACATGCTGCCTAAAACAATACCAGCAGCCAGCCAAGAGCTAGCTTCCCTGTGGCTTCTTCTAGCTTTCCTCCTCTTCAACAGAAATATCCTCACTTCCTTGCTTTTAAACCTAGTATAGCAAAAATTAAAAGCAAAATGTAGCCAGACCACATGCTCACCTCAAAAACAGGCCTTATGACTTCTAAAAAGACCTAGCAGCCACAACAGGCGCATAAAAAGTTTTTAACAAGAAAAGAAGACTTTGCTGTATTTCAATCCACGCTCCTGCAAAGGGAGCGATACAAAAAATAAATGGAATATCTACAATCAAATGATTTCAATGTTTAGCTATTTCAAGAATATATCTTATTTTTGATAGATGTTACTATAGGAAAAACGTTGATAGTATCTACTTTAATTGATACTATAATTCGAAAATAACTGTTTCGCACGTTTGGTGTGGCTTAGTTTAGCAGGGCTATTGGGTCACTGCTTAGCTATTCTAGATCAGATTGATTCTCTCTAAATATTAGCTTTTCGCCAGTCATCACTACTAGCAACAAACAAAACGCACGACATCATGTAAAAACAGGCTGATGTCATGCGTCTGATGTTTTATTAAGACTAGGTCTAATTCAGAAGCTTTCCCTAGTACTTGTGGCTTTATAGCCAGTAACTAAGCTTTTTTACGAAGTGCGCCAAAGAGAATACCAGAAACCACTGCTCCAATAGCGACAAACAATAGGTATAAGAAAGGATTGCTTGTCAAAGCGATAACGAAGATACCGCCATGTGGTGCGATTAATTTGACACCTGCTAGACCAACAAGAGCACCTGTTAGGGCAGAGCCAGCGATAAAGCTTGGGATAGCGCGTGCTGGGTCTGCTGCACCAAACGGAATGGCTCCTTCTGTAATGAAGGAAAGTCCCATAATAATGTTGGTCAAGCCAGATTCACGCTCTTCCTTGGTAAATTTGTCTTTAAATAAGAGTGTTGCCACAAAAACAGCTAGAGGAGGCACCATACCACCTGCCATGACAGCAGCCATAACAACTGACCCACCGCTTGCAACGGTTGCAGCAAGTGTTCCTGTACCAAAGACATAGGCTGCCTTATTCACTGGACCACCCATATCAACAGCCATCATGCCGCCAACAAGAAGTCCCATAAGAACTGCAGAGCTACCTGACAGACTTTCTAAGAAGTGGTTCAATGCTGTATTGATAGCTGCCATAGGAATATTGATCAGCAGCATCAAAAGACCTGTCACAAGAACACCAAGTAATGGGTAAAGAAGGATTGACTTGACCCCTTCAAGCGAACGCGGAAGCCCTGCAAGCACTTGACGAAGAGCAAGAATTACTCCCCCTGCAAGGAAGCCACCTACAAGCGCACCAAGAAATCCAGACGGTACTCCCGCTAATGATAGGCTAGCCTCACCGCCAGCAGCAAATGGAACCTTTCCAAAAGCAAGACCGCTAGAAGCAATGGCACCTGCCACAAAGCCTGCCACAAGACCTGGCTTTTCAGCGATAGAATAAGCAATGTAGCCTGCTAGCACTGGCAACATGAATGAAAAGGCCGCACCACCAATATGTTTAAAGATAGCTGCTATTTCATGGTAGGATCCCAAATTAGACAGCTGATCCTTTGGTACCCCAAGCATGTTGTCAAGCAAGAAGGCAAGAGCAATTAGGATTCCACCACCAATTACAAATGGCAGCATTTGTGATACACCACTCATCAGGTGCTTGTAGAAGGCTCCGCCTAGGCTTGTCTTTTGAGCTGCTTTTGCTTGTTCAGCAGCGCCATTCTTGGCATGATAAACACTACCAGCATTGTTTAAAATCAGTGAAATCAATTCCTCGCTTTTCTTAATACCATCTGCTACAGGACGAGCAATCAATTGCTTACCATCAAAGCGATCCATCTCAACCGCCTTATCAGCAGCGATAATCACTCCCTTGGCCTGCTTGATGTCATCAGCTGTCAGGCGATTGCCAACCCCTGAAGCACCGTTGGTTTCAACCTTGATGCCGACACCCATCTGTGCAGCCTGCTTTTTCAAGGCCTCTTCTGCCATATAAGTATGTGCAATACCTGTCGTACAAGCTGTCACAGCAACGATAAACTCCTGAGCATTTGTAGGAACAAAAGCTACCTCTTTCTGATCAGAAGCCGCATCAAAGACAGCAATCACTTCGTCTGGACTTGTTGCCTTTCGCAGTTGATCTGCAAAGCCATCCTTTAATAGGTATTGGGATAATTCGGCTAAGGCCGCTAAGTGAGTATCATTTGCCCCTTGAGGTGCTGCAATCATAAAGAACAGATCAGTTGGCTGACCGTCTAAGGATTTGTAATCAACGCCCTTGTTAGATTTTGCAAAGAGCACTGCTGGCTGGTCAACAACAACATTTTTTGAATGCGGCATAGCAATGCCATCGCCAAGACCTGTTGAGGTTTGCTCCTCGCGAGCTAAGATACTCTTTTTAAACACATCAAAGTCATGTACAATCCCATGCTCTACTAGTTCTGTAATCATTTCATCAATTGCAGCCTCTTTTGAAACAGCCTGCAAATCAAGAATCATGATGTCTTTTCTTAATAAATCCTGTATTTTCATCGAACCTCTACCTCAACCTCATTATATGTTTTTTTAATATCATCAATTGCTGCTAAATCATCTGAAAAAGCAGTTGCTGTTCCGCAGGCCACTCCCCATTTTAGAGCCTCTAGCGGACTATGACTTTTGACAAAGGCACCTGTAAAGCCTGCCACCATCGAATCACCAGCTCCAACAGAATTCTTCACCTGCCCTTTAATAGGCTTAGCAAAATAAGTTGCTTCCTGAGTGACCAGCAAGGCACCATCACCAGCCATCGAAACGATAACATGCTGCGCTCCCATGTCAAGGACCTTACGAGCATATGTTTCAACGTCATCTAGCCCATTTAAGCTGACGTTAAAAATAGCTTCTAGCTCATGGTTATTAGGCTTTACGAGCAATGGGTGATACGCCAATGCATCTAGCAAGGTCTGTCCTTCAAAATCACAGACCACCTGTGCCCCAGCTTGTCTGACCAATGGGATCAAGTCCTTATAGACATCATTGCCTAGACTTGAAGGCGCTGAGCCTGCAAAAACAACAATGTCCTCTGCTGACACATTTGCCAATATAGCCTTTAAATGATCCAATTGCTGCTTTGAAATCACTGGTCCAAGGCCATTAATCTCTGTCTCCTCTGCTGATTTGATCTTAACATTGATCCGCGTATCCTGATCAACCGTTACAAAGTCAGTATTGATGCTCTCAGCAGCTAGACTTTCCTTAATAAAACGCCCAGTGAAGCCGCCTAAAAAGCCAGTCGCTGTATTATCAATGCCTAATCGCTGTAGAATGCGACTAACATTAATCCCCTTTCCTCCTGCAAATGTATCGTCACTGACCATGCGGTTAACCGCTCCAATATCTAATTGGTCTATTCTGACAATAAAGTCTATAGAAGGATTTAAGGTTACTGTGTAAATCATAGTGCAATTACCTTCGCTTTTTCCTTGATTTTCTTCAGCATTACTGTCGAAGATTTCTCTGTAATGATTTCAACCCTATCAATTGGAGCAACCTTGACAAAGGAAACATGACCAAGCTTTGTTGCATCAGCTAATACATAGGTGATTTTAGCATTGGCAATGACAGCTTTTTTAATAACAGCCTCCTCCATATCCGGAGTGGTTAAAAATGCCTCATCGATACCATTGATACCAAGAAAAGCCTTATCAAAATTCATTTGCCTAATTTGCTCCAAGGCAACATGACCGATGCTTGCGTCTGTTGTCTGCTTGACATAGCCACCAATAATAATGGTCTTGATCGCCATATCAACCAGTCTAGTCGCATGATGAATAGAATTAGTCACTACTGTTACTTTTTTTAATTGCAAAAAAGGAAGGAGAAATTCGGTTGTTGTCCCAGCATCAATAAAGATGACATCATTATCAAAAACCAGCTCTGCTGCCTTTTGAGCGATGATTTCTTTTATTTGACTGTTTTTGACAGATTTTTCCTGATTAGATAATTCCTCTTGTAAGGAATGAAAAAGCTCGGCACCTCCATGCACTCGATGAAGCTTGCCCTCACGCTCCAGCTCATCTAAATCTCTACGAACAGTTGATTCTGACGAGCTTAACAGCTGCATTAAATCCTCTAGCGCAACGTAATTCTCAGCTGTGATTTTTGCCATAATGAGCTGTTTTCGTTTTGATTTTAAGATAAAACCACCCCTTTGTCTGAAATCGTTTACAGCTCTATTATACTACACTTTATTCCAAAGTCAAGCACTATCTTTCAAAAACATTCAAATTCAATCTTAGACCTCTATTGCCTTAACAATAACTGCCAATTGATCAGTCATTGTCCCCGTCAATACCTGTAGACTAATGATTAACGACTTTTTTATTAACTAGAGCCCAAAAAGCGCTCACCTGTTGCAAAAGTCTGAAACACAATAGTCTCTTACAAATCAAAAAGCAACGGATTTACTGTCGTTGCTTCATAATGAGAGTCTAGGACAAAGTCTTTTCAGCCAACAAGACAAAACGAGAGAGTCACCTATTGTGAGCCTCTCGTTTTATTGTACTGAGAAATTGTTTTATCCCAGACTCCTTATGTCTAAACCTATTTGATCTTCAAAATATTCTCTTTGGCATGGACTAGCTGTGTAATCAAGCGGCAATAAGGGGTATCGATACCAAGCTTTTCACCCTTGGTATTTACCGCACCGTTGATAAAGTCAATTTCAGTCAAGCGGTGATTTTGAACAAGATCCTGATGCATTGATGGGTAGTGATGAGCAGCCTTCACTGAGGTTTCCATCACATAGGCTGTGATTTCCTCTTCATTAAGCTCCACCCCCTCAGCACGACCAACAATAACAAACTCATGAATGATTTCTTTAACCATGTTTAAACCATCTTCGCTGGCAAATAACTCACCAATCGTGCAATCAAGTAGGGCACAGGTTGAGTTCATTGTACCATTGACACAGGCTTTTCTCCAAATATTTGGAACAACATTATCATCATAAGTTGCATTCAATTGAGCGTCATTTAGCAAGTCAGCAATCTGATGTCCTGCCTCTTGGTTTGCTGGATCCATGCTTTGTAGATTAAGCGCACCAACTCCTTGTAAGTGTACCTGACCAGGTCCCTCAAGACCCGCTGTCCAAACGGTAACACCCATTAAAATATTATGCTCTGGAATATAGTGACGAATCACATCTTCGTGTCCAAGACCATTTAATAGGCAAAGTACCTTGGTTTCAGGGCCAATAATACCTTTAATATCAGTCAGCATTTGTGGCAGCTGCATGGCTTTGGTAAACAAAATGATAAGGTCAGCTTCCTTAGTAGCCTCTGTCGGCTTCATGATAGGAAGCTTTACGGTTTCCTCTACATCGCCTGAAATCTTCAAGCCATTCTCTTTGATCGCTTGAAGATGTGCTTCCCAATTATCCAGTAAAATAACGTCATTGTTTGTTTTTGAAATTTGGTAACCAAATCGACAGCCCATAGCTCCTGAGCCTGCAATATAAACTAACATGCTTTTTCCTCTTATCCTTCAAATACAAAAATATCTTCTTTATAAAGCTTTAAAATATCCTTACAAAGCTTATGTGCCACAAAAGCAACTCCAAATGGAATGACCAACCAAGCAATGATAATGATCACAATATTGCTGCCACCGGCAAGTGAAGCAATAGGACCAACTGCACCAACAAGACCAAAGCCAGATGAGGCTGGTGTTCCAATCAGATTAAACATTGGAACGGTTAAAGAGCTAACAATAGCTGTCATCATCATTGGAATAGCCATAACTGGGTATTTTAAGAAGTTTGGCATCATCATTTTCATAGCGCCAAGGGCAATGGCAATTGGAACACCTGATTTGTTAACCTTTAACGTTGCCCACACAAGAACAGCGGTTGTTGAAGCAATACCCATTGAGGCCGCACCAGCTGCCATACCATTTAAGCCGATAGCTAAACCAATCGCAACCGTTGAGATCGGACTCACAATCAAAAGAGCAAAGGCAATGGCAATCAAAATAGACATCAGAATTGGCTGAAGCGTTGTAAATGAATTAATGCCTTGGCCAATCAGGGTCGTCACATAAGAAACGTAAGGAAGCAGCTTCCAGCCAATGTAACCCACACCTGTTCCAATAATAATTGGCAACAAAATAATGGTTAGAGACCCAAATTTATCACCAAACCACTTCACTGCTAAAACGGCAAGCGCAGCTGTGATCATCATATTAATCAGATCACCAATGCCCTTTAGCTGGAAGGTCCCAGTGGCAACACCTTTTTGGATAACCTCTGTATAAGCCCAAGCTCCAGAACCGATATAAGCTGCCCCGCCGACAGCCAGCTGCTGCATTGGGTTAAATTTGAACTGCTGTCCAATCAAAAAACCAGCCATAACTGGCGTAAAGAATTGGAAAACCTGGACGATATGTAAAAATTCAGCTGCTACAGTATTTGGCAAAAGCGGCTTTAAAAACGTCGCTAAAATAGCATTCGGAATAAGTGCAACTACAATCGCAATTGCTGTACCAGCTAAGACCTTATTCATAAACGAGCTAAAGGTCTCTTTATTTGTTGTTGTCATTTCATGACCTCTCTTAATATTATAGTGTGAAAAACATCACGAAAGTATTCTAACATAAAAGAGCATTTTGTCACAGCTATTTTAATTTTTATCAATACGTACAGAATATTCAATTAAATGTCATATAATATTAATCAATCAAGGCTGTTGAATGAACAGGTCTATTATCTCTATCAGGATAAATATACTTAATCGCTTGGTTGACAGCAATCGGTGCCTCACCAAAGCCAGTGGCAATCAAATCAACCCTGCCTTCATAAGCTGCTGCGTCACCGATCGCAAAAATCCCTTCCTGACTTGTTTGAAAGAGGGGAGAGACAAGAAGACTTGAGCGCTTATAATCTAGATTCCAATGCTTTAGGTTTTTATTAGATGTAGAAAAGCCAAAGCTAACAATCAGGCTGTCTAGCTCAAGCGTTATCTCCTCTTCTGACTTTACCTTTTGAATAGTCATTTTGTTGACAAAGCCATTTTCTCCTTCGAGGGCAAGGGGAACAAAGGGGGTAAGGGTAGTAACATGAGAGTTTTTTAACAATTCTACGCTATGCTCATGAGCCCTAAAGGCGTCTCGCCGGTGCACAAGGGTAACACTCTTAGCGAGGCCATCTAAGGCTAAAGCCCAGTCCACAGCAGAATCTCCACCACCGCAGATCACAACCCTCTTACCAGCAAACTGATTCAAGCTGTGAACATTATAAAAGAGATTATGATCAGCAAATAACTGCTCATTGTCTAAGCCCAAGGTTCTAGGCGCAAAGGCTCCATTGCCACAAGCAACAATAATGGCCTTAGAATAATGTCTGGCCTTGCTTGTTTGAATAACAAAGTTCCCATCAGCCTTCTCAAAAGACAGGACCTCTTCTTTCAGGCATACTGCTATGCGATCGTCAAATCTGCTTAGCTGCTCAATAAGCTTTTGTGTTAGTTCCGCTCCAGTCAGGGCCGGATAAGCTGGAATATCATAGATAACCTTTTCAGGATAAAGAACAGCCGGCTGTCCTCCTAGCTCTGACAGGCTTTCAATAATCTTAACCGTCATGCCGCGCAGGCCTGCATAAAAGGCTGCAAATAAGCCTACCGGACCTCCACCAATGATGGTAATGTCATATATTTTTTCTTGCACTAGTTCTCTCCTTCACTTAGCCCCGATTTGATTTTATCAAAAATCCTTTTTTCCTCATCAGAAAAATCATAAGTCTCTAATAAATCTGGTCTTCTCAAATAGGTCTTCTTTAGGCTTTGCTCCATACGCCAGAGACGAATATGCTCATGATGGCCACTCATTAGGACATCAGGCACCTTCATGCCACGATAATCATATGGCCTTGTATACTGTGGGTACTCCAAGAGCCCAGATGAGAAGGAATCCTCTTGATGACTGGCTTGCTTTCCAAGCACATTAGGAATCAGTCTCACTGTTGCATCAATCATTGTCATAGCAGCCAGCTCACCACCAGTTAAGACAAAATCTCCCAGAGATATTTCATCGGTAACAAGTGTCTTAATGCGTTCGTCATAGCCTTCGTAATGCCCACAAATAAAAATTAACTCTTCCTCAAGAGCTAATTCTTCAGCATAAGACTGATGAAAGGGTTTTCCAGCAGGATCCAGTAAAATCACTCGAGGCTTTGTAGCCTGAATGCTATCCATGGTATCAAAAATAGGCTGCGCTCTCAGCAGCATGCCCTGCCCACCACCATATGGCTCATCATCAACATGCCTAGCTTTCTCCGCATGGTCACGAAAATTGTGGTAATGAATATCTAAAAGCCCCTTTTCCTTAGCCTTTCCAACAATGGAGTGCTCCAAAGGAGCAAACATTTCCGGGAAAAGGGTTAAAATATCAATCTTCATCATCTAAGCCTTCCATAATTTCAACGTCTACCCGATGCTTTTCGATATCAACACAAAGAACAACCGATGGGATATAAGGAAGCAACAGGTCACGCTTGCTTTGCCGTTTGACCACCCAAACATCATTTGCACCAGGCTGTAAAATTTCCTTAATCTCTCCTACTAGCTGGTCCTTTTCATACACCTCCAGACCAATAATCTGGTGATAGTAAAATTCTCCCTCAGCTAGCTTACCCTGATTCTCTTTAGCAATCTTAAGACTGTAGCCCTTAAATTGCTCAATAGCATTGATGTGATACATTCCCTTAAACTTGATAATGTCAAACTGCTTATGCTTGCGATGACTCGCAATCTCAACCTCCTGCACAAAACGATCCTTGTCGTCAAACAGGGCTAGTCTAGCACCTTTTTGAAATCGTTCCTCAGTAAAGTCACTCACAGACAGCACGCGCATTTCTCCTTGCAAGCCTTGAGTATTGACAATCTTCCCAACGCTAAAATATTCCATCCTTACTCCTAATCATCTTAGACTCTATAGCTTGATAGACCTCTATTTTTTCATGACAACACGACATGAGTATCATCATCCTAAGCACTCTAGCCTATCGTTAAAGCTCCCCTTATTGTAACATGTTCTGCCTTATTTTGCACTTCTCTTTCAAAAAATTAATCTCCCAGTTATAGCAGCTAAGCCTAGCAAGCAAAGCCCTTGATGCTAAAGAATCCTGATCCCCCTATAATTAACAAATCATCATGACTTGCCTTGCCCAAGCTCAGTCAAGTGAATGAAAAATCTGCTAAACAATAGCCTTGCGCCTCGCTGACAAGCATCAAAAAAACACTCCTGCTGGCAATCTGAACTGCCCCCAATTGTTAGATTTTATGTCCAACTTTTGGGGGTCAGTACAATCTAGTAAACTAGAATCAGGAGTGTTTCATTATAGCCCAACAAGCAAAAGGAATACTTGGTAAAAGCAAAGCTGACTTGCATTGAGAAGATTAAAACCATTCAATCTGTCACAATAATTATGGAAACATTGGGAATTTAAAAACAAGTATCAGCTGCTATCAACCTGTGGGGAAATAGTCTACCTATGCCTATCGGGCCATCCATCATAGGTCCTCTCAAGAAATGATGAGAGCCTCATCAACCAGCTATCATCGCCTTAAAGGAGAATGACGAATGTTATCGTAGGTGTCCCAAGAAATACTACAAAAGAAACTCATTTTGATCTTAATGCTCTAAAGGGCTTGACCTTACGTCAACTGATAAAGCTCTACTTCATAGCATCGTTTTGCTTTGCAGCTTTTCTATACCTCATGTCTAATAAAAGACATAAGCTTGCCGATAAGAACATTACCCCAACATAGAAGAATAGATTGGTCTCATCGCCAGTCTTTAGTAAGATGGTATTTTGATGCTTCATCGGTTTGGTAGCTGTTGAAACATGCGGACACTTGGTTTCATTTGTCGTCGATGGTATTGTCGGACGACTTGGCTTAGTGTTATTAGGCTTATGATTGCCTTCACTACTGCTTACCTTTTTCTTCCACTGTGCAAACAATTCATTAGGAAACGGCAGGTCATTATCTACCCTAATGTCATCACCTACCTTTTTTAACCTCCTGCTCGATCTCTTGTTGCATACAAAATGTTATACAGATACTTCTGTCAGATAGAGTTCTTGCTTTTGTCTCTTGACTTGGTGATTCAAAACACAAAAAAGCCTGCTAGATAGAACTAGCAAGGCTTTAAGATTAGTCTTGTTCAAAATAGAACTTATTTTTCATCAATGACTAATCGAACCTTTTTTCCTAAAGTTGGCACCGAATAGACAATCGATCTTATCGCTGTGATGGTACGACCTTTCTTTCCGATAACACGACCGATGTCTTGAGCATCCAAGTCAAGATGGTACTCTAAAAAATCCGGAGTATCTTCAATTTTAATAGTAAGCTTATCTGGTTGTGAAATCAAGGGCTTCACAATAGCGATAATGAGATTTTCAATGGTATCCATAGGCTTTTATTACTTAGAAAATTTTTGATCGTGGAATTTAGCCATAACCCCAGCTTTAGATAGAAGGCTACGAACTGTATCAGAAGGTTGTGCACCTTTTCCTAGCCAATCAAGAACACGATCTTCTTTAAGAGTTACTTGATTTTCAGCTACAAGTGGGTTGTAGGTTCCAACTGTTTCGATGAAACGACCATCACGTGGTGCACGTGAATCTGCAACGTTGATACGGTAGAAAGGTTTTTCTTAGAACCCATACGAGTTAAACGGATTTTTACTGCCATTTTAATATGTCTCTTTTCTTTAAATGATAATAGTCAAGAAATGTAGTCCTGCTCATTTCTCACCTAACTAGTATACTTTACTTTTGATTATGTGTCAAGTTTTTTTCTTGACACTTTTTTATGATCATAATACTACTCAACATCTTCAATCAGCTAAGCTGCTTAGATGACATCAAACAGCAGGCAGCTGCTCTTATAAGAGCATACAACTCCAAACTAACCTACTCTAGTGATCCTTAGCCGTCAATAATGGGATCAGGCAAGCATAACTCCCCGTCAAAGGAGCGGTTTGTTTCACAGCAAAAAGGCGAAATAAACTGACAATCACATCAAAAAGGACGAGCCCCTAAACATGCAGGAGCTCGTCCTTTTACCAATATGACTTAGTCTCTCCTTGCTTTTAAGGCTAGGGTATTAGCTAAGCGTTACACTAATAATGCATCAAAATATGCTTAAGAAACTCTCCACCATAAATCCAAAAATAACTGAAGGTCAAAATTGAAATGGGTCTACAAATTAGGATAATCAGTAAAAAGCGCTTGTAGGTCATCTGACTCAATCCAGTAATCATAATAAGAGCATCGGCAGGGGCTAAGGGGGAAATCATATTGAGAATAAAGAAACGCTCAAATAATTTCGTTGATAGCTTCTTTTCATAAAACTGTAGCTGCTCCATACTTAAAAACAGTAAGATAAAGGGCTTTCCGTATCTCCTCACCAACTGAAACAAAATAGAAGATCCAATGCAGATACCAAACACATTTAACATAAAGCCTAATATAGGACCAAAGGCTAGAAAGCCAACGACTGTTGTCACACCACCAGGAATGATAGGAACAACTACCTGCACAATTTGCAAGATAAAAAAGCAAATGGCACCGATAAGGAGATGATCCTTGATTAAATGGGCTAAAGCCTTTGGATTATTAATAATATCTAGCTGCCTAATAAGGTAGACAACAAGCATGACGGAGAACAGAATTGATAGGCCACCAAGAATCTTAAACAGCTTCTTTAACAACGAATGTGAAACACCAAAGCTACTCATAGCGCAAAGCCTCTATCGGATCAAGCTTGCTTGCTTTGTTTGCTGGCAGCAATCCAAAAATAATACCAATTGATGCCGAAAAGATAATAGCTACAGCCGCAACATCTAAGGAAACAGCTGCTCCCTTTAATTGCATCGCATTTCCTAGCACACCTACACACATCTGTGCTAGCAGCAGCCCTAAAAGACCGCCAATTAACGTCAACACCACTGATTCAATCAAAAATTGGCTAAGTATCTTCAAGCGCGTTGCTCCCAAGGCTTTTCGCAAGCCAATTTCACGTGTACGCTCTGTTACAGATACCAGCATGATGTTCATAACACCAATACCACCCACAAGAAGGGAAATTCCTGCAATGGACCCAACAACTGTGGTCATGATACTAAATTGTGCGTTAATGTCATTGATAATTTGGCTATTGTCAGGAACAGCGTACTCGCCCTCCTTAACATGAGACAGTGTGGTCAGCATAGCAGCTGCTTGATTTCCTAATTCAAGGCTTCGCTTAACGTCGCCAATATAAAGATAAACAGAGCCAATTTCCTTGACATGAAATTCTGAAGCCACCTGGGTATTGGCCATAATGGCTCCTCCAGAAATCCCACCAGCAAACGAAACAACCTCCTGATCAGTCTTGTAAACACCTACTACAAGGTAGTCCTTACTATCTAGACTAACCACCTTATTTAGAGCTTGTTCATAATTGCCTTTGCCAAATAATTCGTCAGCCAAGACAGTATCTAATAGGATAATGCGAGAAAAATTTTTATAATCCTTGCTATTTAGCGTCCTACCTGCAACAATATCATATTTTTTGACTTTAAAATAATCCTGACTAACCCCAGTGATGGCCACATTGTCCATCTTCTTTTTCTCAAAGGAAATGGTAGAGGTTGAATTATTGGTATAGTAATAAGAATCTACCCCATCAATTGCTTTGACAATCTGCTCTAGCCATTCAGGCTTGACCTCTTGCTCATTTTCATGCGCTGCAAAGGCCGCGTAAGGGTTGTCCTCATCTCCTTTTGCCTTGAAATAAAGCTGAACCTCTTTTTGGTCATTTGAAAAGGAATCCGTAACCCTCTTTGTCATGGCAGCACCAAGCCCCATGATAATCACAACAGCAGCTACACCGATAATAATTCCCAGCATGGTAAGAATCGAACGCAGCTTGTGCCCCCAGATTGAACTAAGAGCAAATTTCCAATTTTCCATCACTTTTCCTCCTAGTCAATCCTGACACTTTCTGTTGTATCAGCTGTGATTTCACCATCACGAATAACAATTTTTCGAGTGGCAAAGTCCGCAATCTCTGGCTCATGAGTAACCATAATAATAGTTTTGCCTTCCTTATTCAGCTCCGTCAAAAGCCTCATAATCTGCTCACCAGTCTTTGTATCTAGGGCACCAGTCGGCTCATCAGCTAAGATAATAGACGGGTTATTAACCAAGGCTCTTGCAATGGCAACCCTTTGCTTTTGACCACCTGATAACTCTGATGGCAAATGCTTCATTCGCATACCAAGCTCAACCTTTTCCAAAAATTGCTTAGCCAATTCACGACGCTTTGATACTCCAACTCCAGCATAAATCAAGGGAAGCTCAACATTTTGCAGGGCATTTAGCTTTGCTAGTAAAAAGAACTGCTGAAAGACAAAGCCAATCTCTTCGTTTCTCACCTGAGCAAGCTTTCGATCATTTAGGATCTCAACCTGTGTGCCATTGAGACGATAATCACCTGAGGTTGGTCTATCTAATAAGCCGATGATATTCATCAGGGTTGATTTCCCTGAGCCAGAAGGCCCCATAATAGCGACAAATTCACCCTCATATACAGTCAAATCCACGCCTTTTAGGACCTGTAGCTCCTGATCACCATTTTGATAGCTTTTAACAATGCTTTTTAATTGTATTAATTCTTTTTTCTCATCTGGCACTACTTAATCACCTCGGATTCTTTACTGCTTTTTTTAGAATCTTTTGATGCCTTTGTGTCTGCGGAAATAACGTCTTCTAGCTTTTCACCCTCTTTGATGTTCTTATCAGGGTTAGCAATGACAATATCTCCCACCTTTAGACCTGCACTTACTTCTTGTCTTTCAGCATCAGCATTGCCTAGGGTTACTTCAACCTTTTTAGCCTTTGCAGTTGAGTCATCATAGACCCAGACAAAATGCTTCTTGCCTTTGTTAACGATAGCAGTAACTGGTACTAAGGCATGCTTTGCTTCGTTGATAACCTCAACAGACACCGTAAAGCCTTGCTTTAGCTGGTTAAGCGGACTCGTGATATCAATTTTGTAGTCATAGGTCGCACCAGTTGAGCTTGATGAGCCTGAGCCTCCTGCAGTTGAACCACCTGCATTGGCATCGGTTGGGTAGTTTGACACATAAGAAATCTTTCCGGTCCACTCTTGATCAGCATAGACCTTTGATTTAATCTTCACAGCTTGTCCAACCTTAATATTGGCTAAATCATACTCTGTTAGGGTCCCTTTGACCTGTAACTTGCCTTCGGTTGCGACATGAACCAAGGTTTGACTGTTTTTTGAAGACGGGTCAATATCATTATTAACCTCTACAACTGTCCCTGAAACACCACTGACAACTACTGTTTCATTTAAGGCCTGCTGTGCTTTATTGACCTCTGCTTGAGCATCAGCATAGGAATCATTTAAATCCTGCAATTGCTGAGCATAGCTAGCATTTTGCTGGGCTGAGGGCTGAATGGTTGTGGTGGTTTCTTGCCCTGTCTCCTCGTCCTTGCTTGTCTCAGTAGTTGCTGCTGGAACACCATACGTTTTTAAATGATTAATCTGACGCCCAATTTTATTGAGATTGCGAACAGCGGTGTCATAAGCTGCCTGTGGTACAGTTGTATTGTACTGTACTAACTGCTGGCCTTGTGTGACCTGATCTCCTACCTTAACCGTAACGGTAGCGTCTGAGCCTTTGCTAGCATCAAAATAAACATATTCTTCTGAAAGAGCTTTAACAGTACCAGAGAGTAAGGTTGAAGAGGCTATTGTCCCTTCTGTTACATTTACCGCAGAATAAGGTAGCTTGATATTTTGATCAGAGATAGTATCTTGCTGTTGCTTCCACAATACTCCACCGATAACGACTACAGTTAGTGCAACTGCACCTGCGATAATGCCTTTGGTTTTCGTTGATAACTTTATCTTTCCTCTTTTAGACATTTCTGTCCTCCCCTTTTGTACTATTTTTGTAAGACAAGTATATGATGTTTTTAAAAACTTGTCAAGAATTTCTTGGATAAGCTTAATAAAGCAGCCTCTTCATCATGTAGATGACAACTCTATTATAATGGTTTTTCAAGCTGTACTAGCTTACACTTTTGTAATATTAAAAAGAGGCAAAGACAAAAAGAGTTGTCCTTTAACTTTATTACACAGTCTCATTCATTAAAAAGCGAACAAGCCTAGTTTTCAAAATCTCAGAAAACTAGACTTGTTCGTTTGTTTAGACTTTTCTCTCAGTCTCTTCATCAGGTTTAAATAGCTTCTATACTAAAGGTACGGCTTTCAAGAACTCTCAGCATTGCTACTGCTGTATCCAATGCTGTAAACAGAGGAACTCCTTGTTCGATTGCTGAGCTTCTGATCATCTGCCCGTCCTTATCAGTCACTCGTTTTGTTCCTACGGTATTAATAATAGCTTGAATCTGCCCTTTTCTCAGTAAGGCTGGGATATCATGAGCATTGTCGCCAATTTTTCCAACTAGCTGTGAATCTAGCCCTTGGTCAGCAAAGAAAGCAGCTGTGCCTTCGGTTGCCATGATCTGGTAGCCAATAGCACTAAAGCGTCTAGCTAAGATCAGAGCCTCCGACTTATGGTCATCAGCGATGGTAAAAACTATTGTTCCATATTCCGGCATGTGCAGATAGCTAGCTTCAAAGGCTTTGTAAAGGGCTTTTTCAAGTGTTAAATCAGAGCCCATGACTTCACCAGTTGATTTCATCTCAGGCCCTAAAAGGCTATCCACCTTAGCGAGCTTTGCAAATGAAAAAACCGGTGCCTTGATATGAACAAGCGAGCTTTCAGGATAAAGGCCATCTTGATAACCTAAGTCTTTTAAGGTCTGACCCAGAATAAGCTTCGTAGCGACTTGTGCCATTGGAATATTGGTTACTTTTGATAAAAATGGCACTGTCCGACTGGCACGAGGATTGACCTCAATGACATAGACCTGCTCATTTTGGATCACAAATTGGATATTCATCATGCCAATACAGTTTAGCCCTATAGCAAGACGCTTAGTGTAATCAACAATCTTGTCTTGAACCTGTTTAGATAGGTGCTGCGGCGGGTACACAGCCATTGAATCTCCTGAATGCACTCCTGCTCTTTCGATATGCTCCATGATCCCTGGGATTAAGACTGATTGACCGTCAGAGATTGCATCTACCTCGCATTCCTTACCAAGGATATAAGAATCTATTAAAACAGGATGCTCAGGACTAGCCTTGACAGCTGTTTTCATGTAGGAGCGTAAATCGTTTTCATTTTCAACAATTTCCATTGCTCGGCCACCAAGAACATAAGAGGGTCTGACCAATACCGGAAAGCCAATGGCACGCGCTGCCTCTAAGGCCTCTGCCTCATTGGTGGCTGTTTTCCCAGGAGGCTGAGGGATCCCCAGCTCCTTCAAGGCTTTTTCAAAAAGCTCCCTATCCTCAGCACAATCTAAGTCCTCTAGCTGTGTGCCTAAAATAGGAACTCCGGCCTTGGTTAACTGCTCTGCTAGATTAATAGCAGTTTGTCCACCAAACTGTAGGATTACTCCCTTTGGCTGCTCTAATTCAATAACGTTCATGACCTCTTCAAAGGTTAAGGGTTCAAAATAAAGCTTGTCTGATATCGAAAAATCTGTTGACACTGTTTCAGGATTTGAATTCATGATAATGGCTTCATAGCCCGCAGCCTGAATAGCCTTGACAGAATGTACGGTTGCATAATCAAACTCAACTCCCTGACCGATGCGGATAGGACCAGAGCCAAGGACGATAACAGATTCTTTCTCGGATTTGATTGATTCGTTTTCCCACTCATAGGTCGAGTAAAAATAAGGCGTTTGTGAGTCAAATTCAGCTGCACAGGTATCAACCATCTTATAAACTGGCAAGACACGATAGGCTCGCCTTAACCGTCTAATACTTGCAGCATCAGTTTGCCAAAGCTCTGCAATTTTTTGGTCTGAAAAACCATATCGCTTGGCTTCTATCAGCAAATCGATATCAACTGGCTTTTTAATAAGGTCTTGCTCCAGTTCTACGATATGACGTAATTTATCCAAAAAGAATAAATCAATCTTGGTTAAGCCAGCTAGCTCTTCAATACTATAGCCACGACGAAGGGCCTCAGAAAGATAGAATAGACGATCGTCCTGTGCTCTTACAATGTGAGCAACCAGCTCATGATCACTGATAGTATCTAGACCCTTCAGTTCGTTATGGTGTACTCCAATTTCCAACGAGCGACAAGCCTTTAAGAGACATTCCTCAATACGGCGTCCAATAGCCATAACCTCACCAGTTGCTTTCATCTGGGTTCCTAGACGACGCTCCCCCCGCTCAAACTTGTCAAATGGAAAGCGTGGCAGCTTGGCAACCACATAATCAAGAGCTGGTTCAAACATGGCATAGGTGGTTCCTGTGACCGGATTAAGCATGTCATCAAGCCTTAAGCCAACTGCAATTTTAGCAGCTATTTTAGCGATTGGATAACCAGTTGCCTTTGAAGCCAGTGCTGATGAGCGAGATACCCGCGGATTAACCTCAATCACATAATAGCTGAAGCTATTGGGATCAAGTGCCAGCTGAACATTACAGCCTCCTTCAATCTTAAGGGCACGAATAATTCTCAAGCTAGCATCACGAAGCAGCTGATTCTCAACATCTGATAGGGTTTGTGTCGGGGCAAAAACGATTGAATCTCCAGTATGTATCCCTACTGGGTCAAAATTTTCCATACTGCAAACAACCAGCGCGTTATCAGCAGCATCACGCATGACCTCATATTCAATCTCTTTAAAGCCGGCAATGGAGCGTTCAATCAGACACTGGGTGACAGGAGATAGCTTCAGGCCATTCTCCACAATATCTCGCAAGACCTCTTCATTGGAGCAAATACCACCTCCAGTGCCTCCCAGAGTAAAGGCGGGGCGGACAATAACAGGGTAGCCAATGGCATTTGCAAAGCCGATAGCCGCCTCTACTGTCGTCACAATCTCTGATTCTGGAATAGGCTCTCCCAACTCTTTCATTAATTGCTTAAATAAATCACGATCCTCTGCCTGATCAATAGCAGATAAGGTTGTTCCAAGCAGCTCCACTCCTAATTCTTGTAAAATACCAGCCTTAGACAGTTCCATCGCCATGTTAAGACCGGTCTGCCCACCTAAGGTCGGCAGCAAGGCGTCTGGTCTTTCCTTTCTTAAGATACGACTAACAAATGCCAACGTCAGGGGCTCGATATAAACCTTATCTGCAACCTCTTTGTCTGTCATAATTGTCGCAGGGTTAGAATTAACCAGAACAACCTGATAGCCCTCTTCCTTTAAGGCTAAACAAGCCTGTGTTCCTGCGTAATCAAATTCAGCTGCCTGCCCAATAACAATAGGACCAGACCCTATCACCATGATTTTTTTAATATCTGTACGTTTTGCCATAATATCTGGTACAAAAGGCCTTAACAATCCGAATAAAATAATGCAAGCACCTAACATTAAAGCATCACAATCTATTTTTTACTAGGATTTGTACCTGTACTCAGCTGCAGCAAGCCCTTTGTACCTACTCCTTTCATTATTTGCCGTCTCACAGGGCGGCATTAAATAAAACACTTAACAGTCTGTCACATGAGACGATGAGTACAAGATCAAGTAACCCTTAGCTCAGCAAGTATAGATGACTTAATTGATATAGTCTTTTTACTTCTAAAGAGGGCGATCTTGCCAGCAAATACTAGTCATAACCCGCGGCAGAGCGATCATTTCCCACTAGTCTATCTGCTGCCTGACTCAAGCTGTTTCATGACAGCTGATCAAGCCTTTGGTGCTTGCTTTTTGATCTGCTAGCACACTTGATTAACATTTGCCTTGCTGCTCTAGCTGCCAGGCGTCAATCATATCTAAAAATTCATCAAATAGATAGCTAGCGTCATGAGGGCCTGGTGCAGCGTCTGGGTGAAACTGCACAGAAAAGGCGGGAACATGTCGATGTCTCACCCCTTCAACAGTTTTGTCATTAATCTCCTCGTGCGTAACCATCAAGCAGTCTGGCAAGCTGTCGCGCTCAACAGCATAACCATGATTTTGACTAGTAAAATCAATACGTCCGGTCGCTATTTCTCTGACAGCATGATTAAAGCCACGATGTCCAAAAGGCATTTTAAAGGTCTTAGCGCCATTAGCTAAGCTAAGCAGCTGATGGCCCATACAAATGCCAAAAATTGGAATTTTTCCTTGAACACCACGAATCATCTCCAAGGCCTCCGGCAAATCCTCTGGATTACCTGGACCATTTGATAGCATTAGACCATCTGGGTTGAGCTGTAGAATCTCTTCTGCTGTGATATCAAAGGGGACTATTGTCATCTGACATTGCCTTTTGGATAATTCTCTTAAAATGGAATGCTTCAAGCCAAAGTCCACCAAAACAATATTTTTCCCAACACCCGGAGCGGGATAGGCAGTCTTAGTTGACACCTGCTCAATACCATTAGTCGGAAGCACAGTTGCACGCAGCTGATCCTTTAGGTGTTCAAGCGTATCACCATCATCTGCCATTGTTGCCTTCATCGTACCATGCTGACGAATGATTTTGGTCAACGCTCTGGTATCAATTCCTGAAATGCCTGGAATCCCCTTATGCTTTAAAAACTCGTCCAAGGTCATTTGCTGACGCCAATTGCTAGCTATCCTGCTTACTTCAGAGACAATGACCCCTTTGCAAGTTGGGGCAATGGACTCATAATCATCACGATTAATACCATAATTACCAACAAGGGGATAGGTAAATACTAAGAGCTGCCCGTTATAGGACTGGTCTGTGATTGACTCCTGGTAGCCTGTCATTCCTGTATTAAAGACAATCTCGCCAGTGACATCAATATCTGCACCAAAGGGCTTTCCTTCAAAAATGGTGCCATCCTCTAAGATAAGTAACCGTTTTGCCATTTTAACCCCCTCTAACATGCCTTTAGACCTTATCGTTTCTGCCATTAAGGATCGCTTCGATAATGGCCATACGGACAAATACACCATTAGCCATTTGAGCTACTATTCTTGCCTTTGGAGCCTCTACTAAATGGTCAGCAATCTCAACATCGCGATTAACCGGTGCCGGGTGCATAATAATCGCAGAGTCCTTTAACCGCCTGTAGCGCTCCTCAGTTAGACCAAACTGTCTATGATAATCTTCCTTGGAAAAGCTTTGACTACCATCATGGCGCTCATGCTGCACCCTAAGCAGCATCAACACATCTAATTGATCAATAATGTGATCAATCGCCATGTACCTTCCATAGCTGTCAAATTCAGACGAGTACCATTGCTCAGGACCATAGAAATAAAGCTCTGCTCCAAGCCGCTTTAGAATCTGCATGTTTGATTTAGCCACACGAGAATGTGTCAAATCCCCTGCAATAGCAATCTTCAGGCCATCAAAATGACCAAATTCTTCATAAATAGTTAGCAAATCAAGCAAGCATTGACTAGGGTGCTGACCTGATCCATCACCTCCATTAACGATAGAGGCAGTAATCGTTGGACTGTCAATAAGCTGCTGATAGTAATCATCTTCTGGGTGACGAATCACGCAGATTTCTGTTCCTAGAGCACTCATGGTAAGAACAGTATCATATAAGGTTTCCCCTTTATTGACAGCACTTGTATCAGCGTTAAAATCAAGGACTCTAAGACCAAGCTTGTTCTCAGCAACCTCAAAGGATTTATGGGTTCTTGTTGAATTTTCAAAGAATAAATTAGCTGCAAAGTGCCTACTGTTATCTTTAATAGCTACCTTACCTGCCTTGTATTCAGAGCCACGACTAATAAGTCCTAAAACCTCTTCATTTGTTAAATGCTCCATTGACACCAAATGCTTAAGCGCAACACGATTATTTACAACTGACATGATTTATCCCCTTTTACCAATAATGAAATGATGATAACAATTGACAACAGCTACACACTAGTTTTCTGGAAGAAGCTGATACAATATAATGCCAAGAAGCGTTGAAAAAGCAACACCCGAAATCTGAAGGCCATTGATTTGAAGCATGAGGCCTCCAATACCAGAAACCAGAATAACACTAGCAATCAATAGGTTTTTCTTGTTGTCCATATCAACCTTAGCTTCAATCAGGATTTTCAAGCCACTAGAGGCTATAACCCCAAACAGAGCAATCGAAATCCCTCCAATCACTGGAGTAGGAATAGACTGAATAAGTGCTGATACCTTACCAACAAAGCTTAACAAACCAGCAATCACAGCGGCACCTGCAATAACATAGACTGAGAAGATTTTATTGAGGGCCATCACACCAATATTTTCACCATAAGATGTTACCGGAGGCGCTCCTAAAAATCCAGCAATCACCTGTGCAAGGCCATCACCCGTCAAGGTTTTTTCCAAGCCAGGATCCTTGAAATAATCTCTTTTAGTCAGGCTATTAAGCACCATGATATGACCGAAATGCTCTGTCATGGTGACAAAGGCAATCGGGGCCATCGTTAAAATAGCACTAGGATACAAGGTAATGTCATAGGTTAAAAAGGGGATAGCCACAGCTGGAACACTGAGCCATTGGGCCTTAGCAACCTGTGTAAAGTCAACAATAGACTGACCCGTCACCATACCAACAAGGATCGCAAACAAATAGCCAACCAATAAGCCCAACAAAATAGGAATGATGGCGACAATCCCTTTACCATAAATGTTAAAGAAAATAATCGCTAATAAGGTGACAAGACCAATCAAAAGGTATAACAGGTTATACTTTCCATCCTTTAGCATGACATCACTAACTGCTGTTGAGGCCAAGCTAAGACCGATCACCATAACAATGGGACCAACCACAACTGGAGGTAAGATCTTATCGATCCATTCATTGCCAATCGCCTTCACCACCAGTGCTACAACCAGATAAACCAGGCCACCTGTAATCGCTCCCTGTGCAACTGCACCAATACCATCTGTTTTCATTAGCATTTGCATGGCTGCAATATAAGCAAAGCTTGAGCCCATATAAGCGGGAATTTTAAATGTTGTTACTGACAAATGCGCCAGAGTCCCAAGTCCACTTGATAAGAGGGCAACTGACGGATCAATCCCAACCAAAATTGGAACCAAAACAGTTGCTCCAAACATAGCAAATAAATGCTGGAAGGACAAGCCAAGCAAAATCCCTGCCTTTGGCACTTCTTCTACATCATAAATGACATCTTTCACACAATCACCTCTTTCTTATCCCGGATCAACAATACTAATACGATCTTGACCGTCAACCTCAACCACCTCAACGACAATCTCTTCTGTCTTGCTTGTGGGAATATTCTTTCCAACATAATCGGCCCGAATTGGTAATTCACGATGGCCTCGATCCACCAAAACAGCTAGGCTAACACGTCCAGGACGCCCTAAGCTAACCAAATTGTCGATAGCTGCCCGAATCGTTCTGCCGGTATAAAGCACGTCATCTACTAAGATAATATCCTTGCCGGTAATATCTACCGGCATGCTGGTGGTGTCCTCTTCCACTCTCATATCATCTCTAAAGGGCTTGGTATCTAGCTCTCCAACTGCCAAGTGCAGGCTTTCTAGCTGCTCTAATCTTTCTTGAATACGACGAGCAAGGTAAACACCTCTTGTTTTAATCCCTACAAGCACCACATTGTCTAGTTGCTTGTTGCGCTCAATAATCTCGTACGTAATCCGCGTGATCGCACGCTTCATGGTTAGCTCATCAACAATTACCTTTGATTTCATTCAAAGCCTCCTCAAAAAATTCAACTAAAAAAATCTCCCTGTTAACAAGGAGATTCAGCAAAACAGGCACACAGCTAGACATAACTGTGCACTTTTTTATTCAGAACATGCTCCTTGCCAGCCTCACAGGACTGTTTTAAAGGAATATTTTATTTTCATTAGTATAGCAAAATCACAAGCCAAAAACAAGGATTTTCTAAAAAATAATTCAAAATATATAGAGCTATCACAGCACCAAGGAAAATGCTACTAAGGTCATCAGCAATCCTCCAACACAATTCCAAAAATAGGTCTTAAGACCTATTGTATTTGTATCAAAACAATAGTACAATAATATCAAACACAAAGGAGAGCGTTTATGATGAATGATATAACTAGAAAGATTAACCATAAGCAACTGATTCAAATCACTACCATTCTAGGCATTATTGTTACCATCGTTATTTTGTTCTATCTGCAGCAGCACCCTAATCTTTTTGCAGTTGGCGGTCCTTTTCAGACCTATCTTATGGAACTTGGTATCCTAGCACCCTGTTTGTTTATACTGCTTCAAATCATTCAAGTGGTTTACCCTATCATTCCTGGAGGCTTGACCTGTGTTTTAGGGCATGTAGTCTTTGGGCCGTTTTGGGGATTTCTTTATAATACTCTAGGTATTTTTATTGGTTCGCTGCTTAGCTTTATGCTCGCTAGAAAATATGGTGAACAGTTTGCTAAAGCCTTTGTATCAGATGATACCTATAACAAATACATTCCTTACCTCAATAAAGGCAAGTACTTTGAACGATTTCTCATAACAGCCTTTATTCTCCCTGGCTTTCCAGATGATTTTCTCTGTATGGTAGCTGGACTAAGCAGCATGTCTATCAAAACATTTACCAGTATTTTCTTGATATCAAAGCCAATTACTCTTTATATCTACACCCTTCTTGCTTACCAAGGCATACAAATCGTTGGACAGGTATTGCAATCCTAAAAAAAGCTAGTATTAAGCTATCAAGCCTGATTGGAATACAGTATTCCAATCAAAAAGGCGCTCAGCTTGGTACCAGCTTTTATCCTTGTCTTAGTTGCTCCAAAGTCCTTTGGAAGATTTCTGGTGGCTCAACAGTAAAGACCAGCTCCTCTCCTGTCACAGGGTGGGTTAGTCCCAATGTTTGCGCATGAAGAAACTGCCCCTTGCCAGCCAAGGTCTTACGAGGACCGTAGAGTGGATCTCCTGCAAGAGGGTGACCAATATAAGCCATATGAACGCGAATTTGATGCGTTCGACCTGTTTCCAATTGTAATTCCACGAAGGTATAGTGGCCAAAGCGCTCCAAAACCTTAAAAAGAGTCAAGGCTTCCTTGCCCTTAGCAGTTACGGTCTGTTTTTTACGATCCTTTTCACTGCGGCCAATCGGAGCTTCAATTACACCTCGATCCTTTGGTAAATTACCATGAACAATGGCCACATACTTTCGTAAGGATTTCTTAGCCTTGAGCTCATCAGCTAGTAGCTGGTGGGCCTTATCGGTCTTGGCAACCATTAAAAGACCAGAGGTATCCTTATCAATTCTATGCACAATTCCTGGACGAATAACACCATTAATAGAAGACAGGTCTTTGATATGATAGAGCAAGGCATTGACCAGCGTCCCTGTAGAATGCCCCGCAGAAGGGTGAACAACCATTCCCTGAGGCTTATTAATAATGGCCAATACATCATCTTGGTAGACAATATCTAGTGGTATATCCTGAGCCTGATAGTCCAAGCTGCTTTCCTCTGGGATATGATAGCTAATGCAGTCACCCACCTGCACAATATACTTGGCCTTCTTAGGTAAGCCATTGACCAATACCCTTTTTTGCTTGATCTGATCATTAGCCTGACTTCTTGATAATGGGGTCAAATCAGCCAAGGCCTTATCCAAGCGATGGCCTGATTCTGTTATCTTAATTTCCATAGTCCTCTTCTTTCCATAGACAAATGACCAGCAGCAAAACACCTATCGTCAAATAGGAATCTGCCACATTAAAAATAGCAAAATTGATCACATCTAAATGAATCATATCAACCACATAGGATAACCTCAAGCGGTCAATAAAATTCCCAAGACCTCCAGATATAATCAGCAATAAAGAGAGCTGTAGCCAAAAGCTAGCCTTTGGGTGCTTCAACACATAATAAATGGCATAGCCAACCACCAAAACAGTTATGATTGTAAAGAACCACTGCTGATTCTGTAGTATGGAAAAAGCAGCTCCTCGATTTTGAAGATAGGTCAAGCTCACCAAACCTGGTATAAAGGGCTTCACCTGCCCTAGCTCAATATGTGTAACAGTCCACCATTTACTTAGCTGATCCAGTATCATTAAGACAATGGCAGCCATAATAAAACTAATTCTTTTCAACTAATCCTATTCCTTTCAGCTTAAAAACAAGAGATTACCTTGATGGCTTCAAAAAAGCAACAACAGCCAGCTGTCTCTGTAGCGTACTCAACCTTAAAGCCTCCAAAAACTGGTATTCTAGTAACCTTTTAGTATCATTGATAGTCAACCACACAGCAGCTCTAGACTTGACTTTATATCAACAAGTCTCACCACAGCAGCTCGCTTAATCCTTATCCATACCAGAGCTAAGTCCCATTGTCTATAGCTTGCTTTTCTTTTCGATGTTCAAAATAATCCTGTAAAATGGTCACAAAATGTAAAGCCGCAGCAGATAGGTTCTTATCCCTACGCTTGACATAAATCATTTTATGCTCCATATGATCACGCAAGGGAATAACCTTGATGCCATTAACGCTTTGCTGATCTAAAAATCCAGACCCTGTTGCAAAGGCAGCTGTCCTTTCCAAAATGCCATTTAAGGTTGCCCTATCTGACACAGTGTATATGTGAGGACTCTTGCTTGTGTCAATAAAATTTTCTGAATAATAAAGATATTCTTCTTTTTCTTGAGTAAAGCGTACCGCTGGCAGCCCTTGCAAATCCTCTAAGAAAAGGGCTTTCCTTTGAGCCAATGGATGGTTTTTTGATAGGTAAATATGGGTTGTAAAGGATAGCAATTCAACATAATCCAAAGCCAGCTTATCCATTCGCTGAAAAAGCCCCTGACGGTTTTGTGCATTAAGATAGATAATTCCAAGCTCACTATTTCCCTGTGCCACCTCATCTAAAATTTGCATAGTCGTTGACTCAAAAACTCTAAAAACCTTATGCCCAGCATGCTTTTGGGAAAATGCTGTTATTAAAGCTGGTAAAAAATCATAATGCTGACTCGCAATTGAAAATTCATTTGGCTCCAAAGCCGATTGAGAAAACTCCTTTTCCAGCGAGTCAAAGCACTTAACAACCTCTAAGGCCTTTTCATAAAATAAAAGCCCCTGGCTGGTTAACACAGTTCCTGCTGTTGTCCTACGAAAGATCTGAAAGCCAAGCTCTGTCTCCAAATCCTTCACTGAAACAGACAAACTGGGTTGACTGACAAATAGCTTTGAAGCAGCCTCACGAAAGGTACCATTATTTGCAATAGCAACCACATATCGTAATTGTTGAATATTCATTAATCCACTTCCTAAATCTAGTACCCTTCATTATACCATAAAGCCAGCCAATGAAAAATAAAGGCGTCCATCTTAACCATGCCAAACGTATCTACAGATAATCATGAGATAGCATTGACTTTTTCAATAGTGTCTTATCATATTTAGCTATAGAAAACAGCCTTACTATAAGTTATACTTTTGAAAGAAGTAAGCCTTAGATCACAGAACATCACACTGAGATTTTTTATGCGCTTATCCTGTCTGTCCAAGAACTGAGAATTGGCTACATCTAGCTAATAAGCCATTTCAGGATTTTACTGTCTAGGAGTTATTTATAGGCAACTATTACAGTAAGATAGTGTCACAATACAAAAAGGCTATCCCAAAGTACAGAACAGCCTTATACCGTGCCCTTTTAACACATTATTTTGCGATTGGGTATACAGAAACTTGTTTCTTATCGCGTCCCTTACGCTCAAAGCGTACAACACCTTCAACCTTAGCAAAAAGAGTATCATCTCCGCCACGACCAACGTTAACACCAGGATAAATATGTGTGCCGCGTTGACGGTAAAGGATTGAACCTCCTGAAACTGTTTGTCCATCAGCTGCCTTAGCGCCAAGACGTTTTGCTTGTGAATCACGTCCGTTAGAAGTTGAACCTCCACCTTTTTGTGGGCGAAGTGTTGTAGGTTAGAAAGATTAAGTTTAATCATTTTTATTTCCTCTCGTTGAATTTAATTCATCACAGGCTTTTGAACATATTCTGATAAATGCTCTGCCAAATTCTCCAAGCCAATCACAACAGACTCAAACAGAATTTGCCACACCTGCTCTTGTTGCTCAGTAAATCCCTCAGGCTTTGTTACCCTTAGGAATCCACCACCATCGACCATTTCTAGTGCTGGCTCAAGACCTGTCATCTGTTCAACTGAATTAACAAGATTGAAGGCCAAAACTGAAACCGAAGCACAAACTACATCAAAGCCGTACTCACCGCTTCCAGCATGTCCTGTGATAAGCATCTCAGTCCAGCCAGCTGCGTCTTTTGTTAACCGTACTTTAATCATGTCAAACTAGAATTATGCCTTGATAGCGTTAATCACAACTTTAGTGTAAGGCTGACGATGACCTTGCTTACGGTGGCTACCTTTTTTAGGCTTGTACTTAAAGGTTACAACCTTCTTTTGTTTTCCTTGCTTTTCAACAGTTCCAACGACAGTAGCTCCCTCAACAACTGGAGTACCAACGACAGTCTTATCACCACCTACGAGAACAACCTCGTTAAAAGTGATTTCTGCGCCAGCTTCAGCGTCAATTTTCTCAACGTAGATTGCTTGACCTACTTCAACTTTAACCTGTTTTCCACCAGTTTTGATGATTGCATATGTGCTCATGATGCACCTCCTATAAGATTTTTGATGAGGTTTCCCTCTGTGAAGACTCGCCTAGAATCGTGAGAGCCAATCTACTTGAAAACGATTTTCGTGCGGTTGCACAGGACGTGCACTTAGTCAACGTTACAATTTTAACATCAAATTTGATTTTTATCAAGAAAAATATGCTTTTATCTTCCTAAAATCTTAAGCTATACATAATCACAGCTATGTAAAGGCTAGCAATGCTTTACCATTTTAGGTTAACCAGGGCATTCATTTCTTTATAAGCAATAGCTGCTTTTTCTTGCGTTTCGGGATCAATCTTATCATAATATCTGCCGCCTTTGATAAAGTCCTCCAAAACCATGGTACGATAGCTATATAGCTCATAGCCTTCACTACCATAAAGGCCCTTAGGCTTAGCTAAAACCATTGTCGGGTGAGCCTTTACTGTTTTTATTTTTGTTTTTTGCCCCTTCTTCTCAAAGGTAAGGTCCATTAGCACGCCGCGCTCTGTCCAAATATCATCAACAGTCTCTAGGCGTTGATTGGAAATGAAATTACCCATTGAATAGATAATAAATTTCTTTTCCTTGTCCTTAACAATCGTCTCTGCCGGCTCTACGACGTGGGGGTGACCTCCTAAGACAACATCAGCACCCCAGTCAATCATTTTTCGATAAAGAGTTTTTTGCTCAGCTGTTGGCTCTAAAGCATACTCTGTGCCCATCTGCGGCATAACAATGGTAATATCGGCCTCTTTTTCAGCACGCAAGATGTCTTTTTGTATCTTTTCCTCATTAAGGTCAGACAGGTGCTTGTCATACTCCTCCTGACTGAGTGTCGCCTCCATTCCATTATAGCCATATGAATAGCCCAATATTGCAATCTTAATCCCATTAACCTTTTTAATGAGAATGTTCTCCTTAGAGCGATCCTGCTCATAAATACCAATGCTGTCTATCCCCATATCAGCAAAAACACGCTTGGTATTGAGAGCTCCTTCTAATCTTGAGTCCAAAATATGGTTATGGGCCAAATCAACCACATCATAGCCAGTATGCTTAAGCGCAGCAGCAATAGCCTCTGGCGCATTAAACAAAGGATAGCCAGCTAGAGGATAGTCTGGACTGATCGTTCCCTCATAGTCTCCAATGGCCAAATCAGCCTGACTAATCCAATCCTTCACATACTCAAAATAGGGATTAAAATCATAGCTACCATCAGCCTTTTTAGCACTCATATAGAGAATATCATGAATCAAAATATCACCATTTGCGACAACACGCGCTGTTTGTGTCTTTTGAGGTGTCTTGCTTTTCGTTTGTGTGCCTTTTTTTGACATGCCTAATAAATCAAAGGCCAACCCAAAAACAAGTATCACCACAATCAAGGTAAGCACTGAAAGCATGGTCTTTTTATACTGAAAATCTTTTAGCAAGCGTCAAACCTCCTTTTTTCCTATTATACCATGTTGACACGACTTTTTAATAACAAATCCCAAAGAAAAGGCTATGCCCATTTAAGAAGAATGCCTTAGACAGCAGCATAGACTCGTATTAGCTAGTCAAAAAACTAGATTGCTCCTCTTTGGTTGATGTCATATACTTTGAGCCTAAATAGCTTTCAACAAAGTCTAATAGTTGAATAATGTCATGCAAAATATGGTATAATGAAACAAAATCAAACTAGTCAGGATAGTCACATGAAGCATAACTCTTTCAGCCGCTCACTATTACTCCCCCTTCTCATCTGTTCCTTGTCTGCTTGCTCTTCTCATACAGAGAAAAAAGACCATACCAAAGACGCTACTGCTATCACCGATACCCGAAAAGCAGAGCATCAGGACATCAGGGCAAATATGGAAAAGGTCAAGCTCGCTACCGCTAGCACCGACTTCAAAGGTGGCTCAAGCCTTGAGGAGCTAATCACTATTTTTGGACAGCCTAGTCAGCACGAAGAAAAAGCAGCTGGTAGTGTTACTCTTGACTCCTACACATGGCAGTTTGACCATGTCACGGTTAATATTAACCTCTATGAAAACAGCAGCATTGTTAAAACTATTGCTAACTTTGCTTTTATTAGAGACCTGACCTTATCCTTAAAGGACTACAACAGCTTGAAAAAGGGCATGACCTATGATGAGGTCAAGCAGCTATTGACTGAGCCTGATAATTACAGTCAAGCCAATTCCAGTGAAAAAGAAACCATTCAAGCCATTTGGATTAGTGGCTTAAAAGCTCAGACACAGGGTGCCAATATAGCACTAACCTTTGAAAACAACCAGTTGACAGAAATGTCACAGGTTGGTCTTGAAGACTAGTTTGTGGATAACCCCAATCATATTAATGATAGAAAAAAGCTTGATATTTAATAAGATCAAGCTCAAACGATAGACCAAGTAGCTGATGATCTTGACAGTAATGTGTAACAAGCTGAGATACTACTCACTAGGCAGTATTTACTAGCAGCCACTGAATTTCCTTTATGATGACAGGCAACCACCTTTTTTGTGGTGACCTATCAATAGCACCATAAGCTCTCTTTTGTCACATACCTTGCTTAACATTATTTTACCAGGTATGTGATGAGCTTTTTAGGTTGTCTGATAGTATAACATCTAACCCCTAGTTGATGATGTAGATAAGGCAAGAGCTGCTAAGGATAGCACCATAAATAAGATCCAACATAGGGTCATATTATATAGTGCCAAGAACGAAAAGATAAAGACACCTACAGGGAGCGATAAAGAGAACAGAAGACCTAAAAAGTTATTGCTTTGGGCTAGCATATCTGATGGGAGATTTTCCATTAAAAGGGCGTCCAGCTTGGGTGTGGCTTTTCCCATAATATAAGCTGCAAAGGCTAAGCATAAAACCCCTATGATGGCAGGTAATTGCAGAGCATTAGAGACTCCTACCAGCAAAAATGCTATGCCCTGAGTCTGTACTAGCTTTGATATTGAAAGCCTTGAAAAGTAATCCTTTGGTGTTAGATTTCCCAACATCGCTCCGATAATCGTAACGGCATCAACAATAACTAAAGACTGCCCATAATGAAAATGAAATAGCTGATGATCCATCAAATAAAAATGATAAATGCTATTAATTGCTCCTCCAATAGCGTTTAAGGTCAAGATGGATAAGAGTAACATCACAAAAGAGATATGATCAATCTTTTTAAAGGTCTCTGTCATCCTTGTATACATCACCTTAAATTGCTTCATTAATGAAACACCTGCTTCAGAAGCTTCAACGACATCATGCCTTAGCTTTTGTCGATTTTTAAGAAGCACAACAGATGACAATAAAAAGGAAATAGCATTTATCAAAGCAACAAAGGCATAATTGTTGCCTGATGTCGTTAGCAGCCAAACTCCTAAAGCTTGTCCTGCAATACTAGAGAGGTAGCCGATAAATTGAGCAAAAGAATAGGCCTCATAGAGCTTTTCTGATTCAATATTTTTCTGCATTATCGGGAGACGTAAGCCATTTTTGTAATCACTTAGAATATCAGAAACCACATTCAAAAAGCCCACAAAGGCAAATACCAAGAACGTCTGATTTGTCATCAACAAGGCTACAAGCGTAAATAAAAGAGATTGTATAAAACCAATAACAATAAGATTTCTTGTTTTCCTTTTTGTCTTATCTGCTTTGACGCCAATCCAAAAGGTAAACACCATAGGAATGATGGTGATGATATTGGCTATAAAAACAGCAATATGAGAATAAGGTAGCGTGGTTGCATAAATAATAAAAACAATATTGTAAATATAAGAGCCTAAAGCACTTAAAAAGTTTGAAACTGTCAGTGTTCTAAAAACGACATTTTTAATCAATCCCCTCATTTACTTACCTGTTGACGTCCTTTCTTATGTCACCTTACTTTACTTGATTGAATATACTTACAGCATATCTAAATTCGTACTGTAGTTTTATATGGTGTTCTGACATGATTTTGCTACTAATTAGTAATTCACAAGCCTTTTCTAAGTATAAAGTATCGTTTGTTAGTCTAAATACTTGTAAAAGTGTCATGGCTATCCCCAGCATTCCGTTCCATAGACCACTAAACTGAGCAAATTCAACTAATAACGACTCCGATAAATTCTTAATATCTTTAATATATTTATCGGAGTTAACGTAAATAAGCAATTGAACGATCCCAGCAGTCCCATTTGATAAGTATGGAGATACAGAATTTTCTGATATTAATACACCCCGATTTCCATCGCTATCTTCAACTAAGCTTTCTAGAATAAAATCAATTCCTTTCTCAATAATTTCGTTATCATAAGAAATTGAAGACAGATAGAACAATACTCCAGCTAAACCATTTAACCCTAAATTAACTTCTGATTTTAATTGCATCAAAACTTCATCGGATTTATCCAAAATCTTATTATATTTAGTAATTAGTGTGTCTTGTAAAGAAATAATATTAACAAGTTCTTGATTCCAATCATCAGATATTGCAATATTAGTATTTAATTTATAAGTACATTGAAAATGATAAGAATAGATGTCGTTCCTGATCATATTAATAGCCTCTTCGATGTCTGAATTCTCACTCAAAAGATACTCAATAAGCTTATAAATATTAGAATTTATGCCCTTTTGTAGTAATAGGTTCTTTAATTCACCAGTTAGTATATTATTATCTCTTATGTGTAATTTCCCTAGTAGATATAAAAATAAGTTCCCAATTTTATAACAATCTGCAACCTTCCCATCTACATCATTCCATTCTTTCAATGAAATTTCAGAGTAAATACCAATTAATGAATTGGTGTTATAAAGATATGAACTTTCCAAATCAACAAAAATAATATTATCATCGTTTATCGACTATAAAATTGTTAGCATGAATATCATTTAATATAATATTTCTTTTGTGAAAAAAACTAATGATTTTAAGGATTTCTGAAAAATAATGCAACAATTTATTGAACTTTATGAATTTTTTTCAGATTCTCTTTTTTTATATGAGAACAAATTAATCTCATTACAGCAATCTAGTAGATCTTGACCATCAATATATTCATATATATAGTAATCGTTTATCCATTCATGAACTTTTTCAATACTTTTTGGGATATTATTAGTTATTAGACCAGATAGATTCCATTCGTTATCTCTCAACTGTTTTTTACTAATACTAGCTGTACAGATAATATGAGAGCGACATTCTTTGATAACTACATTTTTTCCAGTATCTAGATGAATAGCTTTATAAATATTTCCACCATTAGATTGCTTTAGTAAGCTTTCCACTTGATAATTTTCACTTAAATATGACGACAATAAAATCTGTTTTTCTTGTAAATCTTCAATCCAATGAGGTAAATCAAAATAACACTTCTGGAAATCCTGCCATTGCTCTCCGTTTGGTCCAATTAATATTGGAACTGCATTTACAAAAACTTTTTCTCTAGGTTCAATAAGTCCATACCTATAAAAAATAACATTTGAATCTTTATAGTTTCTATCACTAAGTATATAGACTCCTTCTGTCTCAACAGGTATCAATTCATACAAGTCACTTAATAATTGTTTACAGTGTTCTCTATCTCTGGGATAAATTGTGATGAATTTCCCAGATTCCGAAGGATCTTCCATATCGGATACATTTTCTAAAATCATTTTTTCGTCTTTTAAATATTTAAAAGAAATATGATGACATTTTAAATACGGAAATACTACAGAAAAAATTGCTTTATAGTTTTGAAATGTTCCTGAAATATGAATTTTAAATCCATATTCAGGTAAAACATAATCATTCGTCTCTACATATCTAAAGCTTGTCAGATCCATATGCTTCACCATGTACCAGCTGAATAAATGGGTACTTCTCTGGATGCTCCATGATTGTCTTAACTTTCTTTTCCACGTAGGCTTCAAAGCTTTTTTCAAAGCTACTTGAACACTCACGAGAATCTTCTTTATAGATACATTTTTAAGTAATCATTGGTTTTCTCATAGCAATACATCTCCTCAGTCTTATTAGTATAAAACTAAAAACGCTCACATTAACAGGTCTTTTTGAGCGTTTTTAGTAGGACTAGTTACTAAATTATGGTTTGTAGATTGGACATTTCCAAGTCACAACAAAGCCTTTCACTGGCGCAAAGCATCTACTAGCCTCGTATGCAAATTGAGTCATGTTTGTGATCTCCTTTCATTCTTGATGAGTCTAGTGTATCATCAAAAACCGTACCAAAGCTAAACTGTTCATATGTTCAAATCATGGTTTTGACATTAATCAAAAAACAGTAGCTCAAAAAGCCACTGTTTGCTACTAGCTAAGCATCTAAACCATTTTGCTTATCAATGCTTTAAGTTGCATTTATTCAACTTCCTTTAACCATTTCTCTAAACTATCTGAATAATAGGCTGCACTTTCATCACAATTTAATGCCTTTAAGATGTGTATGGCGTCATTTATTTGCTTTAAGCCTAGTTCCTTTTCCCCTTTACAATATAGGTGCTGACCATCAGCAATCATATAAACAATTCTTAAGTAGGTGTCATTTTCTTCAAAAAAATGATTGTTAATCATTTTATCAAAATATGCAGCTATACCTAGCCTTTTTTCCTGAGTAGCTTTAAACAGCCCATTTAATAAAATGCTGTGCACTAAATTTCGATGCTGCCAAAGCTCCTCAAAAAAGTCTACTCTTCCTAGCATTTCTCGAGTATACCGCAAATACACATCCAAGGATAATGAGGGAGAAATATCTGAAAATAATTGTAATTCGTATATTCCCCAAATCTCCACTGAAAACAAATAATCATATAAAAAGCTTTGCTCATCTGGAGTCATTTTGATATTCTCGTCTAAAAAGAGCATTTGGCTTTTAATCATCAAAGCATTTAAAAAATAGATATCCTTTTTGTATAAATGATACTGCTCCAGCTCTTTTGTATACAATTGATGTAAGCTGGACAGGTCTTTTTTTGATATGGCCTCCCAGATCTCTTGCTTTAGGACAGCATATGGGGAAGGCTTAAAGCCATTTGCTAGATAGATAAATTCATTGAGCTCTGTCCGAATATTGCTAAGTCCAACCAATAGCTTTGAGATTGTTATATCGGATTCACCATTTTCAAATCTGCTTAACATCGAGTGAGAAAAGTCATCTCCCGTCGCTTCCTTTAACGATATGTGTCGCGATGTCCGCAGTAATTTAAACATTTCTCCCATATATTGCATATCAATACCTCTTCAATCTTTCATTTTAGTATAGTATATAACCTTAAAAATGTAAATCCAGTCTTGATTGCATAAACCTTTAATTCAACGTTTGATGCTACTAAATATCCTATTTTTCTGAAGTAGATCCTCATCTTTATGCTATAAGCACTTGCTGCGTTTTAGAAAATGGGCTAAATCAGCTATACTCCTTTTTAATAACAAAAAAGCCTTATTTATGTACTGCCCCCAAAAAGTTGAACGAATAATTATTGAAAGGATTTAGTTCTGTATTGAACAGGGCTAAGTCCTTTTAGTTTAGTTTTGATTCGTTTATTGTTGTAGTAAAAGATGTATTCAGTGATTGCTTGTTCGAGCTCATCCAGTGAGTGGTAGGATTTCTCAAAGCCATAGAACATCTCTGACTTTAAAATGCCAAAGAAGGATTCCATCATCCCATTATCAGGGCTGTTACCCTTGCGAGACATTGATGGACGAATGCCCTTTGATTCTAAAAAATGATGATAGGACTGATGCTGGTATTGCCACCCTTGGTCACTGTGAAGAATCGTTCCGTGATAGGATTGATCTGGAAAAGCCTTCTCAAGCATGGTTTGAACCTGTTTTAAGTCTGGAGACCTAGATAGTGTCAAATCAATAATCTCACTGTTGTAACCATCAAGAACAGGCGCTAAATAAAGTTTTTCATCGTTGTTTGGTAAAGCAAACTCTGTCACATCGGTATAACATTTTTCATATGGCTTAGCAGCTTCAAACTGGCGTTGAATCAGATTATCAGCCTTCTTACCAGTCTCGCCTTTGTAAGAGGAATACCTGCGTTTACGACGAATTCGAGCAGCTAATCTCATCTCTTTCATCAAGCGTTGCACTTTCTTGTGATTGACGATAAACCCACGATTCTTGAGTTCTAAATGAATGCGACGGTAACCATAGTTTCCCTTATGCTCCTCATAAATCGCTTTGATTTCAGAGTTGATTGCTTCATCTTTATCTGACTTATCCAATTGCTTGACTTGATAATAATAGGTTGAACGAGCCATCTTAGCGATCTCAAGTAGGAGGTTTAATCGGAATCCTTCTTGGACCATCTCTCTAATTGTTTCTGCCTTTCTCATTCTCTGGCTTCGTCCTGTAAACGAAGCTCCCTCAACTTTTTTAGATAAGCATTCTCCGTTCTAAGGTATTCTAGCTCTTCCTGAAGGCGCTCTAGCTCTGTCATTTCTTCCCAAGTTTTCTTTGGTTTACGGCCCATCTTCGTTGGTCTCCCTCTTTGTTTCTCAAGAATAGTATACCCGTTTTTCTTGTATTGCGCTATCCAATTGGGAAGCATACCAGCATTTGGGAGAGCATACTCAAGAGAGACAGACAGTTGAGACTGACCTTCAAGAAGAACTTTATCAATTATTTCTTGTTTTAATTCTGGAGGATAATACTTATTTTTACCCTTTCTAACAATCTCAACTCCATATCTGTCCATAAGCTTTACCATGTATTTGAGATTAGAAACCTGAATATCATACTGTTGACCAATGCGGGAACAAGACATCCCATTTTTTCTTAGTTCATATATTCTTAATTTATCATCGTAACTTAATTTCATATAAAAAGCACCCTATTGGTAGATTTTCTGTCTAACTTTTGGGGTGCGGGTCATTTAATAGGCTTTTTTATATCGTTTCTATCCACCTTGAGGGAATCGAACCCCCATCTCAAGAACCGGAATCTTGCGTGATATCCATTACACTAAAGGTGGCACCTTTAACCATACCACTACAGTATAGCATAAAAGTGGATATTTTAAAATCCTTTTTTCTAAAAAGATCACACCATACACATGACGAAAATGCATGTCATTATTTTCTAGTCATATGCATTTTATCACTATATTTTTAATATTTTGACATCATCAGTGGTTCAAATACAGTTTAGTTATACCATAAATGTTCTTGAAAAAACACATTGATTACGAAAATGCTACCAGAAAATGTCAGTTTCTCCATGCATTGGTATGCTAAAAAAATACTATAAAAAGCTGAGCAATTACCCAGCTTTTTAGGCTCAATAATTTCTGTAGTGGGTAAGTCCACTGCAGGGGTTATAGGGCTTTATGAGTATCAAAAAAGTCCCATATGACCTATAATGAAAAGCGACTAAACTATCATTTAGAAAGACTCATATGGAACAATCACATGTTATCACACAACTACTGGGAATTAAAGACCCTCATATCACATTCTCCAAAGAAATACACGACATGAAAACTCATAAGGAATTGAAAGCTGTCCTTGACTACGATGCCCCACCTTGCCCTAACTGCCAAAGTCAGATGGGCAAGTACGACTTCCAACGGGAATCCAAGGTCCCTTTTCTCGATTGCGCAGGCTACAAGACTTTGATTCGCCTCAAAAAGCGCCGTTTCAAATGTCAGTTTTGCGGAAAAATTACTGTCGCTGAGACTTCTCTAGTCCCTAAAAACCATCAAATACCAACCATCGTCAAACAGAAGGTGGCCCAGCTTCTCATCGAGAAAGTCTCCATGACCGCTATCGCTGATAGACTATCCATCTCCACCTCAACCGTCATGCGAAAGCTCAACGAGTTCACGTTCAAGTCTCATTTGACTTATTTACCCGAACATATGTCCTGGGATGAATATGCCTTTAAGAAGGGCAAGATGAGCTTTATTGCTCAGGACTTTGACACCAACAACATCATCGCTATTTTGGATGGACGGACGAAAGCTGTCATTCGCAACCACTTCCTGAGATATCCTCGGCAGGTCAGAAACGACGTTAAACTCATCACCATGGATATGTTTACCCCCTATTACAACCTGGCTAAGATGCTTTTCCCAAACGCTTAGATTGTCCTTGATCGTTTCCACATTGTGCAACATTTGGGACGTGCCATGAACCGTATCCGTACTCAAATCATGAACTCTTTTGATCGAAAATCCCACGAATACAAGGCTTTGAAACGTTACTGGAAGCTGATTCAACAAGATAGTAGCAAACTTAGTGACAAGCGTTTTTACCGCCCGACTTTTCGCATGCATTTGACAAACAAGGAGGTGGTCGAGCGTCTTTTGAGCTACTCTGACGAGCTTAGAAAGCATTATGACCTTTATCAGCTTCTGCTTTTTCACTTCCAGGAAAAGCAAGCTGACCACTTTTTCGGCCTGATTGAGGAGCAGATAGACAGTAGCAATCCTCTCTTTCAGACCGTTTTCAAGACCTTTTTGAAAGACAGAGACAAGATTGAGAACGCACTGGATTTGCCTTATTCTAACGCTAAACTGGAGGCTACCAATAATCTCATCAAAGTCATCAAGCGCAATGCTTTTGGATTTCGGAACTTTGAAAACTTTAAAAGACGGATTTTGATCGCTATCAATATTAAAAAAGAGAAGACCAATTTGGTCCTCTCCAGATGTTAGCTTGTCAACTACCCACTACAGTTGACATGGAGCCGCTTTTTATAGTATTATAATTCAATATCACCAAAAAGGTCAGCCATTGAAAATCCAGTTTGTGTTTCTGGAAGCTCATAATCACGCTTAGCTTCACGTTTTTGATGACGTGGACGTGATTGACGTTTTTCTTCCTTTTCACCCTCTGCTTGTGCTGGACGCTCTTCAAGTGCCTTGATTGACAATGATACACGCTCATCAGCAGCGTTAACGTCAAGAACCTTAACAGTTACCTCTTGACCTACAGTAAGCACGTCCTTTGGATTTTCAACACGCTTGTGTGAGATTTGTGAAATGTGTACAAGTCCATCAATTCCAGGTAATACCTCAACAAAAGCACCAAAGTCAGTCAAGCGCTTAACCTTACCTTCGATAACATCACCTTGTGCAAGCTTTTGCTCAACGCCATCCCAAGGTCCAGGTGTTGTTGCTTTAAGTGATAGTGATACGCGACCTGCTTCCTCATCAAGAGCAAGTACCTTCACCTCAACCTCTTCACCAACAGAAACAACTGATTTAGGCGACACATTACGCTCATGTGAGAGCTCAGTTACGTGAACAAGACCGTCAACACCACCAAGATCAATAAAAGCACCAAAGCTTGTCAAACGCGCAACAGTACCAGTTACCACTGAACCTTCTGAAAGTGTTGAAAAGACTTTGTCACGTGCTTGCTTAGCTGCTTCTTCAACAACCTCACGACGTGATAAGATAAAGCGGTTTTCTGCTGCATCAACTTCTTTGATTTTAGCGTCAAATTCTTGACCGACAAACTTTTCTGTATTGCGAACAAAACGAGTGTCAATCATTGAAGCAGGGATAAATCCGCGAAGCCCTTCAAATTCAACTGAAAGTCCACCTTTAACAGCACGAGTCCCCTTAACAGTAACGACTTCACCTTCACGACCAATAAGCTTGTCCCATGCCTTACGAGCTTCCAAACGTTTTTTAGATACTAGGAAAGTAACTGTATCAGTATCTTTACCTACAACTTGACGAAGAACAAGCACTTCAACGGTGTCGCCAGCTTTAACATAGTCATTAATATCAGCTTCACGATCGTTAGTCAATTCACGAAGTGTCAAAACGCCTTCAACACCTGTGCCTTCAATAACAACGTTTGCTTGACCGTTATCAACTGTCAAAACCTCCGCAGTGACAACATCACCAGGATTGACTTCGCTAACACTGTTTAGCAAATCTTCAAATTCATTCATTCTAAAAATCCTCCAACAAAAGCTAGCTTATGCTAGCTTTTGATAACAATATATTTTCTCAAGGTAACCCGCAATGACAACAACTTTTATCCTTGACGATCTCAGACGCTAATCTGATACCTCTGACTGGGGTAGCTGGATTCGAACCAACGCATGAGGGAGTCAAAGTCCCTTGCCTTACCGCTTGGCTATACCCCAATATCATCATTAAAACAATGAACCTAATAGCTTAGGCATGGAAAGAGAGGGATTCGAACCCCCGAACCCAAAGGAGCGGATTTACAGTCCGCCGCGTTTAGCCTCTTCGCTATCTTTCCGTAACAACAAAAACTATTCTACCATAGTTTTTGTAAGCTGACAAGTCTTTTTAAGCATTTTTAGTGGTTCAAATTATAGTTTTCAATAATATTTTCAACTGCTTGCTCTAATGTTTTAAAAAAAGCATCTACTGTGCTGTCTTTTAAGACAGCAAACTTGCCATCAAGCTCTGCAATCTCGCCAACGACACGCTTGCCAATTTGTAACTGATAACCGTCTATCTTGGTATTGTTGACTGTTACTTGTTGATCGCATAATTGCAGTTCAATTTTTTTCTCTTTTTTACTCATCACTTCACCTCGCCTTGTCTATTTTACACAAAATCAAAAGAGCTTGCAATAGCAAGCTTCACTTATTTTAATCAATAGCTACAATCCAGCCTTCTGGTGCTTCGATATCACCGAATTGGATACCGACCAGCTCATCGTATAATCGACGTGTCACTGGACCAACCTCAGTCTCGCTGTAAAAGACATGTAGCTTATCCTGATACTGAATGCCTCCAATTGGTGAGATCACAGCAGCTGTCCCACAAGCTCCTGCCTCAACAAATCGGTCCAAATCATTAATCGGCACATCACCCTCAATAGCGGTCATACCAAGCCTTTCTTCGGCTAATTGGAGTAAGGAGTATTTGGTAATTGAAGGCAAGATTGATGGGCTAAGCGGCGTAATAAATTCATTATTGGCAGTGATGCCAAAGAAATTAGCGGCTCCGACCTCTTCAATCTTAGTGTGAGTTGCTGGATCTAGGTAAATCACATCTGAATACCCTGCTGTCTTAGCTGCTTTTCCTGGCAATAAGCTACCTGCATAGTTCCCACCAACCTTGGCAGCTCCAGTGCCATAAGGAGCTGCTCTATCATAATCCTCAGAGACGATAAAGTTGGTCGGCGCAAGCCCGCCTTTAAAGTAATTGCCAACAGGCATGGCAAAAACTATAAATATATATTCGTTAGCAGGCTTAACACCGATAATATCGCCAACACCAATTAACAAGGGTCTAAGGTAAAGGGTAGCACCAGTTCCATATGGCGGTACAAAATCCTCATTTGCCTTTACCACTTGCTTAACGGCGTCAATGAATTGCTCGGTAGATACCTGTGGCATCAGCAAACGGTCAGCTGTTGCCTGTAAGCGAGCTGCATTGCGGTCTGGGCGAAATAGCTGAATAGAGCCGTTCTTAGTGCGATAGGCCTTTAAGCCTTCAAAGGCTTGTTGCCCATAATGCAGAGCTGGTGCACTTTCTGAGATGTGCAGGGTAGCATCTTCTGTTAAGCGACCTGCGTCCCATTTGCCGTCCTTGTAATATGATACATAGCGAAATGGCAGCTTACGGTATTCAAAGCCTAAGTTTTCCCAATCAATAGCTGTTGTCATTATCCTACCTCTTTTCTTTTTGTATTCTTTTCTTCATTGTTTTGCATCTTTTTTCGATGAAAGACTCAGAGCCCTCACTGGTACAGCGAAAAAGCTTTGGCTAGATGAGCCTTGCAGCAGCGACCTCCTGATCTGAAATGCTCTCTGAAATAAAGGAGCCATTACTTGTCCTATCTGATAGAGACAGGCTATTGAGAGCAAGCTGGTATTGTTGACCAGTCTTACTAATAACCTCTAATTGCTGGTCACTAGCTGTGTCCTCTGAATCATGTGTAAATAAGTCAATGGTACCTGTTGTAGTATCTCCTTTTACCATTCCTGCCAAGAAAACTCTGTGTGGCTTGGTCTTTAATTCTCGTAACACCGGCAGACCTCTGTTAGCTCGGCTGGTCTGTGGAATATCAGCAATCGCCACTCGCTTTAGTGCTCCTCTTTGCGTCAGCACAAAGAAGGAATCAGCATTGACTGGGCAGGCAGAAACCAAGTAATCCTGAGCCTTTAGGTTAATTCCTTTAACTCCGGCAGCCTTTAGGCCCTGAATCGGTATTTCTTGGCTAGAAAACCGCAAGGCGTAGCCCTGCTGCGTCACCAAAAGAAGATCTTCCATGATAATTGGTGCTATTGCCACAATGCGATCATCTATGTCTTTTAGCTTGGCGTATTTAATTGATTTTGATTTGTAGGTTCGCCAAGGCGTCAGCTCCTTGCGCTCAAACCGTTTAATCAGTCCATGCTGTGTCACTGAGATATATAGTCCCTCTTCAAAGGACTGGATCAACTCAGCATATATCACCAGCTCATCAGCAGCAAAATTAGCAATAGCCTGTGATAAATGCTCCCCGATGTCCTTCCAGCGCAAGTCAGTCAGCTCATAGACCGGACGGTAAATAACATTACCTAAATTAGTAAAGAGTAACAGGTGGTCTGTTGTCTTAGCCTGCTTAACAAAGATCAGATGATCATCATCACGCTTACCAATTTCCTCAAGGCTTGAGGCGTGAAATGACCTAGGGCTTGTTCGCTTGATATAGCCTCCCTGAGTCACACTGACAAAGGTTTCTTCCTCCAAAATAAGACTAGCAGAATCAATTTCAATCGCTTGGCTTTCAGCCTGCAGCTCTGATAAACGCGGCCCTGCAAACTTTTTCTTGACCTCTCTTAGCTCACGCTTCATCACGTTATACATGGTTGCTTCATCACCAATAATGGCAGAGAGAGTTGTGATGAGCTCTCTTAGGTCATGTTCTTCCTGCTGGAGGGTAACAATATCTGTATTGGTCAGTCGATAAAGCTGTAAGGTTACGATAGCCTCTGCTTGTTCCTCTGAAAAATCATAGCTGACCTTTAGGTTTTCCTTGGCGTCAGCCTTATTGTCAGAAGCTCGGATCAGCGCGATAATCTCATCTAAAATAGATAAGACACGTATCAAGCCCTCAACAATATGCAATCTCTTTTCAGCCTTTTCCTTGTCAAACTGAGAGCGCTTGATAATAATACTTTTGCGGTGAGCGATATAGCTTGATAAGATTTTTTGCAATCCAACCTGACGAGGCGTAAAATGATCAATCGCAACCATATTAAAATTATAATTGACTTGAAGCTCGGTATACTTCAACAAATAATTCAAGATGGTTTGGCTGTCAGCGTCTTTTTTGAGCTCAATAGCAATGCGTAGCCCTGTACGGTCTGACTCATCACGCACCTCTGCTATGTCTGGAACCTTGTTATTAACCCGAACATCATCAATTTTTTTAACTAGGACAGCTTTATTGACCTCATAAGGAAGTTCGGTCACAATGATCTGCTGCTTGCCTCCCTTTAGATCCTCAATTTCAGTTCTGGAGCGAACAACAACGCGGCTCTTACCTGTTTCGTAGGCTTTTTTAATTTCGGCTGCTCCTTGGATAATACCACCTGTTGGAAAATCAGGACCCGGCAATAGCTCCATTAACTTATCCAGCTTGGCATTTGGGTGGTCAATCATATAAATAACAGCATCGATCACCTCTGACAAATTATGTGGTGGAATATCTGTAGCATAGCCTGCTGAGATCCCTGATGAGCCATTGACCAATAGATTTGGAAAGGCAGCTGGCAATACTGTTGGCTCTTTTTCGGTATCGTCAAAATTCCAAGCAAATGGCACTGTTTTTTTATCGATGTCCTGTAGCAGGTAACCAGCAATTTCAGATAATCTTGCCTCAGTGTACCGCATAGCTGCCGGTGGATCACCGTCCATCGAGCCGTTATTGCCATGCATTTCCACAAGAATTTCACGATTCTTCCAATCCTGACTCATGCGTACCATAGCGTCATAGATCGAAGAATCTCCATGCGGGTGGAAATTGCCCATGATATTACCAACAGACTTGGCTGACTTGCGGTAGCCCTTTTCAAAGGTATTACCGTCCTTATTCATAGAATAAAGAATGCGGCGCTGAACAGGCTTTAGACCATCTCGAATATCAGGAAGCGCTCGCTCCTGAATGATGTATTTGGAGTAGCGTCCAAAACGCTCTCCCATGATGTCCTCAAGGGACATGTTTTGAATATTACTCATAAGATACAAAGGGACGTTTCGCTTGCGAAATTTTTCCGTAAAAAATGCTGGAACTGACGACGTGTCCTTGGACACTAGGAGGTTACCGATTTTTCTAGGAAAAATAGTCCCGTGTTCAGTTAGTAAACTAGCTGAACATTCCTTTCTTTGTTTCTTTCAGAAAGATATCTCTTTCTTTAATTAGTTTTTTTTGAAAGTTCCTTTAGGTAGTGGGGACAGAAGCGAACCTACGGTTCCATTCCTAAATTTCGAGACTTCGGCTCGAAATTTCCCTCGAAGATAATCGTAAGCGATTATCTTCTTTTCACTACGGCAGGAGCTTTCAGAATGGGCTCGCTACGCTCCCCTATCGCTAGGATTAGCAGTTTCTAGGAAATCCATCCCACACCCAGCAAGAGACCTCTCACTGAGCTTTCCTTTCTGTTAGATTGTCTATTATATTCAAAAAATAGTATAAAGCTAGCCTATTTACAGCTAGCTGTCACTGATCACTCTTAACAGCTGATAAACCCTATCAGACCACTCGACCAAGCCTTCGCCTTTATAGTCTAGGTAATGAACCCTTGAGCGTAAGGCCTTTGGAATAATTGCTTCAAAGCGCTGCTGCCAGCTTTTAGGAATAATGCAAGCCTGCAATTCCTCCAAACTAAGCTCGTCTTTGATCTTGGCAGGGTGATAGCCATCAAAAACATAGCCTTTCATCTGACAAATATCAGAATAGCTATAGTGAAAGCTAACTCCGGGTACAAAATGCTCTCTTAAGTCCTTTTCATTTGGCATACGATTAAGCAATCTCTCCATAGCCAAGCGATAGCCTGAGGTCGTATTGGACCAGCCAAGCATCACATAATGAAAATAATCAGCAGGATCACCAGCAGCATTTCGATCACTCCTAGCCAACTCCTGTGCCGTTACCCCAAAAGCTCTTACAGCAGACAATAGCCTTCCTGTCTTAAAAATGCTTAGAGCAGCCGCTACAGTGCAGGTATGACTTAAATAAGGACAACAGACTGCCTCTCCATTGATGTTAAATGTTGAAGCCACCAATTTACAGCTAGGCCTAAAGAGATAGGCACAAGCATGTGCTTCAAGAAATTGATGAACCTCTTCAAGAAGCTTGCTGTCCTGACAGCTAATGTCTGTTTGACGATGATTCCATTTTTCGTAGGCACAAAAGGCTGCTAGCTTTTCCAGTTCCCAAGCCTTGATATTGGGATAATCTGTCAATGCAAAATAATAGGTGCCTCCCCACTGAAGACTGTAGCTTTGTTGACAAATATCTAGCTTCATCACTGTTACCTCAATGATTACAATCCTTGATAAATGAATGCTGAGCACATGAATAGCAATTTGATATGAGATATTTTAGAACCCTCCTTAGGAAAAATGCCTTAAAAAACCGTATTTTCCTCCAAGGTAAAGGTGACATTGTCCTCAATCCATTGACGGCGTGGGGCAGCCTTGTCTCCCATGAGGACTGAAACGCGTCGCTCTGCCCTAGCCAGGTCATCAATCGTCACTCGGATAAGGGTTCGTGTGTCAGGGTCCATCGTGGTTTCCCATAGCTGATCGGCATTCATCTCCCCAAGTCCCTTATAGCGTTGGAGACTTGCACCTTTACCAAATTCCTTGCGAAGATCCTCCAGCTCACCATCTGTCCAAGCATAGGAAACCTTCTCCGATTTGCCTTTACCCTTTGACATTTTATAAAGAGGAGGCAAGGCAATATAGACATGTCCTGCTTCAACCAGCGGCCGCATATAACGGTAGAAAAAGGTCAGCAGCAGGGTCTGAATATGAGCCCCATCCGTATCAGCATCGGTCATGATAATAATCTTGTCGTAATTAATATCATCAAGATTGAAATCAGCACCAACACCTGCGCCAATGGTATAAACCATTGTATTGATTTCCTCATTTTTGAGAATATCAGCCATCTTGGCCTTTTCTGTGTTCAAAACCTTACCACGTAAGGGGAGAATTGCCTGAAATTTACGATCCCTGCCCTGCTTAGCTGAGCCTCCAGCTGAGTCCCCCTCGACTAGGTACAGCTCGTTTTTCTTAGGATTTTTGGACTGGGCTGGAGTTAATTTCCCAGAAAGAAGCCCCTTGTCCTTTTTGTTTTTCTTACCATTTCGAGACTCATCACGCGCTCTTCTGGCTGCCTCACGCGCGTCTCTTGCCTTGATAGCCTTACGAATCAAATGACCTGCCAGCTCACCATTTTCAAGTAAAAAGAAGGTCAGCTTTTCTGATACAATGCTCTCAACGATCGGCCTTGCCAGTGGGCTTCCTAGCTTGTCCTTTGTTTGCCCTTCAAATTGCAAATGCTGCTCTGGTACAAGGATCGATAACACTGCAGACAAGCCCTCACGATAATCTGAGCCCTCCAAGTTTTTATCCTTTTCCTTTAGTAGGCTGGTTTTGCGGGCATAGTCATTCATGGCCTTTGTAATAGCTGATTTTAAGCCAGTTTCATGGCTGCCACCGTCCTTTGTCCTAACATTGTTAACAAAGGACAAAATGTTATCTGAAAACCCATCATTGTATTGCAAAGCGACCTCAACCTGAAAATCCTGCTCCTGCCCTTCCATGTAAATCACAGGAGTCAAGGTTTCCTTGTCCTCATTGAGATAGGCAACAAAATCCTGAACACCATTTTCATAATGAAATTCCTCAACGACCGGATCGTCACCTCGTAGATCAGTCAGGGTCATTTTAACCGTCTTTAGCAGAAAAGCAGATTCCTTTAGACGCTCTGCGATAGTATTCCACTTGAACTCAGTTGTCGAAAAAATCTTGTCATCAGGCATGAAAGTAACCCTTGTCCCTGATTTGCTTTTTGGAGCTGTAGCTATTTTTTCTAAGCCTGTCACTGGCCTACCGCCATTTTCAAAGCGCTGCTTGTAAACCGCTCCGTCTCTCGTGATTTCCACCTCTAGCCATGACGATAGGGCATTTACAACTGAAGAGCCCACACCATGCAGGCCTCCTGAGGTTTTATAGCCTCCTTGACCAAATTTACCACCTGCATGCAAGATGGTAAAGATGACCTGAACAGTTGGTATACCAAGGGCGTGCTGTCCGGTCGGCATGCCTCGTCCGCTGTCAGAAATGGTGGCAGAACCATCCTTGTTTAGCGTCACATCGATCTCATTTCCAAAGCCAGATAAGGCCTCGTCAACAGCATTGTCGACAATCTCCCAAATCAAATGGTGAAGTCCGGTTGCATCGGTTGATCCGATATACATCCCTGGTCTTTTACGAACTGCCTCTAAGCCCTCTAGGACCTGAATGGCATCATCATTATAATTTGTTATGCTTATTTCTTTCTTAGCCAAGTTGACCTCCAGACGTTTTCATCTTTTTTATCTTACAGGTTTTTTGAGAATTTTGCAAAATAATTTAAGATTTTTTCGTAATTCTTTGTAACTGCTTCCGCTTAAATCAATCATTATGATATAATGTATGTTATGAAATTGATCCTATTAATTCTTACAGCATATTTACTTGGCTCCATTCCAACAGGCTTATGGATTGGACAGTATTTCTATAACATCAACCTGCGTGAGCATGGCTCAGGTAATACCGGTACGACCAATACGTTTCGGATTCTTGGGCTAAAAGCTGGTGCTGCAACCTTATTGATTGATATTTTTAAGGGCACGCTTGCCACGCTTCTTCCGGTTTTGGTTGGCGCTAGCAATATCTCACCAATTACTATTGGCTTTTTTGCTGTCCTAGGGCATACCTTTCCTATTTTCGCTGGCTTCAAGGGAGGAAAGGCAGTCGCAACCAGTGCTGGTGTCTTGCTAGGCTTTGCCCCACTCTATCTCCTTTTTTTAGCGGCTGTGTTTGTGCTAACGCTTTATTTATTTAGCATGATTTCACTAGCTAGTCTAACAGCGTCTGTAGTAGCTGTGATTAGCGTTCTGACTTTTCCTGCCGCCCACTTTTTATTGCCTAGCTACGATTGGCTATTAACCATTACCATCGTTGTGCTAGCAGCAATCATTATCCTAAGGCATCAGGATAATATGAAGCGAATCAAGCAGCAATCTGAAAATCTCATTCCTTGGGGCTTGAACTTAAGCAAGCAGCAGCCCGCAAGCCATCACTAAATCAAAAAGCTGAGCATCAGTTACTATCAGATGCTCAGCTTTTTAAGTGTTGATTAGTTGTCTGCCTGATAAACAATTTGTCCCTTAGCAATGGTGTATTTCACAACTCCCTTTAGGGTTTCGCCAATAAAAGGTGAATTACTAGCCTTTGAAGCAAAGGCTTCTGTTACCAAACGCTCCTCCTTGTCAGCAAAAATAACAAGATCAGCAGGGCCAGACTCAGCCAAATAACCAGCATCAAAGCTATATAGTGAGGCTGGATTAATGGTCATTTTCTCTAATAACGCCATCAATGAAAGATGGCTCGGCTCCACAAGATTTGTCAGGCCTAATGACAATGAGGTTTCTAAGCCGGTCATTCCAGATGGTGCCTTGGTCAGATCAGCAACGGCCTTTTCATCACGATGATGTGGTGCATGATCCGTTGCAATAATAGCTATGACACCTGATTTGAGCCCCTCAATAACTGCTAATCTATCTTGTTCTGTTCTTAGAGGCGGATTCATCTTGGCATTTGCCCCTGCAAGCCGTAAAAGGTCTTCTGTTTTAGAAAAATGCTGCGGTGTTGCCTCGGCTGTGACCTTGGCACCTAACTGCTGAGCAAAGGCAACTACCTTAACAGACTCAGCCTTAGATAAATGTTGAATATGAACATGAGCTTGTCGATCATAGGCAATCATCACATCTCTGGCAATCATACTATATTCTGCCACACCAGTAGCGCCACAAAAATGAAAATGATCCTTAGCGATATGCTCATTGAAGCCAAGGACACCGTTTAATTGGGGATCCTCCTCATGCAGGGCAATGAAGGTCTTGTTGGCCTTAGCCAAATCCAATGCTTCCTTTAAGACCTTGGAGCTCTCTAAAGGAATGCCATCATCAGAAAAACTGACCGCACCAGCTGCTAAGAGCGCTTTAAAGTCTGTTAGCTCTTGGCCATTGAACCGCTTGGTCACACTAGCATTGGTATAAATGTTAATTTTTTCTTTAGCAGCACTTGCTAGAACAGCCTGTAAGGTTTCCGTATCTGATATAACAGGATTGGTGTTTGCCATCATGACTACTGTTGTCACCCCACCAGCAGCTGCTGCCAGAGCACCTGTATGAATGTCCTCCTTGTGCGTTTGACCCGGCTCTCTAAAATGAACATGAATATCCACTAAACCAGGAGCAACAACAAGTCCACTGGCATCGATCTGCTCTACCTCATCATGCTCAATGTCTGGAGCAATCCGTAAAATCCTTCCATTATCAATTAAGACATCTGCCACCTGATCTAGCTGTGATTTTGGATCCATCACACGCCCATTTTTAATTAATAACATGACCCCTCCTATGTCAAATCTACTTATCTGCTTATCAGGATAATCAAGCATAACCCTAGCAATTTCTGATTTATCTAGGCAGTGATTATTTGTTTTGCTTGACATATCGGACGTAACTGTCTTGATCCCTGATATCATCAATCTCTATTTAGCTAGGTATACCCAAGTCTCCAAAGCCGGATACTTTATTGGTAAATCGTCCTGCTTAGCCATAATAGCCTGCCTCAATGCCTAGCGCAGCCAGTCAATCTGTCCTAGGCCTTCTTTTTCTAAAATGGCGTTAGCTCTTGAAAAGGGCTTGCTGCCAAAAAAGCCACGATAGGCTGACAGAGGGCTAGGGTGAGGGCTTTCGATAACATGGTGAATCGGATTAGTAATCAAGGCCTTCTTTCTTCTCGCATAGGCTCCCCAGAGGATAAACACAACAGGCCTATCCTTAGCATTCAAGACCTTTATAACCGCATCGGTAAAGGGCTCCCAGATGAGACCTGCATGCCCATTGGCGCGTCCTTCTGGAACGGTCAAGCAGGCATTCAAGAGCAACACTCCCTGCTCAGCCCAGCTGCTAAGATCGTGATGATTCCTTACTCCAATATCTGCTGCTAATTCCTCCAAAATATTTTGCAAAGATGGCGGAGCAGGAATGGAGTCAGGCACTGAAAAGGAAAGTCCCTGAGCTTGAAGAGGGCCATGATAAGGGTCCTGCCCTAAAATAAGCACTCTTGTCTCTTCTAATGGCGTTACCTGTAAGGCCTTAAACACATTGTCTCTGGGCGGGTAAACCACTCCAGTCGCATAGACCTCATCTAAAAAGCGATTGATACGCCGATAATAATCCTTAGGTAACACTTGCTTAATCTCATCATGCCAAGCTGAATGTGTCATTAGATACCTCTCTAAAACGGTTTTCGTGGAATAATGAAGGCTTTGTCTGATTGTTCAAAGCCAAGCTTAGGGTAATAGGACATCGCCGAAGGTGCTGACAGCAATACAAGAGCAACAGCATCTCCAAGATCCTCTGAGATAAAAGACAGCAATTGCTTGCCTATCCCTTGACCCTGATATGCCTGATCAACTGCTAGGTCAGAAATATAGCAGACATAAGCATAGTCAGTAAGGGCTCTAGCAACACCAACTAACTTGTCACCTTCCCATGCTGTCCATAGATAATTGGAATGCTTTAGCATTTGCGATAATCTAGCCTCGTCCTTAGTCGGTCTTTTAATCCCTGAGGCTTCCAGCACTCGAGCAAAGGCCTGAGTTGAAATCATATGATTTTTCCGAAATACAATAGAGTCTGCCATATCCTACCTCCAACACTCTAGCCAGTCAGTTCTTGACAAAGCTAACTAACTGATTAGGCTACTTTAGTCTATCATATTTTTATCATAAAAACCCTAGAAATACAATATTTCTAGGGTAAATATTCGGTTTTTAAGAGAGTAAGCGCAGCCTCTTTTCTAAAAAGCCCTGACAGCGCTCCAGCAAAAAGGCAATCACCCAATAAATAAAGGCAACCAAGATATACATAGACATGTAATCCCACTCCCTGCCACCAATAATTTTAGCCTTTTGAAAAATATCAGGAACGGTAATCATAGCTGCCAAAGACGAACTTTTGACCATATCAATCACAACATTTCCTAAAGGCGGAATAGCAATACGAAAGGCCTGAGGCAGAATCACATGCTTGACAATGCTGACATAAGGCAGCCCCAAAGCCCTTGCTGCCTCCCATTGTCCCTGATCAATAGCATCAATCGAGGCACGAAAGACCTCAGAGATATAGGCTGCACTAACCAGTGAAAAGCCCAAATAGGCACATAACAAGGCAGACAGTTCTAAGCCATAATAGGGAAGCCCAAAATAAAGGACAAAGAGCACCACAATCATAGGAACGCCACGCATTATGGACACATAGCTCCTGACCAGATAATGACTAAAGTGACTAGTAGAACGCCTTAAAAAGGCTAAAAGCAAGCCCAGCAAAAGGCCTGTTAGAAAGCTTAAAAAAGAAATGCCTAAGGTATAGGGCAAACCTGACAAAACAAAGCCCAAGCTCTCTAGTATCAATCTAAGATTAAGCATCGCTTTAGAGCTCCTTTGTCTAAGGCACTAGTCCACATCACTGGCATCAATGACTGGAATTTTCTTGTCCTTACCAAAAGGAACTGTCAAATCCTGACCAGCATAGTATGTCTTTGAAATGGTTTTCAAGCTGCCATCTTGTTTCATGTCTTTGATGACCGCATCAATCTTTTTCTTAAGGGTGTCATCTTTTTTACTCATGATAATGCCCTGTGCTGTCGGATTATACAGCACATCACTCATTTTGACATTGAGGTTAGGATTTTGAGACTTCATGTAATCCACAAAAAGCTTTTGTGCAGGATAATCATTGGGAATAAAGTCTGTTCTGCCATTAGCAACATCGTTCAGGTAAACATCACCCGTCACATTATCATAAGTGACTAATTCAGCACCTTGCTTCTTGGCAACCTTCATGTATTCTGTACCAGAGGCGCCAGCTGCTTTTTTCCCTTTCCAATCGCTTAGGTCAGCCTTGCTTATGCCTGAGCTGCCATCAGCACGAACAATCATTCCCCCAACACCATACTTATAAGGCGTTGAGATGTTGTATTTTTTTTGCCGCTTGGCTGTAATGTCAAAATTATTGAGAGAAACATCAACACGACCGCTATCAACCGAAGTAAAAGCCTGATCATAGCCTGTTTCAATGAACTTCACCTTAAGATCAAGGCGTTTCCCAATTTCCTTCATCAGGTCAACCTCATAGCCGACCAATTCATTGGCATCATTATAGTACGATGTTGGCTGGTAGGTCGCAGGCGTAGCAACCTTTAAAACACCTTTATCTTTAATCTTTTCCCAGCTTGTTTTTTGAGCTGATGGCTGTGACCCACAGGCGGCTAACAGCAAGCTCGCCAAGCTAACAGAAAGTAAAGCAACTCCTTTTTTCATCAAGAACTCCTTTTTCATTATTAATGACAGTATAGCATTGACTAATCTTATAAGAGACTAGATATGCTCGATTTAACAAAAAAGCTAACCTATAATAGATTAGCTCTGTTTTATAATATTTAACCAGGTAGCTTTAACAATCCAGCCCGTTCAAACTGTCTAGCTATTCCCAGCAATAAGTCTTCTCGCCCTTTAGCAGCTATCAATTGAATGCCCATCGGCAATCCAGCAGACGTTTCATAGGTTGGTAAACTAAGAGCTGGTTGGCCTGTCAGATTTGCCAAAGCTGTGTAAGGGGTTATGAACAAGCTCTGCTCAAACATGGCTTCTACTAGCGCTAGGCGCTGACTGGAGGGGTAGCATTCCGCCTTAGCCAGCTTATCTATTAGCTCCTTGCTTGGCTGGAACTGTCCATGCTTTGGAGCAGGCGTATTGGCGGTAAAGGTCAGCAAAAGATCATACTGCTCATGAAAGCTTGCCATTTCAGCACTATAATGGTCCCAGCGCTGCAGCGCCTGAGAATAGACCGAAGCAAGAATATCCTTACCCGCTTGGTAGATAGCCCAGGTCATGACCTCCATATCTGCTTTGGTCACCTGACGACCAAGGGCTTCTTGGCTATCAGCAAACATAGCAGCTGTCTCAACACTAGTCATCAGGTAGTAATCCCTCATAACCTTTGGTATATCTAGAGGAAGCTTATCTAATCGCACAACCTCATGCCCCATCTCTTTTAGAAAATGACAGGCCTCGGTTAAAGCTGTCTGAGCATCTATAGAGGCGGTAGTTCCATCTATCATGTGATCATAAAGAGCAATCCTTAAGGGTCTGTCTAAAGGGTGAAAAAGCTCTTCTTTGGTTAATGGCACTAATGGAAAAGGGCTTTCTACCTGATAAACCTGCAAGTGATAAAGAAGACGACTTGTGTCTCGAATAGACCTCGTTAGAGCAAAATGAACAGACGCCCCCTGCCAGCCACGATAAGAGCCTGGCCCCACAGGCACTCTTCCTCTGCTTGGCTTTAAACCGATCAAGCCATTAAAGGAGGCAGGAATCCGAATGGATCCTCCTCCGTCACTAGCAGGAGCCAGCAAGGTGATTCCTGAGGACACAAGAGCTGCTGCCCCACCTGATGAACCACCAGCATTACGGCTCTTGTCCTGTGGCAGATTTACCGGACCATGTAAGCGACTATCACTAATATTTTTAAAGCCAAATTCAGGTGTATTGCTTCTTCCTAAAATAATAAAGCCCAGCTCCTCTAGTCGCTGCACAACATAATCCGTTTTTGAGGCACGATAATCCTTAAATAACACTGATCCTGCAGTGGCCAATTGGCCCTCCTGCTCCTGCCCTAAATCCTTTAGAAAAATAGGCACACCAGCAAATGGCTTTCCAGAAAAATCCCTTGCTGCTGCCTCAGCAAGAGCTTCTGAAAAACGCTCTGAGGTAATAGCATTCAACTCAGGATTGAGTGCTTGAGCCTTTTTAATTGTGTCTCTCACTAAGGCTGAGGGGCTCACCCTACCTTCTCGAACAGCCTGCGCCATTTCTGTTGCATCTTTAAAAATCATCAATTCCCTATCCTATCATCCATCAGCCTTGCTAGACCAACAAGCATGCCCTAACAATAGCTTTTTCTCTATATTTAATCATAAAACAGAGCAAGACGCCATTAAAATGAGCCACTAGACAGGCTACGACTTATTCATTAGGTATGATTAGCAAATGCGCTCAGAAAAAAAGGATTGAAGAGTCATACTCATAAGAGCCTACACCTTCAATCCTATAATCTGTTTCTTTATCACTTATCTAGTCGATGTTTTTAGCGCTGTCCAGTAGTAAGCAACCTCCTGATAGCCTTGGTGCTCATACATGGCGCGATTAGCTTCTTCTGAGATGAGAATGACCTTCTTATAGCCTTGACTGGCCTTACGCTGTAAGGCTGTACCGATACCACGACCACGATAGGCCTCATCTACACTGAAATCGTCCATTTCAATATAGTCGCCACATTCCCAAGCCGTAATATCTCCGATAATCTTCCCTTCCTTGATGGCTAAATAAATGGTTGAGCCGTTTGTCAATAGATTGGCTTCATTATCAGCCTTGCATTGATTGGCATAGGTTTCACCATAAGCCAAATTAGCCTGATATTTGTAAGCCAGATAGGCAGAAAAGCTTGTTTCTGAGAGCTGTTCAATAGTGACTGGTGATATATCACGCTCCTTTAGGTGAAGCTTTGCCAGCTCATTGGTAAAGATCAGGTGCTTTTCAAGGCTAAAGTGATGATCTGTCAAATAAGCTCGCATGTCTGTACTTAGCTCTTCATTTTCAGCAAAAAAGAGAAAGGCGTAGTGACTAGGATAATCCTGCTGCTCTTTTGCCACATAGGCCAAGTCCTTTTTCAAATCAGCCAAAGAAGGCATGCTACGATAGCTAAGGTAATTATCAAAATAGCGCTCAGATACCACAGGATTTTTGTAGTAAGTCAAGCGATCCGTCTGATAATAACTGGTCTCACCTATCTCAAGTAAATCTTTGTAAGTCATTTTTTCTCTCCTTAAGACATAGTCAGCATGTCAGCAGCTTTTCAGCACTGTTTAACTCTCATGCTGCCAATGCTTTTGATCCTCCTTAAATCTTTTTAACAGGGCCAAGCCATCAGCATCAATATAGCCCTTGGCCTTAGCGACCTTAATGAGGTCTGAATAATTAGACAAGGTCACCAAGGAAAGCCCTGCCTTTTCAAAATTGATGCTTGCTACTGGCAATTCATAGGTAAAAATTGCCACCACTCCTAGTACATCAGCACCTTCGCGACTAGCTGCCGCTGCCGCCTCCAGAACTGATCCACCTGTTGAAATCAAATCCTCGATAATCACCATTTTTTGCCCGCAGCGCACATGCCCTTCTATTTGGTTGCCTGCTCCATGATCCTTTGGCTTGCTGCGGATATAGGCAAAAGGCAGGTCCATCTTATCTGCAACGATAGCACCATGTGGAATACCAGCAGTTGCTGTGCCAGCAATCACCTCAACCTCTGGAAATACTGCCTTAATCGTCTCCACAAAGCCATTTTCAATCAAGCTTCTGGTTTTTGGATAAGAAAGGGTGATCCGATTGTCCGTATAAATCGGTGATGTAATGCCTGACGCCCAAGTAAAGGGCTCCTTTGGTCTTAGGTAAACGGCCTTAATCTCAAGTAAATCTGTTGCAATTTGTGCTGCTAGTGTCATTTTTCTCCTCTTTTCCTTGGTGTCATAGTCCAGCTATATGTGTCATGATGATCCTGCTGCTAACGGTTCCACTCTGCCTTAATCTGGTGATAAGCCTTGACAGGGTCTGTAGCCTGAGTGATCGGACGACCAAGAACAATATAGTCACTTCCGATAGCTCTAGCTTGATGAGGTGTCATCACCCGCTTTTGATCTCCGATGTCAGCACCTGTCGGGCGAATCCCAGGTGTCAAACACACAAAGCCTGCTGGTACTTCTGACTTAATGGCCTTGACCTCATGGGCTGAGCAAACCACGCCATCTAGCTTAGCCTGAGCGGTACGCTTGGCATAGTGAAGCACAGATGCTAACAGCGTGGATTGAATGTTTTGATCCTCACGCATTTGCTCTTCGCTAGTTGATGTTAGCTGTGTCACCGCAATGAGAATCGGACCCTGCCCCAAGCCCTCACGCGCTGCTCTAAGCATCTCTACACCTCCAGCAGCCTGCACAGTCGTCATGTCTATACCAAGCCTTGATAGGACTGCCATCGTTGATTTGACTGTATTTGGAATATCATGCAGCTTCAAATCCAGAAAAACACTGTGACCTAAGGACTTGACATAACGGACAATATCTGGTCCTTCAGCATAATACAGTTCCATACCAATCTTAACGTATAGCCTCTCATCAGCTGGAAACAGCGACAGAAATGACTTGACCTCCTCAAAGGAAGGAAAATCTAAGGCAATAATAGGGCGTTCTTCTCGCATAACCTATCCTTTCTATGCAGCTTGGGGTACTCCCAAACAAATCATGCCCACCCGTCTAACGAGCGGTTTATTGGTCTTATGAATCATTACCACGAGACCAACTGAAAGTCACACCATAAAAGCCTCACTTCCAAAGAAGCGAGGCTACACGAAAATCAAGAGAGCAAACCCTCTCATCTTATCCTGTGTACCTTGCTCGCCTCTCTGGACTCACTTAAAGGTAACTTATCTCAATCATTATAGCTTTTTTGACAGCCCTTGTCAAAGGGTTTTGACATTACTCACACGACAAAGGTATAAAAAAGATTTTTAGCAAGAAAATAAAGCTTGCTGTACGTTAATGTTCAGCTATTTCAAAAATATATCCTATTTTGTATAGATTTTACAATAGGAAAAACATTAAAAGTACCTACTTTAACCTGTATTATAATTCAGAAATAACTGTTTCGCGCAGTTATCGTGACATCACTCACAGCTAACCTAGCAAGGCGAAGCTTCAAAGCAACCAGCACTTAATACACCCTTGGCACACTGCTCACCCTAAATAAAGCCTAGACTTGTCATGAGAGGGGCAACTTGCAGGCTTAACCAGCCACTATCCAAGCTTAGCCCAGCTTAATCTAATGGCAAAGAGCAGCCGGAGCTGCAAATTCCTTCAATGACATGGTGCTAATTTTTAGGGAAGAAAAAACATCAATCAAAACACCAAAAACACGTGTTCTTTTATCACCAACAATGGCCTGAAAGACCTCCTTGGACTGGCAGAGCTTAATTAAGCCATCTATCCCCTTTATCCAATTATCAACAATATCTAAGGCCTTGTTCATGAGCTTAAAGGCTGACTCCTCATACCAAAAGGTCGACTCAATCAAGCGCTGCTGCTTATTTAAGGTATCCACCAAGGTGATAATATCACCTAATTCCGTTTGAACAAGAGAGACAGGAAACTCACTTCCCAAAATAGATGGTGTCCTCTCAACTAGCTTCAGCTCATCTCTAAATAATGTCAAATAGTGAGTGCTGACCAACAGCTTTTGAATTAATACCTGATGACTACTTTGTCCAGTCATATTACACCATCACCACCCTTTATCTCAAAACATTAAATATATCAATATTATTAATATAACACAAGAAAATTAAAAGAGCAATGGAAAAATAGGTATTATCTGACATTATCACGATTACTTTTTACCGATCAAGACCAGCCGTTTATCAAAACACAGGCATGCCAAAAATAAGCGGTAAAAAGCGATAAAACTGCCTATTTGCCAGCTCTTTTTTACCTGGGTACAACACTAGCATCAAGCTAGCTTCACCGCACAAGCTAGGCTACCGCTTGTGAAACCTTGTCTTAAGCTCTAATAAAGGCACTTGATTCTTTGTACTATTTAAGATAGACTGTCAGTATGAGAATCCAACAACTACAATACATTATAAAGATTGTTGAATGCGGTTCCATGAACGAAGCCGCTAAGCAATTATTTATCACGCAGCCCAGTCTGTCTAATGCTGTCAAGGAATTAGAGCAGGAGATGGGCATTACTATTTTCATTCGTAATCCCAAGGGCATTACCTTAACCAAGGACGGGGTTGAGTTTCTATCTTATGCCAGACAAATTATTGAACAAACAGCACTGCTAGAGGATCGCTATAAAAATCACAATACTAGTCGTGAGCTCTTTAGTGTTTCCTCTCAGCATTACGCCTTTGTTGTCAATGCTTTTGTCTCTTTATTAAAGCGGGCTGATATGACCCAGTACGAGCTTTTCTTGCGAGAAACAAGAACCTGGGAAATCATTGACGATGTGAAAAATTTTCGCTCAGAAATCGGCGTTTTGTTTATCAATGACTACAACCGAGACGTCCTTACCAAGCTGTTTGAGGAAAATCATTTGACCGTTTCCACCCTATTTAAAACCACACCGCATATCTTTATCAGCAAGTCCAATCCTCTGGCAAATAAAACCAGCTTAACCATTGATGATCTCCTTGATTTTCCTTATCTAAGCTATGATCAGGGGATTCACAATTCCTTTTATTTCTCAGAGGAGATGATGGCACATATCCCTCACAGTAAGTCTATTGTGGTGAGTGACCGAGCTACTCTATTTAATCTCATGATTGGCTTAAATGGCTACACCGTTGCCAGCGGTATTTTAAACACAAATCTAAATGGAGACCAGATTGTCGCTATTCCCTTAGATGTCCCTGATGTGATTGAGATTGTCTTTATCAAGCACGAAAAGGCTAACCTCTCAAAAATGGGAGAGCGATTTATTGACTACCTGCTAGAAGAAATTAGCTTCAATCATTAATTAACCACACTAGCTAAACATAAAAAACCTGAAAGACCTGTTCTAAGGCTCTAAGCTGACTAGTCATAGCTAGCTTAGAGAAGCCTCGTTCAGATCGTTCAGGTTTTTTATTATTGCTAATCTTTCAAATAGCTAAGGCTTGGCGCTGTCTAACAGCTCCTTTTCAATGACAGCATTAACGACATCAAAATAGAAGGGCTCTTTGATATAGTTAACACCAGAAAAAACTGCTAAGCGAATCAAACCATCTAGAAAGGCTTGAGAGGAAAAATGAGTTGTCCGATATAGCTCCTCCTCATCAAAGGGTTTGATCAAATGTGCTAGGGGATTGCGGACTGATTTTTCAAACTGCCTTAAGACTACCACTAGTCTTTTAATATCAGCTGGAAGCTCTGATAAAACAAGTAAATCAGCCAAGCTGCGTGTCGTCACATGACGTGGCTGTCTTTGTGCCAGATAGCTCCTAAAGAGGTCATTATCGGCTTTTTCCATCGCCTTAAAATTCCAAGTGTCATATTGATCATTCTTGGTATCAATAATATAGCTTTGAACATCTGGGACAGCCTGCTCAAGCAGCCGCAAAAAGAGACGATACAAGACAGGCGATACTGACCTTACAAAATCAATAATCTCACCGTTTTTGACCTTAGCTGCCAAATCAAGCAGGTAATTTGCAGTCTGCTCCTCCTCTTGAGCTTCATTTAACAAAAGCTTAACCTGATGTCTATCCTCAATAAGCCTATTTTCCGCCCTATGTTGAAAGGCATAAGCAACGTTAAGCTCTCTTCTTTCCTTTAAAAGCTCAAGCAAATAAAGTACCTTGGGGGAAAAATCAGGCAGAGTTCTTGCAATTTTGTAGGCATGACTATAAGCATAAACTTCTAAAAGAATACTTATCGTATGTTCCATATCAGTCATCACTCTAATGTCCCAATCCTTATTTTTCCTCGTCTTATCGATCAAAGTACTAGCAGTCGCTCATGGTTACTGCTAGTCTAAGAGCAAGCCTTAAAGCTCTGCCAAAATAGCCTTAACCAAGCCTTTAAAGTTTTCCTTGATACGCTCAGTTACCTCTACAACCTCTTCATGGTTAAGCTCTGATTGGAAGCCCGCTGCAAAGTTTGTAATCGCTGAAATTCCAAGCACCTTCAAGCCTGAGTGGGCAGCGATAATAACCTCTGGAACAGTTGACATACCAACAGCATCTGCTCCCATAACCTTAAAGGCACGAATCTCAGCTGGTGTTTCATAGGTTGGTCCTGAACAGCCAAGGTAAACACCCTCTTGCAGGTCTAAGCCTAGTTTTTCTGCTACTGAGCGAGCTGTCTCACGATAAGCTGCTGTATAGGCATCAGACATATCTGGGAAGCGTGGGCCAAATTCATCTAGGTTTTCACCAATGAGCGGGTTTGTTCCTGTCATATTAATATGGTCATTGATTAGCATAAGCGTCCCAGGACCATAGCCGATACCGCCTGCTGCATTTGTCACCAGCAAGCTATGGCAGCCCAGAGCCTTCATCACACGTACCGGGAAGGTCACAACCTCCATTGGATTACCTTCATAGAAATGAAAGCGCCCTTGAAGTGCCAATACTTTACGACCAGCCAGCTCACCATAAACTAATTTTCCAGCATGACCAACAACTGTTGATTTGCCCCAGTTTGGAATATCAGCATAATCAATCACAATCGCCTGCTCAACCTCATTGGCAAGCTCACCTAGACCAGAGCCTAAAATGAGACCAAATTCAGGCTTATCAATGCCCTTGCTTTCTAGGAAAGCCTGTGTTTCACGAATTTTTTCAAGTAATGTCATCTTATTTCTCCCTTTATCTTATTTATTTTTTACTATAAAGCATACTTCTCTTGAGCTTTTTGCTGTAGCAAAGTCCAATAAATCAACTAATATCACACCGATCATCAGAACTAGACAACCTGCCACAAGCCTATTAATAGACCTAACCACAGCGCTGGTTTTCAATTTGATACGCCAAGCTCCTTGGCCTATCAAATGATATTTGCTTACTCCTATACCAAGTCAGCTAAGAATGATGTTCCAATCATAGCAGTGTCCACACCGAAGTTTTCGGCAATAGTCGCTGAAATATCAGCAAAATGTCCCTGTGGAATCACACCTGCTCCAGTGCAGGAGGCTGAGTAAGCAAGCAATGGAATATACTCACGTGTGTGGTCAGTTCCAGCATAGGTTGGGTCATTGCCATGATCAGCTGTAATCAAGAGCAGATCATCGTCCTTCATGTTGGCAATGATCTCTGGCAGGCGACGATCAAATTCATGCAAACAGTCACGATAGCCCTCTGGATCACGACGGTGACCAAAGCTAGCATCAAAATCAACCAAGTTAGTAAAAGAAAGACCTTTTGTAAATGCTGGCAACTGCAAGGTTTTGATCAGGGTATCAATCCCATGACTGTTAGACTTATTGTGCCCCATATCGTTGGTAATCCCTGAGCCATTAAAGATGTCATTGATTTTCCCAACAGCATAAGTAGAAATCCCAGCGTCAGCCAGCTTATTTAAGACAGTGTCTTGGAACGGTGAGACTGCATAATCACGACGATTAGCTGTGCGAGTGAAGCTGCCTGGCTCTCCTATATACGGACGGGCAATAATACGACCTAAAAGAGCAGGACGCTCAAGGGTAATGGAACGCGCATACTCACAAATCCGGTAAAGCTCCTCAACAGGAATCACCTCCTCATGTGCTGCAATTTGCAATACAGGGTCGGCAGAGGTATAAACAATCAGCTCACCAGTTTCCATTTGACGGGGACCAAAATCATCAATCACCTTTGTCCCTGAGTAAGGCTTATTGGCTTCACGAATGACCTTACGGCCTGAAAAAGCTTCGATTTTTTGGATAATCTCCTCTGGAAAGCCATCCCAGAAGGTATCAAATGGCTCAGTAATGTTTAAGCCCATAATTTCCCAGTGACCTGTCATGGTATCCTTACCAAGAGATACCTCTTCTAATTTGGTGACATAGCCAGTAGGATCAGCCTCAGCTGGAACTGTCTTTAGGGGGACAGGACGAGGAATATGACCAAGTCCAATTTTTGCCATATTTGGAACAGCCAGACCAGCTGTCTCTGAAATATGACCGAGGGTGTCAGAATCTGTATCAGCTACACCAGCATTAAAGAATTTGTCGGCATCTGGTGCTGCACCAATACCAACAGAATCTAGAACGACTAAGTGAATACGATTAAATTTTGACATAAGTCTCCAATCTAGGGGAGGTTACGGTTGGCTCCCCAAAACCTATAAAATAATGTAAAACATGATTGAGCTAGGAATTAGGTTGACTGATTAGCTTCAAGGACCGTTACACCAGCCTGACCAGCAACAATGACCTTATCAACCATACCATTGAAAAGGCCATGCTCGACAACACCAACAGTTTGATCCAGCAGACGCCCAAACTCACAAGGATTTTCGATACAGCCAAGGTTAAGATCAATGATAAAGTTCTGCATATCCGTTATGAGACGCTTATCCCCCTTCATGCGAAAAGAGGGCTTATAGCCAGCCCTTTCAAAGACTCGAAATAGCCTATCAGCACCGTATTGAACGACCTCAACAGGGAGCTTGAAAGCACCTAAATGATCCACCAGCTTTGATTCATCAACAACCCAGATGTATTCCTTGGTTGGTGTTGCAACAATTTTCTCCATCAATAGAGCTGCTCCACCACCCTTAATACCGTTAAAGGCCTTATCCACCTCATCAGCACCATCAACAGTCAGGTCAATGCAGTCAATATCATCAATTGATGTTAAGGGAATACCTAGGCCCTCTGCTTGCTTGGTTGTTACACTTGAGGTTGTCACACCAACAACCTGTAGTCCCTCTTCCTTGATGCGACGACCAATTTCTTCAACAAAGTAATAAGCTGTTGATCCTGTTCCTAATCCAATGGTCATTCCATCTGTTACATATTGCGCAGCAGTCACACCGGCAATCTTTTTCAGTGCTTCCATGATTCCCCCTTATCTTATAATAAAATGCTTCCTAGCACTTTATTATACCATGAAAGCGCAAACTTGTTAATAATATCTCACACTGTTTGATCAATTTTCCTTCTCTATTGTAAATTGACATTAGACATGCCATTCTTAAACCCGCCTTCACGACTGTCATCAAAGCCTCAGTCAAATCTGGATCAGACAGCACAAGCAGGCTAAAACAATCTGACCAGAAGCTATAAGCAAGATCATTAAAGCCACCAGAGCAAATACTCTTGATTGTCGAAGCTTTATACCTCAAAAAGTAAGCTTTTTATAGCTTTGAACATACAAAAAAGAGGAGCAGGCCGATCCTCTCAAAATATTGGCCATACATCATTAGCCTGCTGGTTCGATGACCCCAGATACATGTCAATGCTCATTAGTTCTTTTCTTTTTCTAGATAATCTTCATGTCCTTTTTCTATTGATGGTGATCTAAGCTTAATTTACGATAACCTGATGTTTTCACCAAATCATCGTAGGCTTCTGCAAAAAGCTGTTCATTGGAATTGACATACCCAAAATAGATGACATCAGCAATATCCTCATGGTTGAAGAAAAGGTACTCATTATCATTTCCTATGCCTTCTGGATAAGGAACTGCAGCATAATCAAAATAGCCGATTTCTCCATTATCATCAAAAAGAGAGGCACGACTCACAATCATCAAAGGAATTTCTCCTGTCTCCGTCAGCACTATAGTACCAATCGGTAAAATGTGTTCTGGTTTGTTCATAATGTTTTATTGTCCTTTCGTTTTGCGAATAAGCTTGATATAGATAATGTGCTTTAATAGAACATTCCATAAAAAGTTGGGAACTAGGGAAATAAGAATACTTGTTACAAGCAGGATTGATAAATGACCATAATCCAAATTAGGGAATTGCTCCGGATTCAGATAAACATAATAGCTAAATGGAATACAGAGTAAAGAAATACCAAAAGCAAAATAAGTAGCTATATAAGGAGTTTTTAGATTATCTGACGACAAATTTCTACGAATAGCAAAATCAAACATCTTTTCAAAATAGTCATGCTGCCGCTTTAAATCTGGTTCCTTCTCCGCTAATGGATCACGACCTCTGATAGCAAGCATTAACGTCTCAAAAGCAAGAAATAACACAACACCAAGAATAATTGGAGCATAAGTATCAATTTTCTCTGATAAGTCTTCCTCGAAAATAGGGAAACTTCTACTCAACAGTATCATTCCTGCAACAGTAACTGGTGATAAGCATGAGGCAATAATCAAAAGGTTAGACGTTAGTGCTTGTTGCTTTTCAATTGTTTGTTTGGTGGCTTGTCGCCACGTGACCTTTCCAGTCCATAGATCATACTCAGCCGCATAACCATCACCGGTCAAGCCCGTTCCCATGCCATTATCAACTGGGAATAACAGCGTTCTCATTAACATTACCATGCTAAGCTCCTTCCTGATTGTTTAGGTTTCATTCTTTAAAATTCTTTCTTTTGTTTGGCGAATAAGTTTGACATATATAACGTGCTTCAAGACACCATTCCATAAAAAATTGGGAAATAAGGAAATCAACAAACTTGTTACAGATAATGCAGCGAGATAATCCCCAAATGAAGATGGGTGCAAGTAAAAATGATAACAAAGTGGAATGATTAAAAAAATTAGAAATAAAGTAATGTATAGACCTACATAAGGTACTGATAAATTGTTAAAAACACCTGAATTGTCATGTATAGTATTATCATACATTGTACGATAATAGTATAGTTGACGATCTAAATCGGGCTCTTTCTCTAATATCGTATATCTACTTCTAAGCGCCAACATCAATAATTCAAACGATATAAAAAGGATAAATCCAACTATTAGCGGTGCCCACTTGAAAATCATTGAATTAGTATCGCCACTAAAAACGCCTAAGCGTCTAACAATAATAACAAATAAAAATATAGCTAATGGAGATAAACTACCAGCTATAAGATTAAGTACAAATGCTACCTTTTGTTGGGTTCTAATCTTATCATCACTGGGCTGACGCCACGTAACTTTTCCAGTCCATAGGTCATACTCAGCTGATAAGCCGTCTCCAATTAAGTTATTATCCATACCATTATCTATGGGAAATAACAAGGTTCTCATTAACATTACCATGCTAAACTCCTTCCTGATTGTTTAGGTTTCATTCTTTAAGATTTTTCTTTCGTTTTGCGAATAAGCTTGATGTAAATCAATTGTTTCACTAAGACATTCCATAAAAAATTGGGGACTAAGGAAATAAGAATGCTACTTCCTACTAAATTTCCTAAATAGGACCAAAAAGAATTTTGCTGCAGATATTGAGAGTAAAAAATTGGAATAACCGAAAAGGCAATCAAGAAAGCTACATAAAGCCCTATAAAAGGTACTGATAAATTATTAAAAACACCATCATTCTCACGTATAGTATTGTCATACATGGTCTTAAAATACCCATGTTGACGCTTTAAACTTGGCTCCTCTTTGGCTAATGGATACAGACGTCTAATAGCCAGCATCAATAATTCAAACGAGAAGAAAAAGACCAAGCCTACCATCAGAGGAGCATATCGATAAATTGTTGTACTAGTATCTACATCAAAAAGCTTCAGACTTTTTGCCGTAAAAATGATAGACATGATGACAAGTGGAGATATTGCAGCTGCAATGAGATTAATTATAGCTGCTACCTTTTGTTGCCTTTTTATTTTTCCATCACCAAGTTGTCGCCACGTGACCTTTCCAGTCCACAAATCATACTCAGCTGCATAACCATCACCAGTCAATCCTGAATCAAGTCCGTTATCAACTGGAAATAACAGTGTTCTCATTAACATTACCATGCTAAACTCCTTCCTGATTGTTTAGGTTTTACGTTCTTATCTAAATTGTCATTAATTGTACTACCAATCCAACTACCTGCCATAGCTCCTAAAATACTTCCTGCAACAGAACCGATAGCAGCACCTACACCTGGAATAGGTATAACTGCTTGACCAATAACTGCACCTGTTACACGCCCAATATTGCTTCCGACAACAGTTGTTGCAGTATCAACAGCTACCTTACGGGCTGTTAAAGCAGCAGTTTGCTCATTGCTATAGCCTTTTTTCTTGTAAGTTTCAACCGAGTCCTTAACATTTATAGCAGCACCTACCCAACCCGCAACTTTGAGACCTTTTCCTGCAAACTTGAGCACCTTGCTTGCAGCTTTTCCAACTTTCCCAAACTTACCGAGACTTTTACCCAGGTTATTCTCCTTCATCATTTTCAAGTCTCTATTTAGGCGTCCATGCTCATATGACTTGAGTTTTGACGATATGTTGCTTAGCTCTTTATCAACTTTCTTTAACCCTTTACCAACTTTGGTGAGCTTCCCTTGATTATCTTTTGAAATTTTTGAAATGAGGGATTGTACTGTTTCACTCTTCTTCAATTGCTTGATACCAGGTAAGTCTGTGTAACGGGCTCCTTTTTTAGAAAAATGTTTACCTTTGATCCCTCCTTTGTCAAAATTGGGATCGTTTTTAGATGCTTTCCAAATATTCCATGTTTTGTTTGGTGTATTTTTCCAATAATGTTTACCTGAATGTTTCCAATAATACCTTCCTGAGGAAACGATATACAGCCCACCCTTTGTATACTTAACTAGTTTCTTTACACTCTTGATTTTGTTCTTATTTTCATCTGACAGAACACCGTCCATCACAAAACGATAGGCATCTTCGTACTTAATCCCGGTTTCTCTCGAAAGTTTTTCTGCTGCCTGCTGTAGCTTCAGCTTCGAGGCTTTTTCCTCCCTTTGCGTCCACCTCTTTTCTACTACCTTGGTCCACTCTAAGTCAAGAGCCCTGGGAAGAGTGAACGTCTGACTTGTCCCATTCCAAGAGGTCTTGGTTTGTCTGATACCTATATTGACTGCCTCGGCTAAGGCTGCGATAGACGAAAAGAGGTGACGGGAATTGCTATCAAACTCTCGCAGCTTAAGGAGCTTCTCTTCTAATTTTCTCTTGACTTGACGCTGGTTACTCGCTCCGCTCTTGAGATTAGTAATATAAGAGTAATTCGGCAGCTCCTGCCGATACTCCAGATCAATCAACTCAACGTAACGACCTATGATGCGGTCTGAGCGGCTGATCTGATCCACCAGCTCACTCTCCTTCAAATCCACACTATCAACCTGACGACGGTAGTCATTAGGAAATGCTGCACAGGCTTCCTTGATGGCTTCATCTAGCAGGATACAGCCCCTCATCAAAGGGATCAATACCTGCTCGCTGTACCTTTTAGCAGAAGCATAGGTATGCCCTGATAAGTCAGGACTAGAAGACACCAATTGCTCCAAAGCTCTTTGCAAAGACTTATAAGCTGTTATCCGCTGCTGCAAGACCTTACCAACGCTACTAGCTTGCTGGTCCGATGACCCCAGATACATGTCAATGCTCATTAGCTCTCTCCTTTCCTTTGACTAGCTTTAATTGTCGGGTAAGGGCTTCCTCTTCTTGGTACAAACGACGCTGCTCTCCTAAGAGCTCCTCATGACTTTGTTCCAAGGACGCTTGTGTTTTCCTTTTCAAATAACATTCTTCTGCCAAAGCCCCTTCAAAGAGATGACTATCTGATGATGAACGAAAGGTGGTTGCAGCTGCTGTTAACAGTTGTGCCGCTAGGTTAGATAGTTCCTCATAGTCTTCAAAGCGCTGTTCATTACGCTTAAGCTCTTGGGCTATGGTTTCCAAGCGTTTATCCAATCTCTCCTTCTGGTACATGAGCTCATTTTGGGTCATTGAGACTAAACCTCCGCCTGTTTTCTAAACGCCCTAACTCTTTTCCAAGCTGAAGATCCATCGCTTGAAAAGAGGCAGAGACACTCTGAATGTGTTGCGACATAGAAGCGATGATCCCAACTACCTGCGCTGAAACGTTGTGCGATAAATCAATGGCAGAGCTGGCATCACTACGATTTCCAGTAACGGTCGTCTTCATATCTTTGCTCACCGCACCAGCACTAGAGAGGGCCTGGACTCCTCTTGCCAAAGCTGTCGCTCGCTCACTAGCTGTGCTACTATTATTTTGTAATACTACCATATAACTCTTTCTAACTCTCTAATAATTGTATATATTTTATTATAACAAAATAATCTACCTTATTGCTAGTGTATAATGAACTAATCCAACCATAATCATAACGTTATATACTTAAATTAATGCTATCTAGTGCTATTATCTATACTAAGTTTAGGATATTTAATATAGCCTGCCTCTTTTTTAAAAAAGTCTTGAGCTTCTCTTTCACTATCGTCAATATAGCCTCCAAACCAGACTTTTTTAATGTTTTCGTGGTTGAAAAAGAAGCCCTGATTGTCAGTCAGTCCACTAGGATACAAGCACCCAGCATAGTCAAAATAACCGATATTGCCATTGTCATTATAAAAACAGCCAGAAATGACATCAGGTAGTTAAGTCAACTATACTGTGTGAGGATTGTTGCTGTCGGTTTAATAGGGCTTTTCGAGCCTGTATGTTTATCTAAAACTCATCAGCTTTTTGGCTTTATCCTGTACTTACCATACAAGGCTTTTTAATCATAGCTTTAGCTGTTTACAACTGCTTTTGAGGCTTTGCCACTAGACAAGAATGACGACAACGAGCAGCTAATGCAATACCTTGCTTTCTATGCTGACTTGTTCTACAATAGAAGGCATGAGTATAACTAAAGAATTTGATACAATTGCAGCCATTTCAACTCCGTTAGGTGAAGGAGCTATTGGCATTGTTCGCTTGTCTGGTACCAAGGCTCTGGACATTGCTAAATCGATCTTTAAAGGAAAAGATCTAACAACAGTCGCCTCACATACCCTTAACTATGGTCATATTATCAAGCCAAGCACAGGTGAAGTGATTGATGAGGTCATGGTATCAGTCATGCTGGCGCCAAAAACCTTTACCAGAGAGGACGTGATTGAAATCAATACCCATGGCGGTATTGCGGTGACAAATGACATTTTACAGCTCCTCATTAAACAGGGAGCTCGAATGGCAGAGCCCGGCGAATTTACAAAGCGTGCTTTTTTAAATGGCCGTATTGATTTAACACAGGCTGAGGCAGTCATGGATCTGATTCGTGCAAAGACTGATAAGGCCATGTCTATTGCTATCAAGCAGCTAGACGGCTCCCTATCACAGCTCATCAGCGACACACGTCAAGAAATCCTAAATACCTTAGCCCAGGTTGAGGTTAATATCGACTACCCCGAATATGATGATGTCGAAGAAATGACCACTGCTCTTTTGCGTGACAAAACGCGAGAATTTCAAACACTTTTAGAGCAGCTCCTACGTACTGCCAAGCGCGGGAAGATCCTACGTGAGGGCTTGTCAACAGCTATTATCGGCCGACCGAATGTAGGAAAGTCTAGTCTGCTCAATACCTTGTTACGTGAGGATAAGGCCATTGTCACTGATATTGCAGGAACAACTCGTGATGTCATTGAAGAATATGTCAATATCAAGGGAATTCCTCTAAAGCTAGTTGATACTGCTGGAATTAGAGAAACAGATGATTTAGTAGAGCAAATTGGTGTTGAGCGGTCTAAAAAAGCCCTACAGGAGGCTGATCTGGTCCTTTTAGTTCTCAATGCTTCGGAAAAGCTGACCGAACAGGACAAGGCTCTGCTAGCCCTTAGTCAGGATAGCAATCGCATTATTCTCCTCAATAAAACCGATCTGGAGCAGGTCATTGAAAAAGACCAGCTTCCAGAAGAGGCGATCCCAATATCAGTTTTGCAAAACCAAAACATTGACCTGATCGAAGACCGGATCAATCAGATTTTCTTTGATCATACTGGGCTAATAGAGCAAGATGCGACTTACCTATCCAATGCTCGTCATATTTCCTTGATTGAGCAGGCAGTACAAAGCTTAGAGGCTGTCAATGAAGGACTTGCTTTAGGAATGCCGGTTGATCTCTTACAGATTGATTTGACCAGAGCTTGGGAAATCCTAGGAGAAATCACAGGCGATGCCGCACCTGATGAATTAATTACTCAATTGTTCAGTCAGTTCTGCCTTGGAAAATAATAGTTCACTGATCTTTTTGCCATAACTGCTAGACAAGATCTCTTGATAAGCATGACTGCCTATCAATGTCTCCTCTAAAACTAGTTTTACGTCTGTTTTTACAAGGACTTTTCAAAAGATGATCCACTGTGGCATTTCTCTTTGTAAATAATGGCTTGACGCCAAACAAAAAGCCTTATGAAGTCTCATTAAACGACTAACTTCATAAGGCTTTTATTCGTTAATATTAGCAAGGCTCATCTTAGACAGAGAGCTTGTTCAATCTCTTATTTGATCAATTCATAAATAGCTTCGGCGTAAATGGCAGCTGATCGGTAAATATTGTCTAATGGCATGTATTCATTGGCCTGATGCATTGTGTTTTCATCACCTGGGAACATCGCACCAAAGGCAACACCACGCTCAAGCAAGCGTCCAAAGGTGCCACCACCGATAACCTGCTCGTAGCCCTTGAGTCCTGTTTGCTTTTCATAGACGGATAGGAGGGTTGAGACCAGCTCATCGTCCATTGGCACATAGTGAGGGGTGTGTTCATGCTCAGATAAGGTAACCTTAGTCAAGCCTGGTAATTGCTCAAGCCCTGCCTTTAGCACTGCTGCATTGGTTCCCTTTGGATAACGGAAATTCAAGGCAATGGTATTGTCATCTGAATCCTTAGCAAAGCTAAAGACACCTGCATTCATGCTAAGGGCACCCATTTTGTCATCTGTATAAGCCAAGCCAAGCTTTTCTGCTGTGAAATCCTCATGAAGCACCTCACCTGCAATATGCAAATAAGCCTTGGCTGCGCCATCAAAGCTAAATTGATTTAAGAATTTAGCCAGCAGGGTTGCACCGTTAACACCAGCCTCTGGTGTAGAGCCATGAGCAGATTTCCCAATAATGGTCACTTCCAATAGCCCATCAGCCTCTTTGACAGATCCTGTCACTGCGTGCTCAGATAAGAATTGCTCCAAAGAAGCTTCGATAACATTAAGCTCATGCGGTGAGCTGATCAGAGCTGTCGCTGATTCAGGAACCATATTTTCACGTAAACCGCCTTGGAAGCGATGAAGGACAAAAGCTCCAGCATTTTGACCAACAAAATGAAGGTATTCTGTAATGTTTCCTTTCTCACCATTGATAATGGGAAATTCAGCATCTGGTGAAAAACCAAAATCAGGGTTCTTCAAGCCATTGTGAGCAAAATAATAGTCCATATCACCCCAGCCTGACTCCTCATCAGTCCCAACAATGAAGCGAACCCTTTTAGAAACTGGCAAGCCTAATTCCTTGATGATTTTCAGGGCATAATAGCAAGCCATGGTTGGCCCCTTATCATCAGATGAACCACGCGCATAGATACGATTATCCTTAATCACCGGCTTATAAGGGTCTGTCTCCCAGCCACTACCAGCAGGTACCACGTCTAAATGGGCAAAAATCCCTAAAACCTCATCTCCCTGACCAAATTCAAAATCACCAGCATAGTTATCAATATTACGCGTTTGGTAACCATCACGCTCTGCCATGGCAAGAAAGAACTCCAAGGCCTTAACCGGACCAGGACCAAATGGGTGCTTGGCATCTGCCTTAGCATCGTCTCGCTCGGAATTAATGCTTAATAGGTTTGATAGATCCTCTAGCATAGCTTCCTTGCGCTTATCAACCTCTGCTTTAAAATCAATTGTTGTCATCTTTTTCTCCTTTATGTGTTGCCTCGCTATCCTCCTAAATCCAAAAACTTATAGGCTAGCTGGACGAGTAGTTGTGTATCTTAGCGTCTTTCAATGATTTCGTCTACTGGTAGGCGATAGCTAGGCTCTGGCTTGTCATCGCTATACCCCACAGTTATCAATAATTCAGGACGAAAGCGTGGATCAATATCTAAAATCTCATTAGTTAGCTTTTTATTAAAGCCTAAAATAATATTTGAGGCCATTTTCTGATCCGTTAAGGCAAGGACCAAATTCATCGCCACCAAGCCAGCATTAATGGCCAGATATTCGCCTTTTTGGGTCTCAGTAAAGGTAGCAAAACGTGGCGGCAGGGTCTCCATGTAATAACCAATCAAGTTATCAGGCAAGGACTTGACCCCAATGCGGGCAATCTTACGAGAGCGCTGAATGAGGTCGGTATCAGAAAACAGGGCAATAACATACTGAGCCTGCTCTACCTGAGTCTTATTAGCCAACGGCAGATCCTTTGCCAGCTCTGCCTTTTTTTCCTCAACAATGACAAATTTCCAAGGCTGAATATTGTTAGCACTTGGTGCCAGAGTGGCAACCTCAATAGCTGTTCGCAAGTCATTATAATCAACGGGCTTATCGTTAAACCGTTTAATAGCATGGCGTTTTTTGTTTAATTCGAGAAATTTCACTGCAAATGCTTCCTATCTAATTCTTTTATGTTGTAGTATCATTCTATCATTTTTTGAAACTGGTTTCAGCTATTTTTTCACTTTTGTCAAGAAAATTCAGACTGCTTGAGCTCCTGACAAGGCCAATTCAGACCTCACTTTTTGAGGTAAGGTGATCAAACAGTGCCTCAGCGACTGTTTTTGGAATCCCTAGCTGCTGAATTTCTTCAAGACTAGCCTGTTCAAGAGCAGTCATGCTTTTAAATCGCTTGAGTAGTAGCTGTTTGCGTTTTGGCCCTAAGCCTGCAATGTGATCTAGCTTTGATGAAAAGGCATTTTTACTCCTGACCTGCCTGTGAAAGGTAATGGCAAAGCGATGAACCTCATCTTGTATACGATGCAGCAGAAAAAACTCTTCTGAATTTCTCGGCAGCTCAACCACTGCCAAGGGGTTACCAAAAAGCAATTCATGGGTCTGGTGCTTGTCATTTTTTTGCAGACCAGCTACTGGAATGCTAAGGCCTAGCTGGTGCTCAATCACATCACGAGCAGCCTTGACCTGACCCTGCCCACCATCAACAATAATCAAATCAGGTGCCTGTAGCCCTTCATGCTTCACGCGGCTATAACGACGATAAATCACCTCTCTCATGCTCGCATAATCATCTGGACCAATCACTGTTTTGATTTTAAATTTGCGATAGTCCTTCTTGCTGGGCTTCCCATCGACAAAAACCACCATCGCAGCTACCGGACTTGTGCCCTGAATGTTTGAATTGTCAAAGGCCTCAATACGAACAGGCTTTTCAATGCCTAACAGCTGACCAAGATGCTCAATAGCACCACTTGTTTTTCTTAAATCCTTTTCCAGCAAATCAAATTTTTGCTGAAGGCTAACCCGAGCATTCTTAGTTGCTAAGGCGACCAGCTGCTTTTTTTCCCCTCGCTGCGGCTTGACAATCCTTGCTGGAACAATGGCTGCAACCAAGGTCTCATCAATCGTCTCTGGAATAAAGACCTCCTTAGGGATCAAATGCCGTTGGTCGCTATAAAATTGCCCGACATAGGTCAAAAAATCCTCTTCAGCTTCGTTGTAATAAGGAAACATATTCACATCTCGCTGAATGAGCTTACCCTGACGGACAAAAAAGACCTGCACACACATCCAGCCCTTATCAACAAAATAGCCAAAAATATCCCTATCCTGCAAGTCCTTACTCATCACCCTTTGCTTGGTTCGCATGGTGGCAATACCTGAAATCAAATCACGATATTCAGCTGCCCGTTCAAATTCTTGATTGTGCGAAGCTTCAAGCATCTTGGAGCGCAAATCATCAATGATCTTGTCGTCCTTACCGTTTAAAAACTGCTTGACATCAGCAACCAAGCTGTCCCAATAAGCCTTGTCTGTATGGCAAATCGTGTGAGCCTGACATTGCCCTAAATGATAGTAAAAGCAGACCTTGTTAACAGGGTTTTTGCATTTTTTAAAGGGAAAAATACGGTCTAGCAGCTTTTTAACCTCAGTGGCAGTGTAAGCATCTGGGTAGGGACCAAAATACAGGCCGTCATTTTTTTTAATCTGACGTGTGATTAATAGTCTTGGAAATGGCTCGTTAGTGATCTTGATAAAGGGATAAGACTTGTCGTCCTTTAGCTTGATATTGTACTTGGGCATGTTCTCTTGAATCAAATTGATTTCCAATAAGAGTGCTTCTGTATTTGATCCTGTGACAATAAACTCAAAATCAGCTATTTCAGAAACTAACAGCTCTGTCTTGGTATCATGGCTTCCTCGAAAATAAGAGCGTACGCGATTTCTCAGATTTTTGGCCTTGCCAACATAAATAATAGTGCCAGCCTTATCCTTATGCAAATAACAGCCAGGACTATCTGGCAAAAGCTCTAGCTTGTGTTTTATCAGTTCATTCATGCTATCATTTTACCAAAAATTCAGCCATTTGACGTCAAAACAGATCTTCTTGCCACCTCAAGCAAGCTCAGACTCCCTCTCAAAGACCTATTATAACTGGCTATTAAGATCTCGCTTGACTTTCTAAACAAATGCAGTGGGTTATGGTAACATAAAAAACAGCCCAAGCAGAGATTGACCTCAAAAAGCTAGACAAAGCAGCTAACGATTCAGGTGCAGCACAGCATGAACTGTTTCATATAACAAAGCCATTTAGTCAGTGGTCTTTCTCAATTGATTGTATCGTTCTAAAATATCCTTTTTATGTCTTGTGATATAATCATAGTCTTCCTTTAGCGTGATAATGTCATCTAAAGGCTTCATGTCTTGACTGGCCTTAGCGTCCTTTCGAATTGGCCTATTACTGGTTGATTGACCAAAGGCCCGCTGCACATCTAAAGACAACATATAATTAATAAACAATTTGGCATCAGCCTTGGCCTTAGATTGCTTAACAATGGCAACTGCTGAGGGTAAAAAAACCGTTCCCTCCTTTGGATACACAATAGAAACGTTGGCACCACTCTTTAAAAGGTTAACACAGGGGTCCTCATAGGTAAGACCGACGGTCATCTTTCCTTCTGCTACTGACTGATAAACATCTGATGAGCTAGCAGATTTGATTGAATTCATGCTATGAATCAACTGCTTGATATAGCTCCAAGCCTTGGGGTTAGTGTAGCCCCCCTTGGCTAAGAGAATATTGGTCAGCTGAGAAAAGGCACTAGAGGAGGTGTTGGGGTCTGCAAAAGCAATCTTTCCCTTTAGCTCTGGCTTTAGCAAATCCTCATAGCTGGTAATAACCATGTCCTTTGCCAATTCATTATTCACAATGAGAACACTTCCATTAAGCGTATAGGGGGTTGCGACCTCGCTTTGCAGCAGGTAATCAGGCAATACAAAGCCAATATGCTTTGAAAGGTAAGGCTCAAATAGCTCCTTATGACTCTCAAATTGTGTGTAATTCCCCCCAAAAAAGATGTCTGCATGGAGCTGGTCCTTGTCCTTTTGCAAGCGATCAATGAGCTGGCCTGTGCCTCCTTGAATCAGACGGATTTTAATGCCGTATTTTTCTTCAAAGGCTGGGATCGTACCTGTTAGGATATTTTGACTGTTGGGTGTCAAAACAACCAATTCTCTTGGTTTGCTGGGAGCTGGTCCTGCTTGATGCCTCCAGATAGCATACAAGCCAGAGCCAATCACACCTAGTATCACTATTGCCATTGCTAATAGCAGCTTTTTTCTTGTCACAATGAACTCCTATCTGATCTCTGGTGTAATACCGTTTCTCTGAAATCCTTGACCGTTTGTCCTAAATATTTTTTGAACACACGATCAAAATAGCGGTAGTCATAAATGCCAACAGCCTCTGCAAGCTGATAAACCATCACATCCGGCTCAGCAATCAGCAATTGAATTGCTCGATTCAGGCGGTATTGGTTGATATAGTCACTAAAAGTCATTTTCAGGTATTTTTTAGCTAAATGATAGAGGTGACTTTCGCTATAGCCCAGATCGTGAGCCAACTGACCAATCATGATTTTATCCTGGTAATGCTCATGGATCCAGCTGAGCATTTCTTGGACAACATCAGGCAATTGGTCATTAGGCTGTGGCAGTTTGAGGTAATCCTGCTGCTGGCTTAGCTCCTGCTCTTGAGACTGCTGTTGCAGCTTTTGGATAATAGTTAGCAAGCAATCATGTAAGGCCTGCCTTTCCAAGGGCTTGGTCAAAAACTCAAGCACACCATAATGGATAGCAGACTTTGCATTAGCGAAATCAGCATAGCCAGACAAAATGATTTTAGCATAGGACTGCTCTTTTGTGGCCTCAAACATCTCAAAGGCAGTCATAATCGGCATGTTAATGTCTGTCAAAACAATATCTGGCTTAGCCTCTGCAATCAGCTTAGCCCCCTGCTGACCGTCCTTAGCTTCTCCGATAACAAGGATATTGAGCGCATGATAATCAATCGCATAACGAAGCCATTTGCGAATAATATGCTCATCTTCAACAATTAGTAGCTTATACATCTGTTACTCCTTAACCATATAGGTTAGTAAAAAGCGCTCATCTCTTTGACAAAAGATCAATTCAACTTTTATAAATTGATGCTTGAGTCGACGATAAGAATTGACCAAGCCATGATGTGAATCCTCTGAATGCAAGAGCTCTTTAATATCGGCCTGCCTTTTTTGACTAATTCCAGGACCGTTATCTGCTACAGTAAAGTAAATTCCATCAGCAAGCTGTCTCACGCTGATCTCAATCACAAGGTCATGGCGATAGCGCAGACCATATTTGATCGCATTTTCAATCAATGGCAATAAAAATAATTTGGGAACCCTTAGGGTCTCTAGGGCTGGTTCAACAGCTATCGTGTAGCGCAGCTCTTCAAACCTAATCTGGCTAATCAACAGATAGGATTCTAAGACAGCCAAATCCTCTCCCAGACACACAGCCTCCTGTGATTCGTCTAAGCTATAGCGAAGCAGCCTGGTTAGCTGAAGGACAATTTTTTCTGTGAGGTCACTGTCATAATGACTTGTAATCAAAATTGTTTCAAGTGTATTATAGAGAAAATGAGGGTTAAATTGGGCTTCCAGCATGCGTTTTTCAAAACTCACATTTTGCTTTTCTAAGGCTAGGGTCTTCTGATGAAGTGCCTGCAATCGGCTAATCATCTGATTGATCTGAACCGACAGGTATTGAAATTCATCTTGACTTTGCAGGTCAATGGCATTTTTTTCCTGCCTTGAGATGGCCTGCATATCAAGAATCATCTGATTGATCGCTGCTGAATTGCTAGAAGCAATCTGCGTCGCCAGAGCCTTAGACTTCCAATACAAAATAGCATAAATCATGACAGAGGACATCAATGAAAACAAGAGTGCAATAGAAACTGGAATCAAAGGGCGGTAGCTGTAAAGAGTGATAGAAGGACTAAGAGCGACCTTTCTTAGGATAAAGGCACGATGCTCGTGAAAGATAAAATAGCCCTTAAGAAAATGACTGTCAAGCTTATTCAGACTTGAGGTCATAAAGGTCCGATTGGTAAAGGCAAAGCTATTGTCAAACTGATCTGCAATCACAAAATCTGAAGCAATCTGATGTGATAGCTGAAGAAAATCCTTACCATTCATCACAAGAAGCGAATAGCCCTTAACCTGATGATCTATCTTAATAGGCTTTATCAGCAGTAAATAATGCCCCTCCTCATTATCCATACTGATCCTCAAGAAGCTACTCCTTTGCCTTGCTTTTTTTAAGACTTCTGTCATATAGACAGCATTGCGAAAAAAATTTCCCAGATGCTGATTACTAGCAAACAGCATGTGACTGTTAGCATCAAAAACCAGCAGCTCTGATTGGCTTTGTGAGCGGTTTCTTAGGTGATAATATTGTTTGCTAAGGTCAGAAGAGCTCAGCTGATGATTCACAAATTTGGTCAGAATATGCTGATTGAGCTCCGTTAAAAGCGCCTTATTTTGCCGAATCAGCTGGTGATAGCTATGTTCAACAGCCTTCAAATCTTGATACAGCCCAATTTGCTGAGGTGCCAATGAAAAAATGAGAAAGAGTCCAATCAGTAAAATGGACAAAATCAATGATTGGTGTGAAAAATGATGTGAAATATCATCCTGCAATCGCTTTTTAAATCTTTCTTCCATAGGCAGCCTTTTCCCTTATTTCCTTCTATTATACCAAATCATTTCTCAAAGCTAAGAAAATCTTAATCTATCTAACAAATCCATAAGCCATTTAAGCAAGCAGGTGGCTATTTCAGCAGCCCTCACTACAAAAAAGGATAAGCAAAGCAAGAAGTCCCTGCCTTACCTATCCTTGATGCTAGGAGATTATTAGCAAATACCTAAAAGACCAAGAACAATACCCAATAGCATAATGCCAAACATAATCCAGTTAATGTTCACCTTCTTACGCAAAAGCCAAAAGGCGGTCATGGTTACTAAAAGAGGGACAATTCCAATAAAGAGCTGATCCAAATAATTTTGGATAGAGGCTGCTTCCTTGGCTCCCTTTGCAGCAACTGTTAAAATGGTCTTAAACTTCACATTTGAAGCTGTCATGGAGCCAACCATCATTGACCCAAGCATGCTTGAGGTCTTGGTCACAATCTTAATACCACCAGACTCATAAAGCTTTTTAATAAAGCCAGCACCAACAGAATAGCCACCATAAAGGCTATAATAATGAATGATAAAAGCAGGAATATTATAGAGAAGTAAAAAGACTACTGCTCCCATCGCTGAGCCTGTGCTAGCAAGTGAAATCCCAATACCAGCTGCAATGACCCTCAAAATACCCCAGAAAAAGGAATCTCCAACACCAGAAATAGGTCCCATCAAGGAAGCCTTGACCGCTGTAATAGCACTAGCGTCAAAGGTTGGATCCTCACTGTTTTTCTTTTCCATTGAGGCAACCAAGCCCATGATAAAGTTATTAATATGCATGGTCGCATTAAACCAAGTGGTGTGACGAACAAGAGCGTCTGCCTTATCCTTATCTGTCTTATAAAAGAGATTGATAACAGGCAACAAGGTATAGATAACCCCAACAGCGTGGTATTGCGTAGCTCCTGTACGACTAGCATTCATGGTCCATGAACGCCAGAAAACAGAGCGTAGCATTTTTCTTTCTTCTTTAGTTAAATTGTCTTGAGATCTCATGCAAAGAAGTCCTCCTCTTCTGATTCTTTAGAGTCAAAGCTGCTTTGGTTACTGATAGCTCCCTTAGTAATAGCATCTAACTCTAAATCACGCTGCGAGCTGATCACACAGATAACTGCACCAAGTGCAGCCACAGCTACTGCTGGTAGCTTCAAATAAGCTGTCAACACAAAGCCTAATAGGAAGAAAACTGCTAGCTTATTTGTCCATAAGAGCTTCATCAGCATGGCAAATCCGACTGCTGGAAGAAGACCACCAGCTGCACTTAGCCCATTCATCAGATTTTGTGGAATATGCTCAACAAAGGCGTTAACAGGTCCGCTTCCAACTAGGATACCGATAAAGGAAATAGAGGCAATAATCAAATAATAGACAATCCATGTGCCATAGTGCAGCATGACAAGCTTGCCCTGATGGTTTGCCGCTGCTGCCTTATCAACCATTGGCGCAAAGATATTCATAAAAACATTTTTCAAAAACATGACCACAAAGGCTGCTAGCATGCCAATCGGAACAGCTAGCGTCATAGCTGCTTTTTGATCAATATGTGAAATGATGGTAAAGGTCGTTGCCATAGCTGTTGCTGTTACAGGCTCTGCTGCAATGACACCACCAATGTTAACATTTCCTAGGAAAAGTGCCTCTAGTGACGCTCCCATCAAGATACCGACCTTCATATCTCCTAAGAGCAATCCTGTCACCAAACCAACCACAAGCGGTCTTTCCATCATGCTTTGGCCAGTTAAATAATTTCCCCCGAAACAAATCAATACAGCTAAGGCTGCCATTGTTGCTGGTACTAACATAGTCATTACACCTTTCTTTATTTGATGAGCTGGCTCAGGCTAACCTTGCTATTAGATGGCAGTACCTGATTGAAAACATCTAGGTTAGGCAGGCTAACCAGCTCTTTTGCTGCTTCTAATTCAGCCGGATTTAACAATAGGCTTGAAGCCAATTTGACCTTAGTTGCTGGGTCTGACTTGTCAAAGCGCCCTACATTTGCAACGTTAACAGCCTCTAAGTCCTTCACCTGCTTTGCAATCTGGCAAGCATCCTTAATCGAGCTGACAATGACAAAAATACGCTTATCCACTGCGCGTGGATCATTGAAAACCTTGATAGAGTCCTCAACAGAGCGAATCAATAATTTCATGCCATTAGGAACTGCCATTTTTAGAGTCATTTGTGTAATCTCATTTTTAGCAGCCTCATCGTTAGCCACCACAAGCAAAGGGGCATTAAGCTCCTTGGTCCAAACAACAGCAACCTGTCCATGAATCAATCTGTCGTCAACACGAATTTGTGTAATCATTTCATTTTTCCTCCTCAATTAAAAAAGTCATCTTCTGCGGCTGTCGCTGGAGCTAGATCCACCAGCTGCACCTGAGAATCGTTAATCGTTGCTACAATCTCGTCTTTTGTCAGCTCTTCTTCTGGCTTTAAAAACATCAACGATAGCAAGGCTGCAAGATTACTATTTGAAATCAAAAAGATATTTTCCTTGCCACTGTCCATTAGGGCAGTTACTATTTTTTGATTAACACTGCCACCTAATAAATCTGTAAAAATCAGTGCCTGCTCGTCAGCTGCTACATCTTCGATAAAGGTCAATACCTGCTCAGTATAATCACTATCATCAATATAAGCGTCAATGACTTGTAATTCCTGACCTCTACCAGCCAAAATGTCAATAGAGCTTTTCAATCCACTGGCCATTCTCCCATGACTACCAATTAAAAATTTACGTTTCATGCTTCCTCCAACTGCTTTTTTACTTAAGCTAAACCAGATAAGAAGTTCAATCTCGTTTACCCTAATAACCAAGCTATAATTGTATTCTATCAAATGAAAACGTTTTTAAAATGGATAATCCTATTCAATATGTAGACAATTCTGCATAACGTAAAAGCCGAGTTTCCCCGGCTTCAGCTTAATGATAGCGTTTGTTCTGATGGCTTTTCTAACTGATAGAGCCTACTTACACCCCACCAAGCCACACTTAACAGCTAAGTGAGCTGCTCTAACAAGCTTTTTTAGGAGCAGCAAGGGCTTTGCTTTTCCTATAAAGCAGCGTATCACCAGCTATTCTCATCAGTTACCAGCTCCCCAAAGCTGCCTGCATTGCTAAGCTAACTGATGTGATCGCTAGCCAGCAAATCCCACCCAGCAAAATGGCCTTACCACCAGTTTTGACTAAGGTCACTAGATTGGTATTAAGTCCGATCGCTGCCATGGCCATAACGATAAAGAATTTTGAGAGTAGCTTAAGCTGATGAAAGATTGCCATTGGCAGACCTAAGCTAGCAGCAAAGGTGGTTATCAAGGAAGCTAGCAAGAAAAAGACAATAAAGGTCGGAAAAGCCTTTCTGAGGCTAAAGGAACCCTCTGTCGTATGTGCCTGCCTGCTCTTGGTTTGGTAAATAGATAAGCCAAGTGTTATGGGAATAATAGCCAGCGTTCTGGTTAATTTGACAATGGTTGCCCCATCTAGCGTATTAGACTGGTGAATAGCGTCCCAGGCTGTCGCTGTAGCTGTTACAGATGAGGTATCATTGACTGCTGTTCCAGCAAAAATAGCAAAGCCATGATTTGATAAGCCAAGCATCTGACCCAAAGCTGGAAATAGCAAGGCCGCCAAGATATTAAACAAAAAAATAACCGAAATGGCCTTGGCAATGTCATCGTCCTGCGCATCAATGACAGGAGCTGTGGCTGCAATAGCAGAGCCACCACAAATAGACGAGCCCACACCAACTAAGATAGCTGTCTTGGCTGGTAGCCTTAACCATCTTTTGAACAAATAGCTTATGCCCAAGGCAGTCACAATCGTTACTACAATAATCGGCAGGGATTGCAAGCCAACCACTAAAACCTGTGTCACGTTTAAGCCAAAGCCCAAGAAAACCACAGCCAGCTGCAAAATATATTTGGACGTCAATGCGATTCCAGATTTAGTGTAGTCACGCTTCTGATAGACAAGCGCCAATAGCATTCCCAATAAAATAGCAAAAACTGGCGCTCCAATAATAGGAAATAAGCTTCCCAAATACCAGGCAGGCAGTGCTAACAGCAAGCACAGTAAAACGCCCGGTAATTTTTCTAAAGATGTTAGCATATGAATCTCCTTTTCCATTAGCTATTATAGTCCTTTTAGAGAAGCTTGTAAAACCGAACTGAAAAAACTTAAGCTAACCACCGACACACACCCGCATAGTAGGTGGTTTATTGGTTTCATACTTTTTAGCGCAAAGCAGGCTGAAAGTCTCCTCACAAAAAGCAGATTGACCACCTGCCAATCTGCTTACCTCTTTTTTCTATGTACTTTAGCCACCTTTTTATTTCTTTGATTTAGCCACTAGCATTGGCTAAGAGCTCTACCTTTTCATTGGCCGCTAGCAATTCCTAGCTCTTATCAAAAATCCCTAACCATTCGGCGTAGCCCTCTTGCTCCATTTGATCATAGGGGATAAATTTCAGCGCGGCGGAGTTAATGCAATAGCGTAAGCCTCCTGCCTCCTTAGGGCCATCATTAAAAACATGCCCCAAATGGGAGCCAGCCTCGCGGCTTTTAACCTCAACACGCCGCATGCCATGTGATGAATCATGGTGATTGGTTACCATACGATGCTGAATCGGCTTAGAAAATGCAGGCCAGCCGCAGCCAGAATTGAATTTATCCAAAGAGGAAAAGAGCACCTCTCCGCTCACCACATCAACATAAATCCCCTTCTCAAAAAATCATCATACTGACCTGTAAAGGCTCTTTCGGTCGCTGCATGCTGAGTCACCTCAAAAGCCAAATCTCCAATACGCTGGCGAAGCTCTTCCTTAGATTCCATAGCTGTCTCCTTATAAAAATAACTGATTAACTCTATTGTAACAAAAAGACCGAGCATTTGTGAGCCATAAACTTAGACTTCTCTAAATCAAGCTGACAATCAATATAGCTTAAGATTTCAAGCCTAACAGCAATCTGGTTAAGTCCTCCTGCATTAATGCCTAGCGCCACATCTCCAGATCGTAACAATCACTCTGGCTCTATCATCTCTGTAGAGGGAGACGCCACTGTAGAGGCTATAGGCTTTTTTCAGTATACCAAAAAAATCCCATATGACTTATCATGAAAAGCAACCAAACCAACATTAGAAAAGCTCATATGAAAGACCTTAAGAGAGTACTACAGAATAACTCGAAATTAACTATCCAAATATCAATGGTTTACGGCTCTTTGTCAATCCACTACAGATATGATAGAGTCATTATGTTCCAAACCATCTCAAACATACAAGCCTATCATGACACAAGCCCTATTTTCTAGCCTATCGAGACATCAAGCATAAGAGCCAGATCGCATGATCCAGCTCCTTACTTAACATGTCACTATTTCTTACTCTCATCGTCCATTGATAGGACGCTCAAGAAGGCCTCCTGCGGCACCTCAACAGAGCCAATAGCCTTCATACGCTTCTTACCAGCCTTTTGCTTTTCAAGCAACTTACGCTTACGGGAAACATCGCCACCATAGCATTTAGCAAGAACGTTTTTGCGTAAGGCCTTGATATCAGAGCGAGCCACAATCTTTTGACCAATAGCCGCTTGAATCGGCACCTCAAATTGCTGACGAGGAATAATTTTCTTTAATTTCTCAACAATCAGCTTACCGCGCTCATAGGCAAATGCTCTATGAACAATAAAGCTAAGAGCGTCAACCTTATCACCATTCAACAAAATATCCATTTTCACCAGCTGCGAGCGACGGTATTCAGCAATTTCATAGTCAAAGCTAGCATAGCCTCGCGTTGATGATTTCAGCTTATCAAAGAAGTCAAACACAATTTCAGCTAAGGGAATATGGTAAATCACATTGACACGATTGTCATCAATATAATCCATCGTCACAAAATCTCCACGCTTACGCTGGGCCAACTCCATAACAGCACCAACAAACTCCTGCGGCACCATGATCTGGGCTTTGACATAAGGCTCCTCAATACTATCTACCTTAGTTGGATCAGGAAATTCTGACGGGTTAGAGACCTCAAGCATGTCACCATCAGTTATATTAACATGATAGACAACAGACGGAGCTGTCATGATCAAATCAATGTTGAATTCACGCTCCAAACGCTCTTGAATGACATCCATGTGCAACAGCCCAAGAAAGCCACAACGAAAACCAAAGCCCAATGCTTGCGAGGTTTCAGGCTCAAACTGTAAGCTAGCGTCATTAAGCTGAAGCTTTTCTAAGGCCTCACGAAGATCATTGTATTTGTTAGACTCAATCGGGTAAATCCCTGCAAACACCATTGGATTCATCTGCTTGTAGCCATGCAAGGGCTCTGCTGCAGGATTTGTAGCCAGAGTGACCGTATCACCGACACGCGTATCAGCAACTGTCTTGATTGAGGCCGCAATATAGCCAACATCACCAGTAGCAAGAAAATCCCTACCAATAGCCTTAGGGGTAAAAATCCCCACCTCAGTCACATCAAAGGTTTTTCCATTTGACATCATTTGGATCGTATCACCTGGCTTGACCATACCATTGACAACACGCACCTGCAGGATAACCCCACGATAAGCATCATAAACCGAATCAAAAATCAAGGCCTGCAGCGGTTGATCAACATCACCAGACGGTGCGGGAACCTTTTCAACAATTTGCTCTAAAATATCTTCAATACCAATCCCAGACTTTGCAGAGGCAAGTACAGCCTCCGAAGCATCTAGACCAATCACGTCCTCAATTTCCTGACGAACCCGCTCAGGATCAGCTGCTGGCAAATCGATCTTGTTGATCACTGGAAGAATTTCCAAATCATTATCAAGCGCCAGATAGACATTTGCTAGGGTCTGTGCCTCAATCCCCTGAGCAGCATCCACCACTAAAACAGCACCCTCACAGGCAGCTAGTGACCGGGACACCTCATAGGTAAAGTCCACATGCCCTGGTGTATCAATCAAGTGAAAAATATAATCTTGACCATTCTTAGCCTTATAATTCAGCTCAATCGCATTTAGCTTGATGGTAATCCCACGCTCCCGCTCCAAGTCCATTGAATCAAGGAGCTGTGCCTGCATTTCACGACTTGAAACCGTTTCTGTCTTTTCCAAAATCCGGTCAGCAAGAGTCGACTTACCATGATCAATGTGGGCAATAATAGAGAAATTACGAATGTTCTCCTGACGTTTTTTTAATTCTTGACTGTTCATTCTATTTTCCTATACATTTAGTCTTTTACCTATTATTGTACCAAAATAATGACAATGGCGCTACAGCAACCTTTTAATCCCATGCCATAAGCCTAATAAAACCAAGCATAACAGCACCCTCTTTAAGCAGGCAATAAGTTATCAAGCTGTTCGCAGTACGCCACTTGCTTGTTTCATATTTGTTACCCTAGCATTTTAGAAATTTGAATAGAAACCAGAAAATAAACAAATAGAACAGCAGCTACTGTTAGGTTTACGATAATTCCTACAACGATTGACTCAGCACCTGCTGACACAAGCTAACAAGAAGTAAAGCCATAAGACTTATGTCACCCAGCACTTATCATTGGCCTTGATTTTTTAAACAAATCATACCAGCTATAGCCTGCTGTAAAACATGTCATCTATCTTTGATCATATTCTGAAAAAATACCCACTCATTCCAGAGCGGACCACTATGAAACGTGAAAAAGTCAAACGCTTACAGCCACCGATAAATGTCATAAGTCACCAATTCCAATAAGACCTACCTGCCACCAAAAGTGACATAGACAGCTTCAACAATATGTCTCCTGCTATATCATAATCTGCATTAAATGACAAAGCCACTCCTAAATATCTCTTAGTAAAATAAAAATCCTGCCAAAGATTTTTTGGCAGGATTTTTAGCAGAAAACCAAATAAATTTATCAGTTTCTTCAAGTCGCTCTTCGCTCTAAAAGACTGGTAAATTGGGATTCGGCAATCTCTTGGGATACTCTATTATTTAATTTTATATTTTTAATTTTATTGAATATAGAGTGCTTGGGTGAAATCACATAACCTAACGATAAGATCATTCCAATAGCGTAGCACATGACAACAACATTAAGGTAAAAATAAATCATTATTTGTAATGTACTTGACAAAATCTCCTTTATAAGAATGATTGTAACTAAAATTGGAATCAAAATTGTACTTTTAAAATATAGCCAAAATTGTTTTGCAATTTGAGAGATTGAAAGAACTTCCTTTGACTGTTTATAGACTAATGTAAAAGTTAGGAGTTCAAGCAAAAAACTCCAAAAAATGTGTCTTATTTTATGAGTGCATTGCCAATCTACAACTCCTTCTAAATCCTGATCTGAAAATATTTTTTAACGAAATATATTACTTAACCAGAATGGTATAGAAATTAAACCTCTATGTTTAGCTGGGGTTGATGCGATAGATTGAGCAAGAACTATAATCGCTTTTGGTGCCTCATAATGATTTGTCATTAGATAGGTTGAAATATGTCCTGCTAACCTGGTACTAACTAAATACACAGGCTTTTTGAGTGATAATTGCTGGAGACTTTCTTCCAAAAGATTCCTATAAGTGACATTATTTTGCACCTCTTCATCTTTTAGAGTCTGTTCTATCAGCTGTACTAAATCTCTTTCATTCATGATTTCACACCTCTCTATATAAATTAAAATTATGGACGACTTGCCCAAGGTCCATGGTTAACCCAACCATTGACAATTATCTTACCAACATATGGTCCTGCCACACTCCAGTCCATACCACATTTTGCACTATTTTTTCCTGTATTCCAACAATATACACCGGTCCCTCCAGGTAATTTTACAACTCCATTTTTTCCACCCTCAACTGATTTCAATTGCTCTTCAGTCAACGCTGTAAATTTTGTATCCATGACGAATACCTCCTTTATATGTGTTTTTATTTTGTCCGGTTGCAAGCTTGACAGACTTAGTATAACACTTTCGGTTAAAATTTGTTCTCCATTTCCTAAACAGTCATCGAAACGTCCTAAATGGGAAAAATTTACCGCTTAAGACTTAAATTCAACCGTTTGAGATAATTTGATAGATTTGTCAGATTACCATTTAGGACGTTTCGATAACCAATATCTGCCTCAACAAGCTTATATTTTTAGTGGATCAATTTTAGAAAATCTTACTCTCGGTGCAAACCAAGCGATTACTCAAGAGGATATTATCAATGCCTGTGATATGGCAGAAATTAGAGAAGATATTGAACAAATGCCTATGGGCTATCAGACAGAACTATCTGATGGGGCAGGATTTTCTGGTGGACAAAAACAGAGAATTGCATTAGCTAGAGCATTATTAACCAAGTCTCCTATTCTAATTCTCGATGAGGCGACAAGCGGACTAGATGTCTTAACGGAGAAAAAAGTGATTGATAACCTAATGTCAATGACCGAGAAAACGATTATTTTCGTTGCCCATCGTCTTAGTACTGCTGAACGTACTAGCCAAATTGTTGTACTTGATAAAGGAAAAATAATCGAGATAGGTTCGCATAACGAATTAATGACGCATCAAGGCTTCTATCATCATTTATTTAGTAAGTAAGGAGATATTCATGAATCCAAATCTGTTTAGAAGTGCTGAATTTTATCAGCGACGCTATCATAATTTTGCGATAATTCTTATTATACCATTAACATTATTCGTCATATTTTTACTTTCATTTTCTTTTCTTGGTCAAAAAGAAGTAACGGTATCGTCACGAGGTGAAATTATGCCTACAAAAGTCATTCCCGACTTTATCACTTGTTTTAGTCCACACCTTACTCAACCTCTTGGTAGAGTAAGGTTTTTTAATAAATTTTAACGCTTTTTCTTGTTGTGTATGGTTATATATGTTATAATAAACTATGGCTTTTATTAAAACAACAACGAATAAAGAAGGTAGGACGCATGTCTACCTTGTAGAAGGGTATCGTAAAGATGGTAAGGTCAAACAGCGTATCCTTAAAAAATTTGGTCTCTTAGATGAGCTTGAATTGGAAGAACCAGGGATTCTTGAGCGTCTTAAGCGCGAAGCTAAAGAAGATACTTTAAATAACCCTAAGGTACTCCAGGTTTCCTATGACCTCCTTGCCCCCATGAACCAACCGGATCAATCTTATGGTTGGATGGTTTTGGATAATCTCTTCGAATCTCTGGGGCTCACAGCCTTTTTAAAGGGTATCAAAACGAAGTCTGAGTATGACTTAGTGCAAGTGCTAAAGCTATTAGTTTTTCAGAGAATTCTCCGACCAGATAGTAAACTTGCCACCTATGCCTCTCAAGCAGACTTATTTGGCCATTGGGACATCAGCTTAAATGCCATTTATCGCTCCTTGAACAAATTGAACACCTTGAAAGATGATCTTCAACATCATCTTCACAAGGTAGTGAGTCAGATGATCAAACGTGAAGCCAGTCTCGTTTTCTACGATGTCACCAATTATTATTTTGAGACAGATATTCCAGATAACGAGTTGGTTTCAGAAAATGGAGAGATACTACAAGAAGGGCTTCGAAGACGTGGTCCGAGTAAGGAACACCGTCCAAAACCCATTGTGCAATTAGGACTCTTTAGGGATACCAACGGTATTCCGATTAGCTATAAACTGTTTCGAGGTAATCAAACCGATCCTGTTACCTATCTTCCAGCGGTTGAGGAAGTCAAAAAACAATTTGGAATTGAGCGGTTAATTGTAGTCGCCGATAAGGCGATGAATAGTATGGCTAATGTTTCAGAAATGCTCAAGCAAGAAGATGGCTGGCTCTTCTCACAGAAACATCGCGGACGCCGAGGAGCTCCAAAAGATATTCAAGAACACATCCTTGATTCATCGGATTGGCAATTTAACCCAGAACTTACCTTCGCTAAGAAATCTTATATCCGTGAACGGAAGTTAGGGAATAAAAAATCTTCCCCAGTGGTTCAAGAGAAGGTTCTCATCACTTGGTCTAAAAAATATGCCGACCGGGAGCGCATTCGTCGTGAAGGTGCTTTAGACTATGCCAGTCAGTTAACCAATGCGGAGCTTTTTCGTAGAACCAGTAAAAAGGGAGGCAAGAAATACCTAGAGCTCCAATATTTGGATAAAGAAACTGGCGAGGTTAAACCCTACTCTCCTTTGATTACGATTGATCAAGAACAGGCTGATTTTGATGCTCAGTTTGATGGGATTAATGTGCTTGTCACGAGTGAAATAGAGATGACTGATGAGGAGATGTTAAATGCCTATAAAGAGCTAGCCAAGATTGAAGATTGTTTCCGTGTGACGAGAACAGAACTGGAAAGTCGTCCTGTTTACGTTTGGACGGAAAAACACATTCAAGCTCACTTTCTAACCTGTTTCATTGCTTTAGTTCATCTACGCCTCCTTCAACATCAGATAGATTGGCAGATGAGTCCTGAACGTATCATTACTGCCTTAAACAGTGCCAAGGTAACACCGTTACAAGATAACTACTACAGACTTCAAGAAAGCCTTGATATGCAGGAGTTAAACAGACTGCTAGGAATTGAATGGGCGAAGGGAATCGTTAAGTTTGAAGAGCTCAAACATTACGCTAAAAATCCATATACAACACTAAAATAAATTTAAAGACCAGCAAAATCCCTTGGGACACAAGGGGTTAGCTGGTCTTTACTTGTTTTTAAGTGATAAAGTCGGGATTATACCATTAACATTATTCGTCATATTTTTACTTTCATTTTCTTTTCTTGGTCAAAAAGAAGTAACGGTATCGTCACGAGGTGAAATTATGCCTACAAAAGTCATTGCATCAATACAGTCAACTAGCAACAATGCTATCGTTAAAAATAATCTTAAAGAAAACCAACTCGTTAAAAAAGGAAAACGTTTAATCAAATATAAAGAAACCATTGAGAGTTCTCAAAAGAATTCTCTAGAATCACAATTAAATACGTTGAATAAACAAAAAGTTGGTTTAGAGACATTGAAAGAAAGTCTCAAACAAGGAACGAACCTCTTACCACAAAATGATGAATTTGGTCTTGCTGACACCTTCAACAACTTTATAAATCAGTCTCAAGAGATTAAACTTGGTATCGCTAAAATAAATACAGAAGTATCCAATCAATCCACACTTGCAAATAACACCCTTGCTGCAATTGATACTCAAATCAATACTATAAACCAGCAGATTTCAGAATATGAAGATCTTCGTCAAGCTATCTCAAATCATAACACAATCTTACCAACTGGTAATCCTCATCAAGATATTCTCAATAATTATCTGTCTCAATCACAAGAAGAATAAACTTCCACGTCTAACCAGTTTATCTCTCAGATTAACCAGACTATTTCAGGTTTAGAATCATCCCTCTCTGGGCTTAGCATTCAAAGAGCAGGTACTGGTAGTAGTGCAACATACGATAACAGTTCAGAAACCAAAGTTGAAGTCTTGAGGACTCAATTTCTACAGAATGCTTCACAACAGCTGTCAACCATCGACAGTCAAATCACTGAACTTAAAGCTCAGCTAGAACAAGCAAGTGTATAGTTAGACACTAATGTTGTTTTAGCACCAGAAACCAGGATTATTCATCTAAATAATGAATACGAGGGGAAAAGTCTTATCCCAAATGGTAGTGATATTGCCAAAATCTATCCTAATATTACTCAAACTAGAAAAGCTCTGATTACATACTTTGTAACTTCTGATTATGTTTCTCTCCTTAAAAAAGGTCAAACTGTTCGTCTAAATCTTCAAAAAGTGAGAAAACAGTCCATCACTGTTAATGGAAAAATTTCTACTATTGATAAAACAGCAACAAAAACAGAACAAGGTAATCTTTTCAAGATTACAACTCTTGCCAAACTCCCTTCCAAGGATAGCTACTTGATAAAATATGGTGCACAGGGTCGTGTTACAAGTGTTATCGCTAAAAAATCCTACTTCGACTTTTATAAGAATAAACTGTTGTCAAATCATGATTAAACCATTCCGGACGTTTCGATGACCATTTAGGATTTAGAGAAATAATATATTGATCTTAAATTATAATATTAGAAAAAAGAAGGAGGTCCACAAATGGAAAAACAAAATTCACTCACTCAATTTCAAGAACTAAATTCATCCGAACTCAATCAAATAACAGGTGGAGATTGGTGGTCAGAGATATTAAATTTTAATCGCTCTCAAAAATATAAACATACCTCCGTGGGTTCTAATAATATTATTGTCTAACATATACTTAGTATTGTAATAATAGTTTTTTTAGTAGAAATCATAACCACCCGTCCAACAGGTGGTTTGAATAGGGACTATAAACCCATATAACTAGCCAGCGCCTAAAGACGCTGGCTTTCACTTTGTTCAAACCACATTGCTATTGACTCGTCACTTGCCTCTCAAAGAAGTATTTGTATCACTTACCCTTATCTCTAAAGGGATCCTCATATTCTTTTACACTCAGTTTATCTAGTGCTATGTCATGTTTTTCTTGTTCTTGAATATATTTTTTTATTGTAGCTTCATTTAATCCAACCGTACTAATATAATAGCCTTCTGCCCAAAAGTGTCGATTACCAAATTTGTATTTCAGATTGGCGTGCTTGTCGAACATCATAAGCGTACTCTTACCTTTTAAATATCCTATAAAACTTGAAACACTTATTCTGGGTGGAATGCTTACTAACACGTGTACGTGATCTGGCATCAGATGTCCTTCTATATATTTCTACACCTTTATAGCTACATAATCTTTGAAAAATTTCTCCCAAACTGCCTCGATATTGATTATAGATTACTTTTCGTCTATACTTAGGGGTGAACACAATGTGATATTTACAATGCTACTTTGTGTGCGATAAACTGTGGGGCTTTTGTGCCATATTTTTACTCCTTTCGCTTTACAATTGGCTTGAACACCTATATTGTAGCGCGTTTGGAGTTTTTTTGTAGTATAACGTTCGATGCGTACCCGCATAGCGGGGGATTTTTGTTTCGCACCTACGGAGCGAAACGGACTAAAGTCACTAAGTCATAACCACGCGTAAAAACGGGTGGCTTGTACACCGGCTATAAGCCGTTTCTCTCCAGCGACGTCTAAAGACGTTCGCTGAACTTCGTTCAGGTTAGTGCTATGATTACTTGACTAATGCCCGTAAAAACGGGCTTTTATCTTGTTTTAAAACTGCCATCTGAAAATGGATCTTCATATTCTTTAACACTCAACTTATCAAGTGCAATGTCATTTTTCTCCTGCTCGCGAATATATTTCGCTACCGTCCTTTTGTTCAGTCCAACGGTACTAACATAGTAGCCTCTAGCCCAAAACTTTCGATTTCCATACTTATATTTTAAATTAGCGTGTTTATCAAATATCATGAGAGCACTTTTACTTTTCAAATACCCCATGAAATCGGAAATCGAAAGTTTTGGAGGTAGCAAGACGAGCATATGAACATGATCTGGCATCATATGTCCCTCAATGATTTCCACGCCCTTGTATTGACATAGGTGACGGAAAATATCAATTAAGTCCTGTCTAATTTTGTAGTAAATGGATTTTCTGCGGTACTTTGGTGTGAAAACTATGTGATATTTGCACATCCATTTGGTATGTGATAAACTGTAACTGGTTTTAGCCATCTCTTTTTCCTCCTTGATCTAACCTGAACAATTAGATTATAACAGGAAAAAGAAATGGAAGCTCAAAGCCTTGTCAGCCACCAGCATAGCTGGTGGTTTTCTTGTTTTTCTCTACGAGAAAAACTGGCTCGAAGCCATAATAAAAATAAAAACCCTGCCAAAAAATCTTTGGTAGGGTTTTTAGCAGGAAACCAAATCAATTTATCAGTTTCTCTAAATCGCTCTAAGCAATCATTAAACCTTGATTTACTAGGCTTCCGCAATCAAATTGCGATACTCTATTATTTAAGAGTGATAGTTGCTCCAGCTTCTTCAAGCTTAGCTTTGATTTCTTCTGCTTCTGCTGCTGCAACACCTTCTTTGATGTTAGCAGGTGCGCCGTCAACAAGACCTTTAGCTTCTTTAAGTCCAAGACCTGTGATTTCACGAACTGCCTTGATAACACCAACTTTTTTGTCACCAGCAGATGTCAACTCAACGTCAAATGAATCCTTAGTAGCTTCTTCAGCACCACCAGCAGCAGCTACAGCTACAGGAGCAGCTGCAGTCACACCGAATTCTTCTTCGATAGCTTTTACAAGATCGTTAAGCTCAAGGATTGAAGCTTCTTTAATTTCAGCAATAATGTTTTCAATGTTTAATGCCATTGTCATTTCCTCCAAATAGTTATATTAAATAATGATTTGTAGCTCTAGGCTACCTCTAAAGGCCTTACGCAGCGCCTTCTTTGCTTTCTGCAACAGCCTTGACAGCGTATGCAACGTTGCGGACTGGAGCTTGAAGTACAGAAAGAAGCATAGAAAGCATTCCTTCGCGGTTTGGCAATGCTGCAAGTGCTTGAATTTCCTCTTTTGAAGAAACAACACCTTCGATAGCACCACCTTTAATCTCAAGTGCTTCAGCAGTTTTAGCAAAGTCGTTGATGACTTTAGCTGGTGCGATAACATCTTCATTTGAAAATGCTACTGCAGATGGTCCTACGAATATATCTTTTAGCTCGTCAAGACCTGCTTTTTCAGCTGCACGAGTCAAGATTGAGTTTTTGATAACCTTGAACTCAACGCCACTTTCACGAAGTGAACGACGAAGAACAGTATCTTGATCAACTGTAAGACCACGTGAATCTACAACAACGATACTTACAGCTGCTTTCATTTTCTCAGCGATAAGCTCAACTTGTTCAGCTTTTTTAGCGATAATTGCTTCACTCATTAGTTTTACCTCCGTTTTTATTTTTGGGCTAGGCACAAAAAAATCGCACCTAAACCTAGACACGAAAGTACAAATACGTTATCTTCAATAATGACGTTTTGTGCCTCGGCAGGAATATTATGAGCACGCTCCCCTGCTGTCTTAGGTCAGTTTTATTCAAAACCATAGTTAGTATAGCCTTTTTAAATGACTTTGTCAACCTATTTTTTAGAAAATCTTAAATAAAAAAGGAAAGCTCTTGGCTTTCCGCTAAATAGATCTGATTAGTGGCTCAAAAGCGCCTCCTAACTTAAGCCTAATGATAAGCAACTTGTGACGATTGATTGCTATAACTTAGCCCGATCAAGCTCCACAGTATCATCTCATAAATAAAGAAGAACAAGGCAAAGCAATGCCCAAAAAAGGCCTCTGGCAAAATCCAAATGACAGGATCTGTCAGCGGATCAAACAACCAGCTTGAATCTCCTACAAAGAGAATTTGATGAAAAAGGGTAAAGAACTGATCAAAGCCAATCATTAAAGCAAAGCAAGCAATCACAATTGGCAATAAGGCTGCTGCTATTAGCCCTCTTCGAAGCAGCATAACCCTTCCTTTTTTGATGCTCTGATAAAAATAGATAATGGTTGGCAACATAAGCAGGCTAAAGATCAGCTGTGTTATATGAAACAGCATTTTCACATCTGTAAAATGCTTTAGACCAGCTCTTGATGCTGAAAAGCTGGCTAGCTTTAGCTCACGAACAAAAGGATTGGTTAAGTAAGTCAGCAATATATTATAGTTGTGGAGAATAGACTTTTTGCACATCAAAACTGCCTGCTCTAGTTGCAAATAATCAACCTCAATCGGATAAAGCAGCCAAGATAAATAGATAGTTATCAAAACTGCCAGTGCTAGTAGCCAAAGCCAACTGGCAATGAACTTGCCTTTTTCAATCATAATAGCTCCCACTCATCTAAGCTAGCCAAGACATGATCAGGCTTAATTGGAAGGCTTGGAACCTCTTTTGCCTTTGTAAAGCCGGTTGTTACTAGAATAGTTGCCATATCATTTTGAATTCCTGCCATGATATCTGTCAGGTAATTGTCTCCAACCATAGCCACCTCAGAACGTGGTACCTTTAAGATCTCTAGGGCTTTATTCATGATAATCGCATTTGGCTTTCCTATAAATACTGGCTTCACTCTAGTTGCTGCCTCAAGGAGCGCATTTAAAGCGCCAGCACCTGGCATTAGCCCACGCTCTGTTGGAATATTTAAGTCAGGATTGGTCCCAATAAACAAGGCTCCTTTTTGAATGGCAAGTGTTGCAATTGATAACATTTCATAGGTAACCTCAGTATCTAAGCCAACAACAACATAGGCTGGATTTTCTGTATCCTCGGTATAGCCTGCCTCTGCAATGGCAGACTTTAAGCCAGTCTCGCCAATCACATAGGCTGTTTTGCCTCGATTCATATCATTCATGTAATCAACGGTTGCCATTGTAGCGGTGTAAATGGTTTCAAGACCTGTATGAACGTTAAATTGATTGGCTAGCATTTCCTGAACCATTTCAGGTGTTCTTGTGGTGTTGTTGGTAACTAAGAGATAAGGGATACCTTTTTCCTGTAAACGCTTGATAAAGCGCTCACCAGCCGGGATACGATTTTTCCCTTGATAGATGGTTCCATCTAAATCAATTAAATAAGCTTTATAGGGCACTAATTTGTCTCACTTTCTTTAGTCGTTATAGGCTGCCATTTGATAATGGCCTGCGCATTAAGCTGGCCTGATGACCTGATCTCATGGTAGGAGGTCAAATGCTCTAGATGATAGCCTGAGGTTATTTGAGTGCTGGGCCTCACCTCTTTGATATAGGTCAAGGTAAGGTGGCAAGGTCTGTGGTGTAATAAAAATTCATATCCCAAAACGTCATACATCCAATCCAAATACTTACTATTATTGGCATGACCATTCATATCAATGTCAAAATAACGAACCTGATAAGCTTGAACCATAGGATCCTGAAGCTCATCTATTTTGATAGGACGCTTGATTTTCTTAACAAAGTCAGCCTGATAAGGCACCACCAAATCATCTGGTATCGCAGCTGCCTTACGTGTTTGAGGATTTAGCAGGGCAAAATGAGATAAAATGGTCATGATGGCATGACCTGCCTGATCATAAATGTGAAATTGCCGGTAACAAAATAATTTATTGTAAGAAATAGCTTGCGTTTCAATGGTTACTGTTTCCCCAAACCTTGGCATACGATCAATCGTTACATCATAATCCGTAACAACCCAAATCAAGCCATATTGCTGAAGTAACACCTCATTGCCTCGTCCAATTTCAGCTGATTGTCTTGCTGATACCATTAAGCAATGTGCTAATAAAAGGGGCAGCTTGACATCAGCCTTAACATCACAAAAATCAAAAGACAGCTTAAGGCTTTCGCTATACCTTAATCCCATAACACACCTCCTAATCTAAGATGAATTTTTCAGCGACAGAATCACCTAAAAAGAGGCCTTTTTTGGTCATTCTGATAAAGTCCTTGTCCTCTACCAAAAGCCCCTGATTCTGAAGCTCTCTCACAACAGGACCATAGCGTGACTCAAATGATAGGCCAAATTTTTCTTGAAACCGACTGACTGATACTCCTGATTTTTTTCGCAGACCAAGAAAAAGCTCCTCCTCCATCATCTCCTCCTTGGTGAGCACTTCCTCACTTAACCTAGCATTTCCATCTGCTACTGCCTTTAGGTAATGCTGAATAGGAACCCGGTTGCGGTAACGAATCCCATCAAGATAGCCAGAAGCCCCTGCGCCACAGCCAAAATACTCATCATTATTCCAATACATCAGATTGTGCCTGCTTTCAAAGCCAGGCTTAGTAAAATTAGAAATTTCGTAATGCTCAAAGCCACTGGCTTCCATTTCAGAAATAATATACTCAAACATCTCAGCTTCCAAATCCTCAGTGGGCAAATGGAGCTTGCCACGACGCATTTTGTTCATAAAAACAGTGTGATGCTCTAGGATAAGGCTATACAGGCTAAGGTGAGGAATATCTAAAGCAAGTGCCTTAGCCACATTTTCCTTGACCTGCTGCATGGTCTGTCCAGGCAAAGCATAAATGAGATCGATAGACATATTTTGAAAGCCTGCCTCCTTAAGACTAGCAATGGTCGTATAAATCTGAGCCTCAGTATGACTGCGTCCAATCTGCTTTAATTGCTTGTCATTAAAAGTTTGAACGCCTAGGGAAATCCGATTGACAGCCGATTGCCTTAATACTGCAATCTTATCCTCAGTCAAATCACCTGGATTGGCCTCGATGGTAAATTCTTCAAGCTGGTCTAGCTGTAGGTGCTGCTGCAAATGGCTCAGCAAATAATCAAGCTGATTGGCTGTTATGGCTGTTGGTGTTCCACCGCCAATATAAAGTGTCTTCAAGGAGCTGATCTGATAGGATTCAAATTCCTTAATCAGTGCCTCTAGGTAGGCATCGACAGGCTGATTTTTGATAAATACCTTAGAAAAATCACAATAGTAGCAAATTTGTGTGCAAAAAGGAATATGCACATAGGCTGAGGTTGGTTTTTTTGACATGGTAATATTATATCATTTTAGCTCAGAAATTCATGCCAAGTGATTAGCTTTTTGACATGTACTAACCTAAGGCTGCTTCTTTTTCTCCATTCTCACAAAGGAATGACTACTCCCATTAGCATACTGCTCAAAGCTTGAGGTTGGCTGATAGCCCATTTTTTGGTAGAGGCTTTGTGCGCCTTTATTAAAGCTAGCGACATTTAAAACATAGGTTTCTTGCGGATAAGTAGTGCTAGCAAAGGCTTCAATGCTGCCCAAAAAAGAAACACCATCTTCCTGACCAGTAGTATCAGGGGCCATACCAAGACCAATCTCAAGCTCTGATTCCTGTTCAAAAAAGCTGGCAAAGCCAAAAAGAACACCATTGCGAAGCACTTGAAAGTAATGCTCTCCACGCGCCTTGGGTGACAATATTGACTGATAGTCCTCAGGATCAGCAGTCATGCTATAGCACTCATAAGCTGGGCTATAGATCCAGTCATGCGCAATGATTTCAGCACTATGCTGTGTCATCGGCATCAGGTAAAAAGAAGACTCAGACAATAAGCGATGAAAGGTCTTGTTGATATGCTTTATGCGACGCCGCTGCACATCAGGCTGATCTGTTTGATAAATGTAATTAGCATAGCCCTCCTGATATTCTGGAATCATTGTCAAATACAGCTTTTGGGTCAACTCATCAAGCTGACTAGCAATCCTATCCACTCTATGCTTTATCATATTACCTCCAATTCTAATGCTGCTTGATAGCATAAAAAGTGCCGAAGCAACGACACTTTTTCTAGATTAATCAAGGCCAATTTCCGCACGAACAACCGCTGCAATGGTATCAACATAATAGTCAACTTCTTCATTGCTTGGTGCCTCTGCCATCACACGCAACAATGGCTCTGTGCCGCTAGGCCTTACCAAAATGCGACCATTACCAGCCATTTCTCCTTCCATCTGAGCAATAACCTCAGCAATAGCAGGCACTTCCATAGCACGCTCCTTCATGCTGTTGTCAACACGAATATTAACAAGCTTTTGTGGGTAAATAGTGACCTCACTGGCCAATTCGGAGAGAGTTTTACCTGTCTCCTTCATGATTTTGGTGAGCTGAACAGCTGTCAGTTGACCATCACCAGTTGTATTGTAATCCATGATAATGACATGCCCTGATTGCTCACCACCAAGATTGTAGCCGAACTGACGCATCTCCTCAACAACGTAACGATCACCAACAGCTGTTACCTTCTTATGAATGCCACAGCTATCTAATGCCTTGTGAAAACCAAGGTTAGACATCACTGTTGTCACAATCGTATTTTTAGCTAGCAAGCCCTTCTCAGAAAGATACTTGCCTATGATAAACATGATCTTGTCGCCATCAACAATAGCACCATTTTCATCAACAGCAATTAAACGATCACTATCGCCATCAAAAGCCAATCCAATATCAGAGGCTGTTTCTGTCACCAAGTCCTGAAGCTTTTCAGGGTGTGTAGAGCCGATACCATCATTAATGTTTAATCCATTTGGATTCTCACCAATAACTGTAATGTCTGCATTTAAATCTAAAAAGACATTACGAGCTGAAACAGAAGCTGCACCGTTAGCAGTATCAAGAGCTATCTTTAAACCGTCTAAATCTGCTCCAGTAGTAACCAAGAATCTCTCGTACTTGCGCAAGCCTTCTGGATAATCAACCAAGGCTCCTAAGCCCTCCGCACTTGGACGTGGTAGGAGGTCCTCTTTGGCATCTAAGAGCGCTTCGATTTCTAGCTCTTGCTCATCAGCCAATTTAAAGCCATCACTCCCAAAAAACTTAATGCCATTGTCAAGAGCAGGATTGTGACTAGCTGAAATCATGACACCAGCACTAGCCTTTTCTGTACGGACCAAATAGGACACACCAGGAGTTGCAAGAACACCAAGCTTATAGACCTCTATCCCAACAGAAAGCAAGCCAGCAATCAGGGCTGCCTCTAGCATTTCACCAGAGATACGGGTGTCACGAGCGACAAAAACTCTAGGCCTTTCAGTCTCATGCTGACTTAGCACATAACCACCGAACCGACCAAGCTTAAAAGCAAGCTCTGGGGTCAACTCTACATTAGCCTCGCCTCGAACACCATCCGTTCCAAAATATTTTCCCATAATTTATATCAGCTAAACGCTTCCTCCATTCCATTTTCCTAGCTATTATGCTTTATTTTTTAATTGTTGTCAACTGAACGGTTACTACCGAAGGCTCTATAGAAACCTGATTTGAAACCAAGCTGACCGTTTTGCTCGTGTTTTTGGTGACGTCAGAAATATTGACCTCTGCCACCACCTCATCAATAGTTTCAAGGACCTCCCGACTACCAGAAATAACAGCGGTCTGCTTGGAGAGCTTATACTGGATATCTGACAGACTGTCATCCATTAGTCCAACTGCCTCGACTCGAATAGGAACTGATTTGGTGATTTTTTTGACAGAAACTGACAAATTAGCCTTGGCTGGATCGATCGCACTAGCTAAAATGGTACCATCGGCAGCTACTGCCTGCAGGGTTACTCGGCTGCTATAATTAGCATCTAGCACCTGATCATCAGGTAATTTAGCGACAACATGATCTATCAAGGCAATAGTAGACTCATCACTTGTGACCTCAACCTTGTCAATACCTGTTTCAATTTTGCTAATCTCATAGCCCTTAGCCAGCTGCTTACTATCGACGCTGCCACGCACCGGAAAGGTCTTTGTTTTCTTATTTCCAATCGTTACCGAAATCTTATCAGGAGAAACAGTTGCTGTCACACCAGTAGGTAGATTGATAACCTTTAGGGTCACCGTTGCAGTACCTGGCTTACTCTTTGTTAGATCAGCTACGATCTTAAAGCTTCTAGTGTCACTGTTTACCTCTGAATCCAGCTTTATGCGGTTGGTAGAGGTCAGATAAACCTCTGCACCGTAAGAATAGCCGCTGATGAAGTACTGATCACTATCATACTTGATATCAATAGGAACGTCCTTTAAGCTATGGGTGTAGGTTTCAATAGGGCTATAAATTTGAGAATTAGAATGATTATGACTGCTAGAAGCAGCGGTCAAAAAAAGAATAATCGCAAAAAAGATTGACACTAAGCCCAGCCCAAGACGACTATTTAAAAACCTCTTCATTTAGCTTTGCCTCCTAAGATTTTTTTATACCAAGGTAATGTCGCACCGGGCTCATTCATCAAATGAGTCTTGAGAACCGCCTCAAGCTCTTCTGTTGAAAGGTCGTGTAAAAATTGACCCTTACGAGCGATAGAGACAGCTCCTGTCTCCTCAGAAACAATTATCGTTACAGCATCAGAATTTTCTGAAAGTCCAATTGCTGCTCTGTGACGTGTTCCAAATTCTTTGGAAATCGACATTGATTCAGACAAGGGGAGATAAGCACAGGCTGCAGCAATTTTATTGTTAGCCACAATGACCGCACCATCATGCAGCGGTGTGTTTGGGATAAAGATATTGATCAATAGCTGACTAGAAATATCAGCATTTAGGGGAATTCCTGTTGCGATATATTCCTGCAAGGTCTGCGTTTGCTCAATAGCAATCAGAGCACCAATCTTCCGCGGTCCCATATAAGCAACTGATTTTAAGAGCGCATCAACCAGCATCTCCTCATCACTCAAGCTTTGCTTTTGCAAAAATACCTGTGTTGATCGGCCAAATTTTTCAAGCCCCGCTCGAATTTCCGGAGCAAAAATCACCACACCTGCAATCACTCCATAGGTGATGACCTGATTCATCAGATAGGTTATAGTCGTAAACCCTATCCACTCGGCAATCACACGAATGATGATAAAGAATATAACCCCTTGTACCAAGGACATGATCTTAGTTCCTGCCAAGGATTTAATAAAACGGTAAATCAAATAGGCTACTATTAAAATATCCAGCAAATGAACCACCAACATCAAGGGGTCATCAATCAGGCTTAGTAAAAATTTTGTGTCAATACTTGATAAATTACTCATACAATTCTCATTTCTATGTCAGATAGATACCTCTAACATTATATCACGTTTCAAGATGTTTTCCCTATCTAAAATTTAAGAACTTATGTTAAAATATTAACATGAAACTAAAGACACTACTCGCTATAGCAGCCGGAAGGACTGCGCAGCTCATTTTAAATAAAATCGGAAGAGGCTCAACCTACCCCGGACGATTGGCCTTGATGTGGGATAAGGATATTTTAGACACACTTGCCAAGGACTATGAGATTGTTGTTGTGACAGGGACAAATGGGAAAACCTTAACCACAGCTCTAACTGTTGGTATCCTAAAAGAAGCCTTTGGTGAGGTTTTGACTAATCCAAGTGGCGCCAACATGATGACAGGGATTACCTCTGCCTTTTTATCTGCTAAAAGAAAAAAAACAGGCAAGCCTATTGCCGTCTTAGAGATTGATGAGGCAAGCCTTGCAAGGGTAACAACATACATTAAGCCAAGTCTTTTTGTTTACACTAATATCTTTCGAGACCAGATGGATCGCTACGGTGAGATTTACACCACCTATCAGATGATTGTTGATGGTGCTAGTCAAGCGCCGAAGGCAACCATTCTAGCTAACGGTGATAGCCCTATCTTTGCCTCAAAGGACCTGGTTAATCCTGTTAAATATTATGGCTTTGACACACCTAAGCATGAGCCACGCCTAGCTCACTACAACACTGAAGGCATTTTGTGCCCAAAATGTGAACAGATTCTCCGTTATCGTCTCAACACCTATGCTAATCTAGGAGACTATACCTGCTTAAATTGTGATTTCCAAAGGCCTAAGTTGGATTACAAGCTAACGCAATTAACCAGCATTACCCATCATAGCTCAGCCTTTGTGATTGACGATCAGACTTATCGCATAAATGTTGGAGGACTCTATAACATCTATAATGCCCTCGCAGCTGTTGCTGTTGCTGAGTTTTTTGGCATTTCTGCTGATCAGATTAAGGCTGGCTTCAATAAAAGCAAGGCTGTTTTTGGTCGTCAGGAAACCTTCTCCATCAACGGTAAAGCCTGTACGCTGGTTCTCATTAAAAACCCTGTGGGTGCTAGTCAGGCACTAGAAATGCTGCGCCTAGCCGATTATCCCTTTAGCCTATCTGTGCTTTTAAATGCTGATTATGCTGACGGTATTGACACAAGCTGGATTTGGGATGCTGATTTTGAATTGATTAATCAAATGGACATTACTGAGATCAACGCCGGTGGGGTTCGGCATTCTGAAATTGCAAGACGCTTACGAGTGACAGGCTTTGATGAGGCTAAAATCACATCATTCGATAAGCTTGAAGGTATCATGCAAGCCATTGAAAACCAAGAGGCTGAGCATGCCTATATCCTAGCGACCTATACTGCTATGCTAGCATTTCGTGAGCTGCTTGCCAGCCGCCACATTGTCGAAAAGGAGATGATCTAATGACCTATACCTCGCTACAATCTCCGGAAAATCGCGATTATCAATACGACCTTCATATTGCTCACCTTTATGGTAATTTGATGAATACCTATGGCGATAACGGCAATGTCTTGATGTTGAAGTATGTCGCTGAAAAGCTAGGCGCTAAGGTTAGAGTTGATATTGTATCCATTGGGGATACCTTTGACCAAGATGATTATGACATTGTTTTCTTTGGTGGTGGTCAAGATTATGAGCAAGCCATTGTTGCTAGAGATTTGCCATCAAAAAAAGAGGCCTTAGCAGCCTATATTCACCAAAATAAGGTACTCCTTGCCATTTGTGGTGGCTTTCAGCTGCTGGGACAGTACTATATTCAAGCCAATGGCCTTAAAATCAATGGCATTGGGGTTATGGGACATTATACCTTAAACCAAGATAATAACCGCTTTATCGGAGGCATTAAAATTCACAATGATGACTTTGACGAAACCTACTATGGCTTTGAAAATCATCAAGGACGGACCTTTTTATCTGACGATGAAAAGCCTCTTGGACGTGTCATTTATGGAAATGGTAATAATAAAGAGGACCAAACTGAGGGCGTCCACTATAAAAACGTTTACGGCAGCTACTTTCATGGACCAATCCTTTCGCGTAATGTCAGCCTGGCCTATCGCCTAGTCACAACTGCTCTCAAAGAAAAATATGGCTCGACTGTTTCCTTAGCGGCCTATGATAAGATCTTACAGCATGAGACCTCAGAGGAATACGCTGATGTTAAAAGCAAGGCTAGCTTTGACAGTTAAGTCCTTCTCATAGCCTGATTAAACCACAACAGACATGCAAAACAGTTATTCCCGAATGAAAATATAGATTTAAATAGACACCCTCAATGTTTTTCCTATCATAAAATCCATAAAAGATAAGACATATTCTTGCAATAACTGAACATTGAAAGACAGAAAGCTTTCTGTCCTTACTAAACATCTTTCATGCGTCTGTCGTGCTGATCAAGCGAGATAACCCCAAAAAAGTGCTAGCACAGTAACAAAATGGCTATGACCATATGTCTGTGCAGCTCTACTGTCACTGCATAGACAGGCTAGAGGGGACGCCCTACTTGGTTCAGCGATCTAGGGGTAGGTCTAGCTTGTTTGTGCTGAGTCTGTTTCGGTAGCAAAGATTGAATCCTGCTATAAGATACTCTCAAAAAGATTAACCCAAAAGCCTTGCAACACATTTAACGTTTTTAGGGATAAGTACCGATATGCAGACACATAGCAGGAGATCTATGTGTCTGGTACCAAAGGACACAAAAAACTAAAGTAACACACTAAAAGCCACATGATACCCATTTGATAGGGGGCGTCATGTGGCTTTTTTCTATCTCACTGTTCATTACAAAAAGCCAAACCAGCTTCTTTTTGCATTAGGCAACAATGGCCTTTGCCACCTCTTCTACTGTCATACGTGAGAAATATTGTGTTGTATCAATGGTTTGAAGACGCTCAAGCACATCAGCATACTCGTATTTGCAACCAATGAGTAGGCTTTCAATATCCTGCACGTCCTTAATACCAAAGAAATCACCGTAGATCTTAAGATTCTTAATAACAGAATTTTCAACATTAGCAAAGGTTGAGATTTTACCGGCAGGGTAGCGAACATTACGTTCAATCGTGTATTCAGGTGCCTTTCCATAGGTCCAATCCCAGCTCCCAAATTGCTCCTCAGCCGATTGTTGAATCTTAGCCAGCTCGTCCTCTGACAAGACGTATTCTGTCATGTCTGGATAGGTCTCCTTCATTTTAACCAAAATCTTGTCTGAAAATGCTTCTACGCTGATTTTTTCTGGCAGCTCATTTAAAATATTGGTCACGCGGGCTCGTACAGATTTGACTCCTTTGGACTCAATCTTATCCTTACTGACCTTGAGCGCATCACCAAGAACAGTCATATCCACATCAAACAAGAGACAGCCATGATGCATCATACGTCCCTTATAATAGGCTTGAGCATTGCCACAGATTTTCTTGCCATCAATTTCAATGTCATTGCGACCTGTAAAATTAGCCTTAACTCCTAAATCAGCCAAGGTCTCAATAACTGGCTGTGAGAAGGTTTTAAAATCAAAGGCTCCTTCTGTTGTTTTATTGGAAATAATCGTGTAGTTAAGGTTATTGAGATCATGGTAAACTGCACCACCGCCAGACAAGCGACGAACCACATGAATACCATGCTGTTCGATGTACTCCTTGTTGATTTCCTGAATGGTATTTTGATGCTTACCAATAATAATAGCCGGCTCATTGATCCAGAGGATAAACAATTCATCCTCATCAACCAATTCTCTAAAGGCATAAGCCTCTAGAGCAATGTTAAAGGCAGGGTTGTGGCTCTTATTAACAATGTATTTCATTTCTATCTCCTATAGCGATAATCGTTATCATATTCTATTCTTTATTCTAATGGAAACTCTTACAAAAGACAAGCTAAAAGAGGCTAGCAAAAGCAAGGGAACTAGTAAATGCTTCCTCAATCAAGAACCATCTGCAAGCTAGCAGTAAAGCTTGATCTAACTTAAAGAGCCTTCCTTGTATCAACGAAAGAGCTGAGAAATCTTTTTCCCAGCCCTTTTTTATCGCAGCTATATAGCTAGCTTATTTTTTACGTTTTGGTGGGTTATGAATGGCTTCGCCAAGCACATCTGCAAAGGCTTCGTACATCACCTCTGAGAAGGTTGGGTGTCCATGAATTGACAATAGCAATTCATCAACTGTTAGCTCAGCCTCCATGATTGTGGCTGCTTCATTGATCATTTCAGCGGCTGCTGGACCAATGATGTGAACACCAAGTATTTCATGGTATTTAGCATCTGCAATAACCTTTACAAAGCCATGAGCCTCGTTTGACGCAATAGCACGACCATTTCCTGTAAAGCTATTTTTACCAATAAGAACATCGCCATATTGCTCACGAGCCTGCTCTTCAGTTAAACCAACCATAGCGACCTCAGGGTGAGTATAGACCGCCGCTGGAGTGTATTTTAGGTTAGCCTTACGTGTTGTGCTGCCATGCATGGCATTCTCAGCAGCCACCTCACCCATACGGTAAGCAGCGTGGGCAAGCATTTTAGTGCCGTTAACATCACCCGGTGCATAAATGCCTGGGATTGACGTTTCTTGGTAGTCATTAACCTTAATGCGGTTACGGTCCATTTCAAGGTTGAGGTTTTCAAGACCATTCATCTGTGGCACACGTCCAATAGATAGCAAGGCCTTTTCAGCAACAACCTCTTCGCCATTATTAAGCTTCAAGGTCAACTGGTTGTTGGCTTCAACAATCTCAGAGACACCAACTGAGGTCTTTATTGTCATGCCTTTCTTAGAAAGGATTTTTTGAAGCTCCAGTGAAACCTCCTTGTCCATGGCAGGAATAATGCGGTCAGCCATTTCAATAACTGTAACCTCTACACCGTAAGAGGCCCAAACAAGACCAAGCTCAATACCAACAACACCACCGCCCATAACAGCAAGTGATTTCGGCATTTCACGCAAATCAAGAATATCATCAGATGTCAAGACAAGCTTAGAATCAATCCCTGGAATATTGATGCGTGAGACCTTAGAGCCTGTCGCAAGAATAATATTGCGCCCTTTAATGGTTTGCACACCAATGGTAACCGTTTTATCAGGATTTACCTGACCAAGGCCATTAAAGATGGTTACCTTGTTGGCTTTAAGAAGCCCTTGAACCCCACCTGTTAGCGTCTTAACAACCGTATTTTTAAAGTCAACTGTCTTATCCATGTCAATAGTATAGTTGGTTGAAGCAAGGTTAATCCCGCGTCCTGCTGCAATCTTGATGCCATCAAGGATTTCAGCATTTTTGAGGTAGGTTTTTGTTGGGATACAGCCAACGTTTAAGCAGGTACCGCCAAATTCAGATTTTTCAACGATAGCAATCTTGCCGCCCAGCTGAGCACCACGAATAGCAGCGTAGTAACCCGCAGGACCGCCACCGACAACAATGATGTCATATTCATCAGCAGCAAGCTCTGCCTTTGGTGCTGATGGCGCTGATCCTTGATCCGGTGCCTTTGGCACCTCAAGACCAGCCGCCTGTAAATCCTCGGTTGTACGCGCAACATTGACATCAGCCGCTGCTGGGCTTGATACATCGATAGCTTCACCCGCAGCTCCAATGTAGCCGATAACTTCGGTTACAGGGACTGTCTCACCTGCCTGGCGAATGATTTTTAAAAGCACACCTGAGTCTTCTGCTTCTAATTCCATATTGGTCTTGTCTGACATGATTTCCAGAAGAATGTCACCCTCGCTGACAGTGTCACCCTCCTGCTTTTTCCACTCGATGATCTCGCCTTCTTGCATGTCAACACCGAGCTTTGGCATAATAATTTCAACAGCCATAATGATATTGTAAGGAACGTTCAAATGCAATCAGATGCCTTAACAATCAGCACTGGCTAACATAAGCCTGCTAAAAGCCCTGCATTTAGCTCATAGCTAGTGACTACGAGCTCGTTCCAGATCCTTTCTATAGTTTTAAAGAATTATCTTTTCGTTACTTTGTTTCTGAAATATGCTCTCTTTGCATCGCAGGCCATAAGGCCTGTCATCAGATTAGCAGTTCAAATGGATTTTCCATCAATTTTTTGAGATCAACCATGAATTTAGCACCATTCATGCCGTCCACCAGACGGTGGTCAATTGTCAGACACATTGCCATGATTGGACGTGCAACAATCTCACCATCGACCACTGTTGGGGTTGGAATGGTTGCCCCAATACCTAGAATAGCTGAATTAGGCTGATTGATAATTGGATTGAAGGTTTTGGTGCCAAACATACCCAGATTTGTGATGGAGAAGGTTGAGCCTGACATTTCGGTAGCCTTTAGCTTGCCTCCTTGAGCCTTTTTGATAACGTCCTTAGAAGCAAGGACAAACTCTGAGAGACTCATCTTATCTGCACCATGAACAACTGGCACAACTAGCCCATCATCAAGTCCTACAGCAATACCAAGGTTGACAAAGCGATGAAGCTCAATATCATTAGCATCATTAATCAATGACGCATTCATGTATTCGTGCTCTGGCTTCATCAAGGTCTTAACAACGGCTAAACCAATCAAGTCAGTAAAGCTAACCTTTAGCCCTGTTTTAGCCATGATTGGGTCAATCAGCTTCTTGCGCAAGGCAATCATTTCGGTCATGTCAATGTCATAATTAAGCGTAAAGGTTGGTGCTGTAAGGTAGGAATGTGTCATACCCTTTGAAATAGCCTTACGCATAGCAGACATCTTCTTAATTTCAACACCCTCTGGAAGCTCCTTAGCAGGCTTTTCTTCAGCAATAGATGCTTTTTCCACAGCAGGTGCTGCTGCGCCAAGCACAGCCAAAATGTCCTCCTTGGTAATCTTGCCACCAATACCTGTTCCGACCACCGCTGCAAGGTCAACTCCCTTGTCGGCAGCTATCTTACGAGCAAGTGGCGTTGCCTTAGGCTGAGCTCCTTTGAAGCCTTCAACGTCTTCTTTGTGGATACGGCCCTTTGGTCCTGTTCCTGGCACTTGGTTAAGCTCAATTCCCATTTCTGAAGCTGCTTTACGAGCTGCTGGCGTTGCGCGTACCTTTTCTCCGAAGGCTGGAGCATTGGCAACTGATGCTACCTGAGGCGCTGTTGAGGCTGCTTCTTTCGGTACAGTTGTTGTATTAGCTTCTGCTGATGTTGGTACTGGAATTTCAGTTGTTTTCTCACTTGAAGCAGTACTATTATCAACAGATTCACCTGCAGCACCAATATAGCCGATAACCTCAGTGACAGGGACTGTTTCACCTGCCTGGCGAGTGATTTTTAGAAGCACACCTGAATCCTCTGCTTCAAGCTCCATATTTGTCTTGTCTGACATGATTTCAAGAAGAATGTCACCCTCGCTAACAGTGTCACCCTCCTGCTTTTTCCACTCGATGATCTCGCCTTCTTGCATGTCAACACCGAGCTTTGGCATAATAATTTCGACAGCCATATATTTCCTTTCATTTAATCCCGCAGCCCATGATCTTAAGACCAGATACAGCTGCTGAAAAAAGGGATACTGTTTTATCAGCCTGATGAAGAAAGCCTCTAAGCTAAGACTTCCTTTGCCATGCTAATTTCCCTTGTTGACCATTTTTACAATAGCAGCCTTGATTTTAGCAACATCTGGTAAGATAGCTTGCTCAAGAACACGTGCATAAGGTACTGGTACGTCCTCACTAGCAAGACGCACAATTGGGTGATCAAGGTAATCAAAGGCTTCACTTTCAGTGACCATTGCTGCAATCTCACCGATAAAGCCACCAGTCTTATAGGCATCATTAACAAGCATAAGCTTCCCTGTCTTCTTAACAGAATTAATAATTAATTCCTTATCTAGTGGGATAAGGGTACGTGGATCAACAACCTCCACATTAATACCATCAGCTGCAAGCTCTTCGGCTGCCTGAAGGACACGCTCTAGCATACGCCCATAGGAAACAATGGTTACATCAGTCCCTTCACGCTTGATATCCCCCTTGCCAAGTGGGATATAAAATCTGGATCCTGATTGACCTCTTCTTTTTTACCGTACAAGGCCTTAGGCTCCATGAAAATAACAATATTGTTATCACGAATAGCTGACTTTAAAAGTCCCTTTGCTTCGTTAGCAGTTCCAGGTGCAACCACCTTGATCCCAGGAATATGCGTCAACCAAGCCTCAAGAGATTGCGAATGCTGAGCTGCAGATCCAATTCCTGAGCCAGAAGCAACACGAAAAGTTGCTGGCGTGATCAAGCCACCACCAAACATGTAGTTGTTTTTTGCCCCATTATTAACAATTGCATCAAGTGCAATGGTAATAAAGTCCATAAAAGTAAGGTCAACAATCGGACGAAGCCCTGTAATTGCTGAACCAATCGCTGCACCTGCAATAGCAGCCTCTGAAATCGGCGTATCCTTGACACGTTTGGCACCAAATTCCTCAATCATGCCAACAGAAGTACCAAAGTCTCCTCCGTAAACACCTACGTCCTCACCCATAAGGTAAATCGTGTCATCTTTGCGCATCTCCTCTGTCATGGCAAGATTGATAGCCTCACGCAAAGCCATTAATTTTGTTTCTGTCATTATTATCTCCTAATGTTTACAAAATAGAATTGTCAATGTTACTGTGAATAGATTTTTGCTCGATGTGCTAGCAGATCAGCTAGTCTACCCAAACGTCCTCAAAGGCTACAGAAATGTCTGGATCTGGACTATTTTGTGCAAACTCATAAGCGTCATCAATTTCTTGCTTGACCTGTGCTTGAAGCGCATCTAATTCTTCATCTGTAGCAATGCCTTCACCTGTTAGGTAAGCGCGATACTTAAGCATTGGGTCCTTTTCCTTCCACTCATCAACCTCTTCTTTGGTGCGGTATTTGCCGGCATCAGCAGTTGAATGACCAAACCAACGGTAAGACTCAACCTCAACAACAGCAGGACCATTGCCACCGCGAACATGCTCAACAGCCTTACTCATGGTTTCATAAACTGCCATCACATCGTTGCCGTCCTCACAATAAAAGCCTGGAATACCATAAGCCTCAGCACGCGTGTAGAGGTGAGGTGTATTTGTGGCATTGTTAATGCTCATGGAAATCCCATAGCGGTTGTTAATGATAAAGAAAATCACAGGAAGCTTCCAAGTTGCTGCCATATTGACAGACTCATGGAAGGAGCCCTCATTTGTTGCGCCATCTCCAGAAAAGGCCACAACGATATTGTTGGTCCCCTTGTATTGCTGTGTCAAGGCAGCACCTACCGCAAGGGCATAGCCACCTCCAACGATACCATTTGTTCCATAGTTTCCTTTTTCAAAATCAGCCAAGTGCATTGAGCCGCCGCGTCCCTTTGACACACCTGTTACCTTACCGGCTAGCTCAGCCATCATTTTATTGAGGTCCATATCTTTAGCAATAGATTGCCCATGCCCGCGGTGGTTTGAAAAAATAATATCATCATAGGTCAAATGTGCCACAGCGCCAACGTTTGCTGCCTCCTCACCAACTGAGAAGTGTGTCATGCCCTGCACAAATCCACGACGGACAAGCTTATTAATACGTGAATCAAATTCACGAATACGCTCCATTTTAAGGAACATATCTAAATGTTGTTCTTTAGAAACTGTTACCATTTCGGCCTCCATATTATCATATTACTTCCTAATCATAAAACTTTTCTTCACAATTTGCAAGGATTTTAATCGCTTTCTTTGTGACTATAAAAGCTTTTTTAAGACGTTTTAGTTTGTGGTTTCACAAGCTAGATTGTTATAGCATCTGTTACATTTATATATAACAGATTGAAAAATGAGTCAGTGTTTATTCAGGGAGGTCAAGCACCTATTGACTTTGATAGTCAGAAATATCATCACTCTTTAAGAGGAAAATAGGCTCTAAATGACCTGTTTCTTCTAGCACAATCATGATCACCTACCAAACGAACGCTTTGCTTGCCTCGCTCCGATAGAGGCGAAATGAACTAAAAATCGCATAACTAAAAATGCCTGATTTTACCTGAAAATCAGACATTTAAAAGCTTTAAGACATTAGACTCAGGCTCTAATTATAATCCTCTAAGAAAAGCCTGCTACCTTGCACTACCCAAGAATAGCAAGGCAATTTCATTATCTCACCAGGCTACTCCAGCTGTCCTGCAATGTCCTCCCACTCCAGCAGCAAGGTCTCCTGTTTCTGATTAAGCTGATCCAACTCTTTTTGCCAGTCTATCAGTTGAGTCGTATCATTTGATACTAGCATTTGAGCTTCTATAGCCTTAGCCTGTGCTTCTAGCCCTTCTAAGGTCTGCTCAATCTCCTCAAAGCGCCTTGTTAAGCGACGGTATTCCTTTTGGCTGGCCTTTTGAAGCTGATAATCAGTTACAGCAGCTTCTGCTACATCAGTCTCTACTACGTGATCTGCAGCAGCTAGACGGGCTAATTCCTCCCGCTCTGCCTTTTTTTCTACATAATAGTCGTAGTCCCCCAGATAGAGTGTTGAGCCTGCTTCAGTTATTTCTAAAACCTTAGTGGCCACTCGGTTGATAAAATACCTGTCATGACTAACAAACAACAAGGTCCCATCAAAGTCAATCAAGGCATTTTCTAGAACCTCTTTGCTATCAATATCCAGGTGGTTGGTTGGCTCATCTAGAATCAGAAAATTGTCCTTTTTCATAGATAATTTTGTTAAGAGCAGCCGAGCCTTTTCGCCCCCAGATAGCATGGCCACAGACTTTTTGACGTCCTCACCAGAAAAGAGAAAGGCACCTAAGCGGCTGCGGATCTCAAGCTCAGCTGTCGTTGGGAAATCACGCCAAAGCTCCTCCAATACAGAATTACTACCAGTCAGATGAGATTGCGTTTGGTCATAATAGCCTGTTTCAACATTAGTCCCATAATGGCATGTCCCTTTAATCAAAGGAATCTCTCCAATAATGGATTTGAGTAGGGTTGACTTGCCAATACCATTTGGCCCAACAATAGCGATTGCATCTAACCTACGGACATCTAGATGAATTGGCTCAGCTAAAATATGGTCATTGTAGCCAATAGCGGCGTCTGTCACCTGCAAAACAACATTTCCTGAGGGCTTATCAATCTGAAAAGTCATACTAGCTGATTTGCGAGAGCTACTTGGCTTGTCTAAGCGTTCTAGCTTTTCTAGCTGCTTGCGTCTTGCCTGAGCACGCTTGGTCGTTGACGCTCGAACAATGTTTTTTTGGACAAAATCCTCTAGCTTAGCAATCTCTTTTTGCTGCTTGTCATAATGCTTCTCTTCTGCTGCAAGCTTTTCAGCCTTTAAATCAATAAAGCGTGAGTAATTACCAACATAGCGGTCTAAGCTATTTTTAGTCAGATCAAGTGTGATGGTTGCGACCTTATCCAAGAAATAGCGGTCATGACTGACAATGATCAAGGCTCCCTGATAATTTACCAGATAATGCTCCAGCCAGGCAATGGTTTCAATATCTAAATGGTTGGTCGGCTCATCAAGCACCAATAGCTCTGGCTTTTCTAGTAGCATTTTTGCCAGGGCCAAACGGGTATTTTGCCCACCAGAAAGCTCTGAGATTTTCATTTCCCACATGCTTTCGTCAAACTTAAAGCCATTTAAAATAGCTCGAATATCTGACTCATAGGTGAAGCCATTTCGCAAGCGAAAGCTTTCTGACAGCCGGTCATAGTCTGACATGAGCTGGTCCAGAGCTTGCCCTGATCGACTGGCCATATCAGCCTCCATTTGCCTTAGTCGCTGCTCATCAACCCTCAATTCAGCAAATACCTTTAGCATTTCCTGATAAATGGTCTTGTCAGACTCAAATCGGCTATTTTGTGCCAAATAAGATAGGGTTAAGTCCCTTTTTCGACTAACCTCACCGCTAGTTGGCTCTTCTTCTCCAACTAAAATCTTAAGAAGGGTTGATTTGCCAGCACCATTTGGCCCAACCAAGGCAATGCGATCACGTTCACCAACCTGCAGCGATAGGTTTTGAAAAAGCACCTCTCCTGAAAAAGAGCGCTCAATGTTATTTCCTTGTAATATAATCATACCCTTATTGTAGCAAAAAAATGCCCTTTTGGGGGGCACTTTTAGTTATTTTTACAGGTAAGATAAGACTCATCAACAAGCTAAAGACATAAGCCTTAGGCTAACATCGCTTATCACCCTTAGTGGTATTTATCTGATGAGACAAACTGCTGCTTGAAAAACCAGTGGGTTGACCTGTTAGCGTATCCAACAATCGCACCACCTGCTCAGTTATGCTTGAAATGCTATTAGCCAGTGAGGAATCACTATGGTTCGAATAATAAATCAAACCAAAAATAAGCAATACCAATACTATTAGGGTCTGCAAACAGCCTCTGACAAGCTGCCAGACAAGCTTCAGCAGAAGCTTTGGGAGGCATAAGAGGATAGTCAGTAGTTTTTTCATCGTAATAAGCCTAAATTCTTTCGTTTAGGATAGCCTTTCTTCCTTGTGGTAAGCAATCGGCAGCCAATCTAATAGGGCCTCTAGCTGCTGATTCCAATAATACCATTCGTGCCTGCCATGATCCTTACGATAATCAATAGTCAAGCCAAGCCTTCTCAACTCAGCAACTGCCTTTTCATTGGCTTCAAACAAAAAGTCCTCATAGCCACACCAAGCGTATAGCTGGGTTTGACCATCACTTTCTGCTGCTATACTTGTCAAATAATGCTTTTTGATATCAGGAGCATTCAAATCTCCAAAAACACCCTGCCAATAAGGCAGCTCACCTATACCTTGCTGTAATAGCATTTCCGGCGAAAAATGCAAGGCCCCAGAAAAGGAAGCAGCATAGGAAAAGCGATTGCTTTTTAAGGCCCATTTAAAGGCACCATAGCCTCCCATTGACAGCCCAGCAACAAAGGTTTTTTCACGCTTAGTGGTCATATTAGGAAAGAAAGAAGCTAATAGCCGAGGAAGTTCCTCTGCAATAGCTTGGTAATAATTCATACCGTAGGTGGTATCGGTATACCAGCCTAAATCAGTCGATGGCATCACCACGATTAAATTGGTATGGCGAAGCAGCCTTTCAATATTAGTCCGCTTTTGCCAGGAATTTTCATTTCCTCCCATACCATGTAACAGATAAAGAACTGGAATATCTTGGTAGCCTTGCTCTTCTGGGCTAAGCTCAGACTGATCAGGGTAGATCACCTTGACATGTCTTTCCATAGCCAAGATCTCTGAATGATACTCAATGCTAATGCTTGCCATCAGCTCACCTCCTTTTTAATATCACCAAAGCATAAGGAAAGCCCACTCTTAAGACCTAAAAGCCAGATCCTATTTGACCAGCTTTTAGGCAGGGCTGTATCTGTATTAACGGACCTCCATAACAACCGGAAGAATAGCTGGCCGACGCTTGGTCTGCTCAAATAAAAACCTTGAGAGCTCCTCTCTAACAGAGCCTTTCAATTCACTCCAATCAAAATGATCCCCTTGCAGATAATTGCCAACTGTTGTGTTGACCAATTCAGCACTTTCTCGTAAAATATCTCTGCTCTTTTTCACATAGACAAATCCGCGAGTGTTGACCTTAGCCTTAGAGATAATACGTTTTTCCTTTTTAGATACTGTGATCGCAACAATAAAAATACCGTCCTCTGATAAGACCTTACGGTCTCTCAAAACAATATTGCCAACATCACCAATGGCATTTCCATCAATCATCACATCACTAGCAGGAACCGCACCCTCGTGTAAGAAGCCATCCTCATCAAGCACCATGATGTCACCACGCTTCATAATATGAATATTTTCAGGTAGTATACCAGCCTCCTCAGCTAAATGAGCATGAGCAGCTAGATCGCGGTATTCACCTTGAATCGGGAACAGGTATTTTGGTTTGACGAGATTAATCATCAGCTGCAGGTCACGCGCATTGGCATGTCCAGAAACACGTAAATGCTGCGTGATGAGCTTAACAGAGCCACCTGCTTTATAGATAAGGTTTTCAACACGAGCAACCATTGCTTCCTTGGCAGCGCTTGGCGTTGTGACAATGTAAACCAGATCTCCGTCCTTGATTTGCACGTGGCGATGACGCCCTATTGCCATTTTCTGTAGGCTATTAATCGGCTCACCCATACGTCCAGCCTCCAGAACAATCAATTCGTGATCCTCAAACTTAGACATATCCTTTGGCTTGATTAATAGCTTTTCATCAGCAATCACTAGCTTTTTAAGACGAAGTGCTGTTCTGACAATATTTTCAGCGTCAGTACCTGTCAGTACCACTCGCCTGCTATAGGCTGCTGCAGAATCAAAGACCTGCTGGATACGAACAAGATTTGAAGCGACAGCTGCAATAATAATCCGCCCGTCGGCATGAGCAATCACCTTATCCATCTCCTCGCCAACCTCAGCTTCGCTGGCAGTCTGCTCATTGCTTGTGGCATTGGCCGAGTCAGCTAATAGGGCTAACACCCCTTCTTTTCCAATGTCTGCCAAGCGAGCTAGGTCTGTCTGATAGCCCTCACGCGAAGCCTGGTCAAACTTGAAATCACCTGTATAGACAATATTCCCCTTATCGGTTCCAATAACCACGCCTAAACTTTCAGGAATAGAATGTGTTGTCTTAAAGAAGGAAACCAAGCCATCTTTAAATTCAATTTCTGTGTCACTGTCGACCACATGGAAATTCTTAAATCTCTTGGTGCTATTATTGGCCTTGACAAACAATTTTGCTAGCTCGATGGTCAATTCTGAACCAAATACTGGCACTGGAACCTCCGCCAACAGGTAAGGCAAAGCTCCGATAGCATCAGCATGCCCATGACTTAAAAAGACTCCCTGAACCTTGTCCTTGTTTTCAATTACATAATCAAGACTTGGAATTACCAAATCTACACCTAGCTGTTCTGTTTCAGGGTATTTCAAGCCAGCATCCAAAATGAACATGGAATCGTTAATCTCTACTAGATAGAAGTTTTTCCCGTACTCACGTACGCCTCCTAATGCAATAATGTTTATATCAGTCATGATACTCCTTTTTTTATATTAGTTATTACAAACGGTCCTTACTGGGTAAGTCGAATTACTGTCTTGCAGCTAAGCTGCACTCTTTTACAGTATATCATATTTTAGGGCTTATTACCTCAAATTGCCTTGAGACTTTCTCAATCTTTTCAATAGATTATCAAAAAAGCCAAGGGAAGGCTTTCATTCCAATGGCTTTTAGAGTATTTATTTTAGTCAAAAAGCTGGTAATAATCAGCAATGGTCATTTGAGATTTTCTCTTCTGATCAAGGTCTTGAATGATTTTACCATTTTTCATCACAATCAGGCGATTACCATAGTTAAGAGCGTCCTCCATGTGATGCGTTATCATTAAGGCTGTCAAGCGATCCTTAGCTACAAAATCATCAGTCAAGGCCATTAAGGCTTGGCTGGTCTTAGGGTCTAGCGCTGCAGTATGCTCATCTAATAGTAAAAGCTCTGGTCTTTTTAGGGTTGCCATGAGTAAGCTAAGGGCCTGTCTTTGACCGCCTGATAAGAGACCAGTCGGAGTCTCCAGATGATTTTCCAAGCCATTTCCAACTCGCTTGACCAAGTCAGCAAAGTCTGCCATATAATGGCTAATCCTGCGTGATGACAAGCCTCGCCTTTCCCCTCTTTGCCTTGCAATCAAAAGGTTTTCAGCTACTGTCATTCGAGGTGCTGTTCCCATTTTAGGATCCTGAAAAACACGTGATAGGTAGCTAGCTCTTTTTTCTGCTGGCAGGTGCGTCACATCATGCCCTAAAAGCTTAATTTGACCCTTGCTTAACAATAGCGTCCCAGCAATCACATTAAAAAGGGTTGATTTACCAGCGCCATTCCCACCAAGAATCGTTAAAAAATCATGCTCATAAATGGTCAAGGAAACATCATCTAAAATAGCCTTAGTCTCATCAAAGCCATTATTGACTTCGACAGTAGCGTGAATTAATTCAATAATTTTTCTCATCGTGATAAGCTAGCCTCCTTAATAATTGCTTTTTTTAGCACAGGCACCATCAGGCAAAGTGCTAATATAATGGCACTAAATAGCTTAAGATAATTTGTATTAAAGCCAAGAGCAATAACTACTGAGATTAAAAATTGATACAGGATAGAACCAACCACAATGGCTATCAAGCGCTCAAGCAGGGTTAGGCCTGTAGAATATAAAACCTCACCAACAATAATACTCGCAAGGCCAATTACAATCACACCAATCCCCTTTGAAACATCAGCATAGCCATCTTGCTGACTAACCAAGGCACCAGATAAGGCTATCAAGGCATTAGAGATCGCTAAGCCCATAAGCTCCATACGATCAGTATGAATCCCAAAGCTCTTAGCCATATCCCGATTATCTCCTGTGGCAATATAAGCCTGACCAATATTGGTGTAAAGAAAATACATTAACAAAAAAATCACCAATGTAGCTACAACCAAACCAGCTACCAACACATTGGTGTCAGCTGCAAAGGGAAGGTAGTCCTGAATGCGCTTGATATCATGCAAGCCCAAATTGGCCCTGCCCATAACCATAAGCATAATGGAATGGCAGGAGGTCATGACTAGTATGCCGGCAAGAAGTGTTGGTATCTTTCCTTTTGTGTATAACAGGCCTGTGGCGAAGCCTGCCAAGGCACCCGCCAGCATAGCAGCCAGAGTAGCCAGGATAGGATTTAAACCGAGATTGAGCAGAGTTACTGCTACAGCACCTCCTAAAGGAAAGGACCCTTCTGTTGTCATATCTGGGAAATTCAATATTCTAAAGGTCAGGTAAATCCCCAAGCCAAGAATTCCCCATAACAAGCCTTGTGATACAGATGAAATAATCATATGAACTCCTTTTCTATTGCTTACCTGTAAGGTCAGAACGCTTCAGCAGGTCTTTTGAGATCATAAGACCTAAATCCCTTGCTGCCTTTAGATTTAAAAATGGCTTACCGTCATCAACTACCTCGACAGGAACCTCTGATACCTCTTTTCCAGCCATAAGCTGCAGCACCTGCCTAGCTGTCTCAACCCCTAATTGGTATTGACTTTGTGAAATAGAAGCAAGACTCCCTTGCTCAACCATTGTATCAACACTTGAGTAGACCGGAAGCTGTGCTGCATTTGAGGCAACAATCACCGCTGAAAAAGCACTGGCAATAGTATTATCCTGTGGGATAAAAACAGCATCTACCTTCTCAGTCATCACAGACATGGTCGTGGTAACCTCATTTGTTGAGGGGACAGCGTAAGCTAGAACCTCCAAGCCTTGCTTTTCTGCAAGAGCTGTAAAGTCCTTGACCTGTGATATTGAATTGTCCTCACTGCTTGCATAAAGGACACCGACCCTTTTGACCTGAGGGGTCATCTCCTTGATCAGATCAACCGTCTGTCGAACAGGAACCTTATTTGATAAGCCAGTAACATTTGCCTCAGGCCTGTCTAAGTGCTTGACTAATTTAGCACCAACTGGATCAGAAATAGCTGACATCACAACCGGGATAGTCTTGGTTGCTGCTGCTAATCCTTGAGCTGCAGGCGTTGCGATGCCAACAACAATATCGTTTGTTTTGACCAGCTGCTTGCTCATGGTCTGAATCTTACTTTGATCTCCTTCTGCATTCATAAGGGTAATGCTGACCTTTTGCTCTGGCTGATGATGCTTCTTTAGCTCGTCTTTAATGCCCTGTGCAATCTGGTCAAGCGCCTCATGAGTAACCAGCTGCAATATACCAACCTTAACCACACGCTTGCTGGCTAACTGTGGCTGTTTTTTGCCCTCTTTTAGCACTAGCGAAGCAGCAACCATTAAAAAGAGTGCAATGACTGTTACGATAAGACCTTTATGTTTCATGTTCTACCTCTTAATTTCCATTCTTACTCCGTTGCTAACATTTAGAGTACTCACAAAAAGAAAAAACGCTTAGTAATCAGCTACTAGGCGCTTTTTTTGAAATCCAATGTCAGCGCATAGATACCTTTTTAGAAGTACTCTAAAAGTCGTATCTATGCTAACCCATAAACACAACTTTATCTATGCCAGCTTTGCCAATTTATCATATGCTGTGTTTGCTTCATCTTGGATTTCCTTTCTTGTTTTTTTACATTATAACCTAAAAGCTCAAAAATACAAGAGCATTTGAACATATTTTTCCATTATTTTTTGTGGTATAATGAAAGAATTAGAACTCAGGAGGGAGAAACCATGTCATTTGACGGCTTTTTCTTACATCATTTAACTCAAGAGCTCAACCATAGTATTGTTAATGGGCGCATTCAAAAAGTCAATCAACCCTTTGATAATGAGTTGGTTCTGACTATCCGTAACCATCGCCAAACTTACAAGCTCTTGCTCTCAGCTCATCCGGTTTTTGGACGCATTCAACTGACCCAAACAGACTTTCAAAATCCTCAATTTCCCAATACCTTTACCATGATCATGCGCAAATACCTTCAAGGAGCTATCATTGAAGGCTTTGAGCAGATTGATAATGACCGCATCATCGAAATGACCGTCTCTAACAAAAATGAGATTGGCGATGCCATAAAGACGACATTGATCATCGAAATTATGGGCAAGCACAGCAATATTATTCTGGTTGACCGTCATGAAAACAAAATTATCGAGTCTATCAAGCACGTCGGCTTTTCCCAAAATTCCTACCGGACTATTTTACCAGGATCAGCCTATATCGAGCCTCCGAAAACAACTGCTGTCAATCCTTTTACGATCTCAGATATCGCTTTATTTGAAGTCCTGCAAACACAGGAGTTATCTGCTAAAAATCTTCAAAAGCATTTCCAAGGGCTTGGCCGAGATACCGCACAAGAGCTATCCAGTCTCCTGACAACTGATAAGCTAAAACGGTTTAGAGACTTTTTTCAAAGACCTAGTCAGCCAAGTCTAACTCAGACCTCCTTTGCTCCAGTTGCCTTCTCAAACACACTGAAGACCTTCCAGAATCTATCTCAGCTGCTAGATTATTATTATCATGACAAGGCTGAGAGAGATCGTATCAACCAGCAGGCCAGTGACCTGATCCACCGCGTTCAAAACGAATTGGAAAAAAATCGCAGCAAACTGATTAAGCAAGAGGCTGAGCTGCTAGCCACTGAAAATGCGGAGGACTTTCGCCAAAAGGGTGAGCTCTTAACAACCTATCTGAGCCTGGTGCCAAATGACCAGGATTCAGTTGAGCTTGATAACTACTATACCGGCCAAAAAATAACCATTGCACTTGATAAGGCGTTGACTCCCAATCAAAATGCCCAACGCTATTTTAAAAAATATCAAAAATTAAAAGAAGCTGTCAAGCACCTCTCAGGTCTCATCGCTGACACGCAACAAACCATCGCTTATTTTGAAAGCGTTGATTACAATCTATCTCAGGCAACGATTGATGAAATTGAGGACATTCGAGAAGAGCTTATTCAGGCTGGCTTTGTGAAAAGCCGTAAGCATAACAAGCACCACAAACGTAAAAAGCCAGAGCAATACCTGGCTTCAGATGGCAAAACAATTATTATGGTCGGACGTAACAATCTGCAAAATGAGGAATTAACCTTTAAAATGGCCAAAAAAGGCGAGCTCTGGTTTCATGCTAAGGATATTCCCGGCAGCCATGTGATCATTAAGGACAATCTAAGCCCAAGCGACGAGGTCAAAACTGATGCTGCTGAATTGGCGGCCTATTATTCTAAAGCAAGACTTTCCAATCTCGTTCAGGTGGACATGATTGAAGCCAAAAAGCTGCACAAGCCAAGTGGTGCAAAGCCTGGCTTTGTCACCTATACAGGACAAAAGACACTAAGAGTGACACCTATAGAAAGCAAGATTCAAGCCATGAAGTGCTCCCCTTCAGCCTCTTCCTCATAGGACTACAGCAATAAAGATAAAAAAGCTACAGCCTCACACTTGGAGATAGGTCCAGTCTTAAAGCTGCGGCTTTTTTATCATTACTTGTTAATCATCTCTCAAATCATCTAAGAAGCCTTGCATATGAATATCATCTGGAACCTGCTGCAAATACCTTTTTGCCTGCTTAACTGCTTGATCAGTATAGCCGAATTCCCTTAATAAATAAGCATAATCCTGTAAAAAGTCAGGATTTTCTTTTAGGTCTCCTTCGATATCTTTATAGATAGTGAGGGCTTTTTCTTGCTGCTCCAGAGCCTGATAGGCCTTGGCAAGATTCCATTTAGTTAGCACATGATCAATCTCCTCATGCTCAAGAGCAATGACCTCCTCAAAACGCTCCATATCCAAGTACAGGCTAGATAAGCGCATGATGACCTCTTCGTCATCAACAGCTACTTCCTTGGCCCTGAGCAAATACCGCTCTGAGCCAGCTGGATCATGCAATTCAAAGGCAAGCTGTGAAGCAAGCAACAGCAGCTGGGGGTCAAAGGCATTTTTACGCAGACCCTGCTGAACTAGGCGTAAGGCCTCTTCTGTCCGATGCTCCTCACGCAAGCTCATGGCATAGGGGTACTCGTAGCCTAAAAAGTCTGCATTCATCGTTTCTAATTGCTTGAAATAGAGATTGGCCTTTTGGTAAGCAGCCTGATCATATAAAATCGTCGCCAGCTCAAACACTGTCTCATCGTCATACTCAATGGCAAGAGCCTTTTCAAGAAACTCTACAGCAGCTTCAAATTTCCCTAAATAAGCATAGGCACGCCCTATGCGCTGGTAGGTTGAGATACCTGTCAGCTCAAGAATGTGACGATTATCAAGCCTAGCATATTGCTCAATAGCCTCGCTAAAGTGCTCCAGAGACATCTCGATTTCGGCTAAGCCAAAGATCACTATCGGCTCCTGACTCAATTCAGCTGCTTGAAGTAGCTTCTCACGCGCCACATCAGTTAGCCCCTCCAAATCATAAAGATCAGCCATGACGAGCAGAGCAGACAAATAATCAGCACTATCCTCTGGAATCCTATCAAGGTACATAAAGGCCTCTTCAATGACATTATCCTCAGCTGCAATCTGAGCAAGATTAATATTGACCTCCGGATAAGCCTCACAGACCTGCAAATAAATCGTCTTAGCATGCAGTAAAAAACCAATACTCTCTAGGTATTCTGCCAAAGCCAACAAGGTCTCAGCATCGTCCTCCTGCAAGGCTCTTTGAAAATAGCTTTCTGCCTGCTCTAAATCCTGTTGCTCTAGTGAGGCAATCATTTTTTCACTATTTAACATCTTCAGCGACCCTCTCAGCTTCTGTAGGCTCTTCCTCATACAGGCCTGTAATATCCTTGTACCAATCAAATAGCTCCTTCACAACAACCTTAACAGAAGCATAAACTGGAATGACAAGAAAGACACCCCAGACCCCAAACATTGACCCTGCTGTCAATAATAAAAACATAATGGTAATCGGGTGAATGCTCAGCTTATTTCCAAGCACTAGCGGCGCGACAAAACGTCCTTCAATCGTTTGTTCAATAACAAAAATAATCAACACCTTGATCAGCATCAAGGGTCCTTGCACCATTCCCATAATCACTACAGGAATCATGGCTAAAAAGCTCCCCAGATAAGGAATCATATTAAGAAAGCCTGCAATAATACCAAAGGTAATAGAATAGTTCAAACCAACAAGGCTAAACATCACTGAAAACATGAGACCAACCACAATCGCAACGGTCACCTGTCCCTGCACATAGCCAGATAATTGCTTGTTGATTTCTCCTAAGACACGTGCCATAGGCTGGCGCAGCTTAATCGGAAGCACATTGACCAAACCATTTTTCATATGGCCACTGTCACGCAGAAAATAAAAGAGAATAAAAGGTGACATGATGATTGCAACAGTAATACGGGCAATAGCTCCAGCAAAATTTCCTGCCCAATCAATAGCATTTTTAGAGAAGCTTTGCGCATAATCTAGAGCCTTTTGGCTCATACTAGTCAGCATATCCTGCAGGTTGGACCTGTAGCTAACCAGCCATTCGTTTTCAAGTAGCTTATTAGCCTCTAGATTGACCTTGGCAACATATTTGGGAAGGTCTTCGACAAAGCTCCTTAGCTGGTCTTGAATCATAGGGATAAAGCCAGAAATAGCCCAGAAAAATAGGAGAATTACTAAGCCAAAGACAATAAAAATAGAGGCTGTGCGATTTGGACCTAGCTTCTCAACCATATCAACTAATGGCTTGGTCAAATAATACAGGATAGTTGAGATAACCAGCGGCAGCATGATAATGGCCAAAAATGACAAGATCGGTGTAAAGAGGAAGGATATTTTTGTAAAGACAAAAATAGTCAGAAAAACCAGCAGCGTGATTAACAAAACCATCACCGCCTGATTATTTAAAAACCATTTGTAAAATAGACTATCATGATGATTAGGCTTAGAATGCAATGACATTAATGGTATCGTCCTTTCTTAATTGTGGCATCATTCTGATGAGAGCTTTTAGGTTAGTTGACTTAATAAAAGGTGACTGTTTTTTCCACTAGCTTGTTGTGGTCATCATACCTAAATTTAGCAGAAAAAAACGGCCGGTCTTCCAGTATCCACTTGAAAATGTCGTAATCTCCCTCCCAGGTTGGCTTTTCCAGCACCTGATCATAGGGAACCCATTCTAGGGTCCCTTCTCTGGACTCCTCATCAGCAATTAAGTCACCTTCAAAGTCTGTCACCTTAAACACGTAAGTATACCAATCATGCCCTGGTGTAAAATCAGGAAAGGTAATCACTCCCTTAAAGTCCATTGCTTTTACCAGCAGGTGAGTTTCCTCTAAAATTTCACGTCTGGCACAGTCATCAGGAGATTCGCCTGGCTCTAATTTGCCACCAACTGAAATCCACTTACCTTGGTGAACATCATTTTCCTTCTTGTTGCGATGCAGCAGCAATAAAGCCTCACCGTTATCAATATAACAAATCGTTGCTAACTTAGTCATTCATACCCTTCCTTTGTTTAGTTGTTACTATTATACCAATCTCTGAGAAATATGCCATCATTTTATCATTTAAGCACATCAAACAAGAAAACCACAATCACTACAACTCTTAGCCCTGTACTAGCAAAAAAGCCTTGATAAGGCAACGTCTGCTGACTCATCAAGACTTATCACTATTTAACGAATCACTTCCTGTGTCTTAGCGTAATTGGCTTCAACTGCTTCTTTTTCGGAACGCCACCAATCCTGATGATCAGTATACCATTGGATCGTTTGCTCAAGTCCTTCTGAAAAATCAGTAAACTGTGGCTCCCAGCCAAGCTCCTGACGAAGCTTTGTCGAATCAATAGCATAGCGTAAATCGTGGCCTGCACGATCCGTTACATGGTCATAAGCGTCCTTAGGCTGCCCCATTTTATCCAGGATTAATTCCAGCACTTCCTTATTATTTTTTTCGCCGTCAGCTCCAATAAGGTAGGTCTCACCAATACGTCCCTTGGTCAAAATGGCCCAAACACCAGTTGAGTGGTCATTGGTGTGAATCCAGTCACGAACATTCTTTCCTTCACCATACAATTTTGGCTTGATACCAGACAAGATATTAGTGATCTGACGAGGGATAAATTTCTCGATATGCTGGTAGGGACCATAATTATTTGAACAGTTTGAAATGGTTGCCTTCACGCCAAAGGAGCGAACCCAGGCCTTAACAATCAAATCAGAGGCTGCCTTGGTTGATGAATAAGGTGACGACGGATTATAGTTAGTATCAGCGGTGAATTTTTCACCTGGCCCCTCACCATGACCTGGCAAATCCTCACGCAGTGGCAGATCCCCATAAACCTCATCAGTGGACACATGATGGAAGCGAATATCATATTTACGAGCCGCCTCTAAGAGTGTATAAGTCCCAACGAAGTTCGTGTAAATAAATGGACTTGGGTCATTGAGTGAATTATCATTGTGGCTTTCAGCAGCATAGTGGACAATAGCATCTGCCTTAGCGGCCAGCTTATCTACCAATTCAGCATCAGCAATGTCACCAACAACCAACTCCACGCGATCACCCAAAATCTCCTCAAGGTTGGCACGATTGCCAGCGTAGGTGAGCTTATCCAAAACAGTTACGTGAACCTCTGGGTGATGGTTGTAAACATAATGTACGAAGTTTGAACCGATAAAGCCAGCGCCACCGGTAACAATAATGTTTTTATATTCAGACATGTTTTTTCTTTTCCTTTGTTTTCAGCTATCAGCACTCAAAATGCAGCTTAATCCGACAGGCAAGCTCAGTTACCAGTGAAAACAGCGACTAAGCTGCCTCACCTCATTGCTCCTACCATCCATAAGGTCCTTCCTATCAGAAGGATACAGAGACACTCCCATCAAAAGCCATAGCTTATTTCAAATGCTAATTATGATAAATCTTCTTGTCTCAAAGGCTTAACGGCCTCTAGGAAGGGATGGCTTTTATCTGCTTCTGAAACCTCTGCTTGTTCAAGACTTTCCCACGCAATCCCAAGGCTTGGGTCAGCATAATTAACAAAGGCATATTTTTGCTTGAGCTCAAGCGCCCAATAATCATTGACCAGATAGGTATAAGCCACCTTATCAGTCAGTACTTGAAAGCCATTAGCAACACCTCGAGGGACAAAAATCCCCTTTGAAGCGTCAATGACTGTTTGATAGGTATGCCCAAAGCTATCACCCTCACGAAGATCAACCCAAGCTCCAAGAACCTTACCCTCATCAGCAACAGAGATGTACTTGTCCCAAGGCTCTGCATGCAGGCCTCGAAGCACATGCTTGCGCGAAAATGAAATATTGTTTTGCAGCTTACCTGCGGCAAAAAACTGCTCAGGAAAGCCTAGAGGAATCATTTTTTCCTTTTGAAAATTTTCCTTAAACCAGCCACGATTGTCCCCTCGAACAGGGATATCAAACTCCAAAAGTCCAGGAATGGCTTCAATTTCCCGACAGGCTAAGGCTTTATCAAAAAATTGTTCTGTCATCAAGCTTCTCCAATCAACCGCAGCAGGTACTGCCCGTATTCGTTTTTCTTAAGCGACTGCGCTAGCTGGTAGACATCTTCTTTAGTGATATAACCCATGCGATAGGCAATCTCCTCTAGGTTGGCCACCTGAGCGTTTTGCAAGCGTTGAACTGTCTCGATGTATTGGGCAGCCTCCAGCAGGCTTTCATGAGTGCCAGTATCTAGCCAGGCAAAGCCACGTCCCATCAACTCAACCGATAGGTCGCCACGCTCTAAATAGGCTTTATTAACATCAGTAATCTCAAGCTCTCCTCTGGCACTTGGTTTAATGCTTTTAGCAATCTCGACTACATCATTGTCGTAAAAATAAAGGCCTGTTACAGCAAAATGTGACTTAGGAACTGCCGGCTTTTCTTCGATAGAAATGGCATTCATCTCATCGTCAAACTCCACAACCCCAAAACGCTCCGGATCCTTGACCTGATAACCAAAAACAGTGGCTCCTTTTTCCTTAGCTGCTGCCTTTTGGAGCATTTTCGTAAGGCCGTTTCCATGATAGATGTTGTCACCTAAAATCAAGGCAACTCGATCATCACCAATAAACTCCTCACCAATGATAAAGGCCTGTGCTAAGCCGTCAGGACTTGGTTGCTCCTTGTAGGACAAGCTTATCCCAAACTCTGAGCCATCGCCTAATAGCTCTTCAAATCTTGGAAGATCTTGGGGAGTTGAAATAATCAAAATGTCTCGAATCCCTGCCAGCATCAGTGTTGATAAGGGATAATAAATCATTGGCTTATCATAAATTGGCATCAATTGCTTTGAAGCTGCACGAGTAAGAGGGTACAAGCGTGTTCCTGATCCTCCTGCCAGAATAATACCTTTCATCGTAGCTCTCCTCATTTTATAATACGTCACTATTTTATCATTTTTTAAAAACAGTGTCACTTTTTATCATTAATCCGACGAATATAATGATGAATCGGGTATTGACTAGTATCTAAGCTAGCTTTTTGCCCCAAAAGCAGGGCAATCAGCTGCTGAGCAATCAAAGGACCTAGGGTCAAGCCAGATGAGCCTAGACCGCTTGCGGCGTAAACACCTGGTAGCTGAGGTACCTGCCCAAAAAATGGAGAAAAATCTCTGGTATAGGCTCGAATGCCTACGCGGTAAGAAACATCAGAGGCAGAACTCAGCTTAGGGTAATAGGTCAAGGCCTCCTGCTCCAAGGCCTCTAAAACAGCTACATCAGGCTCAAGGTCATAGCCCTTATCATTTTCATGACTCGCTCCTACAGACAACCTATCATGCTCAAAGGGAATAATATCCAGCTCCCCCTCTGGCATGACCACTGCGTAGTTATCTGTAGTCACATTCGCAATGTGATAATCAATGAGCTGTCCTTTTTGCGGTCGAATATCCACCTGATAGCCAAGTGGCTCAAGCAATTCTGGCAGCCAAGCACCAGCGGCTAGAATCAGCCGATCAAAGACCATACCATCAACGAGATAGCCTTGCTTTTCTATGCTTATGCCAACACGCTTTTTAACCACCTGATAGCCACTAGCTTCAAGCAAACACTGACATAGGTCTGCCCCATCAACACGTGCAGCCCCAGAAGCCCATACCAGCTGCTCAAAACCCTGTAAATCAGGAAAATCAACCCTAATGTCCGAACGACACCTTATCGCCAAATCTCCAATCAAAGGCGACTCTTGCTTGCGTCTAATGGCCAGCTGGTAGAGCTCCTCTAGCTTGTCCTCATTCTTTTTTAATAAATAAACACCAGTCTGCTTATAAAAATGTGTAGAAAGCCCCTCTTTTTGCAGCTCCTTGATTAAGTCCTGATAACAATCTGCTCCTAACCGAGCCAGCTGGTACCAAGCCTTATTCCTTCTTTTTGAAAACCAAGGGCAGATAATGCCAGCGGCTGCCTTAGTTGCTTGACCATTACCATCATCAAAAATAGTAACCTGCTGATACCCTTGTTTTTTTAAATAATAAGCGGCGCTTGAACCTACAATTCCAGCTCCAATGATTGCTATCGTTGTCATTGCCGTTTCCATTCTATCATACTGCTTACCAAGCATAGGCCATACTCAGTCATGCTATAGATGACTAAAGGGATTTGTTGACGCCTTGCTAGCCATAATGGTTACTTGCCAGCCTTCCTCTTTTTTCCAAGCCTGCATCTTGGCAAGTAGTTTATCAATAAATAAGGACTCGATGTGATGCCCTGGATCAATTGCCAGCAGGCCTTCTGTCAGCATTTCCTGTGCTGTGTGATAATAAATGTCACCAGTAATATAAACTTGAGCTCCCTTAGCAAGCGCTGCCTGATAAAATTTATCACCACTGCCCCCACAAATAGCCACTCGCGAAATCAAAGGGTTTTGACCAGTATATCGAACCAGCCGAACCACATCAAGCCCAAAGGCTTCTTTAACTGTAAGTCCTAACTCCTCCAAGCTTTGCTCTGCTACATTTCCGACACGTCCAATACCATACCCATCTTGCGTCTCAACCAATACCTCTGTCTGCTCAATGCCCAACAGCTCACAAAACCAATCGTTGAGCCCGTCAGAGACAATATCTATATTGGTATGACTGACATAGACAGAAATATCGTGCTTCACCAGCTCAAGGACAATATCTCGCTGTGGCGAGGAGACCAAGTCCTTCAAGCCCTTAAAAATAGGAGCGTGCTTGGTGATAATCAGGTCTACCTTGGCCGCAATAGCTTCGGCAACGGTATTTTCTCTCACATCAAGGGTGATCATTACCCTTTTGACCTCCTTATCCAGAGAGCCAATTTGGAGGCCACACACATCTCCTGACATGGATAGCTCAAGCGGACAATAGCTTTCATATTTTTCGATGATTGTTCTAGCTTTCATGACTGATGACCTCCTCAATCGCTTTTATTTTTTGAGAAATGCTAGCGCGTTCAACAGGCTTCGTTGCTGGCACACAAGACAGGGCATAGACAAGCTTATCTCGCTCTTTTTGCCATTTAGCCACAAAGACTGATGACCTTTCCTGAGACAAGAAAGGACCAAAGCGCTGCTCCTGATCTGTTAGACTTTGTTGACCAGGCTCTGCAACAATGATTTCATAATATTTGCCATTTTCTGTCATGATGGTTTCAGCACTAATACAAAAAGCATTGGCAGATAGCCAAGCACGCAGCTCATCCTCTCGATTATTGGGCTGTAAAATCAAGCGCTCAATCCCTTGCAGCTTTTCCTTACCAGCCGCTAAAATGTCAGCTATTAAACGCCCTCCCATGCCACAGATGGTTATGCAGTCTACAGCATCTCTCGCCTCAAAGGCAGCTAAGCCATTAGCCAGACGCACCTCAATATGCTCTGTCAAACCATATTGTGACACATTTTTTAGGGCTGATACAAAAGGTCCCTTGACCACCTCACCTGCAATCGCCTCTTGAATATGCTCGGTTTCAACCAAAAAATAGGAAGATAAGCATGATCACTTCCCACGTCTAAAAGCTTAGCACCATCAGGGACATAGGATGCCACATGGCGTAAGCGCTTTGATAAATGACTTTCCATTTTCTTAATCCTTCTAACAACTAATCGTATCACTATTATAGCAAAATACAGACCAATTAAAAAGAAAGCCACATCAGACCTTCTTTTTACCATAGGTAGTCTTGTAATAGCTGCAATAGCTCTGTACTGGGCAGGTATCACACTTAGGATGCTTAGCCAAGCAGTGATAGCGTCCAAAAAAGATCAAACGGTGGTGGGTGATGATCCAATCCTTCTTAGGAAGCTTGGCCATCAAATCAGCTTCAATTTCAGTAACATCGGCATCTGGGGCAGAAATGTTCAAGCGCTTGGCAATCCTTGACACATGCGTGTCAACTGCGATTGCAGGGACACCATAAATCTCTGCCAAGACCACATTAGCAGTCTTACGGCCTACTCCTGGTAAGGATTCGAGCTCCTTATGGGTTTTTGGTACCTGACCATCAAACTGTGTCAGTAGCTGCTGAGCTGTCTTGATGATATTTTTTGCCTTATTTTTATACAAGCCAATTGTCCTTAGGTGATCCTCAACATCTGACACATTTGCCTGAGCCAAATCTGAAAGCTCTGGGTAGCTTTGCCACAGCTTAGGGGTAACCTTGTTGACTGCCTTATCAGTTGTCTGCGCTGATAGGATAACCGTAATAAGAAGCTGAAAGGGCTTTTCTTGGTCCCAATTCAGCTCGCCCTTAGCCTCTGGAAACATCTCACCAATGATTGATAGAACCTTTTTTAATCGTTCTCTTCCTATCCTCATTAGTTACTCCAAAGGTTCATCGCCGCAAGAAAATCATCTGAAACCGTCACTTCAGACGCCGTCATATCCTCTCTGGCACGCTTTTTTTCCTCAAGCTGCCTGAGGCTTGTAATTCCCTCCTTGCGCCAATTTCTTAGAATAGCCTGAATATATTTCCAATTGGTTTTTCCATTAAAGACAGCCTCTCTCAGCGCCTCACGCACTAAATCCAGATCTGTTTGGTCATCATGAATGGTTTTTTCCAAATCCTCTAGCTCCATCGGACTCAAAAAACGACCCAGCTCACGCTCAAACTCATCAACAAGAAGTTTCAATTGGTTGGTGTTTTGCTGTTCATGCTCACCCTTTTCATCACGCGCCAATAGCTGGTCTAAAGTGACTAATACAGGACTAGCATCAAAATGATCTCAATCTCTCCAGCCAGCTCTATGGTTTTCATATCTAATAACCCCTGACTGGTCAAGGAAGAAATAGCCTTATTCACCTCTGCTACAGACTTACCCAAGGCATTAGCAATCTGACTAGGTGCCAATTCGTCAAGCCTAGTCGTATTTTGGAGATAGAAAAACTGCCAAACCAAAAAATCGTCTGAGCTCTTAAAAATATCCTTGTAATGAAACAGTAAGGCAGTTGGAAGGACCAAATTGCCAGACTGATAATGCTCTAAAAAACTCATAATTCCCCTGCCAAACGTAATAGCCCAACCTAGCTTTTAATCAGTACTGCCATTAGCAAGCACTGATTAACCAGGAAAATGCATCAATACCTTACAATCGTAATCACCAATAGCCTGACGACCATTCAAGCCGTCCAGCTCAATGAGAAAAGCGCAGCCAGCAACAATGCCGCCCAGCTTTTCAACCAGATCAATAGTAGCCTTTACTGTACCACCTGTTGCTAATAAGTCGTCCACAATAAGGACACGTTGGCCCGGCTTAATAGCATCAGCATGCATGGTCAAGGTGTCTAGACCATACTCCTTTTCATAGCTAGCAGAAATCACCTCTCTTGGCAATTTACCCGGCTTACGAACAGGAGCAAAGCCAATTCCTAGCTCAACTGCGACCGGACAGCCAATAATAAAGCCACGAGCCTCCGGTCCAACAATCATGTCAATGTCCTTATCGCAGGCATATTGCACAATCTCACGAATAGCATAGCTGTAGGCCTTGCCACTAGCCATTAGCGGCGAAATATCACGAAAGGTAATCCCCTCCTTTGGGTAATTCTCAATTGAAGCAATATATTGTGTTAAATCCATCGTAAAATAGTCTTTCTAATGTCTTTTAAATTAAAATCTTTCCTATTATAGCATGAAAGTCTAAAAAGGTAAATGATTCCTAATCATCCAGATCAATCCCTTTTTCCTTTAAATTAGTCAGGCATTCCTGTAAATAGGCCTCTTGATGCTCAGGATAAATCGGTGAGGTCAGTGCCACCTCCTCTAAGTCCTCATAGGCGGCAAGGCTTTTTCCTCGGTAATTTTTATCCTGCCAGCTCACATCTGGCTGGTAGCCCCGCGCCTGCATTTCCTGCATAATCAACAGGTGATACTGGTAAAGCTTATAAAGAGAATGGGCAAACACATAGTCAACCGTCGCATGTGGTCTCCCCCAGCCTGCTCCTCGCAAGGCCGCACATTCACGATGCTGCCCCAACAATTGCTGCCTTGGTAGGCGTGTGATTAAATCCTGATGCCAAAGACGCATAAGCTCTCCTATTTCTCTTCACTAGTCATTAAATACTGATAAATCTCCTGCGGACTGCCCAAGGCCATAAGCTCTTGAAACTTTACCAGCTCTTTTAGCTGTTGGTAAATGACACTGTCAGCGATGCTACGTTTTGGGGCATCAGTCTTTACCCTCATCAGCCCATCTTCGATTACTACAAAGCCTAACTCCTCAAAAATTTGTATCATTTTGACCAAGAGGATTTTTTCAATCTTGAGGTAATCACTTAGCAAGGTCAGCTTATGGCGAAGATCAAATTCTGGGTATTGATAGATGGTCTTATAAAGCTTGGCAAATTGCTCTCTACTGCCATAGCCTGTTAGGTAATAAGGGCGCTTAATATGATTTTTAAAGTAAATCGCTTCAAATTCCCGATGTCTAAAAAGGCCTTTCAAGGCATCAATATCGTCAGGAACCTCATCTATGACAACAACCTTGGCCTGCTGGTCCTCAACAGCTGTAGGAATATGCTCAGGTGCCCTAGCAGTCCTTGCTCGAATATCAAACAGCTGCACCCCAGTCACTCTAGCGTCAACCAGCATTAATTGCAGGCTAGTATGACCTCGCCAGTGATTGATCGCAAGACTAACCGCTAATTCCAAGCCCTGTGATTGCTGGTACTCCTGTATCAGATGTCCCTGACCAAAGGCCAAGACATCAGCCTCAACGGCTCCTTTGCTGACCTTGAACTTCAAGTGACTTTGTTGCTGACCAATGGTCCTTGCCTGCTTAATCGTAAAATCTTTTAAGTAAAAAACAGGCTTTTTATTATCCATGCCAAAGGGTGCTAGAAGTAGCAGCTTGTTCAGACTATCTATACTCAATGCTTCTAAATCCAATTCACCATTGATCAATAGAGTGTTTTTTTCCTGACCATCGTGTCCCTTGGCTGCCACGTATTGGCAAAGTAGCTCTGATAGCTCCTCTAGGCGATCAGATGGCAGAGTCATGCCTGCTGCCCCCTCATGACCACCAAAGGCTGTAAATAAGCTCCTATTGCTATTAAGTGCTTCAAAGATATTAATGCTCTCTAAGCTTCTGGCTGAGCCCTTGGCTAGCCCCTCATCAATGGTCAAAACAAGAACAGTCTGCCCAATCTCCTCCATGATCCGACCAGCTACAATCCCTAAGACCCCTGGGTGCCAGCCAGACTTAGCTAAAACCTGCACAGGCTTGTCTAGATCAAGCATAGCCATTGCTTGAGCAAAAATCTCCTGTACCAAGACCTTTCTTTCCTCATTTTTACTACTAATCATCAAGGCAAGCTCATGAAGCTCTTCGTCATCAAAGCCTGTCAGTAGATCAATAGCTGGATTTGGATCGTCAAGACGCCCTAGAGCATTGAGCTGCGGAGCAAGCTTAAAGCTAATAACATCTTCATCAAAATGCGCTAAGTCAACCTCTGAAAGCTTCATCAGCTCCTGCAAGCCTAGTCTTTCTGTCTCTTTTAGAACAGCCAGCCCGTTTTTGACAAGGATACGGTTTTCACCTCGTAGGCTGACCATATCAGCAATTGTCCCAATAGCAACCAGATCTAAAAAGTCTACTGGAATTGTCTCTAACAGAGCTGAAGCCAACTTGAAGGCGACGCCACAGCCAGCTAGTTTTTGAAAGGGATAAGCAGCAGCTGGGTGCTCAGGGTGAATAATAGCAAAGGCATCAGGTAGCTCTGCTGGCAGGCTGTGGTGGTCTGTTACAATAACATCTACCCCCTGTGCTTGCGCAAAGGCAACCGCTTCATGGCCTGAAACACCATTGTCAACGGTAATAATCAGCGAAACCTGCTCTTGCTCGATGAAATACTTGTAAACACTTTGATTGGGACCATAGCCATCTGTAAAGCGATTAGGCAAATAAACAAGAGGCTCTGCTCCCATCATTTCCAGCGTTTCCTTGACAATAGACGCCGCTGTCATGCCATCTGCATCATAATCTCCGTAGACCAAAATCCTCTCAAGCCCCTCAATGGCCTGACGAATGCGATGAACAGCTTTTTCCATATCATTTAGCAAATAAGGGTCATGGAGCTGTGATAGGTCAGCTGTCAAAAAGCTGGTAAGCTCCTCTTCGGTATGAACACCTCGGTCATAGATGAGCTTTGCAGCTGTCTGACTAAGTCCCTTTGCCTGAGCTAGCTTAAAGAAGCCAGCATCTGGCTCCTTATCAGCTATGGTCCACTGATATTTGGACGTAATCATTTATAATTAAATACCTTTCTTGCAAGATAATCAGATATAGTTGGAAACAAGGTATAACACTTATGAGCAAGGGCTAGGCTAATAGGCAGATTAATCTCTCGTTTCTTTTTTCCTATTGCAGCAATGATTTTTTTCGCCACAGTATCCGCCTGCAGCGTAAAGCCTGCAACACTGGCTAAATACTGCCCGCTTGGGTCAGCCTGCTCAAAAAAGGAGGTTGCAATCGGGCCTGGATTAACAGTTGTCACATAAACCTGCCTTTCTGCCAGCTCCAAGCGAAGGGCATTAGAAAAGCCAATGACTGCAAACTTTGTCGCAGAATAGATACTTGACTTGGCAGAAGCTATTAAGCCTGCCATTGAGACAATATTCATAATATGTCCAGAGCCCTGCTCTGCCATTTTGTGGCCAAGCAAGCGTGCAAAATGAATGCTGGCTAAGCTATTCACACGAAACATGGCCTCAATCTCTTCTGCAGAGAAATCATCAAAGGCCTTAAAAGCACCAAAGCCTGCATTGTTAATCAAAACATCAATCCTGCCATGGCGCTGGTAAAGCTCATCAACAAGAGCCTCAATAGCAGCAGGGTCTTGAATAGCAATCTCGTAGCATTCCTTATTACCGCGAGCCTGATATAGACTGTCTAACCTGTCTTTGCTGCGCCCTAACAAAATCAGGTAATCTTCTCTTGGAAGCTGTCTGATGATAGCCTGTGCGAGCCCGCCAGAAGCACCTGTTATCAGAATAATTCTCTGTGCCATTAAATGATCACTTCCTCTAAATCGCGAACAACCTTCACATTTTCAAAAATAGTTGCCGCATCCTTTTCCATTTGACGACAGTCACGTCCTAAAAAGCGTGCTGAAACATGATTCAGTAAAAGACGCTTAGCACCTGCATCACGCGCGATTTGAGCAGCCTGCATGTTTGTCGAATGCCCATGATTACGGGCCATTCTTTCATCACCCTTCCCGTAGGTGGACTCATGCACCAGCACATCAGCATCTTTTGCCAATCTAACACTAGCAGATGTCTTGCGTGTATCGCCAATAATGGTGATGATCTTTCCTTTTCGAGGCTCTGAAATAAAGTCCTTGGCAAAAATTTTGGTGCCATCCTCTAGCTCAATATCCTGCCCATTTTTAACCTTGCCAAAAAGTGGACCAAAGGGCACTCCTACTGCTCTAAGAGCTTCTGCATCAAGTGTTCCTTCTAAATCCTTTTGAACCACACGATACCCCATACAAAAGATGGTATGTGCCAAGCGCTCAGCATAAACAATAAATTTATCTGTTTCTAAAATCTTGCCCATAGAGGTGTCATCAAACTCATGATAATGAATCTGATAAGGCAATTTAGAGCCTGATATCCTGATGCTGTTTGTTACATAGGATTTTATCCCAACAGGTCCATAAATCTCAAGGTCCGTCTGCTCCTCACTAGCTTGAAAAGCCCGACTAGATAAAAAGCCAGGCAAGCCAAAAATATGATCACCATGCAGATGCGTGATAAAAATCTTCTTGATTTTTCGTGGCTTGATTGTTGTTTCTAAAATTTGCCGCTGGGTTCCCTCGCCACAATCAAACATCCACACCTCATTGATTTCATCTAATAGCTTTAGCACTAAGCTTGAAACGTTGCGATGCTTGGCTGGCTGCCCAGCTCCAGTACCTAAAAATTGTAATTCCATACAGTCTATTCTTTCTAATGCACAAGGTAAATCATGAATTCTCTTTGTGCAAACTGATAATATTTCTTTCCTTTGAATGCTTGGCTAAGAGCCAACAATTCATCACTATTAAAGCCCTTTAGCAGGGTCATTTCGTTTGAGAAACGATAGATCGTGGTTAACAAAGCATGCTCAGGTGTTATGTCCTCTGGCTCTCCTTGCTCAAATTGGCAGCTCTTCATCTTGATTCTACCATCTTCCACATAAACCACGTATTGTGGAAAAATCTGAGCCAGCTCCAGCAGCAGCGATTCCTCAGGCTGCCCCTGCTCTTTTTCAGCAAAAACAATCGCCTCCTGTGCTTCATTTTCAAAGACAAAGCCATAGGATTGCCCCAACAAATTTAAGCGGACAAAGGGCTTCACCTCATCAAATGACGGCTCTGAGGTAAACAGCTTCAAGGCCCTTGATAGCTCAAAATAATAATCTGTCGCTGCTTTTGGTGATTGCTTCTGATACATTTCTGCAAAATAAGCATTAATCACACTTGGGGGTGGCGTGATGGTAGCTAATTTTTGCTGGTCTGTCAAGCCCTTTAAGCAATTTTGCAAATAAACCGTATCTAAACTCGTAAAGCCTCCATAAGTCTTTGCCAATTGAATATAATCAGTCATAAAATTCTTCTAATCTCCATTTATTTTTGGGAGCAATGTAGCCAGAAATCTCTTCAATCTCCTTATCAAAGCTATAAGGCTCCAATAACGCCAACCTGTTGAGGTCATAGCATTTGTAGGCTTGATCCTGACAGAGCTTGATCGAAAATGGCTCAAACATGTCCCGAATCTGATCAATAAGCAACTGTCTTAAGAGGCTACGACTGTTTTTATCACGTGCTGACAGCCTGACATTTGGAAAAACAGTTGCAGTCAAGCTAGCTGTCTTATCCATCTTGTTATAAATAGCCAGCCTTGGAATATCCAGCATATCTAAATCTTTCAAGATGTCTAGAACAACCCTCTCATGCTCCAAATGATTAGGGTCACTGGCATCAATCACATGCAAGAGCAAATCAACATGCCGACTTTCCTCTAATGTCGACTTAAAAGCAGCCACGAGCTCCGTTGGTAAATCTTGGATAAAGCCTACAGTATCTGTCAGAGTTGCCTGAAACTGATTTTGCAGATAAATTTGCTTGGTGGTGGCATCAAGTGTTGCAAATAATTCATCAGCCTCATATTGCTTGTCACCAGTCAAAATAGTCATAATAGTAGACTTACCTGCATTGGTATAGCCGATCAATCCAATATTAAAGACATCAGAGGTCATGCGGCGATCACGAATCGTTTGACGGTTTTTTTCGACAGCAGCTAGCTGCCGCTCAATATCTGCAATCTGATGACGAATGGAGCGCCGGTTCAGCTCCAGCTGGCTCTCACCCGGCCCACGACTCCCAATGCCCCCGGCCTGACGACTAAGCATAACACCCTGTCCGACCAGTCTTGGCAGCATGTATTTGAGCTGCGCTAAATGCACCTGCAATTTTCCTTCATGGCTTCTAGCCCGCATCGCAAAAATATCAAGAATCAGCTGCATGCGATCAATGACCTTAATACCTAAGGCGTCCTCCAAATTGGCATTTTGCCGAGCCGTTAAACGATTGTTAACAATCACTGTATCAATCTCATTGGCAGCAACCATTTCTTTGATTTCAGCCAGCTTACCAGAGCCAACAAAGGTCTTGCTATCATAGCGCTCCCTCTTTTGCAGATAGCAATCAACGACCTCTGCACCTGCGGTCTTGGCTAGACTAGCCAGCTCTGTCATTGATAGCTCAGCATGGTCAGCTGCTTGTAGGACCACGCTTAGTAAAATAACTCTTTCCTGCCTTGCCTTTGTCTCTATCATGAACGCGACTAATCCTCCAAATTCCGTAGTGTTTATTATAGCATAGTTTTAGCTATTTTCAGCTAGTTTGCCATCGATAGCTTCCTAAGGCTCCTTCAAAAAGCGCTCCACCCTATCATATATTGCCTGCGGATAGGACGACTCGCTAATCGAGTCAAAGCGCACTGCCATACGGTTACGAAACCAAGTCAGCTGTCGTTTAGCAAAGCGGCGTGTTTGCTGCTTTAGTGTGGCTGTTGCTTCTTCTAAACTAGCCTGACCCTGAAAGTAAGGGAAGAGCTCCTTATAACCGATCCCTCGACTAGCCTGAACAGCTGGATACTGCTCAAAAAGCCACCTTGCCTCCTCCAATAGGCCAGAAGCCATCATCAGATCCACCCGCTTATTAATCCGCTCATAAATAACCTCTCGCTCATCAGTCAAGCCAATGATCAAGGGGTTATAGGGGGCCTCTTGATTTTCTAAATCCCTAGCAAATTGATTTAGCTCAAGTGAGCGAATGGCACGCCTGCGGTTAACCTGATCAAGGTGAATGCCCTTACTAGCTAATAGCTGATAAAGCTCTGTATCTGTCAGTGTCTCTAGCTGCTGCCGATAAGCAAGTAGCTCCTTTTGATCAAGATCTCCTCCTAGATGATAGCCCTCTAACAGGCTTTGCAAATACAGGCCGGTACCACCGACAATAATCGGCAGTTTACCGCGGCTAACAATATCTTCAATAGCTCGCTTAGCGTCCTGCACAAAATCAAAGGCTGAGTAAGACTCTGTCACCTCACGAATGTCAATCAAATGATGAACCGCAAGAGCCTGCTCCCTGGCACTAGCCTTAGCTGTCCCAATATCAAGGTGACGATAAACCTGCTGACTATCTCCAGATATAATTTCACCATTAAAGGCACCAGCCAAGGCAATCCCTAGAGCTGTCTTGCCAACAGCAGTCGGGCCTACAATCACAATTATCTTTTCTTTTGTCATTTATTGTCTTTCTACTTAAAAAGCAGCTGAAAAAGTCTTTTACTTGAATTTTCTAATCTTTTTCGCTACCATATATTATAACATAAGATTGAGAGACAGTTATGGTCCTCTTAATAGAAATGGAGAATGATTATGGCTAAAAAACATGGATTCGCAAAGGGTCTTGCTACAGGTGTTCTTGCTACTGCTGCTACCGTTGCAGGTGCAGTATTTGCTGTTAAAAAGACTATTATTGACCCTGAGGAAGAAAAAGCAGCATTTGTAGAGGAAAATCGTAAAAAAGCAGCACGTCGTCGTGTTGCTCGCTAATCACTAATAGATGAAAGATTCGACAGGCTTTATCAATAGCCTGTCGAATTTTTTATGCTGTGAGACCAAGCTTTTTGCTTAGACACATAAAAGAAACAGCTCGTCAGCGCCGCATACTGCCTACTTCATTGACCAACAAACAGGGCAAACTAAGGCTAATTTTCACTGATATGACATGTTTCGACTATAAAGCGGTTTTGTGATTGATTGATCACAATATCAAATTGCTGGTGATAAGGGTGCAGATAACGAGCATATTGAGCGCGCCTATTGACATGATGAACTCCGGATTTCGACCTCTAACGCTAGTATCTCTACCAAGCCGCCTTTGGAGCTCTGTGTCACCATCTGTATAAAAGTAAAGCGATAAGTCAAACAACTCTGGCTCTAAAAAGGTTGTCGACATGCCTTCAGCAATAAGGATGGGCACATTCCCCTTCACCAAAAAAGAGGGAGACCAAGGGGTATCAATACTCAAAAAATCCAGTCCTTGCTTAAACATCATGATGTCACGCCTCAGACTGGCCAATTCGTGCCTAGCAGGGTGACAGGCTGTTATACTACCAAGTACCTCCTCTCCCTGATCAGGGTAGCTAATCAAAACAGCCTGACTAAAATCATTAGCGATGATATAGGCATCTGTTTCTAACAATTGGCTTTGTCCATCAGGCAAAAGCTGCTGTAAGCGCTTAGCAAAGGTTGATTTACCAGATGCACCATGACCACTAATTCTAATAAGCATTTTCTCACGATTGGCTGCTGCAGTTACAATAGCTTGAAGTAGCTTCTCCATTATCTCTCCTCATCAAATAACATTCTAATAATAGGACATCATTCTACATCGAAAAACAAGCCGGTCTCCCGAAACAGCCTGACTGACAGTAAAAAAGATTGAAGGGCAATCCAATAAGGAAAGCTTCTCCAATCTGATTAATAGTCTATAATGGCTTAATATGAGTGCCAAATGTCTTGGTTATATTGTTCAATCGTACGGTCCGATGAAAAGAAGCCAGCCTTAGCAATATTATGCACAACCTTTGTCAGCCATAGGTCCTGATTGTCATAATCAGCCAGCATTTGTTCTTTGACTGCAATGTATTCCTCAAGGTCAATCAAGGTCATAAACCAGTCCTTAGAGATTAACTCCTTATAGAGACGGTCAAGACGTTCCTCATTACCAAGCTCTAATAATTCTGGACTGATAATAAAGTTAACTGCTTCCTTGATAGCTGGGTGGGCATCATAATAGTCTTTAGACACATAACCACCTGTGGCATAAAGATCAATAATGGTATCTGAATCCTTACCAAAGGTGTAGATATTATCCATACCAGCAAGCTCAGCGATTTCCACATTAGCCCCGTCCATAGTACCAAGCGTCAAGGCACCATTGAGCATGAATTTCATATTACCAGTACCTGAAGCTTCCTTTGAAGCTAGAGAAATTTGCTCTGAAATATCAGTTGCAGGAATCAAATGCTCTGCTACTGTCACATTGTAATTTTCAACAAGGTGAACATTAAGGTATGGACTTACCTCCGGATCGTTATTGATAAGCTCTGACAAGCAAAGAATCAAATGAATAATATCCTGTGCAATGATATAAGCCGGTGCAGCCTTACCACCAAAGATAACTGTTATTTTACGCTTCGGCAGGTTGCCTTTTTTGATCTCTAAGTATTTATGAATCACATAAAGGGCATTCATCTGCTGGCGCTTATATTCGTGGAAGCGTTTAATTTGGGTATCAATGATTGAATGCTCATCAAGCTCAATTCCCTTATTATCCTTGAGGTAGCGCTTTAAGGCTACTTTATTATGGTGCTTAATTTCAGCCAATCTTGCATGAACAGCTTGATCCTCAGCAAAGGCCATTAATTTTTCAAGCCTTGTCGCATCAGTCAAGTAAGCATCACCGATAAGCTCTTTAATATAGTCCGCCAACTCTTGGTTGGCGAATTCTAGCCAACGACGGAAGGTAATACCATTGGTTTTGTTGTTGAATTTTTCTGGATACAGCTCATAGAAGGCCTTCAATTCGCTATTTTTCAGGATTTCAGTGTGAAGGGCAGCAACGCCGTTGACACTTGTGGCAAAATGAATATCCATATGTGCCATATGCACGCGACCTGTTTCATCAATGATTTGGACAGCTGGATCTGATACCCTTGCACGAACAAGAGCATCTAATTGCTCGATAATCGTTACCAGCTGCGGCACAACCTCATTAAGGAAGTCAAGAGGCCATTTTTCCAAGGCTTCTGCAAGGATCGTGTGATTGGTGTAACCAACCATCTTTTGAACCACTGAAACAGCCTCATCAAAATCAAAGCCATGCTTTTGTGTCAATAGACGAATCAATTCTGGAATGACCATTGATGGATGGGTATCATTGATCTGCACGTATGCGTAATCAGCTAAGTCATGCAGGTTTGAGCCACGCTCAAGCGCTTCATCGATCAAGAGCTGAGCGGCATTAGATACCATGAAATATTGCTGGTAAATGCGAAGGAGCTCACCATTTTTATCAGAATCATCAGGGTAAAGGAACAGGGTCAGGTTTTTGGCAATGTCAGTCTTATCAAATGAAATGCCATCTTTAATCAAGCCATAATCAACCCCTTCAATATCAAAAAGGTTAAGATAGTTCTTGGTGTCACGCTTATAGCCCAAAACATCAATACGGTCTAAGCGAGATTTCAGGGTAAAGTTTTTAAAGGGAACATCATATGAAATGTCAGTCGGTACTAGCCAAGAGTCATCCTCTATCCAAAAATTAGGCTCTGCTGTTTGTTCATTGTGTCTAAAGACCTGCTTGAACAAGCCACAATGATAATTCAAGCCAACCCCTTCACCATTAATGCCAAGGCTTGAGATAGAATCAATAAAGCAAGAAGCCAAACGACCAAGACCACCATTACCAAGCGATGGCTCCAATTCAACGTCCTCTACCTCAGCAATTGATTTGCCCGCAGCAGCCAGCTCCTCTTTGATGTCCTTATAAATACCTAGATTAATGAGATTATTAGAAAGCAACTTACCAATCAAAAATTCTGCTGAGATGTAATAAACCTTACGTTTAGCTGTGTTTTTTGCTTTTTTGCTTGCTTCTTCTTTGAGATAGGAAAGCAACGAAAGATAGATTTCCTCGTTGCTTGCACTTGCAAGAGATTTTCCTAATGTCATTTCAGTATAATCTGTAAAGCGTTTCATGATATCCTCTTTTCAATATAGTATTCTAGTGATGATTATTGGCTCGACCGTATAGCTCAGTCAAATGGATTAAATAGGCCTTGTGCTCTGCTTTAATATCGTCCTCAAGCATGCGCCACTGCCAGTTGCCACCGACAGTGTTTGGCATATTCATGCGGCTATCAGCTGACTTATCCAGCAAATCCTGCATACACAGGATAGCAGTATCACACACAGTCGCAAAGATTGTTCTTAGCATGGCCTTGGTGATGCTTTCAGCAGCTGCCTTATGGATATAATGATTAACAAACTCAACCTGCTCTGCGCTCAAGTGCTCATACCAGCCATTCACCACCTCATTGTCATGCGTACCAGTGTAGACAATGCAATTGTGATCATAGTTATGCGGCAAATCAAAGCTTTGACTTGTCACATCAAACAAACCAAACTCTAAAATCTTCATGCCCGGAAAGCCAGTAGATGCCAGCAGCTGCTCAGCCTTTTCATCAATGTAGCCAAGGTTTTCTGCGATAATTGGCAGCTCACCCAAGGCCTCTCGAACAGCTTTAAATAGAGCAATACCAGGAGCTGACTCCCAATGACCATTTTTAGCAGTCACATCACCACCAGGAATTTCCCAAAAATCTGAGAAGCCCTTGAAATGGTCAATTCTAAGCTTATCGTACAGCTTGAAGCTCTCTTTGATCCGATGGATCCACCAAGCAAAGCCTGTTTGCTCATGGCTCTCCCAGTTGTAAATAGGATTGCCCCAAAGCTGCCCGTCCTCACTAAAGCCATCAGCAGGTACACCTGCAATGTAAATCGGCTTTTTATCTGCATCCACCTTAAAGAGCTCTGGCATCGTCCAAACCTCAACGCTATCAGCAGACACGTAGATTGGCATATCACCAATGATAGTAATGCCATTTTGATTAGCATAGGTCTTCAGCGCTAGCCACTGCTGATAAAAGAAATATTGGCAGACCTTATGATAGGTGATGCCTTTGGCCAACAGCTTGCGGTAATGAAGCAAGGCAGCCTCTTCACGCTTAACAATTGCTCTATCGTCCCATTCCTGGAGGGCCTTGTGATCAAAATGCTCTTTAATAGCCATAAATTCAGCAAAATCATTTAGCCAGCTCGCAGTTGCTTCAAATTCGGCGAGCTGTCTTAAGCCTTCCTCAGTTGAGACAAAAGCCTGAACTGCTTTTTCTAATAAAGGGCGTCTGGCTTGAAAGACTTGAGCGTAATCAACAGACTCCGGATTTGAGCCAAAATCAACAGCAGCATAATCAGCTTCCTGCAAATAACCGTCCTTTGCCAGCAATTCAAGGTCAATAAAATGCGTATTTCCTGCAATAGCTGAAAAAGATTGATAAGGAGAATCTCCAAAGCTAGTTGTTGTTAAGGGCAAAATCTGCCAATAGGTCTGCTTGGTTTCCTTTAAAAAGTCAACAAATTCAAAGGCCTCTTTACCAAAGCTCCCAATACCGAAGCGTCCCGGAAGCGAGCTGATATGCATCAGAATACCACTTGCACGTTTAGTCATTCTTTTTTTCTCCTTGTAAAATCTTAATGTTGAAATTATAACGCAACCGTTTGCGCAAGTCAATATCTTTTCAAAAAAAAAGAGACTTTTTCGGCATGCTAGAGCTGCTCAAGCCTTGATAATAATGAGGGAAGCAGCTAGGACAAAAACAAAAAAAGGATTGGAGAGACAGCCTAAGCAGCTGCTCTTCCATCCTCATCTCACTCCTATTTGGCATTAATATCCCTGACACTCTCTCGCTTTTTGAGGCTAAAGGGAACCAAAATTTTCTGACTCAGGGTTTGTTCATTGGCATTGATAATGTCTAAGAGCTGCCTAAAGGAGGTTCTTCCCAAATTTTCAACGTTAATATCAAATGTTGTTAAGTAAGGGTGAATCAATTTCGAATAGCTAGAATTATTAAAGGTAATAATCGAAATATCATCTGGCACCTTAATGTCATAAAAGGACAAGAGCTGGACCATTCGCACCGACAAAACATCACCAATCACGATTAAGGCTGTGGCCTTAAAGCTACGTATCGTTTCAATAACCTTTTCGATGCTTATTGGATCCTTTCGATCAAATAACAGCATCGGTTTGTTTTCCAAGGATAATTTCAAGCAGCCCTTGAGATAGCCAATATAGCGCTCAGAAGCTACCTCTGCCTCCATATCGTCTGTGATAAACAGGATCTGTCGGTGACCCTTTTGATAGAGATGATCAACTGCGGTTTTAGCCATTAGCTGGTTGTCATTGTCAATATAGGTGATTTTGTTCTCATCACCTTCTGGTGCGCCAACAATGACAAAAGGAATCTGGTTGGTCATCAAATAGCCTCTAACAGGATCTTCTTGCTCAGAATATAATATAATAAAGCCATCAACACGCTTTTGCAGGTGCATTAACTTAACCTGGCTCAATAAATCCTCAACAGACATACCTGTTGCAATGGAAACAGTGAAATGATGTTTCTTAGCTTCATTGGTAATGGTCGATAGAATTTCCATAAAAAAGGGATCACTCAAACGATCATTAGTGATAATCGGCGGAAAAACCAGGCCAATATTATGTGTCAGGCCACTAGCAAGCATTTGCGCAGCTACATTCGGAACATAGCCAAGCTCGCTCATAGCTCTTCTAACCTTTTCCTTTGTCTTTTGGGAGATAGATCGATTATCCTTGAGGACACGACTGACGGTCGAAGGATTAACACCTGCTTTTAAGGCAACGTCTTTTATTGTAACCATATAAACCTCATTTAATACCTGATAATGACGCTATGTCAGGCTTTTTCACATGTATTTTGCTTTTATTATACAATTATCTCCTAAAAAATCAACTCTCGCCCTGCAAGAAGGCGACATAAAAAACTGCTGTCCTCATGATCGAAAAAATGTTAAAAAAATCAACTTTTTTTAAAAAAAGACTAGACTTTTTCTGTAAACGGTTGCATAATATTAAGTGTAAGAAATATATCTTAGGAGGAAATCGCTATGAAATCATGGCAAAAAGTTATCGTCAGTGGGGCAAGCTTGACACTTGCTAGCGCCTTATTAGTAGGGTGTGCATCTGGTTCAAAGGACAAAACAGAAACTGCATCAGGTACTGATTCAAAAACAATTAAGCTTTGGGTACCAACAGGAGCTAAAAAGTCATACACAGATGTTGTCGCTAAATTTGAAAAGGACTCTGGCTACAAGGTTAAGGTGATCGAGTCAGAGGATCCAAAAGCACAAGAAAAAATCAAAAAAGATGCTTCTACTGCTGCCGATGTCTTTTCACTTCCTCATGACCAGCTTGGTCAGCTCGTAGAATCTGGCATTATCCAAGAAGTCCCAGAGGAATACACTAAAGAGATCGCTGATACAGCAACTGATCAAGCTATCCTTGGTGCTCAATACAAGGGTAAAACCTATGCCTTCCCATTTGGTATTGAGTCACAGGTTCTCTTCTACAACAAAACTAAGCTAGCTGCTGATGATGTTGCTTCATACGATACCATCACGTCTAAGGCTACCTTCGGTGGTACCTTCAAGCAGGCTAATGCTTATGCTACTGGTCCATTGTTCATGTCTGTTGGTAACACATTATTTGGTGAAAGCGGTGAAGACACTAAAGGAACTAACTGGGGCAATGAAAAAGGGGTTGCTGTTCTTAAATGGATTTCAGACCAAGCCTCAAACAAAGGATTTGTTAACTTAGATGCCAACAACGTCATGTCTCAGTTTGGAGACGGTTCAGTTGCTTCATTTGAATCAGGTCCTTGGGATTACGAGGCAGCACAAAAGGCTATCGGTAAAGAAAACCTTGGTGTTGCTGTTTATCCAAAGGTAACTATCGGTGGCGAAACCGTTCAACAAAAGGCCTTCTTGGGAGTGAAGCTCTATGCGGTTAACCAAGCTCCTGCTAAGGGAGATACCAAGCGTATCGCAGCCAGCTACAAGCTTGCTTCATACCTAACAAATGCTGAAAGCCAAGAAAACCAATTCAAGACACGTAACATCGTACCAGCTAACAAGACCGTTCAAGCTTCAGAGGCTGTTCAATCAAACGAGCTTGCAAAAACAGTTATCACAATGGGATCTTCTTCAGATTATACTGTTGTTATGCCTAAGCTTAGTCAAATGGGTACCTTCTGGACTGAAAGTGCTGCAATCCTTAGCGATGCCTTCAATGGTAAAATCAAAGAAGGTGACTACCTTGCTAAGCTACAGCAGTTTGACAAGGACATTGCAGCAACAAAATAAGCTATCTCATTTATAATACTATCCTAAACAAGTACAGAGGTGGGCTATTTTAACGCTATCCTTTCTACTCATCTCTAAAGGGGTGGAACTAAGCATCATTATTTTTTCAGGGCTTAGTCCACTCCTACTTGTTTTTGATATGACGTAAAGCTTGGTGCTACTTAAATTTTTAATCGCTTAAAGATTTAGGTAACACTTAGCTATGTGGTCGTTAGCACCAAACGCTTATGACCACAGCATCTGAACAAGAGAGTCAGGTAATCCTACTTTCTTGTATCCTAACATAAAGGAGAACATATATGACTCAGGCAGGCTTAGCATCTCAGGTTACTGTAAAAGAGGCTTTAACAAAGGGAAGCTTCGATATTAAACTATCCGCTATCATCATGGGCTTTGCCAATTTTGCTAATAAACAATTCGTCAAAGGAACACTCTTTTTATTGAGTGAGGTGGTCTTTTTCATCGCCTTTGTTTCACAAATCATTCCTGCTATTGGCGGCCTCATTACCCTAGGAACACAAACACAGGGCATGACAACCAAAACTATCGACGGTATCAGCATTCAGGTTGCTGTTGATGGAGACAATTCGATGCTAATGCTGATTTTTGGCTTAGCCTCTCTGATTTTTTGTTTGTTATTTGCCTATATTTATTGGTGTAACCTAAAAAGCGCCCGTCACCTCTACATGCTAAAGCAAGAAGGGGCAAAAATCCCAAGCTTTAAGGAGGATTTTGTTAGTCTAGCAAATGGTCGTTTCCATATGACCTTGATGACAATTCCATTGATTGGTGTGCTTCTGTTTACGGTACTTCCTTTGATCTACATGATTTGCTTAGCATTTACTAACTTTGATCACAATCACCTCCCGCCAAAGTCACTTTTTGATTGGGTTGGTCTTTCCAATTTTGGTAACGTGTTAAGTGGTCGTATGGCAGGAACCTTCTTTCCTGTTTTCTCATGGACACTGATTTGGGCTGTCTTTGCCACAGTGACTAACTTCTTCTTTGGTATCATTTTAGCACTCTTGATTAATACCAAAGGCTTAAAATTGAAAAAAATGTGGCGGACCTTCTTTGTGATTACCATCGCAGTTCCTCAGTTTATTTCACTGCTGATTATGCGAAATCTGCTAAATGACCAAGGTCCCTTAAATGCCCTGCTTAGCAAATTAGGGTTAATCCACCATTCTCTACCGTTTTTATCTGATCCAATTTGGGCTAAATTCTCTATTATTTTTGTTAATATGTGGATCGGTATTCCATTTACCATGTTAATCGCAACAGGTATCATTATGAACCTGCCAAGCGAACAAATTGAGGCTGCAGAGATTGATGGGGCAAGTAAATTCCAGGTCTTCAAATCAATCACCTTCCCTCAAATCCTCATTATCATGACACCAAACCTGATTCAGCAATTTATTGGAAACATCAATAACTTCAATGTGATCTATCTCTTAACTGGTGGTGGGCCAACCAATTCAGCCTATTACCAAGCTGGAACCACCGATCTATTGGTGACTTGGCTCTATAAATTGACTGTTACAGCAGCAGATTATAATCTAGCCTCTGTTATTGGTATCTTAATCTTTACCGTATCAGCAATCTTTAGCTTACTGGCTTACACAAGAACTGCATCATACAAGGAAGGAGCAGCGAAATAATGAAAAACAAACGTCGATTTCAGCTTGGATTAGTTTACGCCATTTTAACCGTTCTCTCAATCATTTGGCTTTTACCTATCGCTTGGGTTGTTCTGACTAGCTTTCGTGCTGAAGGCACTGCTTATGTCGATTATTTTCTTCCCAAGCACCTCACATTAGACCATTATATTAAGCTCTTTACAAATGAAACATTTCCTTTTGGGAGATGGTTTGTCAATACCTTTGTTGTTGCTATCTTTACCTGTATCATCTCAACCTTTATTACAGTGGCGATGGCTTACTCGCTTAGTCGGATCAAATTCAAGTTTCGCAATCGTTTCTTAAAGCTTGCACTAGTGCTAAACATGTTTCCAGGCTTTATGAGCATGATTGCTATCTACTATATCCTAAAAGCACTTGGCCTTACGCAAAGTCTTACCGCCCTAGTCCTTGTTTATTCTGCCGGTGCTGCACTTGGATTTTACATTGCTAAGGGCTTCTTTGATACCATTCCTTATTCGCTTGACGAATCTGCCATGATTGATGGGGCTACTCGTATGGATATTTTCTTTAAGATTACCCTACCGCTATCAAAGCCAATCATTGTTTACACTGCACTCCTTGCCTTTATGGGACCTTGGGTTGACTTTATCTTTGCCCAAGTGATTTTAGGAGATGCAACCAGCAGATATACGGTAGCTATCGGACTCTTTTCAATGCTGCAGCCTGACACCATCAATGACTGGTTCATGGCCTTTACCGCTGGATCTGTGTTAATTGCTATTCCAATCACATTGCTCTTTATGTTTATGCAAAAATACTATGTAGAGGGCGTTACAGGTGGTTCTGTCAAATAGCAGTAATGATCACGATAACCCTTACTCAAAAAATCCTTCCCGCTTGTGAACTGCCCCCCAAAAGTTAGACATAAAATCTAACAATTGGGGGGCTATTTTTATGACATTGAGTTATGAAGACAAGGTTCAAATCTATGAGCTACGGCACATTGGAAAGTCCATTAAATGCTTATCAGAAAAGTTTAGTATTGCAGAATCTGACCTCAAATACATGATTCGCCTGATTGACAGGTATGGGTTAGCCATTGTCCAAAAAGGTAAGAATAGTTATTATTCTCCAGAACTGAAGCAAGAGATAATAGATAAAGTTCTGATTGATGGTCAATCTCAAAAACAGACGTCCTTAGACTATGCTTTACCAAATTCTAGTATGCTTTCAAGGTGGATAGCGCAATACAAGAAAAACGGCTATACTATTCTTGAGAAAAGAAGAGGGAGGCCACCAAAGATGGGACGTCAACCAAAGAAGACTTTAGAACAAATGACAGAGTTGGAGCGACTCCAAAAAGAATTAGACTACCTTAGAGCGGAGAATGCTGTGCTAAAAAAGCTGAGAGAATACCGGTTGAGGGACGAAGCAAAGCTCAAAGAGCAACAGAAATCATCCAAGAATTAATCGGTCAATTTTCTCTAGCAACTTTGCTTGAAATCCTTGATTTATCGCGGTCAACCTATTATTATCAAGTCAAGCAACTAGCTCAAGAAGATAAGGACATGGACTTAAAGGAGCTCATTCAAGGCATCTATGATGAACATCATGGCAATTATGGCTATCGTCGCATTCATCTGGAACTAAGAAATCGTGGTTTTATCGTCAATCACAAAAAGTACAACGTTTGATGACTGTCATGGGCTTAAAAGCTCGTATCCGTCGTAAGCGCAAGTATTCTTCTTACAAAGGTGAGGTTGGCAAAAAGGCTGATAATCTGATTAAACGTCAGTTTGAAGGTTCTAAGCCCTACGAGAAGTGCTATACCGATGTGACGGAATTTACCTTACCTGAGGGGAAACTCTATCTATCGCCTGTTCTTGACGGCTATAACAGTGAGATTATTGATTTCACCCTGTCTCGATCGCCTGACTTGAAGCAAGTACAAACCATGCTTGAGAAGGCTTTTCCAGCGGATTCGTACAATGGAACGATTCTCCACAGCGATCAAGGCTGGCAATATCAACATCAGTCTTATCATCACTTTTTGGAGACTAAAGGCATTCGTCCATCCATGTCTCGCAAGGGAAATAGTCCAGATAATGGGATGATGGAGTCCTTCTTTGGTATTCTCAAATCTGAGATGTTTTACGGCCTTGAGACAACTTATCAATCCCTTAATGAGCTCGAACAAGCAATCACTGAATACATCTTTTACTACAACAACAAACGCATTAAAGCAAAGCTAAAAGGACTTAGCCCTGTGCAATACAGAACTAAATCCTTTCACTAATATGTCGTGTCCAACTTTTGGGGGTCAGTACATTGGGAGGGATTTTTTGATGTCAGCAAGGGCTAAGCTAGTGCTTGCTCCTCATCTCTAAACTGAGTTTTGTAAAAGACTAGAACCAGCATGAGCAGTGTGCCAAAGACCTGACTATTCATGATAACAATAGGATTGTGCACCCAAAAACTTATAAGCACTGCTAAAAGCGTAGGAAGTCCAAAGCAATTCACTAGCAAACCCAAGCATTCTGAGTAGCTCTTGAGTGAAAATAATCTAGCAGATCTTGTTAATAACAGTGATAACGAGCCAATTCCGATCACTAAACCGGCTCCTAGATAGACCACACTGCTAGCCACTAGCAGCAAAAAGGCAAGCACAGCGGCACGATTGCTATTGTACCATTGCTGATTAACAAAGGCCTTGACAGCCTCTAGAGAGGTTAAGCGCGTTAGCCTTTCCTTGTTGCCTTTAACCTTAGCAGTTAGCCTTTGACCATCAGGAAAGCTTAAAATCCATGAGGTTTCTGTTAATATCAGCTGGCTTCTTTGATCTTTCTTTAGCTCTTCTACTATTTCTGGTGTTGGCAATACAGCAACAACAGCATCAGTATCCTCTATAAGGACTGTTTTTCCATCATAGCGATCATGCCAAATAGTGCCTTGTGTCAAGGCATGATAGGTTTTTTCTGTCAAGGAGTCTAAACCATTACTAACTATGTGCTCTAAGGGATAGCTCTTCAAGCTTGCATAATGCAGCGTGATCGGCATTAACACCAGAGCATTTAGAAAGATCACTAAAATCACATTCTGCCACCACAAAAAGGCACTGCAACGAGCAAATATCATTTTAGGAGAAAAAATAATGGTTGTGTAAGAAATAGGAAATCGATCATTAGTCATGATAAAGGCTCCTTGAAAGATAAATTAACCCTTTGTTCCACCATTGGTTAAGCCTGAAACAAAATGCTTCTGTAAAAAGAAGAATAGCACTGAAATTGGCACTGCAATTAAAATGGCCCCGGCTGCAAACAATGTGACCTTAGGATCCCTAGCGTCGTTAGTGATGAATGACTGAAGACCTACCGCTACGGTGTAATGCTCCTGTTCACGCAAGAGAAACTTAGCAAGCATAAAGTCACCAAATGGCCCCATAAAGGCCCATAGGGCCTGAACAGCAACCATAGGACGAACCAGAGGAAATACAATTTGGTAGAAGGTCCTAAAGTGACCAGAGCCATCTAGCTTAGCTGACTCATCTAAATCATAAGGCACAGTATCAAAATACCCCTTCATCAACCAAGCATTCATCGGAATGCCTCCTCCAACATAAATCAGAATGAGGAACCAATAGTGATTCAGAGCATTAAACAACCAAGCCATCACAAAATAAGCTGTTAAGGCAGCCATTGTCGGAACCATCTGAACCACTAAGAAAAAGACCAAACTCTTTTGACGCCCAAAAAAGTGATAACGGCTGTAAGCATAGCCTGTCAGCGTAATGACTGTCACCTGGATCAGCATCGTGAAAAAGGCGACAACTAACGTGTTCCAGTACCATCTTAAGTAATAGGTGTCCTGAAAGAGTGTCTCAAAGTTTGATAAGGTCCAAGGCCCATCAATATGAAAGCTAAAGGCAGTTGTATTTCCTGGCCTAAAGGCTGAGCTAACGGTCACCAAGATTGGAAATAAGATGATGATCGACAGGATTAGCAAATAGCTGTAAGTCAACAGCTGAGCTAACAAGCGCTTCTTCTTCACTGACTGTGGCAAATAATTCCTACCCATTTAGCGATCCTCCATGTCAAAGGCTTTGAATTTTTTAAAGGTTATCAATGATACAGAAATAACAATCAAGGAAATGATTAAGGTCACCGCTGAAGCAATGGAAAACTGTGGTGACGTTTGTGTGGTCAGCTTGTAAATCCAAGAAATCAAAATATCTGTCGACCCTGCGCCACCGCCAACTGTACCAGGACCTCCATTATTAAAGAGATAAATAATGGAGAAGTTATTAAAATTAAAGGTATACTGCGAGATTAAGGTCGGGGCTGCGACAGCAAAGATCATTGGCAAGGTAATTTGGCGAAACTTCTGCAGGGCTGTTGCACCATCAACCGTTGCTGCCTCATACAAATCAGCAGGAATTGATTGTAAAATACCAGACACCAAAATATAAATATAAGGAAAGCCCAGCCAGCCCTGAACCATAATCACCGCAACCTTTGTCCAAAAAGGATCTGTCTTCCATGGGATAATCCCAAAATCTGCAAATGGCACAAACTTTTCTAAAAATGGTAAGACCTGAACATTCATAGCACCGATAGAATCATTAAAGAAATTACCAAAGCTCATGATCGAGATAAAAGCAGGCACCCCCCAAGGCAGCAAGAAAATCACCCCAAAAATGCGCCTGCACTTCACAAAGGACTGGTTGGCAATAATAGCAGTCGCTATTCCTATCACAATCTGGAGACTCGTTGCCGCCAAGGTCCAAATCAAGGTCCATGACAGCACAGAGCCAAAGGCTGACTTAAAGGTGCTAAGCTCTAAAATGCTTTTAAAATTCTTAATGCCAACCCAATCTAATAATTTATAGGGAGGAATATGCCTAAAATCATAGTTTGTAAATGCAATTAATAAAGTAACAAGCACCGGAAAAACAATGGCAAAGGCCATGGCCAAGTAGGCTGGAATAATCAGCAAATAAGGAAAGCCCTTTTCATAGATGGATTGTACCATCTCCTTTAAGGTTAATGAAATGCTATGGCCTGCATTGATCTCCCTTGCCACTAGTCTAGCATCTCGCATAGCAGCCAAATGAAAGATCAAAAACAAGGCAAATAGGATAAGCTGCATAGCTCCCTTAATCAATAAGAATAGGGAATGATCCTCCATTGGTACACTACCAAGGCTGTACAAGCCAGCAAGAGCCGGAATACCAACAAAGAAAGCCTCTAGCAGCTCACCTAAAAACACAAGAAGCAAAATAAAGCCTTTTACCTTTTGAGTATTGTAGAGTTGCCCCAGACCAGGGATTATTGAAAGCCACATGGCTTTTTGTGGATTCTTCATTTTTTCATTCTTAAGCATTTGTCATTCCTCTCTATCACCCTTTTATGGTTCTCCTCCTTCATAGAGTATTAAATAACATCACAGATAACGCAACTATTTTTTCAATGAAATGGTTTGAGCCTTGCTATCAGTTTTAATGGTATAGGTTTCTGGACTAGTCCACAATACTTTACCAGAACTATCCTTCTTTACAAGATGACAGTTAATGGTTTTGTTAATAGGCAGATTGACATCATAGAACCAATTTGGGTACTGCGCAATTGACTGTGTTGCATTAAAAATAGGCCCTAAAGCTTTATGATTATCATTTGCCCCAAGCTCAACCACATCACCAACGATATAAAGCTGCTCACCTAATACAGTGTTGAAATTATTGACCACCAATCTTACTGGAATTTGCTTATCTGTTAACACTTCAAAGGCTTTGTAAGGGCTACTGCTTTGTCCTGTAGATGTGGTCACCTTAATATCATGGTTCCCAGCAGCTACAGCAGGTATCTTAAATTGAATCAAGGTATCGTCCCATGACACAATATCTGCTTTGCTATCACCAAAATGAAGCTGACCTTGAGCACTACCAAATCCTTGCCCTGAAATAGAGACAGTATTTCCTGCAACGCCAAACGAAGCGTCTACGTCTCCTATCTGCGGTGTCTCATGTTGCCCTTTAAAGGTCCAAACTGCAACCTGACCCGCACCTAACTCAAATGCCTCAACATTACCATCAGCTGATACCGTTAATTCCTTTCCGCCCAGTAAGCCACCTAATTCATCAGCATACTTACCAGCTGGTAAAGCCGTTTTAGCGCCACTAATTGTGTAGCCATTTGTTTGATCCTTATTAACAGCCACTAAAGCAACGTCATTTCCAAATTTTCTTTCAAAGACCAAGACCTGATCATTAATCCAGCGCTGCTGTGTTGTACCATAAGCCAGGGCTTGATTTTTCTTACGCAGTGGTGCTAGTTTGCTAATCACCTGATAAGCAGTGGAATTCTTATCAAAGGTTGGCATATCACCACGATTTTCAGGGTCGTTAGCACCTGTAGCATACTGCTCTGAACCATAATAAAGATTCGGAACACCACGCGATGTTAGCAGTAAAGCATAGGCTTGATTAACAGCTGTCTGATTATGATTGACTAGAGTAGCAAAGCGGGTCATATCATGGTTATCAATGAAAGTCACTTGATCTGAAACTTCCTTGTACTCTTTTTCCGTAGCTACAATCATATTGTAAAAATCTTGCATTTTCGCTGATAAATCAGAATACAGGCGCCTAACAGAATTAGCAAACCTAAAATCAAGCAGGCTCATGCCGCTAGTATCAGCAAATTTAGTCATCAATGGATCATTAAAAGAACCGTCAGCAAACCATTCCCCAAAGGCGAATACATTATGCTTCTCATAGATATGACTCAACCAATTTTTTTGCCAGCCTTGTGACATATGCTTGACCGCATCTACACGAATACCATCAATGCCCATTTCTAACCATTTATCAATAGCCTCTTTGAGATAATCGTCAACTGTTGGATTCAGATTGTTCAAGTCTGCCAAGCCATACATGGAATGATAAATGCTATTTTCATAAGTTGAAAAATCAGTCCATGATTCATGATTGAAAATCTTTTGATCATCATGACTGAATTTACCAACCAGCTGGCCGTCCTTATATAAAGCACCGTCCTCAGGGAAGGTTAAGCCATTATATTCTGCTGTTGAGGTATGATTAGGAGCAAAATCAATAACTACTTTAATGTTTTTGCCATGTGCCACCTGAATGAGCTTTTTAAAATCCTCCATTGTTCCAAAGTGACTGTTTGCTTTGAAAAAATCCTTTGCCCAGTAGCCATGATAGGCTGCACTGCCATTTGAAGGGTCAATGGTATCAATGTTTTCAACTGGTGATGAAATCCAGATAGCTGATACCCCTAAATTGGTTAAGTAGCCATCTTCTAGTTTCTTAATGATACCTGCCCAATCACCCCCATGATATTTTTTAGGATCATTTTTATCAAATACATCTGTATTTCCATTATTAGCAGCATTACCATCATGAAAACGATCGGTGACAATTTGATAAATCGTGTCAGTAGAAAAATCAGCCTTATTAGACACCGCAGTATTTTCAATAGCAAAGACACTGTTAGTTGACATTGCTAAGGTAACCGCTGCCATAGCTACTGTTAATGCTTTACGACATGTTAAAGTAATACGCTTCATCCTTAACCTCCTTTGATAAAACGCCATATTAATAGCTAACAACAAACCCGTTCTGGAGTAGCTCAAATGTCTCTTTATCTACACCATTAGAAACAAGCACAGAACCTCCTTTCTCAATAGGATATGGCTTAACGCCATTATTAACCAGCAATCTTATCGATTGACCGTTTAATTCACGCTTTACGCAAAGGCAGTCATCATGGGAGGTTATCGAAATGCTTCCAAATTGGATAACCGCATGACGACGCAGGCTGATAATGTCCTTAACCTGATTCCAAAAGCTCATATCCCAAGTGCTGCTGTCCCAATTAAAGCTACGTCTAGAGTCAGGATCATAACCTCCCTCCATCGCAAGCTCTGTTCCATAGTAAATACATGGTATGCCCATAAAGGTAACTAAAAGGGCTAAGCCAGCCAATAATTTGTCCTTAGAGCCATTCACCTGAGTCAAGAAGCGATGCGTATCATGGGAATCCAGTAAATTCAGATTCATCTGGTTGACCTGCCAAGTATTTCTCATTAAAATATGCGACAATCTTTCAGCCATTTCCTGTGAGCTAATCGCATCAAATGCAAAATAATCGAGACAAGCCTTGGTAAAGGCGTAATTCATAATACCATCATACTGGTCTCCTTGAAGGTAGGGATAAGCATCATGCCAATTCTCTCCAATAAGTATCGCATCTGATTTGACTGCCTTAACAGCCTTTCGAAAGCGTCTCCAAAAATCATGCGATACCTCATCAGAAACATCTAATCGCCAGCCATCAATATGATACTCTGTGATCCAATAAAGACCAATCTCAATCAAATAATCCTGAACAGCCTGATGCGAGGTATTCCACTTAGGCATGTAGTGACAATCAGCGAAGGTTTCGTAATTAGCTAGCTCTACAGAAGGATGATCTCCTTGAATCATAAACCAATCAAAAAATGAAGAAGCACTACCATGTGCCAAAACGTCCTGAAATGGCTCGCAATCACTGCTAGCATGATTGAAAACAGCATCTAAAATAATTCTAATCCCTCTTTGGTGGGCCTCGTTTATTAGTTGCTGGAGATCAAGCGATGTCCCAAACATCGGGTCAATAGCATAGTAGTCACTAATATCATATTTGTGATTACTGATGGATTTGAAAATCGGTGTCAAGTAAATGACATTAATACCAAGATCCTCAAGGTATTCCAGCTTATCTGTAATCCCCTTCAAATCCCCTCCGGCAAAGCTATTAGGAGTTGGCCTATCCAGCCAAGCCATATTAATATAGCTATCGTCCTTTTCAAAGTCACCACGATGAAAGCGATCAACAAAGATCTGATAAAAAACAGCATTGTGCACCCAAGGGACAGTCTGATGAACGTCTACAGCATTAATATAAGGCATTTGAAAAAAGTTGTAAAAGCCATTTGAAAAATCATAGCTTGTGGTCAAGCCATCCTCACTAAAGTAATAGGTGTGACCAGATTGCTCAAGCTTAAAAATATAGGCCAATCTAACATCATCAAGACTTAAGGTGATTTCATAATAGGTATGGGTATGATCGGTATAAGCAGCATACATCGCCAGTTCTTTTTGATACTCATGATAATGATACTTAGGTCCATAAACCAGCGTCACCGCTATATCGTTATCCTCCTTTGCAACCCTCAACCGAATCACAAGCTCCTTTGTTGATAAGGCAAAGCAATATCTAGAATCTGGAATATGCAGTATTCCGGCTGTGTTCATTTTTTCCTCCCTAGGTTCATCAGTCTTATCAGATACTCTTATTAGGACAAGATGGGAAACAAGACAAGCTAGTCACTACTACTTTTTATTATTATCTCCTCATCGCCCACTCTGATACTATAGGTAACAAGATGGAGACTAGGATACCTTTATCCCAGCCTCCCTTTTTATGTTATTCAGTGTATTTTTGTGCAATAGCCTCTTGAATGGTTTTAGCTGCTTCCTTAGCAGCCTTGGCAGGAGTCTTCTTGCCTGCTGCTACCTCAAAGAACATGTTCGCACCTGGTCCCCAAACTTCTGCCATTTCTGGAATATTTGGCATTGGCTGAGCATTTGAGAATTGCCCAATAACCGCCTTTGTCAATTCATTTCCTTGTTCTGCAGCATAGCTGCGAGCAGCTAGATTGGCAGGGATCTCTTGTGTCTTATCATAAAAGGCTTTTTGGTTTTTCTCATTTGTCACATAATCAAGGAATTGCTGTGCCAGCTTTTTATTCTTAGAATAATTTGAAATCACCCATGCTTTACCACCACCAAAGGCTTGATAGCTACCGCCATTAGGTAAGCTTGGAATTTGTGCCACTCCAAAGTTTACACCAGCCTCCTTAAATGAGGCAGCAGCCCAAGGTCCATCAATAATCACACCAGCCTTTTTAGAGGTGAATTGCTCTGTAATAAAATCTCCAGCCTTTTGAGTATCCTGCATGCCTTGAGGCCATACGCTATACCATTTCTTAGCATAGTCTAAGCCTTCAATGGCACCAGCATTACCAATACCTAAATCCTTTGGATCAGTTCCCTTATCTCCAAATACATAAGCCCCATAGCCTGCAATCAAGCCATAGCCATAATAGAAGTCTGTCCACTTAGCAAGAAAGCCTACAGACTTACCGTCTTCAGAAGCAAAGGCAAACTTAGGATCCTTATTTAGCTCTTCAATGTCAGTAAAGGTTTTCGGAGCCTCTGATACCAAATCCTTGTTATAATACATCACTAAGGTCTCAATAACATCTGGTGCCCCATAAACCTTTCCATTTATGGTGACTAGCTTTTTAACAGTGTCATCAAACTGGTCAGCATTGCCTAAGCTCACCTCAGCAATTTGCCCTTCAGAGCCAAGCCCACCAACCCGGTCATATGGTGCTAAAAAGACATCTGGTGAAGCACCTGTCGGTCCATCAGTAGATAGCTTATCTAGCGTATCAATCATACCTTCCTTTTTGACCTTGACCTTGACCTTATTGTCCTTTTCAAAGGCTGTCTTAATCTCTTTGATGTAGTCTGCATAGCCCTCATCAACTGAAACTACAATGGTATTGTCGTCTTTTTGCTTAGCCTCTTTTTGATGTCCTCCGCTACAAGCACTTAATACCATGATCGAAGCCAATGACACTACTCCAACAACACCTGCTTTTTTCCAATCCCACGCCATAGCTATTTACCTCCTAAAGGGATGAACTAAATAAATATTGTATAACCGTAATAAACTGCCTCATTGATTACTAGACTACACCAAATGCTTTGAGATTATTGATTGCATTTAGGCAGTGCATGATCAAATCAGCTTATTCAACTTAACTTAAACGTTTAAGTTAAGTTTATTATAATGCAATCGCTTACAGCTGTCAATAGCAAATTTCATATTTTTTAATCTGATTTTTCCACCACCAAGCTTAGGATAAAAATAGCCACTCATGAAATGAGCACAGGATTATTACCCTAGCAAGTAAACTGTCTTGACATGTTTACCATCAAAAAAAGATTGAGGACCATAACTAAAACTAGCCTTTCCTCAATCAAGTCTAAACTAATATTATTGAATAGCAAAACAGCAATCCTAAGCCCTAGTATAAAGCCTATAATCCTCTTTAATGAGCATTAACAGCCCAAGTAAAGGCCTTAAAGCTTCTCTAGAAATCTCAAGCCCAAGCCTCATCAGACAAGCAAGGCTAACTGACTCCTATAGCAACAATCACTCCTTCTTTAAAATCAGCTCGGCAATCTGCTTGCGCGCCTGCCTTGCCTCTCGTATCGGGAAGATCGCATAAGCATGAATCATCTGCTCAGCAATAACGAGCTGATTTAAGTGCCCTTGCTCCATCAAGCGCTCATGCAGGGTCATAATATCTGGGTAAAAAATCTCTTTTGTCCCGACAAAAGTGACAATCTTTGGCAGGTCATGATAATCGCCATATAATGGGCTGACATACGGAGACCGCATTTCTTCTGGACTGCCTGCCCACAATTCACCAATGTCTCGAAGCCGCCTAGCATCTAAATAAGCCTCTACTGCTTCAAAATGCTTATAATCCTGATTAGCAAAGCTAACATCTAACCAAGGAGATAACAGGATTAATTGCTTTGGCTGTGGTGCAGTTTGGGTATCTCTTAGGTATTGCGCCAAGGCTAAGGCCATGCCACCACCTGAGGAGTCACCAATAATGCTAACCTTGGCAGCGCCATTGGCTAGACAAAGCTCCTGATAAGTTTTAGCAAGCTTTGGGTAAATCTCCTTATAGGTGACATAAGGCGCCTTCTCAAAATTTGGGAACACCAGCTTGGCATTGGTTAAATGGATCAAATGCTTAATGGTTTTAAAGTGAAATGTCTCAGGTCGACGCAAATAGACACTACCATAAAGATAGTAAATCACTGGCTGATCCTGAGAATCTTGGTCATTGATCACAAAAACCTGCATGCCATCAATCGTATATTCTGTGGTGGGAATCCCCAATACCGCCTCTGGATTATCCAAGTGGTAGGGAATGCGACGACGTCTTTGCGTCTCAATTCCTTCATAGTCATCAGCCTTTTTAGAGAGCTTATACTTACGATAATCAAACATCTTTTCAAGCAGCCAGCTAGAAAAGGACCGCTTTTGACCATACTCAATCACTAAAACAGCAATGGCTAAAATAAGCAATATGACGATGATACTCATTAACAATTCTAATCCTCATTTTCTAATGGTCTATTGACCCTAAAATCCTGCTGTTCTATCTGCCCAGTCCTTTGATAGGAAGTAAGGATCCAGTTGGTATTCAGATGGTGGTGTTTGATCCTCTAAGAAAGGAACAACCTCCTTGTCAAAGGCTAGCCAGCCATTCCAGCCAAGGTGAATGGTATCCTCCATAAAATACTTGTCTCCGCCATTTCTGGAAAAATCAGCAATGCGAGTAAAGCCCTGCGAGGTTAACTGATGCTTTATTTTTCTGACAGCCTTTTGATACCTCCTCTGGTTTAAGCCTGTATAATTTGCCCACGCTTGATTAACAGGTGTAATAACGAAAAGCACCTCTGTTTTACGTTTTGCAAATTCTGACAATACCAGCTGAAAATCATTGTACTCAGGTGACACAGTGTAATTATTACGGCACTGAAAATTCTTATAAAGAGGAAATTGCGGTGCAATTCGCTTAGAATAAAAAGCATTTTTGATGCCAAAGCGATTATTTGAAGTTCCTTCCTTAGCCCGTCTGGCTGCTAGCTCGCTCAAGCGCTCATAAGAAAAGGTTTTAGGCAACCCTTTAACACGAGGCAAAATCCTATCCTCATAGTTTGTTGAACGACCAAGGAAGCTAAACAAGGACTCCTCTCTTAAGGACAGCTCCTGCTGCCATTTGAGCAGACGAATGTCCCATCTACTCAAGGCCTTGCCTTGACTAATTTTCCTTAAAAGCTCTGATTTAGCAACTCCCGGATTAATGTCCAGCATTCTTTTAGCGGCAAATTGTGATTCCTTATGACTAGCCTTTGCTTTTAAGAGGAAATCAATCACCTGACTATTAGATAGATACAATTGAACCGCACCAGGATCAATGCCTTGGGGGGTAAACCATTGTGGGGACACGACAAAGACTGCCTTTTTTCCAGTTATTTCCTGTGAAATCTGCTGCATGCCGTAATATTGTGATAAGGAAGCAGAGCCTCTTTTCCCAATTAAAAACGGTCTGTAGGAGCGCTTGTAGCGTTCTGCAAGCACTGATGGGTGCATGCTATCCATGCGACTCCATTCGCTAGAGCCAAAAAACGGAACAAAACAGTAGTTAGGATCTGACAAGGCCTGCCTTTTAATCAAGCCGTTTTTAAAGGAGCTATCATTGATTGCCACTGCATTTGACTTTTCCTGGCGCAATGAATAGCTAAGCTTAGTAGGAAAGCTGAATATGGTAAGACAAACCAAGCCAAAAGCGATGATTAGAGGACCTAGGATTAACCAAAGCCGTTTAAGCATGCTGCAATTCCTCTATGCCCTGAATAATTTTATTGGCAGTGTTCCAGTCCTCACGTCCAAACTCTGAAATTGGCACCTTAATGTTAAAGATAGATTCGATCTCTACAATCAGCTCAACCGTTCCTAGGCTATCAAGAACGCCAGCATCAAACAAATCCTCGTCCATCATATCTGATACGTCTTCCATAAACAAGCGATCAAATAAGTCAATTACAGTTTCTTTAGTAGACATTTTTATACTCTCCTTTTTTAACGTAACGGTCTGCTAAACCAAAGCTCATTTAAGAAGCCTGAGAATAACAGAAGTGAGAACAAGACAACGTGGAAAGTGACCACGATTGATAAAGCATGAAATACCTTACCCTCAAACAAAGGCTTAAGCCCTTGCTTTTTCCGACGACGATTGATTTCCTTTTTCTTACGAAGCCAAGCGTCGTTTACAATCAAGCCAATACCATGAAACAGACCGTAAGCAATATAATACCACGTCAAGCCATGCCAAAGTCCCATCACCAGCATGTTGATCAGGTAAGCAAAGCCCGAAGTCACATTTCGATTCTTAAAGGTCTTGTGCTTGATCAATAGATGGACCAATCGCATAAAAACAAAATCCCTAAACCAAAATGATAGGCTCATATGCCATCTGTTCCAAAACTCTTTTAAATTTGGTGATAAGAAGGGCTTATTGAAATTTTCAGGTGTCTTAATCCCCAGTAAATAAGACAACCCAATCGCAAACATCGAGTAGCCAGCAAAATCAAAAAAGAGATTAAGCCCATAAAGGTACATGACATAGATCGTCTCTTTATTAAAGTAGCCACCTACAGTCAGAGCCTTATTTTCAGCAAGGGGCAATAGCAGCCCACCCAAGCAATAAGAGATAATATGCTTGTACAGAAAGCCCAGCATGAGATACATGACAGCCTTATTGAGCATATCAAGGTAAACATCACGACTAGGAAGCTTGGTGTAAGCCTCTTGAAACCTTCTGAAGCGATCAATCGGCCCGCTTGAAAAAGTCGGAAAGAAAATCATAAAGCGTAGAAAATCCTTTAGACTAAAATCTGTCAAAACCCCATCACGCATTTCAATGATCATCCCAACGCTTTTGAAAGTTAAATAGGAAATACCTAAGAAGCTAAAGAAAGACCTCGTTAGACTGAGGCTTACCTTCACACAAATCAAAGGAAATAGACTGGCTAAAATGCTAAGATAGAAAACCCACGCTGCATTTGCCTTTTGACGATAGTGCTTGTAAGCCAAAACACTGATGGTTTGCCAAATTAGATAGGCTAAAAAGGCAAGCAATTGCTGATAGTGCTCTCCACCAAACATGAGCAAAATAAAGATCAGGCTGACAAAGCTTTCATACGTCGAAAAACGCCTTTGCTTAAAGATCCCAATAATAACTGGAAGAAAAGCAATGATGAGGTAGACAAAATAAATCGGATTGCCATAAGGCTCCATATAAGGTATGTGATGAAACAAGGTCGTCATTGATGATTAACCTCGTTAATCAAGAATTTGATATCGATTTTGCCATTTGGTGTCAATGGGAGCTTTTCACGATAAATAAACTTAGACGGCATCATATAGGCCATCATATGATCCTTAACAGAGGCTTTAATGGCTTTGGTAATATCCAAATCTCTCGCAAATTGCTCCCTCACCCCGTCCTTCAAGACAACATAAGCTAAGAGATTTTGGACCTTATGCTCTTTGTTATACCTTGGTACTGCTACTGCTGATTCAACCAGCGGTGATTGGTTTAGCTGCTGCGACACATCTTCTAATTCGATGCGGTAACCTGCATATTTGATTTGAAAGTCTAATCGTCCACCATAAAGTAACACATTGTCCTCAGTAAATGATCCTAAATCTCCCGTATGATAAGCAGGCATGCCATTAAAGGTAAAGAAGGCTTCAGCTGTCTTTTCAGGATTGTTGAGATAACCCTTAGAAACTGCTGGACCCGTTACAATAATCTCTCCCTGTTGCCCCGGCTCCAGAGCATTGCCAGCTTCATCAATGATATAAGTAGGCGAATCCGGCTTTGGATAGCCTATCGGCAAGCGTGTGTAAGTCTCTATCATATCTTTAGTGATTGAAATCGCTGATAACGCCACCGTTGCCTCTGTTGGACCATAGGCATTGATAATGCGTGCGTCTGGAAAGCGTTCAAATAGCTTTCTTGCAGTTGATACTGTCAGCTCCTCCCCATCAAAATAAAAGTGGGTCAGCCTTGGCATCTTCTCCTGACAAAAATCATCATTAAGCATTGCCATGTCGGCAAAGGACGGTGTTGAGGTCCAAATCCCTATCGGCAGCTCCGCAATTGTGCTAAACAAGCGCTTAAAATCTGAAACCATTTCCTTGGGTAAAGCAAACAATGTCCCACCTAAAGCTAAGGTCGGCGCCCAATACATCACCGACAAATCAAAGGAATAAGGAGGCTGAGCCAGCATCTGTGGTCTCTCAGGAATAGCAAACTCAGCATCCTCAATCATCCAATTGGTAAAGCTTAAAAGATTGGCATGCGAAATTTGCACTCCCTTTGGCTGTCCTGTCGTTCCAGAGGTGAAGATAATATAATAATTGTCATCTCCCTTGACAGGACTGGTCATGGTAAAGGCTGCCTTGGCTGCTTTAGCTGCCTCTATCTCTGCTAAGCTAACCACCCTAATCGCATCAATACTAACCGGCAGCTCCTCAATAGCAATGATAAGACTTGGCTGAGCAATCTCAATAATAGACAAGACACGCTCTGGCGCCGAATGAACATCAACAGGAATGTAAGCATGACCTGTCTTTGTCAAGGCGACAAAGGAAGCCAGCATGTCATAGCTTTGAGCCCCAAAAACTAAAACAGGTGATTTTTCACCTAGCTTTAAGCTCTCAATAAGGGCTGCAATACTATCTGAGTCCTCCTTTAGCTGCCCATAGCTACGGCGCTCTCCCAAGCAATCATAAACTGGAAAATCCGGTTGTGCTTGTGCAAAATACTCAATTGTTTCAATCATATCGTTAACCATCAGACAATCTCCTAAAATTCATTATAAATAAAATTACTTTGACCATGCCCTAGGTAACCAAAAAAATAAACGAGCAGCATCAAAATCACGTAAAACAACGCTATCTTCCCAACAAAAACGAAAATAGCTCGCAGTCTTGACTTGTTTTTTAACATACTTACCTTCTTGTATTAGTGAAATAATGTACTAAGAAATTCTATCCGAAAATAGCCTTGTTGACAAGGTAAAAGTTAAATTATTAAAAAGAAAATTTATTTAATGTTTCTATTTTTGCCAACTACTTTACATTATATCAGAATTGTCTTATCAAAATCAATCTTTCATTAAATCATTAAAGTAGTCTGAAGCTAGTGGCTGCACTAGCTCTTGCGTAGATCAAGCTCAAGATATCACTCATTTATCTGGTACCAAAGATCATAAGACAGACCTAAAGGACAAACTCAAAAGCAGATAAAAAGCCTAGCTTATACAGCCAGACTTAGCTTATCAGGTCTTAATCCATTGCTTTTAACTCTAAGATCAGGTCACGAAGCTGTGCTGCTAATTCAAAATCCAGCAGCTCTGCTGCTTCCTGCATGTTTTTTTGCAATTGCTTAATAGCTTCTTGTCTTTCAGACCGCGTCATTGACTCATAATTTGTCTCTGCTTCTGTTGCTTTTGCTTCAACTGCTCTGGAAATACTGATTAAATCACGAATATCTTTTTTAATGGTTTGCGGAATAATCCCATGCTCTTCATTATATGCCATCTGTATGGCACGACGACGAGCAGTTTCATCTATAGCGCGCTGCATGGAATCCGTCATACGATCAGCATACATAATCACATGACCATCAGCATTTCTGGCAGCTCGACCAATCGTCTGAATCAAACCTCGTTCATTTCTTAGGAAGCCTTCCTTATCCGCATCAAGAATAGCAACAAGGCTAACCTCCGGAACATCAATACCTTCACGCAGCAGATTGATACCAATCAAGACATCAAAAACGCCTAAACGAAGGTCGCGAATAATTTCTGTACGCTCTAATGTCTTGATGTCGCTATGCATGTATTTTACCTTGACACCCATTTCCTTGAGGTAGTCGGTCAAATCCTCCGCCATTTTCTTGGTTAAGGTTGTGATAAAGGTGCGCTCACCTCGTTCAACCCTCAGGTTAATCTCGCCAAGCAAGTCGTCCATTTGTCCCATGCTTGGCCGGACTTCAACCTCCGGATCAAGCAGACCTGTCGGTCTGATAATCTGCTCCACAATCGTATCAGTCTGCTCCATCTCGTAATCTCCAGGCGTTGCTGAGACATAGACAATCTGGTGCACATGACTTTCAAACTCCTCCCGACGAAGCGGACGATTGTCTAAGGCAGACGGAAGACGAAAGCCATAATCCACAAGCATTTGCTTTCTAGCCTTGTCTCCATTGTACATGCCTTTAATTTGTCCCATGGTCATGTGACTCTCGTCAATCATGATAAGAAAATCATCCGGAAAGAAATCTAACAGGGTATAAGGAGGCTCTCCTGCCGAACGCCCGTCCATGTGACGTGAGTAATTTTCAACCCCATTGGTGTAGCCCATTTCACGTAGCATTTCAATATCGTATTCTGTCCTTTGACGCAGGCGCTGAGCCTCTAGCAATTTGCCTTCTGCTTCAAATAGCTTAAGCTGGTCTGCTAATTCTGCCTGAATCTTGCTAATAGACTGCTCCATGTGCTCATCATTGGTCACAAAGTGAGTGGCCGGAAAAAGCACTAAATGATCAGCATCACCTAATACTTTACCCGTTAGGCTTTCAATTTCACGAATCCGATCAATCTCATCACCGAAAAACTCAATCCGAAAGGCATGCTCATCTCTTGAGGCTGGAAATACTTCAACCACATCACCACGCACACGAAAGCGTCCACGTTGAAAATCAATGTCATTGCGTTCAAACTGAATGTCTACAAGGGCATTGAGCAACTGATCCCTGGATATCTCCTGCCCAGGACGCAGGCTAACAGCTGAATCAGCATATTCCTTTGGTGAGCCCAATCCGTAAATACAAGAAACCGAAGCCACAACAATCACATCATTACGCTCTAAAAGCGATGAGGTGGCCGAATGGCGCAGCTTGTCAATCTCATCATTAACAGAGCTGTCTTTTTCAATATAGGTATCACTAGAAGGAACATAGGCCTCAGGCTGATAATAGTCATAGTAGGATACAAAGTACTCGACAGCATTTTCAGGAAAGAACTCTTTAAACTCACCGTACAATTGACCGGCCAAGGTTTTGTTATGAGCAACCACTAACGTTGGCTTGTTGACCTTGCTGATCACCTGACTCATGGTATAGGTTTTCCCTGTTCCTGTTGCTCCTAGTAAAATCTGCGCTTTTTCACCACCTTCAATGTTATCAACCAAGGTCTCAATCGCCTGCGGCTGATCTCCTGAGGGGGCATATTTTGACACGAGCTTAAATGCTTTAAAATCACGTTTATCAATCATTTATTGGTCCTCAATATCTTATCTCTTATCTATTGTAACATAGTTAAGGACTTAAAGACTCTATCAAAGCTTTTTGACTATTTTAGTTGTTTATGTTAGGTTTTATGACATAAAAAGAAGAGATGATTTGCTTGTTTGAAAAAAATCTGCTATAATTAGGCATATTTTTTATTTTTATTAAGGAGACTAGTATGAAAAACACATTAAAAGCATGGATGCTTGCAATGCTGTCAGTTGTTTTGATGACTGCTGGGATTGCAAGTGCAGAGACAATTGATATTGTTTCTGATACTGCTTATGCACCGTTTGAATTCAAGGATTCAGATCAGGTGTATAAGGGGATTGATGTTGACATCATCAATGAAGTAGCAAAGCGAAAGGGTTGGAATATCAATATGACATTCCCTGGCTTTGATGCTGCTGTCAATGCCATTCAGTCTGGTCAAGCTGACGCCCTTATGGCAGGCACCACCATCACTGCTGCTCGTCAAAAGGTCTTCCATTTTTCAGATCCCTATTACGATACAAAAATTGTTATTGCTACAAGAAAGGCTAACCCTATTAAGAAATATAGCGAGCTAAAAGGAAAAACAGTCGGTGTTAAAAATGGAACAGCTGCTCAAGCCTTCTTAGATAAATACAAAAAATCGTATGGTTATACTGTTAAAACATTTGACACAGGTGACCTGATGTACAACAGTCTTGCAACAGGCTCTATTGACGCTGTTATGGACGACGAGCCTGTCATTCAATATGCCATTAACCAAAAGCAGGATCTTGCGATCAACATGAAGGGAGAGGCTATTGGAAGCTTTGGCTTTGCTGTCAAAAAAGGCAGCGGCTATGATTATCTCATTGACGACTTCAATGAAGCCTTAGGCGCTATGAAGGCTGATGGAACCTATCAAGCTATCATGACAAAATGGCTTGGCAGCAATGACAAGGTCACAGCAGGCAAGGCTACTGGCGATGCCTCTGCTAAGGCCACTCCTTTAAAGCCGGTTTATAAAATCGTGGCTGACTCCTCCTTTGCTCCCTTTGAATTTCAAATTGGCAGCGGAGAATATGTCGGTATTGATATGGACCTCATCAAGGCAATTGCTAAGCAGCAAGGCTTTACCATTGAGATCAGCAATCCTGGCTTTGACGCTGCTTTAAATGCTGTTCAAGCTGGTCAGGCTGACGCTGTTATTGCAGGTATGTCTATCACACCTGCACGTCGTGAGATTTTTGATTTTTCAGATTCCTACTACACATCAAACATTCGCCTTGGGGTCAAATCCGGAAGCTCTATCAAATCATACAAGGACCTCAAGGGTAAAATAGTCGGTGCCAAAAAAGGAACAGCCTCCTATGATTTCCTTGAAAGCAACAAGGATATTTATGGTTACCGTCTAAAAGCCTTTGATGAGGCCTCCTCAATGTACGATAGCTTAAATTCTGGTTCTATTGACGGGCTTATGGATGATGAAGCTATTTTAAGGTACGCTATTCAGCGAGGCCACAAGCTTGATATTCCTATCAAGGGAGAGCCTTCTGGTGAGTATGGTTTTGCTGTTAAAAAAGGAGCCAACCCTGAGCTCATCGAAATGTTTAACAACGGTTTGGCTGCTCTTAAAGCATCAGGAAAATACGACGCCATCATCAGCAGATACCTTGATTCAGAGGCATCTGTCAAAACAGCCGATGAGTCAACTATTTATGGACTTTTAGCTAATAACTACAAGCAATTATTGGCTGGGCTTGGAACAACCCTTGGTCTGACACTCATCTCCTTTGCCATTGCTTTGGTTATTGGTATTGTTTTTGGAATGATGGCTGTATCCCCATCAAAGAACCTGCGCATGGCTTCTACTATCTTTGTTGATGTGGTGCGTGGTATCCCCTTGATGATTGTTGCTGCCTTTATCTTCTGGGGAGTGCCAAACCTCATTGAAAGCATGACTGGGCATCAATCACCGATTAACGATTTTGTAGCTGCTACTATTGCACTTTCGCTAAATGGTGGAGCCTATATTGCCGAAATTGTTCGTGGGGGTATCGAGGCTGTGCCGGCAGGTCAAATGGAGGCTAGTCGCAGCTTGGGCTTGTCATATCACACAACAATGCGAAGGATTATCCTTCCTCAGGCCATTAAGCTAATGCTGCCAAACTTCATCAATCAGTTTGTCATTTCCTTGAAGGATACGACCATAGTCTCAGCGATCGGTTTAGTGGAGCTCTTCCAAACAGGGAAAATCATTATCGCTAGAAACTATCAATCCTTCCGCATGTATGCTATCCTAGCAGTTATCTACTTGATTATGATTACACTCTTAACAAGGCTTGCAAAACGTTTAGAAAAGAGGCTTAACTAATGGCAGAATTAAAAATTGATGTTCAAGATTTACACAAATCCTATGGGCAAAATGAGGTCTTAAAAGGCATTAATGCTAAATTTTACGAGGGTGATGTCGTTTGTATTATCGGGCCATCTGGCTCTGGAAAATCAACCTTCCTGCGCACCCTCAATCTCCTTGAATCCATTACTAGTGGTAAGGTTGTGGTTGATGGCTTTGAACTTTCAGATCCTAATACCAATATTGATAAGGCTCGTGAAAATATCGGCATGGTGTTTCAGCACTTCAATCTCTTTCCACATATGACAGTCCTTGATAACATTACCTTTGCACCAGTTGAGCTTGGAAAGGTCTCAAAGGAGGCGGCTAAGGAAAAGGGACTTGCTCTTCTAGAGAAGGTCGGTCTAGCTGATAAGGCTGACGCTTTCCCAGGAAGTCTATCAGGTGGTCAAAAGCAGCGTGTTGCAATTGCAAGAAGTCTTGCCATGAACCCTGATATCATGCTCTTTGATGAGCCTACCTCTGCTCTTGACCCTGAGATGGTTGGAGACGTCTTAAACGTTATGAAAGACCTAGCAGAGCAGGGCATGACCATGCTGATTGTGACACATGAAATGGGCTTTGCTCGTCAAGTGGCTAATCGTGTGATCTTTACAGACGGCGGCCAATTCCTAGAGGACGGTACTCCAGAGGAAATCTTTGATCACCCTAAGCACCCACGCTTAATTGAATTTTTAGATAAGGTCTTAAATGTTTAAGTAGCAAGATATTCTATTAAAGGTCAAAAAATAAAAAAAGCAAAGGTAAGCATCTACCCTTGCTTTTTTGCTTGCTTTTAAATGCGATAACCAAGATAGAAAATCAAGGCTAGCCCTTAGGTTTGTCTTTTCATAGGGGCTAGCTGCTCGCATTGACTAAGGACGCTTGCGCTTAGTGAGATAATACCCTAAGCCAACAAAAGCTAGTCCTGTCACGATATGTAGGTATTTGTTGCCAACCATTGGACTAATGGCAATAAGGAAAAATCCTATAGCCATTAAAAAGCTTGCTCCGTTTTTTGCTGTCATGAAAGGTCACTCGCTTTTTCTTTATTAGCTGACATGACAAATGGTGCCCAGATAAGAAAGGCAACAAAGAGGTTAAACAAGGAAACCAGACCTGCCATAACACTACCTCCAGTAGCCAAGTAAGCGTAAAGTCCAACTGGCGTAATCCAAGGAACTGGCAAGAAAACGGGAGGGATCAAGCCTATTGCTGTGGCAGCATAAGCAATGCTAGCACAAATTGGTGGTACGATTAGCCATGGGATAGCAAAGGTTGGGTTCAAGACAATAGGCATACCAAAGGTAATTGGCTCATTGATGTTAAACACGCCCATCGGTGCTGATAATTTGGCAATGGTCTTGTGCTCCTCACGTTTTGAGAAAATAAAGATAGCAATAATCAGAGCCAGAGTAACACCTGAACCACCCATTTGTGCATAGGCATCAAAGGAGCCTCTCGTCCAGAGATAAGGCAGATTAGCAACGCTCTGACTGGTATTATAGGCAGCTGTATTTTCTGTTAGAGCCACTAAGTACACACCATCAAGCACGGGTGCTAAGACATTGTGACCATGCAAACCAAAGAACCAGAGCAATTGAACCAAGAAGGTTAACAGGATAACAGAGCCAAGCCCTTGAGACAGCCCCAACAAAGGCAATTGGATATAGGTCGAAATCATATCACTTAGAGACGAGCCTGTGAGGGCAAAAATAAGGTAAGCTACGATCGCTGACACATAAATCGCGACTGTCCCTGGAATAATAGCCGCAAAAGCCTTATTAACCGCAGGTGGCACATTATCTGGCAATTTGATGGTCAGGTTACGTTTGGTCAAAGTCGCATAAACAAAGCTAGATAAAAAGCCAATGATCAATGCTGTAAAAAGACCTGTTGCTCCAGCATATTTGAGGGCAATTGCTCCCCACTGGCTTGTTTCTAAAACTCGGGCTCCATTTGCAGTGACCACTGATAGTCCCATATCCTTTAAGCCTGCTAATAAACTTGCTGACGCCCCTTCAAGTGGTGTGGAAATGGTTAAGCTTTGAGGAAGGGTGGCGACAAAGGAAGCAAAGGAGATTAAACCTCCAGCCAAAGGATTCACCTTGTGCATAAGAGCTAAATGATACCCAAAAGCAAAGGCAAAAAAGAGTGCCATGATACCAATTGTCCCAAAATACACATAACCATTGATGTCAATAATGGGCTGCATGGCTGCTGCAAAACCAGTCCAGCCCATATTGTTTGGAATATCACGCAAGAAAACATTCAGCAAGACGGCAACAGAGCCCGCCATCGTGATGGGCATTAGCGAAATAAAGGAATCACGAATGGCAACCAAATGCCGCTGGGATCCCATCTTTCCTGAAATCTCCATAAACTTATCCGAAAAATGTGACATAATTTTCTCCTGTTTCTATTTTTTAGTATGATAAGCCCTATAATCAGCCAGATAATCTGTACTCAAATCTTCCCCTAGCTTAGCTGCTTAGCATATTGGATAAGGGCTGCCAATTGGGCTTGTGATTGCCGTTTGAAGCTCTTCTTAAAAAGCTTCCCAATGATCAGCTGATTGGCTTTTTGAAAGACATCAAGTGGCTGATAGTCGTAGCAATAGGTTATTTTGGTACGCTTCTCTCCCAGAGCTTCTAAGCGGTAGCTTAATGTTTTTAGCCCATGATTAGAGCTAAAGCAAGCAGCATATAAGTGCGGAGCTTCTAAGGCTGTGATCAGCACTCTAACGTTATGCTCCTTGCTTTTGCCATAATGCTTTATGTAGCTTAGCCCTGCTTTTAATTCAGCTGGTGGCAGCCGTCTCAGGGTGTTTTCATGATAATCCTCTTGGAGAGAGCTTAGTATAGCCTTGAAGCATTGAGTGACAGAGACATCTCCTTCTGCTGTAATCATCATCATAGCTCACCTCTTTGGATTCTTGATATTTTGTCATAAACAGCGACCAATTCCTTGGCCAAATCAATAAAGGCTAAGGCTGTCATCATATGATCCTGACCATGCACCAGCAATAAAGACAAATCAACCTGATCTCCAGCTGCTTCCTGAGATAGCAAATTGGTTTGTGATCTATGGGCAACATTTAAAGAATGTGTAGCCTCTTGAAGCAAGTGCTGAGCCTTTTCAAATTGACCATCTCTAGCTGCATGAATAGCTTCTACAGCCTTGCCCTTGGCCTCACCGCCATACATGATTAATCCCATAATGGCCTCTAGGTTTGATGATTGTGTCATACCTCTTCCTCCATCATTGTTAGGGCTGTTTCAAGCACCTTGTCACCATTCATGAGGCCATAGTCAGCCATGTTAATGACATCTACCTTAATTGCCGGTTCAAATTTGGTCTTAAAGTCCTTTAGTAAGAATTTGACCTGCGGCCCTAACATGAGGACATCAATGGTTTTAGCAGCAACCTCATTGTCAGCTTCGCTCACAGGAACTGCCCAAATCTCAACCTCGATGCCACGCGCTTGAGCGGCTTTTTGCATTTTAGTCACCAGCATACTGGTTGACATGCCGGCATTACAAACTAACATAATGGTTTTCATAATACTTCTCCTTTTATTCAGTGATGAGTGGGGTAAATAATGTGATGAATTGTGCATAGCTTGGTTCTTCTAATAAAGCCTGCTGAAGCTCTGCTTGATTGACAAAAGACACCAAGCTCGGTGAGATATATTTTAAATAGCTGTTACGTCCCTTGGACGGTGACAACAAAAAGATAAAGTGAACAGCCCGATGACTCTCGTCCCAGTCAATAGGCTCTTGACAGACAGCCACCACCACCTGTTCAGAATAGGTCATGGGATTAGCCGGGTGTGGAAAGGCAAGCACCTCACCAAAAACAATTGAGCTATAATTTTCCCTCAACACGATTTGGTGATAAAAGGCCTCAACAAAGGCTTCATCCATTGCTTCGTCAAGACAAGCAATCATCTTTAACAGCAAGGCCTTCTTTGATAGTTTTTCTTTCACATAAAGAAAACGCTTAGGACTAAAGACACCTTTTAGAATCTGCTCTGCTTTTTCCAAGCTCATCTGCGATGACGACGCAGCTTCTCTTCTTATTCCCTCCTGCTCCCCGATAAATTGGCGAATGGCTTTGATGTCTTGATCAGATAAAAAGACACTGACAGTAATGACTGGCGTTAAAAACATGACATTAGCAAGGCTGATAGAAGAAATAATCACATCAACCGTTTGCAGTCGTTCCTGTGTTATTTCATAGTAGCTGATAACATCTACAATCTGAAAGCGACCTTCAAATTCCTTTTCCAAGCGATTTTTCAGCATCATGGCACTGCCATAGCCTGTGGCACAAACCACAAGCACCCTCAGTTTGTGACGATTGGAATAGCGCTCAATAGCTGCCATGATATGCAAGCTAATGTAAGCCCATTCGTCATCAGACAGGTCATAAGCCTGAAGCTCAGGAATATTCTCAAAAGCTTGCTTAGTCAGGGCAAAAGCCTCTGGGTATTTGCTTTTAATCTCCTCAGTTAAGGGATTGGTCAGCTGAATATGATTTTCAAGCCTTGTGGCTAAAGGCTTCATATGGGCCAATAGGCCTTGAAGCAAGCTGCTATCAGCCTCCAAAGACATACCTGTCAGCTGACTAGCCTTGACAATACCTGCTTTTAAATGACTTCTCAGCAAGTCATCGGCCTTATTGTCCTGTGGGCTGCCATCAACGGAATGCTTAACCTTGAGGTGTAAAGCAATATAGTTAGCTTCTTCTTTAGGAAAACGAATGCCCATCACTTCTTCTACTCGATATAAAATACGTAGAGCCACTTGATACTCGTCTGATTGGCGAATAGCTGCTGGAATGGAAAAAAATGCTAACGGATAGCCAGACCGAATACGCTGAACCATTAGGGCAATGTGCAAAACCAAATTGTGCATGACAAAATCAGAAAGCTTTAGTTTGGCATCTCGACATTCATCTAAAACAATTATTGTGATATCAGCAAACTTGATATGATCAAGAAAGGTATTGTCTACTATGGCGTACATGGAGTCATCAAAGCTGGTAGCAAAAAATAATCCATGATAAAATGCCTAATAGCCTCTTCCTTACCTGTCACCTGAACGCGCTGATGACTCACATCAAGCTGTAGCTGATAAGGCCTAATACGGTCTCTAATAACCGCTAAAACATGGTTTAGGGTCGTCCGACTAATATACAATTCTTGGCAGAGCTCTTCAAAATCCCAAACGGGCTCTTCAAAGAAGAATTTATTTAGCAAATAATGCTCCCGATCAACTGTTTCTTCCACCTGAGTCACATCAGCCAAGCGCTTTTTAGAGGCCAAGCTTTCCTGCCAAAAGATCTCAAACGCCATAGAATGATCAATCTCTAAACAGTAGCCCTGACCTTGCTTGGAAATGATGTGCGCTCCCTTACTAGGAAGGCTGCTAATCAGCTCCTTTAGGTATTTTCTGACTGTGCGATCACTCATGCCAATAGCCTTAGCCAAGGTAGCACTAGAGACAAACTGCCCTTTTTGGCTGATTAGAAATGCTACTATAGCCATTTCTTTTTTGATAGCATCATTCCTCCTTCGTCTTTTAGAAAACGCTTTCTTTACTCTCTTAGTTTAGCAAATGTTTCCTGAAAAAAGTGACCATCATTTTCCGTATCGATTGTGAAGCCAGACTAGTCAGTCTCAATCACCAATGAAAACTCCTGCCAGGGCTTCAACTCGTCTAATAGGCTTAGGTAATCCTCTTTAATGTTGGCGACCACATTGGCCTTTGAGCTAAGGGTAAAGGCTTTGAGTGCAATTTGCAATTCTCCCTTGTACCTGTTGTAACGGTCATTATCAATGATAATACTGCCTCGCTTAACCTGCTTGGGCTGCTCTCTTGGAGCAATTGCTTCTTGAGCATATACCACACGCGGCATGGTTGAGCGAATCACATAATCTGATACATCTCCCCGATAACAATGTGGGTAACAGATAATCTTCTCCTCTATGTCCGTCAAATCAACCAGAGGCTTGACCTTAATAGACATGACTGATCTATCCAAGGCTTGACGGCACTGAACGAGTTCATCTTCAGTGATGAATTGATTGGACAAAATGACAGTATCAATAGTTCCTGTCGCCTTCATCAGTTCCACCTGCACGTCAATTGGCAATTGCCGATGAGCCTCAACAGTCGGTAAGCCCTCTGACAGCGGCCAAGGGCCTTCCTTTGCTGATTGGGCTGTGATAAAAGCAGCCGTTGCAATCCCATGCTCGTGGTAAAAATGGGACATTTCCTTAAAATGCTCCAGTGACAGGCCGGTAAAGGCGTGCGGGTAAAAATTATGACAACCAATGAGGTTACTCCGATCAGGAGCTGCCTTTAGCAAGGCTGTCAATAAACTCTTGTCAGTACTCATATTGAGTTCAATCTTAAGCCCAAAAGAGTTTTTCGTTAGCCTAACAATATCCTCTAAAGGCAAGGCCTCATCTAAACGCAAGCCTGCTAAGCCAAAAGCATGAGCCTCTTCAATAACCTGATCTGACCAACCAGCCTGCTTGATAAAAGCAGGGCTAACGTCTGCAATGACCCGAATGCCCAAGCAATTGGCATAAGCAATCAGATCCGCATAAAACTTAAAGGTCTTGGGATCATTTGGCGCCAACTGTAAGAGGCTCATAAACAAGCGCTTGGCTCCATAGCAGTGCAGTAAATCAATATAAGCCTTACTCTTAGCAAAACCATGCCGCTCAGGGTAAAGGGAAAATCCTAAGGTGACCATCATACGCTCCTATTTATCAAAACCATTTGTCTGACTCAGGGTCTTAAACCAGTGGCCAGATTTTTTAAGGGTTCGTTTTTGAGTCTCTAAATCCAAGGCTACCAAGCCATAACGATTTTTATAGGCATTTAACCAAGACCAGCAATCAATAAAGGTCCACAGGAGGTAGCCTTTACAGTTCGCGCCTTCTTCTAAAGCCCTGTGCAATTGAATCAAATGGTCTTCGATAAAGGCAATCCGGTAATCGTCTTGGATCTGACCATCAACTAAAAAGGCTTCTTCACCTTCTACTCCCATACCATTTTCAGTTACTAACCAGTCAATATTGCCATAATGCTCTTTTAAATTAAGAGCAATGTCGTAAAGGCCCTGCTCATAGATTTCCCAACCGCGATGAGGGTTAACCTTTTTGCCTGGCATATCATAAGGTTCAAAATAAGAGGCTAGCGTGATTGGTTCACCATCTTGTCTTGTTTTGCTAGGCGCTTGCACACGCAAAGGTTGATAGTAATTAACTCCCAAGAAATCAACAGGATTGTTTTTGATAATAGCCAATTCATCAGCACTATACTGGGGCAATAAATCAGCTGCCTCTAAAAGAACTACTAACTCTTCTGGGTACACTCCTAAGACAGACGGATCTAGGAAGGATTTAGTCTGGAAAAGCTCTGCGATTCTCGCTGCCTTGACATCTTCTGGCTGATCACTTCTAGGATAGGCAGGAGTCACATTAAGCACAATACTAATCCTATGCTTAGGATACAACTCGTGGCAGGCCTTGATAGCAAGTGAGCTAGCCAACTGGGTATGGTAAGCCACTTGAACAGCTGCCTTGGCATCTACCTTGCAAGGATAGTGGTAATGCCCCAAATAACCGCATTCGACTGGAACAATAGGTTCGTTAAAGGTAATCCATGTATCCACCAAATCACCAAAAAGCTCAAAACAGGTCTTAGCATAGGTCTCATAAGCCCAGACCGTCTCCTTAGCCTCCCAGCCTCTCTTTCCTTGCAAGGCATAAGGCAGATCAAAATGATAGAGGTTAACAATCAGCTTAATGTCCTGAGCCATGATTTCCTGAAATACCTCTCGGTAAAAGGCTACAGCTTTTGGATTAACCTGACCAACCCCTTCTGGAATCAGTCGAGACCATTGAATAGAGGTCCGAAAAGCTGTGTGACCGGTCTCTTTTAAAAGAGCAATATCGCTTTTGTAGTTGGTGTAAAAGGTTGAGGTTACCTCTGGACCAATCTGATGATGAAACTTATCTGGCTCCAGACTAAACCAGTAGTCCCAATTGCTAGGTCCCTTCCCATCTCCAGAAACAGTCCCCTCACTTTGAGGGCCAGATGTTGAGCTTCCCCACAAAAAACCTTCTGGAAATTGGTAACGGCGTTTTGATTGCTTCATATGCTTTTTCCTTTCTTTTTGTCACTTATACCCCTATTATAGGAAGAAAAAAGGACACTGTAAACGCTTTAAAAAATCTAGTTTTTCCTTATCATCAAGGAAACTAACTGACAAAGCCAAGCTAAGGCTCTTAGTCCTTTTCTTCTAAACCAGTCAACAAGGAGTATTAGCAGCAGCCAATAAGGAAACTCTTAGCTCATTTGCCTCTAGTTAACACCATTATCTGCTAGTATTAGTGCCTCACAACCAATTGCACTATGGCAGGTATTAGCTTATTTTTCCCTAAGGTCGACACCCTATTGACAGATAAAAAGGCCTATGCTTGAATAAGGATATGGCTTATTTAAACTATTTTACAAAAACCGAGTGGACGCTTTGGTTAACCTCCATTTCGGCTATTCTCCTCAGTGCCTTTTTCTTTGGAGAACAAGCTCCCTTAGCACTGATAGCTTCCTTAATCGGTGTGACAGCTTTAATCTTTAGTGCCAAGGCAAATCCGATTGGACAGAGCTTGGCCATTATTTTCTCCCTTATTTATGCCTATCTGTCACTATTAAACAGTTATTACGGGGAGCTGATAACCTATCTCTTCATGACCCTGCCGATGGCTATTTTGTCACTGTTTACCTGGCTAAGCCACCCATTTGAAGACCAGACATCTCAGGTAACCATCTCACGCTTGACAACAGCAGACCGGCTGCGCTTAGTGGTTCTTACCATACTAGTTACCAGCTTGTTCTATGCTATCTTAGCCTATCTTAAGACAGCCTATCTGCCTGTTTCTACCTTATCTATTGCCACCTCTTTTTCAGCAGCCTACTTAAGCTACAAACGTAGCCCTTATTTTGCCTTGGCCTATGCTCTTAATGATTTGGTCTTAATTCTCCTGTGGCTCTATGCTGCTCAAGCAAATACCAGCCAATACGCAGTGGTCATTTGTTTTGCAGCCTTTCTTGTTAATGACATTTACACCTTTTTTAATTGGCTACATTTGCAGCATCACCAAGAAAAAAAGCATCAAAAAAGGACGAAGCCTTGAAGTGCACCCTCAAAAGTTAGACACTAAATCTAACGATTGAGAGGAAGTGCACTTAAGCTTCATCCTTTTTTAATTTGTCACGTTCCAAACGCAAACGCCTATTGGGATTTAAGAGATTAAATAATTCTTCTAATTTTTCAGCATTCCAGACATCTGCTGCCGAAACAAAGTTACCGTCCTTATCCTTGAAGGATATTGGTTTATCTCCCATAAAAAACCTCCCTAGCTCACATCAACCAAGACCTCATTGCTGTGAATTGAGCAAACAGCCTACTTCAGATATGACTCAGCATCACTTGCTACAAAAAACAGCTAAGCTTGGTATTTGTCATTAGTCTACAAATTCAAACTCAAACTTGCCAATGCGAACAATGTCGCCGTCCTTAGCACCACGCTCACGAAGCGCTTCATCAACACCCATGCCACGTAGCTGACGAGCAAATTTCATGATAGATTCGTCGCGCTCCAGATTGGTCATCACAAAGAGACGCTCTAATTTCTCACCAGACAATACCCAAGCTGCATCATCAGCACGACTAATCTCAAAGGCCTTTTCCTCAGCCGCAAAGCCATAATAAGCCTCGTCCTCAGCCAAATCAGCCTCATCATACAACAAGAAATCATCAGTTTTTGCTAATAGCTCTGCTGTTGCTTCTAATAGGCTATCCAAGCCTTGATGTGCCAAGCTAGAAATCGGGAAAATTATTGGCAGTTCTTCAAAGTCATCATACTGAGCAGCTAACTGTTCCTTGAAGCGCTGCAACTGCTCCTTTGCCTCTGGCATATCCATTTTATTGGCGACGATAATTTGCGGACGCTCCATAAGACGAAGATTATATGCTTCTAACTCCTTATTAATCGCCACATAGTCCTCATAAGGGTCTCGTCCTTCAGCTGCTGACATATCAATAACATGTAGAATCACACGTGTACGCTCAATATGGCGCAAAAACTGAGTGCCAAGCCCCACACCCTGGCTAGCTCCCTTGATTAAGCCTGGAAGATCTGCCATAGCAAAGCTCTCACCAGATTTGGTTCGAACCATACCTAGATTAGGCACAATAGTGGTAAAGTGATAAGCACCAATCTTGGGCTTGGCTGATGAGACCACGCTTAGTAGCGTTGATTTACCAACTGACGGAAAACCAACCAGTCCCACATCTGCCAAAATCTTAAGCTCTAGCTCTAATTGGCGCTCCTCTCCTGGTTCACCATTTTCAGCAATCTCAGGTGCTGGATTGCGCGGCGTTGCAAAACGAATGTTCCCACGACCGCCACGACCACCCTTAGCCACGACAAATTCTTGACCATGCTCAACCAGATCCGTCAGAACCTTACCGGTTTCAGCATCACGCACAGTCGTTCCCTGTGGCACTGAGATAATCAAATCCTCTGAGCCACGACCATGCATGCCCTTAGTCATGCCTTTTTCACCGGATTTGGCCTTGAACTTACGATTGTAGCGAAAGTCTATTAGGGTACGCAAACCTTCATCAACCTTGAAAATGACAGAGCCACCCTTGCCACCATCACCGCCCCAAGGGCCGCCATTAGGCACATATTTTTCACGACGAAAGGCCACCATACCATCACCGCCACGACCAGCCTGAACACTGACCTTAGCAGTATCTAAAAACATACTCATACTTTTCTTCTCAAACCTTCTCTTATCCTAAAAAAACGCCTTTCAGCGTTTTCTTACATCAATACTGACAGGGCACCCGCAATAAGTCCACCGACAGTCACAAGAACCATCACGATCACAACAACTGTTGTCAACTTTTCAAAGGCAGTTTTTTTGCGAGGTCCATTTTCTCCAAATGCCACTGTTAAATACCTCATCTATTGATTTTTTCCTCTTATATCTTAACACGAATGTCGCTATTAAGCAAATATCTATTAGCAAGGGCAGCGCAAACTGATCAAAAAAGGGATCGTTTTTTAACTCATCAGAGAAAACCAACACTGAGCCTTTTACGATAGGCATTCTAGGAGACATTTAGCCTATGAAACAGGCTAGCTCCTTGTGAAATAGTCGCAAATATGATACATTAAATTTTGCAACATTAACATATTAGGAGACTGCTATGGTTTTGCCACATTTTGACGATTATCTTGAAAAATACGCTAACCTTCTTATCAAAAAAGGAGTCAACATTCAAAAAGGTCACACACTACTCATTTCTATTGCAGTAGAGCAACACAAGCTTGCGCGGCTATTAACCAAAAAAGCCTATGAGGCTGGTGCAGCTGAGGTTCTTGTTGACTATAATGACGATCAGATCACACGCGAGAAGCTTCTTAAGGCTGATGAAGACCGTCTCTTGCAGGTACCAGATTATGTCGTTGAACAGTCACATTATCTCCTTGATCAAAAAGCAAGCCGCTTAGTCATTCGCTCTGCCAATCCAAACGTCTTTGCTGATATTGATTCTGATAGGCTAGCTGGAGCAACACGCGCAACAGCTATTGCTCTTGAAAAACAGCGGGCTGCCACTCAGGCCAACAAAGTCAGCTGGAATCTAGCAGCTGCAGCCGGTCCCGAATGGGCTGCTATGGTTTTTCCAAACCTGACAAGCGAAGAAGAGCAGGTGGACGCTTTGTGGGATGCCATTTTCAAAATGAATCGCATTTACGAGACAGATCCTGTCAAGGCCTGGGACCAACATCAGGAACGTTTAGAAAAAAAGGCAAGGCTCCTCAATGATTATCAGTTTGACAGCCTTCACTACAGGGCACCAGGAACTGACCTAAGACTTGGAATGCCTGAGCAGCACATTTGGGAAGCGGCTGGCCTAAATCGCTCAACAGCCCACGCGGACTTTATGATTGGTTCTGAACAAATGGATATCGATGGCATTACCAAAGACGGAGAAGTCATTCCAATCTTCCGAGGAGGAGAATGGGCGATCTAATCACCCTACAGATCAGTCTAAGACTGGTCTTTTTTACTATCAATTCAGCAGCTAACCCAGCCAGTGACTAGTCTAGCCTTAGGCTTTTAAGGCCTCTAGCTCTGCTGCTGTTAACCTACGATAGGCTCCAGGCGCCAAAGCACTATCAAGCTGTAAGGGCCCCATACTAATGCGCTGTAAATCGCTGACTGTTTTACCACAGGCTGCTACCATTCGCTTAACCTGATGAAATTTTCCTTCCTCGATGGTGATTTTGACAAGGCTGGTTTTTAGCGATTCGTTAATCTCAAGAATGTCCAAATGTGCTGGCATGCATTGGTGATCCTTTAAAGTGATTCCCTGTGCGAAATGCTTGACGTCCTCTTGAGTCATCATACCGTCTACCACAGCAAGGTATTGCTTGGCAACATGCTTTTTAGGAGACAAAAGAGCATGTGCTAGCTTTCCATCATTGGTCACTAAGAGCAAGCCATGCGTATCCTTATCAAGCCGCCCAACAGGAAAGACAGCCTTTTGACGTGCAGTATCATCTAACAAATCCAGCACTGTCTTATGGCTAGAATCCTCAGTCGCAGAAATCACTCCTTTAGGCTTATTAAGCATATAATACACAAAGGCCTCATAATTGAGCCTTTGTCCCTGATAGCTAACCTCATCGGTCATTTCATTGACTTGATATTTTGGAGACGTTTGGCTAACCCCATTCACACTGACTTGCTTTTTCTTTAATAGCAGCTTCACTTGACTGCGACTGCCTAAGCCAGCATCAACTAAAAACTTATCTAAGCGCATGTATTCCCCTTCTTCTTACTGTTAGCTGATGCTTAGTCTGGCCCATGCGAGACACATTAATTCAGCAACAGCTCTTTCAAGCTAATTCTTAGTATAGCACAAAAGGCAGCTCATTTAAGACTGTAAGCCCTTAATATATTATAATAATAAAAAAGGAGGGTATCATGTCTATTTATTCACAGCTATACGAAACAAAAAGCAAGCATTCTGCTCAAGCAATGGGCTCTGGTGGCTTAGAGGTCCTAGCAACACCTGCTCTTGTCGCCTTTATGGAGCATGCTGCCTTCACGTTTCTGCAAAGTCAGCTAAAGGACAAGCAAACAACCGTTGGAAGTGAAATCGCTATCCAGCACCTAGCTGCCTCTAAAATCGGTCAGGCAGTAACCATTGTTATCACTGCACTCAAGGAAGAGGGCAGAAAATACGACTTTCGTATCGAAGCCTTTGCCAACCATAAGCTCATTGGCAGAGCCTGCCACACACGTGTCAGGGTTGACCAAGACGCCTTTTTGGAAAAGCTTTAAAGGTCAAAAAGCGCTTAGTCTAAATGCCTAAGCGCTTTTTGAGAGCTTTAACAAAACCTTTGCTACTAATCCTACTACACTTACCAGATCTATTTTGTCAGCGCTTGATATCGCTCTGCCTTTAGATTTTTGATTGTCCACAAAGCCACAAAGCTAACAAGGTACAGCAGGGCTAAAAAGAGCATGACCATAGAGACACTTGAAACATCAAGAATTTTACCGATGATAACCGATGAAAAGCCTCCAACAGCTCGTCCAACATTGAGGATAAGGTTATTAGCTGTTGATCGAATGTGATGAGGATAGAGTCGTGTGATCATCGCACCATAGCCCGCAAACATGCCATTAACGAAAAATCCAACAATAGCTCCTCCAATAAGCATGGTTGACATCGAATTGGCAAACTGAAAAAGATAGACACAAACAGAGGACAAAAGCAAAAAGATAGAATAAACCAATCTTGGCCCAAAGGTATCTAGCAGATGGCCAAAGGTCAGCATTCCAAGGCACATGCCCACAATGGTTGATACCATCCACAGAGACGAATCCTTGACAGAAATATGTAGACTAGCTTGGATAATAGTTGGCAGCCAGTTCATCATACCAAAATAACCAGCAATCTGAACTGTCGTCATCACCATCAAAGCGAGAGTTTGTCCTGTCAAGGCTGGTGTCTTAAATAACTCACTAATCTTTACCGGCTGACTAGCTTCCTCTGAAACATTGACATGGTTATCAATAATCTTATCATCATCAATAGCAACCATCATCCAAATGACTAGTAAAATCGGAGCCAGACCAAAGAGAAAGAGGCCGCGCCAGCCAAGAGCAGGTGCTAGCCAGCCTGCTAATAAAGCAGAAACAATTGATCCAACCTGACCTGCAATCCCATTTAGCGATGAGACGCGCCCCATTTTTTCAGCAGGGACAAGTCCTGCCATAATCGCAATAGCAACACCATATTCACCACCAACCCCAATACCAGCAATAAAGCGCATGAGGTATAAAAATTCAATCGTCTTGGTAAAATAAATCAAGCCTGTTGCCACTGAAAAAATAAGGATCGTCCATTTGAATACCTTAAATTTATGATGTCTATCAGCAAGCAGACCAAAGAGCAGGCCCCCAAAGAGCATTCCTAGATTAGTGATAGTAGCTATCCAGCCTCCTTGAGTACTACTCACTCCTAGATCAGAGATAATAGAGGACATCGAAAAGGCTAGAAACATAACGTTAAGATCATCTGTTCCTGAAGCGGCAATAGCAGCCCAAAGCGCACGCTTGTTGTTCTTGTCTAAAGACAATGCTGACATGATTATTCTCCTTTTAATAGTAGCTCACTGACTACCTTAATTAATTGAATACCCTTTAAGCCCATTAAAAAAGACCTAGGCACCAGTCCATCAGTCGCATTCAGTCTACAGCAAAATAAGAGCAGGCTCACTCCTCTTTGTCTTGTCACTTTCATGCCTCACAGAACATCATTAAAGTGGTATTTAATTGTTCCTAGTATAAGCAAGTCAGTCACCTTTGTCAAGTCATTTTTTATCGGTATTTAAATAGCGCTGCTTTTTGCCACCCTAGCTACTTAGAGGAAGAGACTAATTTTTAGACAAATCATTCACTTCTCACTATTTCTTTGCTATAATGCTTAGCAGAGGTGAAAAATAAATGAAAAACATTGCTTTTGATTCCAACAAATACCTAAGCTTACAAAGGAATCATATTCTAGAACGTATCAAGCAATTTGACGGCAAGCTCTACATGGAATTTGGCGGAAAAATACTTGAGGATTTTCATGCGGCGCGTGTCTTGCCTGGCTATGAGCCTGACAACAAAATCAAGCTGCTAAAGGAGCTCAAGGATCAGGTTGAGATTGTCATCACCATCAATGCCAATAATATCGAACATTCTAAAACGCGTGGTGACTTAGGAATCTCCTACGATCAGGAAGTGCTCCGTTTAATTGATACCTTTAACGCCTTAGATATCTATGTTGGCTCAGTTGTAATTACGCAGTACAACCATCAGGCAGCTGCGGATCATTTTCAAAAGCAATTAGCCAAAAATGGCATTACGTCTTATCGCCACTACCCAATCAAAGGCTATCCAACAGATATTAACCACATCATTTCTCCTGATGGTATGGGGAGAAATGACTACATCAAGACCAGTCGTAACCTGATTGTCGTCACAGCTCCTGGTCCTGGCTCTGGAAAATTAGCGACCTGCATCTCACAGCTCTATCATGACCAACTAAAGGGTGTCACATCAGGCTATGCAAAGTTTGAAACCTTCCCTGTTTGGAATCTTCCACTCCACCACCCTGTAAACCTAGCCTATGAGGCTGCCACTGCTGATTTAGATGATGTGAACATGATTGATCCCTTTCATTTAGAGGCTTACGGGAAAACAGCAGTCAATTACAATCGTGATATTGAGGTCTTTCCAGTACTAAACAGAACCTTTGAGCGTATTTTAAGCCAGTCCCCATATGCATCTCCAACAGATATGGGTGTTAATATGGTCGGCTTTTCCATTGTTAATGAGGAGGCTGCTATCGAAGCCTCAAGGCAAGAAATCATTCGCCGCTACTATCAAACCTTGGTAGACTTCAAAGCGGAGCGCGTGACCGAGGCTGCAGTTAAAAAGCTTGAGCTCTTGATGAATGACATCGGTGTCACTCCCAAAGATCGACAGGTTACTCTCATTGCTAGGCAAAAAGCAGAGATAACTGGTCAGCCTGCCCTAGCCCTTCAGCTTCCAAATGGTCAGGTAGTCACCGGTAAAACATCTGATTTGTTTGGTCCGACCGCTGCTGTTATCATCAATGCTATCAAAACACTGGCCCACATTAGTAAGGAAACGCATCTCATTGAGCCAGAATATGTCAAGCCCATTCAAGGGCTCAAGATTAATCACCTAGGCAGTCACAACCCTAGGCTACACGCTAATGAAATCCTAATGGCGCTGGCTATCACAGCAATGAACAACAACCAAGCCGATCTAGCCATGAAAGAATTAGGAAATCTCAAGGGCAGCGAAGCGCATTCAACCGTTATCCTGACCAACGAGGACAAGCATGTTCTCAGACAGCTCGGTATCAATGTGACCTTTGACCCTGTTTATCAGCACCATAAGCTCTATCGCAGCTAAAGCCAAACGTCCAGCTAAAATCAAGCTGGACGTTTTTTGATATGACTTGTATCAGCTAGTCAGAGGATCGTTTTTTACTTGTCACAAACATGGTCAGGCTAACCCTGGTTAATAGTCTATCATCTTGATTTTTGATGGTGACCTCAATCAGCTGTGTGGTCCGACCTCTATGCACCAGACTACCTTCTACGACTAAACGGTCTCCTAGATGACCAGGCTTAAGATAATTCACATTAGCTTGCAGAGTAACAGCCTCAAGACCTATTGATTTGGCCACCAAGCCACCAACCTGATCACAAAGGGTAAACAAAAAGCCCCCATGTGCATTTCCATAATAGTTCAAGGCTGACGCATGGATCTCTGTTGATAACAGCACATGACCAGCCTCAAACACATCAATATGATAATGCTCAAAGACACTAATCGTATTTAGCTTTAAATCCTTTGGTATTTCTGTCATTATAGTCATCACTTTCTTATTAATATCACTTTAACGACCATTATACTATAAAGAAAGCCCTTGGTTCAACCTCGTCATAAGTTGTCTCACGCATAGGCATGAAGAAAAGGATAAACATCGTCTTTATACATCAAGTAGATGTCTTCAAATTCCAATAACAGGTCCCCCTTCCAAAATGTCTGCTCACTTTTGTTGGACTACAATTTTGCTAAAAGGTTACAGCTGATGTCAATTTTTTGACATCACCCCTGCTAAAGACCTGCCTTATGAGTCGTTTGCACCTAGTTGAACTGACAGTCTTAACCCTTTTTGATCAAGGACAAATAGCCAGCTTCTTCAGAGCTTGGTGTCAGGAGCTCCTTCGCCATTAGAGGTCTTTACTAGTGTGATTTTTGTAAGGAAATGATTACAAGAGGCTGTGAGTAGATCCAATTATTCTAACCCCATCTGCACAACCGGCTGTAGCTACATCTCACCATTTGTTAAGGCTTACTCTATGGCCTCATTGACTAGCTGATCTTGAGCAAACAAAAAGCACACTAAAGGCAAATTAGCATGCTTTCAAAAAAATGCTAACCACAAGAAGTAAGCTAGAGGCTTTTTATGCTTTTGATCTTGGCACACAGATCCCTCTTACTTCCCTCATTTTCAACAGCTGTCCTGCTATCTCTTCAATGATATCTTGAGGGTACAAGCTCAGACAGAGAAGCTGTTTTTTAAACAAAGCCAGATCTCTTCTTTATAATACCTAGACTGTGGACTAAAAGACCACACCAGAAGCAAATACTAGAGCTGAAAGCTGCTCTCAACTCACACAGGACTTAAAGCAAAACCATGACTATCACCTATGTCATACCAACGATTAATTAAGAATGTGATAAACCTGTAAACAAAGCCTTTTCTTTGAAGCCGTCTCACATTCCTGATAGGTCGATGTCACCACATTGAATTTCTCTACCAGCTTAATATTACCAGTATTTCTAACATCTACCTCATAATTGAAATAACGGTATTTGTTTTTGCCTTTTAAATAATCCACAATAGCTCTCAAGGCCTCATAGCCATAGCCTAGTCCTTGACTTGATTTTTTCAACCATATGCCCAATTCCGGTGTCTCACTATCAAGGCTAAAGACTTCCAAGCTTCCAACGAAGTCATTTGCTTTATTCAAAATGACTAGCTCTAGCATGTTTCCTTTTTTCATTTCTGCGATAAAGCTAGCTAGTGTCTCCTTAGCAGCAGCGATGTCCTTAAAGGGATCAGGCCATTGAAATGCTGTGATTTCTTCGGTAAATGCCTTGTGATAAGGCTCAAAATAGGTCTCATTCAACTCCTGTATGATCAATCTTTCTGTTAATAATTTAACTGCCATTAGCCCTCCTATCAGTAAGCTCAACATTACTGACAATTTCATCTCTTAATAACAACACCAAACATAAAGCAGATCAAAAGCTTCAGCTATCCTGCTACAAAAACGAGAAAAACACCTATTTAGGTTCTGTCATTCTAAGACAAATCATTCTATTGTAGTGATGATAAGCCACTATAAAGCCTGCTATCTTTCAGTTAACAAACATCTGCTCTATCAGAAGCCTTACCTAAGCAGCTCACATAGCTGCCTGAGGCTATCAATGCGCTTGTCTGCCTGACCTTGATCAATGCCGTAACGCTTGTCTTTGATTGCTAGAACCTTCAAGCCAGCAGCCTTAGCTGCGGCAATCCCTTTTTGACTATCTTCGACAACGACAAACTCTGCTTTAGCCAGTCCCAGAGCCTGCGCAACCTTGTTATAAATCTCAGGATTAGGCTTACCAGCTGTGACGTCCTCACGCGCCAGTGTAAGGTCAAAATAAGCCTTGATATGACTGCTCTCTAAAGCTAACAAAATATCACAACGACTAGAGTTTGAGGCTAAAGCAAGCTTAAGTCCCTGCCCTTTAAGAGCTTTGAGGCAGGACTTGACCCCTTTAAACATCAGCTCTTGGTAAGGAGGCTTATGGCACAGCTTATAGGCCTCATAAGCCACAGCAATATCTCTTGCCTCATCAGCATTAGCCTGCCCTGCTAAGACCTTGTCCCAAATCTGCTGAAGATTACCACCAATAAAATCCTCGGGCTGAGGTGGTCAATCCTAATGCCCTTACTCGTCAAAAAGGCTTCACGACGTTTGAGATAAAAAGGCTCCGTATCAAATAAAACGCCGTCCATGTCAAATATTATTCCCTTAACCATTAGTGCCCTCCTTTTCCTTCTATTCTAGCATAGATCCTGCAAAAGTCTGCTTTCAAAGCAGGGAATAGATGTAAGAAAGCTTATTTTCAGATTTTTACAGTCGCTATTCTTTCTGCTTTTTGGTATCATAGGCTATGGTACACTGGTCTTTTGTAGCATTTGAAGGCTGGAATTGGCATGATTATGCTTGACTTTTATTTTAGAGAGGATTTTAGGAATGAAGCTAAGGCGCAAGACACGTTTGACAAAGATAGGAGCACCTATGACAGTTAATATCGGGAAATCCCACAAGGTTAAGCTTTATCCGGGTGAGAGTATCGATATTGATCTCCCCGATGCTGAGGATTATTTGACCATCAAGCATAGCAGGCAGGCCAAGAAAATCGTGACCAATCAAGATCAGGTCACTATCACTGATAACCCGATTAATCTAATCTTGTTTTGGTCTGGTGTTGTGCTTGTCCTTGGAAGTCATCTCGTGCTTAGCTTTGATTCCAGCTGGCTTTATTGGCTAACCATTATTGGACTTAGCAGCATTATCGTTAGCTACCTTGTTCCCCGGTTTAAATGGGTGGTCACTCAGTCCTGATCAGCTTGAGCCTAAGGACAAGAAGCTTACTCAGATTAAAATAAGTCTTGCTCTGATACCCCGTACTTCTTGAGTGATAATTTCCACTATCAGATTGAACTGCCCCCAAAAGTTAGACATAAAATCTAACAATTGGGGGGCTATTTTATGACATTGAGTTATGAAGACAAGGTTCAAATCTATGAGCTACGGCACATTGGAAAGTCCATTAAATGCTTATCAGAAAAGTTTAGTATTGCAGAATCTGACCTCAAATACATGATTCGCCTGATTGACAGGTATGGGTTAGCCATTGTCCAAAAAGGTAAGAATAGTTATTATTCTCCAGAACTGAAGCAAGAGATAATAGATAAAGTTCTGATTGATGGTCAATCTCAAAAACAGACGTCCTTAGACTATGCTTTACCAAATTCTAGTATGCTTTCAAGGTGGATAGCGCAATACAAGAAAAACGGCTATACTATTCTTGAGAAAAGAAGAGGGAGGCCACCAAAGATGGGACGTCAACCAAAGAAGACTTTAGAACAAATGACAGAGTTGGAGCGACTCCAAAAAGAATTAGACTACCTTAGAGCGGAGAATGCTGTGCTAAAAAAGCTGAGAGAATACCGGTTGAGGGACGAAGCAAAGCTCAAAGAGCAACAGAAATCATCCAAGAATTAATCGGTCAATTTTCTCTAGCAACTTTGCTTGAAATCCTTGATTTATCGCGGTCAACCTATTATTATCAAGTCAAGCAACTAGCTCAAGAAGATAAGGACATGGACTTAAAGGAGCTCATTCAAGGCATCTATGATGAACATCATGGCAATTATGGCTATCGTCGCATTCATCTGGAACTAAGAAATCGTGGTTTTATCGTCAATCACAAAAAAGTACAACGTTTGATGACTGTCATGGGCTTAAAAGCTCGTATCCGTCGTAAGCGCAAGTATTCTTCTTACAAAGGTGAGGTTGGCAAAAAGGCTGATAATCTGATTAAACGTCAGTTTGAAGGTTCTAAGCCCTACGAGAAGTGCTATACCGATGTGACGGAATTTACCTTACCTGAGGGGAAACTCTATCTATCGCCTGTTCTTGACGGCTATAACAGTGAGATTATTGATTTCACCCTGTCTCGATCGCCTGACTTGAAGCAAGTACAAACCATGCTTGAGAAGGCTTTTCCAGCGGATTCGTACAATGGAACGATTCTCCACAGCGATCAAGGCTGGCAATATCAACATCAGTCTTATCATCACTTTTTGGAGACTAAAGGCATTCGTCCATCCATGTCTCGCAAGGGAAATAGTCCAGATAATGGGATGATGGAGTCCTTCTTTGGTATTCTCAAATCTGAGATGTTTTACGGCCTTGAGACAACTTATCAATCCCTTAATGAGCTTGAACAAGCTATTACAGATTACATTTTTTACTACAACAACAAACGCATTAAAGCAAAGCTAAAAGGACTTAGCCCTGTGCAATACAGAACTAAATCCTTTCACTAATATGTCGTGTCCAACTTTTGGGGGTCAGTACATCAGCTCAGGGGGGATTTTAACTTATTACTAATGTGCTTGAATGGCTATGATAAGGCCTTAAAAGATAGCTGCTTAAAGTCATTTCCCACCTTTTGATAGAGGTATAAGCCTGATTTTTCAAGACTCAATTGACCATTAACCACCTCCTTAGCCTGATTGTATTTGACCACCGCCAACAGGCCTTGTTTCTTATCATGGATCAGCTGAAGCTTACTGTCATTTCGAAGCACCTCAATACGTGCTTCGCTGCACACCTTGTCAAAGTCTGCTTTGCTGATATTTGGAAGTAGGGTGTAGGCATAGCTATCACTAGCCTGAGAATGAGTTTGACTGATTGTGATAAAGCTTTGGGAGATGAGGTCTTTATTGTTACTATTTGTATTAATCTCAGACCAACAGCCTGACTGCACCTTTCGCGATAGCGCTAATGCGGTTGGCTTGGCAAAAAGGTAACCAATATTAGCTTGACCGTCTTTAGAAAGTAGTAAAAGACTGGTCACATCATCTCGATACAGGATCTCCTCTGTTAGCGCTGTCTCCTGCCCATTGATAAAAAGAGTGTAGCTGTTGTCTGGGTTTTCTTTGCGTTGATCAATGGTAGTAGTCACTGCCTGATGTGTCTGACTAGTGATGGCGGTGCCAAGAAAAACAATTTGGTCATCTAAGATCGTCCAAGACTTCTTGGCACTCACTGTCCTATCCCAATTTTGAAAATCCATAACAGCTAAAGCTGTTTTGTCTCCCGCCTTGATCGCTCCAACAAAGGACGATGGCAGGGTAGACATGCCTGCTTTTTCTTTGGCCTTTTCTTTATAATCATTGGTTAGCTTTTTTAAATAGGCTACTGTCACGTCCTCTCGCCTGACCTCTGCTTCCGTTGTTCCAGCCATCTTTAAAGGATTAACAGTCGGCCAAAAGTGGTCTGAGTAATGACCCAAATCACTGTTATAAAGGTAAAACATGCCATCTCCTGTATACCAACCACGTGTATTTTCATCGTTCATGGCTTCAAAATTCAGAGTTTTGTTGGAATGCATGGATAAAGCAAAGGCAAAATCCTTTTCCGCATTGTAGTAGGCCAATTTATCCATCTGGTTAAAAAGAGATAGGTAGCTCTTAACTGGACTGGCTTGGATTGTGGTATCCTCCAAGAGCTCTTTGAATAGCTTCATGTCATAGTAGCTTGATAGGCTCTCTAAAATAGTCTCCTGATTATGGAAGGCCAAAACAGCCTTGATCTTACCCTTGATCCTGATTTTAGCTTGCTCTGGCAATGCCTCAGCCAGTCTTAGCATTCCTCTTAGTGCTTCTAAGGCTGCCTGCCTTGAGGAGGCATTTTCACGACTGATGGAGCGCCCACGACTCATATCCATGAGCTCCCCATGAACCATCAAGGGCAAGAAGGCTTGCTCAATCCAATGAGTCATGACCTCTAGCTTTTGCTGGTCTAGGCTAGTAGCTAATAGCTGAAGTAATGGTACCAGCTGAGACAAGCCATCAATAAGGACATTGCCATAGGCTCCAGTGTAGGCGACATTGGTATGGTCAATATAAGAGCCATCTTCATAAAAGCCCTCACCCCTTGATCCCTTTGGCTGAAAAGCAAATAAGGTATCTAGGGCTGCTATACTGTCTTGAAGCGCTTTCTTATCATGCTTTAACAGAGCTTCAATAATCTTCACTCGTCCCATATCAACAAGGTTACCCCCAATGGCCTTAAAAGGATTCACAAGGGTTAAGCGAAATTGTCTAGGATTAGGAACAAAGTGAGAAATTCCTTTAGTATAGCGCTTGATCTCCTCTTGAGTGACATAAGGGTAAATGAAGGCTAGGGTATTGACAATAGCTCTTGGGGTACCAATTTCAAAATCCCACCAATTAGCCTTGCCTTCAATATCCTTTTGCGGATGATAGTAATTAAGTGTCAGCCAGGCTAATTTATCCTTGATCAGTCTTATCAGCTCCTTATCCTGATAATACCTAGAGGCTAGGCTACTCACCTGCTTGGCCATTTCCTCTAAACGCCTACAGGTAGCTGTCATATGAGACGATTGATGAAGATCCGCCAAATCACTCCAAAGGTATGTGCTTTTCTGATCCTTGGTCAGATCAGCTAGATTCTTGGTCACGCTGTCGTCCAGTTTTTGGTTTAATGCCACCATGGCTGGACTTGATCGGTCAAAGTTTTCTGCTCCCAAAATCACCTCACACCACTTTGTGATCAAGGAGGTTGTTTGAGGGGCTTCTGCTGCTAAAATCTCAACTGGTACCGTTGCTACTCTTTGCCCCTCTTGATCCAACACCTCTAAAAGCGTTTTCCCCTGCGCCAAAGGAATTAAAAGACCATTTTCCACGCGCACAATGTTGCTGGACTCCGCTGCAATCTGATAATGATAGTCAGCCATTTCCATGAGGTAGTGCTTATTTAAAGGCAGGACGATTTGCTCCTCTAAGTAATGTGAAGCAATCTTGATGTCATCACTTGGCTTATCACCAGCCTCTCTCAAAGAAAGGTTATCAAAGACCACCTGTCCATGACCGGCCTCATAAAAGAGCTCTAGCTTGATTTGATTAACCTTTAGCTTAGGGATATAAAGCTTTTCTTGGTGTTTTTTCTCAGTTCCTGTTGCCATCGAAGCCACAAGCGTTGCTCTTTTGCAGCACCAGAACCTTGCTTTATTTCTTCAATGATACGCGCAAAAGCCTGACCTGTTTTATCCTTTGTCTCAATGTCAAAGGTCAGCAAATACTGCTTGTCTGGATTGATGGCAACGGTTTGGTGCACACAGCCTCTAAATCTCTGATTGCCATCGCTAGTCATTGTCAGCTTGTTATCAGAGACAGCAATTTTAGGACAGCCCTGACTCTTACTAGCGTCCTTATAATCCTTCCAATCATTTGCAGACTCCTTGCTCCAAAGGCTTGTACTTTGATGCTCTTGAGCAGGACTGGTCTGATCAAATTGAGGATTTTTAAGCAGGTTATCACCTGTGAGAATGAGCTGCTCCCCAAGACTGGATTCCGTAGCTACTGACGACGCGTCTTGAGTGTCTGGGGAGCTTTCTTGAGAAGCCTCCTCAGTTTTTAGTGGTGCTTTCTTTACCCTCTGAAGCTCCTTGGAAATGGCTTTTGCTGCTGTTTTTTCTTCTGCTAAGACTGTTGGTGCCCGAAATAAACAAGCTAGTATGATACTAGAGCAAACAGAAGATGATAGTTTTTTTCTTTGCTTCATCTGATACCTCCTTGCTTTTTTAATGTTTTATGACCGACTTTAACAGCTACTCATGTAATCTGCAGCCCTTGCTGTGATTGCCTGAAATTGACCCTGAGCTGCCAATTGATTAAATTCTCCTCCAACTCCCAGCACCTGAGCACCTGCGGCAAACCAGTCTGACACATTTGTGACAGTTACGCCACCTGTTACCATGACATCAACCTGCGGCAAAGGAGATTTGATTGCCTTAATAAAGGACATGCCAACTGTGGCACCTGGAAAGACCTTGACCATCTCTGCACCTGATTCCAAGGCAGTCACGACCTCCTCAATAGTCATACAGCCCGGAATATAAGCAATAGCATATCGATGACATAGGCGGCTTGTCTGCCTGCTAAAGCTAGGAGACACAATAAATTGAGCACCCGCTAAAATAGCTAGCCTTGCTGTGACATCATCAAGAACCGTCCCAGCCCCGATCAGGATCTCTGGATCATTGCCAACTGCTTCACGCAGGCCTGCAATAACCTGACTGGCAAAGGGATTAGTATAGGCCACCTCAATGGTTTTGATCCCACCTTCAATACCTGCTAGGCTGCAAGCCATTGCTTCTTTTTTAGAAGCTCCCCGAACGACTAAGGCTAATTTATTGGCTTTTAGCCTTAACATGATTTCTGATTTTCTCATATTACCTTCTTACCTCTCGGTTTCCCTTCATCACCCTATCAACCTGACTAACAGGAACAAAGAGCTGATCATCAGCAACTGTACACTTAAGACTAGCTGTCGCAGCAGCAAAATCAAGCGCAGCAGCAATAGCCTGTCCTCTCATCAATTGATATAAGCAGCCTGCAACAAAGGCATCACCACTGCCAACTCGTTGCAAAACAGGCGTTGATAGCTCAATGGAGCGATGTAACTGCCCATCATAGGCATAGGCTAGGTAATGATTGATTCCTTGGTCATCGATGTGACGTTCCGTGTGAAAAATGGCTTTTAAGTGATATGCCTCATATAAGGCAGCCAAGCGCTCCTTGACAGCACCTTGACCTGCCTTAGCTCTATCAAACATGGCATGATCAGCTTGATTACACATTAAGGGCTCCATACCAAAGATCAGGTCTGCATACTGTGCAAAATGAGAGAACAATGTCTTTGCCTCCCTGACTGAAATCATCGAGCTGCGAAAATTCAAATCAAAGGAAACACAGACCTGCCGCTTCATTGCCTCAATAGCCAGCTGCTCAACAAGGTCCTGACTGACTTTTCCTAAAGCCAAGGTAATGCCACTAAAATGAAAATGAGTAACTTCCTCAAATAGTTTACCATAATCCAGATCTTTTGGGCCCAATAAACTAAAGCTAGAGGCAGAGCGATCATAAGCGACCTGACTAGGACGGCAGCCAAAGCCATTTTCCAAATAATAAATACCAACCCGATCACCACACCATTGCACATGCTCTGTGGCAACACCGCTTTGCTTCAAAAAGGCCTCAACGCTTCGTCCAACCTGATTATCAGGAAGGGCAGTCAGCAGGCTACTCTCTGCTCTAAAGCCACTAAGCGTTCTTGCAATATTAACCTCTGAGCCACCATAATACAGCTGTGCTTGACAGGCATGTCCTAACGTCTGAAAATGACTGGGACTGATGCGAATCAGCGGCTCTCCCACCAATAATACCTTGGTCATAGGGGTATCCTTTCTATAGCTGCAGATAAGACTTATTGCTGAAGGACTTCTCTTAGGTAGTCGACAAGGTCTGATGGCTCGGCATTAGCAAAGAAATAATGCTGGAAGTGCTCTCCAGAAATGGTTTCCTTCAAGAAATCTTGATCAATCTCCTTTAACACCTCCAACAAAGAACGATAAGTCACAGCCTTCAATTCGCTCAAAATTCTAGCGTTACGTTGCTCTGGGATGGCCCGCTCTTTGGGATAGCCGCCCCCCATCGGCTCAGCAAATAAGCGCTCAAACATCAGGGTCAGGTTAAGCTCTGCCCCCCAACCAAAGCCCTTTGCAAATGGAATAGACAAGGCATTGCCACCATTAATCTGAGCAAAAAGGTAGGCTTCTGTTGGCTCACTAGCAAAGCCACAGGTCACACCTGGAAAGCTATTTAAGGCCAGCATAGCACCCACACCAGTCCCACAGCCCGTTACAACAAAATCAGCTGCCTTACTTGTCAATAAAATAGAAGCTAGTAGCCCGTTTTGCACATAGGTCAGCTGACTTTCGCCCTCCTTGCCATACATACCATAGTTAAAGACCTCATAGCCATGCTTATTAGTAACAGAGACTAAGGTCTCGTAAATAATACTGTTTTTAGCTGCTTGACTGTTTTCATTAATTAATGCAATTTTCATCTTCTGTAATCTCCTTTGATGCTTTTTTGTTTCTTTACGGTTGTTTGCCAATGTAAGCTAAAATGCCTCCATCAACATAAAGGATATGCCCATTGACAAAGTTACTCGCCTCACTAGCCAAAAATATAGCTGGACCAGCCAGATCTGCTGGTGTTCCCCAACGCGCTGCCGGAGTCTTAGCAATAATAAACTGATCAAAGGGGTGACGGCTGCCATCAGCCTGACGCTCTCTTAAAGGTGCTGTCTGAGGCGTTGCAATATAGCCAGGCCCAATGCCATTGCACTGGATATTGGCTTCTCCAAATTCTGAAGCGATGTTTTTGGTTAACATCTTAAGACCACCCTTAGCTGCCGCATAAGCACTAACCGTTTCACGACCAAGCTCACTCATCATCGAACAGATATTGATGATTTTCCCATGCCCTTTTTTAATCATTGATGGCAGAACTGCCTTTGAAACAATAAATGGCGCATTCAGGTCTATATCTACCACCTGACGAAAATCCTTAGCCGTCATCTCAAGCATCGGTGTCCGTTTAATGATACCTGCATTATTCACAAGAATATCAATAATACCAACCTCTTTTTCAATCTGAGCCACCATCTCTTGAATCCCTACTTCATCAGTGACATCACAAACATAGCCATGAGCTTTAATGCCAAACTCTCGATAAGCTGCTAATCCTTGATCCACTAAATCCTGCTTGATGTCATTAAAGACGATCTTTGCTCCAGCCATGGCATAGGCCTTAGCAATCTCAAAGCCAATCCCATACGAGGCTCCCGTTATCAAGGCAATTTTGCCCTCTAAAGAAAAGAAATGTTCCATTGTTTTACCTCTCAATCTCAATATTTAAGTAAACCTGTTTATCAAAACTATAGCAAGACTAATCCATTTTGTCAATCATTTTAGTAAAAACACAAAAAAGAGCTAAAGTTTTTCTTATTGTCATTATCGAGGAAGGCTTCTTAGCTATATTTTTCTTGCTCTTACTCGCTTTACTTCCTATAAGGATCCCAAAAATTAGGCCATATTGATCGCTTATTTTGATAAAATAACAAAAAAGTGTTGACAAACATTTTTGAAAGCGCTATAATTTTTCTGAGTAAACCGGTAAACTGAAAAGGAGCTTATTCATGATTTCTATTATTGTTATTGGTCATGGGCATTTTGCCAGTGGTATTGTCTCGTCTTTAGAGTTAATTGCAGGCAAGCAAGAGGGCATAACTGCTATTGATTTTACTGCTGAGATGACCGCTGCTGATGTGCATGAGCGCCTATCAGTAGTCTTACAGTCAAAGACTCAGGCACTTATGCTTTGTGACTTATTAGGCGGCACCCCATTTAAGGTAGCAGCTACCTTGATGGAGGAGCTTTCTGAGAGCACACTTGATGTCCTGTCTGGACTCAATCTAGCCATGCTAATAGAAGCAGTCTTTGCTAGGCAAGAGCAGCTTGATCTAGAACAAATTGTCGCTAAGCTATTAACCACAGCCAAGGAAGGGATCAGTAATTGGAAATCCCTCTCTGGTGAGGCTGATGAAGCAGACCTTGATGAAGGAGGGATTTAATGACTAGACAGATCAAAGAGGTTACCCTTGAGCCTCTCATACAAGCAGAGGTCTATAGCCAGCAGCCATATCTAACAAAAGCTGATATTGAGGCAGCTATTTTATTAGCCCTTAAGCAAATCCGATTAAACATGGATTATTTTGGTACTGATTTCCCTAGGCCAGCCACTAAGGACAATTGCTACCCAATTATGGATAATACCGAGTGGACCAATGGCTTTTGGACCGGCTGCCTATGGCTGGCCTACGAATACACTGGTAATGACACTATCAAGTCACTAGCACAGGCAAATGACCTGTCCTTCTTAGAACGCGTCACCAAAGACATTGAGCTTGACCATCATGATTTAGGATTTCTTTATTCACCCTCTTGCATGGCTGAGTGGAAGCTTTTAAAAACACCTGAAGCCAGACAGGCAGCCTTAAAGGCAGCAGATAAATTGATTGAGCGCTATCAGGAAAAAGGCGGCTTTATTCAAGCCTGGGGACAACTCGGGAAAGCAGAAGATTACCGCTTAATTATTGATTGTCTTTTAAATATCCAGCTACTCTTTTTTGCCAGTCAAGAAACAGGAGATGACAGGTATCGTCAAATGGCTATCAATCACTTTTATGCCTCAGCCAACAATGTGATTCGTGATGACGCCTCTGCTTATCATACCTTCTACTTTGACCCTGAAACAGGTGATCCAATCAAAGGAGTTACACGCCAAGGCTACAGTGATGACTCCGCCTGGGCCAGAGGACAAGCTTGGGGAATCTATGGAATTCCCTTGACCTATCGCTTCTTGAAGGATCCACAGCTAATTGCCTTATTTAAAGGAATGACGCACTATTTCCTCAATCGCTTGCCCAAGGATCAGGTATCCTATTGGGATTTGATCTTTGAAGATGGCAGTGGTCAGTCTAAGGACAGCTCCGCAACTGCTATTGCTGTTTGTGGTATTCACGAGATGTTAAAACATTTACCAGAGAATGATCCTGACAAGAAAGCTTATCAAGCTGCCATGCACTGTATGCTCAGATCATTAATTGATAGCTATGCCAACAAGGACATCAAGCCTGGTGCTCCACTTTTACGTCATGGCGTTTACTCTTGGCACTCTGGCAAGGGCGTTGATGAGGGAAATATCTGGGGAGATTACTACTATTTAGAAGCCCTGCTGCGCTTTTACAAGGACTGGACCCCTTATTGGTAGGCTGATAGCATTTAGCCTACAAAGACTATTGTTAAAGGAGATATTATGACACCACCAAACATTATCATGACCAGAGTTGATGAGCGTTTGATTCATGGTCAAGGCCAGCTATGGATCAAATTTTTAAATTGCAACACTGTCATTGTGGCTAATGATGCCGTTGCTGAAGACAAAATCCAACAGTCTCTGATGAAACCTGTCGTTCCATCAAGCATTGCCATGCGCTTTTTTTCCATTCAAAAGGTGATTGACGTGATTCACAAAGCAAGCCCTGCTCAGACAATCTTTATTGTTGTTAAGGATTTAGAAGACATCAAGCGCTTGGTTGAAGGAGGGGTGCCCATTAAAGAGGTCAATCTTGGAAACATTCATAAAACAGACGATAAAATCGCCATTACCCAATTCATTTCGCTAGGCGACAAGGACAAGGCTATTATTCGGACATTGACTCACGATCATCATATTGTCTTTAACACTAAAACAACTCCAGCTGGCAATGGTGCCTCTGAGGTTAATATTTTAGATTATATTTAAGAAAGGAAATTGATATGGATATCAATTTGTTACAAGCACTTTTAATCGGTCTTTGGACAGCCTTTTGTTTCAGCGGAATGTTACTTGGTATCTACACCAATCGCTGTATCATTCTGTCTTTTGGTGTCGGCATTATCTTGGGGGACTTGCCAACAGCACTTAGCATGGGAGCTATATCTGAATTAGCTTATATGGGATTTGGTGTCGGTGCTGGTGGTACTGTGCCACCCAACCCAATCGGACCTGGTATCTTTGGTACCTTGATGGCTATTACCAGTGCTGGTAAAGTTACTCCGGAAGCTGCCTTAGCTCTTTCGACACCAATTGCCGTTGCTATTCAATTTCTTCAAACCTTTACCTATACAGCTTTTGCTGGTGCTCCTGAAACAGCTAAAAAACAGCTTCAAAAAGGGAATATTAAAGGCTTTACATTTGCCGCCAATGGTACCATCTGGGCTTTTGCTGTGATTGGCTTAGGACTTGGTTTATTAGGCGCCTTGTCAATGGATACTTTACTTCATTTGGTTGATTATATCCCACCTGTCCTCCTAAATGGATTAACCGTTGCTGGTAAAATGCTTCCTGCTATCGGTTTTGCTATGATTCTATCTGTTATGGCTAAAAAAGAGCTGATTCCTTTTGTCTTAATTGGTTATGTCTGTGCAGCTTACCTGCAAATTCCAACCATCGGTATTGCCATCATAGGCATTATCTTCGCCCTAAATGAATACTACAACAAACCAAAGCATGCAACAACAGCTGAACAAGGAGGTCAACAAGATGACTGGATCTAATAAGCTCACAAAGCGTGATTATCTGAAAACTGCTCTTAGAGCCTTTTTCCTGCAAAATGGCTTTAACTATAGCAATTATCAAGGAATAGGCTATGCCAATGTCGTTTACCCAGCCCTAAAAAAGCATTTTGGCAATGACAAAACAGGCCTTTACAAAGCACTAGAGAACAATTGTGCATTTTACAATACAAACCCTCATTTCCTACCTTTTATCACCAGCCTACACCTGGTCATGCTAGAAAATAATCGGCCTGAAGAAGAAACCCGCAATATCAAGATGGCACTCATGGGACCTCTAGCAGGCATCGGGGATACCCTTACGCAATTTTGTTTAGCACCACTCTTTTCGACCATTGCTGCTTCCTTAGCAAGTGACGGCCTGATTTTGGGGCCAATTCTCTTTTTCCTAGCCATGAATATTATTCTAACAGCTATTAAAATTGGCTCTGGACTCTATGGCTACAAGGTGGGGACAAGCTTTATTGATAAATTAAGCGAACAAATGGCAATTGTATCTCGCATGGCAAATATTGTCGGAGTTACAGTGATTGCTGGTCTAGCTGCTACTTCTGTTAAGATATCTGTTCCCATCACATTTGCAGCAGGCAAGGTCGACGCTGCAAATGCAGCCCAAAAATTTGTGACCATTCAGGGAATGCTGGATAAGATTGCACCAGCTCTTCTGCCAGCCCTCTTCACTCTCTTGATGTATTACCTCATTAAAACGAAAAAATGGACAACCTATAAATTAGTTATTCTAACAGTTATTATTGGTATTGTTGGCAGCTGGTTAGGGGTGTTAGCCTAGCAGTCTTAGAGATTCTGTTAATCAGTATTGGAGGGTCTCCATTAGCGATGAGCAGGTCTCTTTTCTATTGGGCAAAGCTAAGCATTGACACCATCAACTCTCGTAGCCTCAGTCAGGTCTTTTGCCCTGTAGAGCCTTTAAGCACAAGCCTTTACTGCTAGCTGTGATGAAGGCGTCCTCCTTCTACTGGCTTCTGGCACAATTAATCCTTTATATCTCTACAAGCACATGATTTAGCGGCTGATTGCGCGCCAATCTTACAGAAGGTCGCAACTTAAGAAAGAGTAGGATCATTTTTGACCTCTTCAAAGGTCATATTCTTGGACTGAAATATTAAAACAATTACCATTCCATATGTTATAATAAAACTACTAATGATGACAAAAAGGGGTCTATGCAATGCAGCGCAAAGTAACCATCAATGATATTGCTGACTTAGCTAAAACTTCAAAAACAACTGTTTCTTTCTACCTCAACGGTCGATTTGATAAAATGTCTCAGGAGACAAAAAGCCGGATCAAGGAGGCTATTGAAGCCACCAACTACAAGCCTAGCATTGCAGCTCGCAGTCTCAATGCCAAGGCTACCAAATTGATCGGTGTGGTTATCGGTGACATCACCAATAGCTTTTCCAACCAGATTGTCAAAGGTATTGAAAGCAAGGCGCAAGAATTTGGTTATCAGATTATCATCGGCAACAGCAACTATGATCCTTCACGTGAGGACGAATTGATTGAAAAAATGCTTAACCTAGGTGTAGATGGTTTTATCATTCAACCAACCTCTAACTTTAGAAAGTATTCACGCATCATCGAAGTGAAAAAAAAGCGCATGGTTTTCTTTGACAGTCAGCTCTATGAGCATCGTACAAACTGGGTCAAGACCAACAATTATGACGCTGTTTATGACACCATTCAGCAATGCATCACCAAAGGCTATCAAAGCTTTATCATGGTTACTGGCAATCCTAATTTGCTGAGCACACGCATCGAGCGTGCCTCTGGTTTTATTGATGTTTTAGAGGCTAACCAGCTCCAGTATCGTCAAATGATCATCGATGAAAACCAAACCAGCTCTCAAGAAATTGCTCAGTTTCTACAAGGCGCATTTGATAAGGAACGTCACAATCTGGTATTTGTCCCAAACTGCTGGGCTCTGCCTAAGGTTTTTACTGCCATGAAGGCACTAAAGGTATCATTGCCCGAAACTGGTCTAGTTGGCTTTGATAACATCGAATGGACTCGCTTGTCATCACCAAGTATTACCACTATTATCCAGCCTGCTTACGAAGAAGGGGAGCAAGCAACCAGCATTTTGATTGATGATATCGAAGGGCATAGCAAGGAAGCCAAGCAACAAATTTTTGATTGTCAGGTTAATTGGCAAGAATCAACCTTCTAACAGGATTTTTTCGCCTTCTAGACCTTAAAAAATCAGCCATTCTAATAACGATGACAAAGTAACACGAGGCTTAACGCTTGTTTGCTAGCATCAGAAAAAACACATAAATCAGCCTGAACTACCCGGTTGATGAAACAATAAACCATTAAGCAACGGTCTTATTCCTCATACCAAGAGGAGCAAGGCCGTTTTGACGTTTTTGACAATGGTCGTTATTGTAAACGTAACGGTAGTGTATTACTGACAGGCTCTTCAAAAAAGCTGTCGTCCTTAGGTCATACGAGGCCTTCTTTTACAAGCGACTGCTACTTCTTCACTACTAGTGTGATCTTTTAGCCAATTTCTGAGAACATCATCAGTAAAATCTCGCACCTGCCAATAATGGCAAGCAAGCTTTTTTGACCAGCAAGTTAATCATGTATCACTTGTGACTTCAACTCTTAACTGTTTGTCCTTTCAAGTCTACTATAAGAGGAATGAATTCCCAAAAAGATTCATCAGTTGCTATTATTTAGGTAAGAGCTATAAGCACAATGGCTATTATCCTGTGATATAATAAAAGACATAAGGGTTATAAAGGAGAAATTGTATGAGTGATACCATTACATCAAGCCCTGTGGCTGCTTCTGCTGCTATTAGTGAATTGGTAGGTGTAGACACCAGTAGGGTTCACCAACAGTCCGTTGCATTTAGTGTGACCAAGGGTATTGCAGGTATGGAAAAGGGACGTCAGGTCTCTAATCAACTGCTGCAGGCTGTCAGCGACTTTAGTCAGGCAGTCCTTATTCAGGCTAATAAATTTCCTCAGCTTGCGGCCAAATTAGAGAAAAGAGACCTAGAGGAAGCAACAAGATAGGGGAATAAGTCATGATCAAAGAAGAATCTGAAGAAAAATTTCTTGCCCTAACCCGACAGATCAATGAGCTGGAGTGGCTAGAGGAGGATCTTTTGTCGATGAAACGACGGCATGAACAAGCAGTCTCGGAGATTCAAGCAGACTGTCAGCACCTCTCTTTTGCCCTTGAGTCCCTATTGAACCATATGCCTGAGGACTAAGCTGGAAAGTACGCAGAGCAAGAGGCCAATGACCACTTGATCAGACAAATGGATCGCTATGTTGATGAGCATCTGGATCACGTGTCAATCTATACGATGGGGGTTCGTCGTAGACTAGAGAGGGACAAAGAAGAGCTTATCGGTGAAAGGAGCCGTTTACGATGGGAGTGACCTACAGTGCAGCAGAGTCAAAGGCCTTGATTCAAGCCATGACAAACAATATCCAAATAGCCAATGAAATAACGGACAGGTTATCAAGTGGTTGCGACCATCTCATTGCTAGTCTGGATTCGGGAGAGCTACAGGGAGCAGCCTATACAGCAGGTAGGGGACTTTTTACAGCGATCATCATTCCCTCTATCAAAAAGCTACAAGCAGCGATTGATGCTATCCAAGTGGAGTTGACCACCTATCAAAGGGCAGATGCTCAGATTGCCAGATACGGAACCCTGGATCGTGATCACTTAACCGAGCTGAAGAGGCTAAGAGAACGGCAAGTGCAAGTGATCCAAGCACAGATTGATGAAAACGAATCGTTTATGAAGCAGGTCAGTAGTCTTTTAACCGGAGACTATGGCACCCTTTGGTCTGATACCTCTACACTATACCATGCCAAAAACCAGCTGGAAATAGGGATTCGAGATGTTACGACCAAATTGGAAAGCCTTGAATGGTTTCTAACTCAAACCTCAGACTGCTTTAGGGACAGCTTAGTTATTTTGCGGTTAGCCATTCAGGGCGCAACACAGCTCAGTCAGGTCTTCATGAGCAGCGACGGCAGCTACTCGACTGCTGGCCTAGATATGAGCTGGGTGACTAGCCTGAAGAATCAAAAGATTAGCCCTGTCAATGCCTCAAAGTACACTCAAAACCATTATCACAACATACTGACTCAGACCATTAAAACCATCAAAAGCAGCTCTGAAAGGCCACTACAAAAATCAGAGCGACTTGTAGCTGCCTATGAGGATTACCTCTATTTTCTCAATAAAACAGCCTTTGATGACTATTGGAAGGCGAGAAGCAATTATGATGGAGAGTGAGACCTTAAAAATAATAAATATGCAAAGGAAATTGAGGAAGACCTAGGGAAAAAATTACAATCGTCGGGTATTAATTTTCGTTTGATTGTCAACAAGATGGGAGATGATATCCTATCAGTGAATGTCAATGCTCCCTACCTTTCACAGGTAGCTGGAAGTCAATTAAGTGCTGCAATACTTGACAACAAACAATTTTATGACCTTGTCAATACGGGTCAGCCCTTGGATTTGAAGTCAAGGACCTATCATGGCCATAACTATTCTGTCTGGTCAAGACAGTGGGAATCAGAATTGCCAGGCGACTATGCTGGCAACTACCTCTATGGTTATGTTGGTACAGGCTTTTTAGATGCTTCAGGGACTTATTTAAAAACGGCGGCTGAGATTGCCCAGGTCTTTTCTGATAAGGATATACCAAAGTGGTTAAAGAACTTATCATCAGGTCACTATGGAGACAATGAGGGTGATACTCAAATGATCCAAGCAGGTATAGATGGTTATATGAAAAGGAAGAAGTCAAAATGAAGCGAAAAATCCTGTTATTAATGATGTTGCTGGTAGGTGTTTTCATCTTCTCCAAACGCTATGAGCTTTACTATTTTTTCAAGGAAAAGAATATCTAAGGCCAAATGAGAGTATAGAGCTTGCGGTGAGACCAAAGTATGAACAAATAGAATATTCCTCTGACCTATACCTAGAAAGCGACGAAAAAGTGCTACTGAAGCTAGAAGGTCGTGATATATGGTCTGAATATATTTATAGACGGACAGACAGCTATCTTAGTAAGATAGGATATCGGTATTCTATAACAGAACAGGTTATTGAAAAATACGATTCCACTAAGGATAATGGTGTAGTTATTGTAGAAGCTGGACACAAGGGAGCTACTATTGATGGAGATGGCCTCATCGTTCCCTTGAAGGGGAAGAGAAAATATAGTGTGACAGAAGATCATGACTATAGTATCACCATTACCAACCTGTCCGATCAGCCGGTTGCTTTTAGAGCAATAGTAGCAGATAGGTAGTATGTGCGCATGAACTGCTTTAGGTTTTTCTGTTATTGATTTTAGATTTTTGTTAGGCATAGAAAAGCTCCCCTTATAGCTTCTAGTGATGGTTTGTTGGGTCACTGTTTGCTATAGGGGGAGTCTATTATTTTTTAACTATGAACGTCAGACCTTTTTGTTAGTTTGAAAGTGTTCTTATCTTTTTGCTAATGACGCTTAAATCGCTTTGTCATCTTGACCAAGTGAGCGCTGAATAGCCTTGACAAGCTCAACAAGCACAACCATCAAGAGACTTCCAACAATAACAACTAGCCATTGTGTAAGGGTCAAATGAGTCACATGAAAGAATTTGTTAAAGCCAGGGACAACAACTGTAGCCATCAAGGCAACAAAGGCTACTGGGATAGAATAGTTAAATAATTTATTCTTAAATAATCCAACTGTAAAGATAGACTGATAAACGGACTTAACATTATAAGCATGCACCAGCTGAATGAGACCAAGTGTTACATAAGCCATCGTTAAAGCATCGGCATGCACGTCATGGTAGCTTGTATGCTCTGGGAACATCAAGGCAAAGCCATAAACACCAAGCACTAGGATTGTCTGAAGGGCACCCTGATACAGAATAGCTTCTTTTACACCACCGTCAAAGAAGCTTGATTGGCGTCCACGAGGCTTGTGCTTCATGACACCAGGCTCAGCAGGCTCAACACCAAGAGCGATCGCTGGCAGCGTATCTGTTACCAGATTAATCCAAAGCAGGTGAACCGGCTGAAGCACGTCCCAGCCAAATAAGGTAGCAAGAAAGATCGTAAAGACCTCAGCCATGTTGGCAGAAAGCAGGTACTGAATTGTTTTTTGAATGTTTGAAAAGACCTTACGTCCTTCTTCAACGGCAACAATAATAGTTGCAAAGTTATCATCGGCAAGGACCATATCAGAAGCTCCCTTAGAAACCTCTGTACCTGTAATCCCCATACCAATACCAATATCAGCTGTTTTAAGAGACGGCGCATCATTGACACCATCACCAGTCATAGCAACAACCTTACCTTCATTTTGCCAAGCCTTAACGATACGAACCTTATGCTCTGGAGATACACGCGCATAAACAGAATATTGTCTAAAGACCTTTTGGAAGGCTTCGTCAGACAGCTCATTGAGCTCAGCACCCGTAAAGACATGGTCAACACCATCTTCTTCGATAATGCCAAGACGCTTGGCAATAGCTTCCGCTGTATCCTGGTGGTCACCAGTAATCATGATCGGACGAATACCAGCCTCCTTAGCCACCTTAACAGCCTGAGCCGCTTCAGGGCGCTCTGGGTCAATCATGCCAACAAGCCCTGAGAAAATCAGCTCTGCTTCGACCACCTCTGTTTCAAGTACTGGAATCACTTCTGTGTATTTGTAAGCCATCATCAAGACACGAAGGGCTTGCTTAGCCAAGTCCTTATTAGTAGCCAGAATCGTTTGCTTATCAGCCTCTGTAATCGGACGAATATCTCCATTTTCTTCAATTTGAGTGACACGTTTTAACAGCTGGTCAGGAGCACCCTTAACAGCGATGAAGTATCTGCCATCAGCTTGCTTGTGAATGGTTGACATCAGCTTACGGTCAGAATCAAATGGTAATTCTGCCACACGAGGTTCTGAAACAAGAGCCTCACGCACATCAAAGCGATGATCTAAGCCAAATTGCACCAAGGCAGTCTCTGTAGGATCACCAATCAGCTTACCTGCTGGATCAACCTTAGTATCATTGGCAAAATTCATCACACGAAGGGTATTGTTGTCAAAGGCAATATCAGCTGATGACTCTTGAAGTGCCCCGTTAGTATAAACCTTTTCAACTGTCATCTGGTTCATGGTCAAGGTACCAGTTTTATCTGAGGCGATAATTTCAGTTGAACCAAGGGTTTCGACCGCAGGCAATTTACGGATAATAGCGTTACGCTTTGCTAGCACCTGTGTTCCAAGAGAAAGCACAACCGTAACAATAGCTGGAAGCCCCTCTGGAATGGCAGCAACCGCAAGCGCCACTGATGTCATCAAGCCTTCAAGTGGGCGCTGACCACGTAAAAAGACACCAACTGCAAAGGTCACAGCTGCAATCACAAGAATAGCATAGGTTAAAATCTTAGATAGATTGTCAAGGTTTTGCTTTAGCGGTGTGTCTGTCTCATCAGCATTAGCCAGCATGCCAGCGATATGGCCTACCTCAGTGTACATACCGGTGTTTGTGACAACCCCCATACCGCGTCCATAGGTAACGTTTGAGTTTTGGTAGCCCATGTTAACACGATCACCAATACCAGCATCAGCAGAAACCTCTCTTGACAGGTCCTTTTCAACTGGAACTGACTCACCAGTAAGAGCAGCTTCCTCAATTTTTAAGGAATTGACCTCTAACAAACGCATATCAGCTGGCACCACATCTCCTGCCTCTAGCAGGACAATGTCGCCAGGGACAAGCTCTTTAGAGTCAACCTCAATCACATGACCATCACGACGCACACGTGCTAAGGGACTAGACATGGATTTTAAGGCCTCAATCGCTGCCTCTGCCTGCCCTTCCTGATAAACCCCGAAGGCTGCATTTAAGATAACAACAGCTAAAATAATGATGGCATCTGTCAAGCCCTCCATCCCTTCTGTTACCACAGAAAGAAAGGCCGCTGCAACCAAAATAATAATCATCAAATCCTTAAACTGATCAAGGAATTTCATGAACAGGCTGCGCTTTTCACCCTCGTCAAGCTCATTACGCCCATAAGCTGCTAGGCGCTGCTGTGCCTCTGTACTCGTTAGCCCCTTACGACTAGACTCTAATTGAGCTAATACTGTTTCTTCACTTTGCGTATAGAACGCTTCATGTCTTTGTTCTTTCGACAAATTGGTCCCTCCTTGGTCTTTTTATGCTTTATTCAACTAAAAAGACCTGTTTATTTTTCTTAAACAAGTCTCGCTGTTTCAGATTGTACCGGAAATCGAAATTCCGTATTGACGACACAATCACGGCTAACCGTCTGCTACTCCCTTGATATAGTCACTATTATAATAAAATGATGACCAAAAAACAAGAAAAAAACAAGGAAATATTTTTTAAAAGCCCCAAATCATCTGATGATTTTCAGAGCAAAGGTAACTGATGACCAAGCTTAGACTATCATTACCGAGATACAGACAGCAGACACAGGCTGTCATCTTAGGAGACTAACAAAGGACTTCCTCTGCTGAGATCAATACCACTTGATCTCCAAATGATAATGAGCAAAGGCCGTCTCAGTGCTGGGCTGTAATAAAGCATAATCTAGGGTCACTGTCTGCTGGCCATGATCCAAGTGAAAATGGCTCGTATCTGTCAAAAATTGCTGGATCCCTACAGGCGTCGGAATAGCGATCAAGGCTTTTTTGTTAGCAAGAAACCTCATCACAGACTGAGGCTTTGAAAAGCGACTCATCGTTAGCTCAGCAGCATTGAACTTAATCACTACCCTTTCGTTGTTATTATTTTGATAAATTAGATAGGTAGCATCTGCCTTTTGTCTCAAATCCCCAGTATGAATCTCCTTGATTAGCTCTGTTTCCTGACCATAGCTGATCTTGTTATTAATTTCAATCTTCATGATATCTTCTTTCTCTTGAGTTTTGCTCGTCTATTCTACCAATTTCTGACCATTTTCGCAATTTCTGCTATAATAGAAGCATGAATGAAAAAGTATTTCGTGACCCTGTTCACAACTATATCCACGTTAATCATCAGCTCATTTACGAGCTAATCAATACCAAGGAATTTCAACGACTAAGGCGAATTAAGCAGGTGCCAACAACAGCCTTTACCTTTCATGGTGCCGAGCATAGCCGCTTTTCACACTGTCTTGGTGTCTATGAGATTGCTCGCCGTGTCACAGAGATTTTTGAAGAAAAGTATGCAGACCTTTGGCATAAGGAGGAGAGTCTTGTAACCATGACTGCTGCGCTCCTGCATGATATTGGCCATGGTGCTTACTCGCACACCTTTGAGACCCTATTTGATACTGATCACGAAGCTGTTACTCAAGATATCATTACCAGTCCAGAAACGGAAATTAATGCGATTTTGACGCGCTACTCTCCTGATTTTCCTGACAAGGTAGCTAGTGTTATCAACCACACTTACCCCAATAAACAGGTAGTGCAGCTGATCTCTAGTCAAATCGACTGCGATCGCATGGATTATCTGCTGCGCGACTCTTACTTTTCTGCGGCTAATTATGGGCAATTTGACCTAATGCGCATTCTTAGGGTTATTCGACCTGTGAAAGATGGCATAGCTTTTGATCTCAGCGGTATGCATGCCGTAGAGGATTACATTGTCAGCCGCTTTCAAATGTATATGCAGGTTTATTTTCACCCTGCCAGTCGAGCCGTCGAGCTGATCCTACAAAACTTGCTGAAGCGTGCTAAGGCTCTCTATCCTAGCCAGCAGGACTATTTCCAAAAGACAGCCCCTGGTCTCATTCCATTTTTTGAAAAAAGTTTCACGCTTGCTGATTATCTTTGCTTAGATGATGGTGTGCTCAATACCTATTTCCAGCAATGGATTACTAGTGAGGACCATATCCTGTCAGACCTGTCTAGTCGGTTTATCAATCGAAAAATTTTAAAATCTGTCACCTTTGACCAAGAATCACAACAGGATTTAGAGCGCTTGCGAAAGCTTGTTGAGTCAGTTGGTTTTGATCCTGATTATTATACAGGTATCCATGTCAATTTTGACCTTCCTTATGATATTTACCGTCCTGAGCTGGAAAATCCAAGAACCCAAATTGAAATGATTCAAAAAGATGGCAGCAGGGCTGAGCTATCCCAGCTCTCTGCGATTGTCAAAGCTCTCACAGGCACAAGCTATGGTGATAGACGCTTTTATTTCCCAAAGGAAATGTTAGAGCTTGATGACCTCTTTACATCAGATAAGGAAGCCTTTATCAGCTATATCTCTAACGGACACTTTCATTTTAACAACTAAGGACCAGCCAAGGTCCTTTTGGCTTTTTCATCACGCTCTAGATTTAAAATGGTATATTACCCGATAAGGACAGCTAGAGCTCTGACAAGCACAAGCCACCAAACACAGCAGAGCCTTTAATATTGCCAAAATCTCTTTTGTTTTCATGACAAAAGAACCTATTTTTAGTAAGATAGAAGGTGGCAAATCATTGATTACAAATCAGAACAACCAAGGAGAATTCCATGTCTATCAAACTTGTTGCCATTGATATTGATGGCACCTTACTCACTGACGATCGACGCGTTACTAATGACGTTTTTGATGCCATACAGGAGGCCAAGGCCCAAGGAGTGCATATCGTCATTGCTACGGGACGTCCCATTACTGGGGTCATCTCATTATTAGAGCAATTGCAATTAAATCAAAAGGGAGATCATGTCATCACCTTCAATGGTGGACTGATTCAGGACACTGCAACCGGTGAAGAGGTGGTTAAAGAGCTGATGACCTACGATGATTACCTCGACATAGAATATTTAAGCCGCAGGCTAGGCGTTCACATGCATGCCATCACAACAGAGGGCATCTATACTGCTAACCGAAATATCGGCAAATACACTGTACGAGAAGCAAGGCTTGTGGACATGCCTGTTTTTTATCGAACACCTGAGGAGATGGCTGACAAAGAGATCGTCAAAATGATGATGATTGATGAGCCAAACCTTTTAGATGAGGCCATCAAACAGATTCCTCAAGCCTTCTATGACACCTACAATATTGTCAAATCAACACCTTTTTATCTCGAATTAACACCAAAAACTGTCAGCAAGGGCACTGCTATTGGTCACCTTGCCAAAAAGCTTGGCATTGACATGTCCCAAACGATGGCAATCGGCGATGCTGAAAACGATCGAGCCATGCTTGAAGCGGTTGCTAACCCTGTTGTCATGGAAAATGGGGCTCCCGAGCTGAAAAAGCTGGCCAAATACATCACCAAATCAAACAATGACAGCGGCGTAGCGCATGCTATTCGGAAGTGGGTATTAAACTAATGTATACATATAAAATCGGAATTTCAGCTAAAGAGCACGATCAGTTTGTCCTATCACATCCTCAGGTCAATCTGCTGCAAAGCGCTCATTGGGCTCAGGTAAAGGATAACTGGGAGCATGAGCTCATTGGTTTTTACCAGGATGACAAGCAAGTCGCTGCTGCTGCTTGCCTTATCAAGAGACTCCCCCTAGGCATGACCATGATTTACATTCCTCGAGGGCCGATTATGGATTATTCTGACTTTGAGTTGGTTAACTTCGTCATGACTAGCCTAAAGGCTTATGGTAAATCCAAGCGAGCTCTCATGATTAAATACGATCCTTCCTTGTTTATCAGTCAGGCCTTAATAGGTGAAGAAAGAAAGGACAATGACTTCACCCTCTCCATTATTGATTTTTTAAAGACCATCGGTGTTGAATGGACTGGCAGGACCAAGGAGCTTGAGCAAACGATTCAGCCCCGCTTTCAGGCCAACATTTACGCCAAGGACTTTAAGCTCCAAAGCTTATCAAAAAAAGCCAGACAGTCTATCCGAACTGCTCAAAATAAGGGAGTCGAGATTATTATTGGCTCAACAGAGCTACTTGAAGACTTCTCAGCACTGATGAAAAAGACTGAGGAGCGAAAACACATTTCTTTGCGTGGCATTTCCTATTATGACAAATTAATGACCACTTACGCTAATCAGGCTTACATTACCATGGCTAGATTGAACCTTCCCAAGCAAAAAGCGCTCATACAGCAGCAATTAGAGGAAGCCTTGAGCAATCAGCAGGCCTTTACCCAGCACAGTAAGCCAGGTAAGGTCGCAGAAAACCAAAATACCATTAAAAGGCTTGAAAAGGAATTGGCTTTTCTAGATAAGGAAATACAAGCAGGTAAAAGCCTTGTACCTCTAGCAGCTACCCTGACACTGATCTATGGACAGACCTCTGAAAACCTATACGCAGGTATGGATAATGACTTTCGCCAATATCAGGCAGCCCTCTTAACCTGGTATCATACCGCAGAAGAGGCCTTTAAGCGCGGTTGTCAATGGCACAATTTAGGGGGCGTTGAAAACCAATTAGATGGTGGGCTGTTTCAGTTTAAAGCAAGACTAAACCCAGCTATCGAAGAATTTGCAGGAGAATTCAGCATTCCAGTTGGACCTATCTCAAAGGTGGCCATGATAGCCTACAATTTGAGAAAAAAACTAAGGAGTAACCCTTAATGGCTTTAGATATCATTGACAAAGAAACGTTTGGCTCATTTTGCAGTCAAATGAAGTATAAATCCTTCATTCAATCTATAGAAATGGCAGAGCTGCTGCAAAAGCGTGGTTATCAGACACAATACCTTGCAATCAGTGACCAGAAAAACATTAAGATTGCAGCCATTCTCTACAGTATACCAATGACCGGCGGCTTACGCATGGAAATCAACTCAGGTCCAGTAGTGGCTGATACGACCTACACAACAGCCTTTTACAAAGCCTTACAGGACTATGCCAAGCAGCAGGGAGCACTTGAGCTAGTCATCAAGCCCTACGATACCTATCAGACCTTTACCAGCGATGGTCACCCAAACGATGATGAAAAGCCAGAGCTGATCAAGACCTTGACAGAGCTCAATTTTACACATGATGGCCTGCTAACAGGCTACCATAATGGTGAAGGAGATTGGCATTATGTTAAAGATTTAAGCGGATTGACCTCTGCTAATGTCATCAATTCCTTCAGTAAAAAGGGCAAGGCCCTGCTAAAAAAAGCCAAAACCTTTGGCATTAAGCTACATAAGCTCAATCGTGATGAGCTAACACAATTCAAGGAAATTACTGCTGCTACATCTAGTCGAAGAGATTATACCGACAAGTCTTTATCTTATTATCAGGATTTCTATGATAGCTTTGGGGATAGCTGTGAATTTATGGTTGCAACCCTCAATTTTGATGACTACCTGACCAATCTAGAGCACAGTCAAGACAAGCTAAAGCAGCGCATTAGCAAATTAGAGGCAGACCTAGTTAAAAAACCAAAATCAGAAAAAAAACAAAATCAACTACGGGAACTCTCCAGCCAATTTGATACCTTTCAAGTTCGGATAGCTGAAGCACAGGAGTTAATTGTCAAGTATGGCAAAAAGGACATTCCTCTAGCTGGTAGTCTCTTTGTTTACACCCCGCAGGAGGCTGTCTATCTCTTTTCTGGCTCCTATCCAGAATTTAACAGGTTCTACGCGCCAGCCCTATTACAGGAACATGTCATGCTAAGAGCGATTGAAAAGAAAATCAGCTGCTATAATTTTCTTGGTATCATGGGCGAATTTGATGGCTCTGATGGTGTTTTACGCTTTAAGCAAAACTTTAACGGCTATATCACACGAAAGATGGGAACCTTTAGGTATTATCCAAAGCCCTTCAAGTACAAAGCCATACAGGCCATCAAGACAATGCTTGGTCGCAGCTAAGTCAAGCTAGTGGCTAAGCAGCCCTTTAAGCCTTCCAATGGCTATTGACCACAATAATAAATCCTTGATTGTCTTACTCAGAACCCCTTTAGTAAACTTTCCAACCTAAAAATAAGGTATAGGTGATCCCATGCTCAAGAAGGCTATCAAGCAAACCAAAAGCTCAAGGAATTAACCCTTGAGCTTTTTAGCTATATTATAATTGTCATTAGTTGACAAAATCAAGCAAGGCAAGGAAGCTATCTGCTTCTAGTGATGCACCACCGACAAGAGCTCCGTCAACATCCGGACAAGCCATGTACTCCTTAATGTTTTCAGGCTTCACAGAACCACCATACTGTACACGAACCTTGTCTGCCACCTCTTGACCAAAGTCAGCAGCAACCACATCGCGAACAGCCTTACACATGCTTTGAGCATCTTCTTGAGTGGCAGATTTACCAGTACCGATAGCCCAGATTGGCTCATATGCCAATACCAATGAAGCAACCTGCTCAGCAGATAGCCCCTCTAGAGCCGCAGACACCTGTGCACCAACAAAGGCTACTGCCTTGCCAGCCTCATAGGTCTCAAGAGACTCACCGCAGCAGATAATTGGTGTTAAGCCATTAGCAAAGATGGCTTTTGCTTTTTTATTAATATCTTCGTCTGTTTCGTGGAAGTAATCACGACGCTCAGAGTGACCAATCACCACATAATCAGCTCCCATGTCAGCAAGAACCTTAGGAGAGGTTTCGCCTGTATAAGCGCCTGAATTTTCAAAATAACAGTTTTGCGCAGCAACCTTAAGGACAGAGTCCTTAGCAGCCTCAATTGTAGTGACCAAGTCAACAGCTGGTGCTGCTACTGCAACGTCAACAAGATCGTTTGAAGGTAATTTGCTTACTACTGCCTTAACAAAGGCTTTTGCCTCTTGAGGATTTTTGTTCATTTTCCAGTTACCGGCAATAATTGGTTTACGTGACATTTCACATACCTCTTCTTTTTTTATTTACATCTACTATTCTAGCACAATTTCTATGCTAATAAAAGAAAATGGCTGACTTTTAGGAATATTTTCACAAAGAAAAGAGTATTTTCTGAAACCATTTTCAAACGATAAGGCTTATCGATTAGCTAAGCAGACCCGCTAAGTCCTCATCTTTATAAACAGAGCAAAAAGAGCCCTTAAAACAAGGGCTCTCACAATTAAGCTGTCTGACTTTAATCGTTATCTGGGAACTTAATCAAAATTAAGCTTCGATTTCTGAAACGATACCTGAACCAACAGTACGTCCACCTTCACGAATTGAGAATGTAGTACCTTGTTCTACGGCGATTGGGTGGATCAACTCAACGTCAATAGTCACGTTATCACCAGGCATAACCATTTCTGTACCTGCTGGAAGCTCGATTGAACCTGTTACGTCAGTAGTACGGAAGTAGAATTGTGGACGATAGTTGTTGAAGAATGGTGTGTGACGTCCACCTTCTTCTTTAGTAAGGATATATACTTCACCTTTAAATTTAGTGTGTGGGTTGATAGAACCTGGCTTAGCAATAACTTGACCACGTTCGATTTCATCACGTTGTACACCACGAAGAAGAACACCAACGTTGTCCCCTGCAAGACCTTCGTCAAGCTGTTTACGGAACATTTCGACACCAGTAACAACTGCTTTTTTGATCTCGTCTCTGATACCAACGATTTCGATTTCGTCGTTAACACGAACAGTACCGCGGTCGATACGTCCTGAAGCAACAGTACCACGTCCAGTGATTGAGAATACGTCCTCGACTGGAAGAAGCAATGGCTTGTCTGTGTCACGTTCTGGTTCTGGAATGTATGAATCAACAGTATCCATCAATTCCATGATGATATCTTCGTATTTGCTGTCGCCTTCAAGAGCCTTAAGCGCTGAACCTTGGATAACTGGAAGGTCATCACCTGGGAAATCATATTCTGAAAGAAGGTCACGAATTTCCATTTCAACAAGCTCAAGCAATTCTTCATCGTCAACAAGGTCAACCTTGTTCATGAACACGATAAGGTGCTTAACACCAACCTGACGTGAAAGAAGGATGTGCTCACGAGTTTGTGGCATTGGTCCGTCAGTTGAAGCAACTACAAGGATAGCTCCGTCCATTTGAGCGGCACCAGTGATCATGTTTTTAACGTAGTCCGCGTGTCCTGGTGCGTCGATGTGCGCATAGTGACGTGTAGCAGTTTCGTACTCAACGTGTGCAGTGTTGATAGTGATTCCGCGTTCGCGTTCTTCTGGAGCAGCATCGATTGAAGCGTAGTCTTTTGGTTGGTTAACTGAGCTTGGTAGACGACGTGCAAGAACAGTTGTGATTGCAGCTGTTAAAGTAGTTTTACCATGGTCAACGTGTCCAATTGTACCAATGTTAACGTGGGGTTTACTACGATCGTATTTTTCTTTTGCCATTTTAGGAAAAGCCTCCAATAAAATATATTTTATAGATAGACGGTAGGCAATACAGTCTAACTTTACCTTACTATTGTAGCAAATTATAAGGAAATTGCAAGCAGTAAGTGAGGAACTTTAACGGATTTATCGTTATCCCTGATTTCAACAACCCTAGCATACAAAAAAGGAAAGAGTTTTCGTCTTCTCCCAGGCAATCCGCTCTTTACCGTTTTTTGCTTTTCAAGGCTCTAGGCATTTGCATACTTTTGGAGGAGAGTTGAATTGTTAAGAGATAATGCATTCGGAGATCTATAAATCATAGGCAGGACATACCGATCCAAAACTAAGATAGTGGAGACTTGATGGTCCATGACAGACGCGCGAAACAGCTATTTCCGAATGATAATATAGATGAGAGTAGACACTTTCAACGTTCTTCCTATAGTAAAAGCTATGCAAAATCCTACATATTCTTGAAATAGCTGAACATTGAAATACAGGAAGCTTTATTTTATTGCTAAAAATCTTTCATGTGTCTATCGTGGTCGATGATCGCAGAGTTAGCTTGTTAATATTTTCTATCTTTTTTATTATATTTTGTTAATTTTATAATCTATTTAACTATTTTAAAAATTTACTTATTTAAATCACAAAACACTGTTATAATAACGTTTTAAGGCTATCAATGATTAAGAATTTTCCAAACCTATTTATCATTTCTAGGATTAAAGAAAATATATATTGACATATTCTGATTTTTTAATATTATGGAATAAGAGAGACAAAATAGTCAAAAAGGAGGGATAGGATTTTAGCACCGTAACAATATCATCACCACAGCATCAAGAGCTAAGGAGGGTAAATAGTCTTTCTATTTTATAGTATTTGCGAGTATAGTTTTAAGGCTAGCTATTCTTTTCCCAGAGTTTTGAATCACTTTATTTTATTGTAAAAGGACTTTATAACGATGAAACTAAAGAAAATAATAGCACTAGCATGTGTTGGAATATTAACATTACATCAGCTCTCTCCAGCAATTGTTTATGCAACTACTGATACTTCTGATGGAATAGCCGCTACAGTTAATGCAGGTGATACAGCTGCTCCTTCTGCCGAGGCTAAGCTATCACAACTGATGACTGATACCCAAGCCTTATTTACAGATAACTCCTGCAGTAAGCTGGCAAGTGGTGTCACACAAGAAAAAATAGATACCTTAAAGCAAAAGGCGACTGACTCAACAGAGCCTGAAAAAGAGCAAATCCTAGGTCTACTAGATAAGGCAGCTAGCCTATTACAGCAGTTTACCCTACAAGGGTTAGGCAATGGTGTCTTTGCTCAACTTTACTTCTATGCTGATGGCAGCTACACTGCAAGTTTGGTCACTAAAAGGGGCCAGCCTCACTCTTATTTCTCTACTAATTACGCTACGATAACCATTCTTAATAACAAGAAGGAAACCGTCTATTCAAAAGAATACGCCGGCAATGTTTCTCAGGTAGCACAAACAGAAGAGCTTGAGCTAAAAGAAGGCTATTACCTCATCATCAATAAACAGGAGCCTAACCGCTTCTACACTAACCATAATGACGCTCTAAAGCAAAACAATACCAACCCTTATACTTATGTGGTGAGAGATGGGCAGCTTGAGCGTATTGATGATAGTAATAGAACGCTGCGCTTCCTTGGCTTAGGCAATGCAGAGTATGCAACCTTAAGGGTTGATTACAATGCCTCTACCCTAACCCTCAAAACCAAGCAGACCAAGCCACATGTTTACTTCAGTGGATCTTATGAAAAGCTTGAGGTGCTGGATACAGAAAATCAAGTAATCTACACAAAGGACTTTATTGGAACTCAAGTCCTCGAAGCTAAAACAGAGACTATTCCTTTTAAAGTAGGCTACAAGATCCGCTTGACAGGTAGTGAGCACCATACCAGAGTGAAATTCTACGATGATTATGCGGTAGAAGCGCCATTAACACTCTCTAAAAATCAAGCAACCTTAAAGCTTCTTGACCACTCACTAGAGCTAATGAGGTCTAAAACAGGCTCAGAGCTTGAGTCTGAGGTACTGACTCTATTTACAGATGAGTCTACAAGTAAGCTAGCAAGTGGTGTCACACAAGAAAAAATAGATGCTCTTAGGAAAAAGGCGACTGACTCAACAGAGCCTGAAAAAGAGCAAATCCTAAGTTTACTTGATAAGGCAGCTAGCCTGCTACAGCAATTTACTCTACAAGGGCTAGGAAATGGTATATTTGCTCAGCTCTACTTCTATGCTGACGGCAGTTACACTGCAAGCTTAGTCACTAAAAAAGGACAGCCTCACTCTTACATCGCTAACAATTACGCTACCCTAACCATTCTCAATGAGAAAAAAGAAACCGTTTATGCTAAGGAATACGTGGGTAATGTTTCCCAAACAGCTAAAACAGAAAGCCTTACTCTCAAGGAAGGCTATTACCTAGTCATCACTAAGCAGGAGCCTAACCGCTTCTACACTAACCACAATGACGCTCTAAAGCAAAACAATACCAACCCTTACACTTATGTGGTGAGAAACGGGCAGCTTGAGCGTATTGATGATAGTAATAGAACGCTGCGCTTCCTTGGCTTAGGCAATGCAGAATACGCAACCTTAAAGGTTGACTACAATGCCTCTACCTTAACTCTCAAAACCAAAAAGGCTAAGCCACATGTTTACTTCAGTGGGACTTACGAAAAGCTTGAGGTCTTAGACCTAAAAGACAAGGTTGTCTACACACAAGACTTTATTGGAAACCAAGCTCTAACAGCCAAAACAGAGACTATTCCCTTCAAGGTGGGCTACAAGATCCGCCTAACTGGTAGTGAGCACCATACTAGAGTCAAAGCCTATGATGAAGAAAACAAGGCTGTTTCTCTTAGCCTCCCTAAAAATAAGGCAGAGATTCGAATCACCAAGGGTGGTTTGGCTTCTGTATTTGCACTAGAGGCTAAAGCTACTAATACACTCGTACAAGCCGTTGAAAAAAGACTAACCAAGGAAAAATCGAGGACTTCAAGAAGCAAGACGACAAGCATAAAGCCTTTATTGATTGGTTGCTCAAAGATAATGAAGCAATGCAATTATATCTTGGTGCAGGCTATGCCCATTCTGCAGCACAGGGTGGCATGTCATCATACCAATTCAAAAACACCTATAACCTCACCAATGAGCTAGAAGCATTGGAATTGTGGTTTAAGATTTGGGATAAATACGAAACCTCACATCAAGGTATTCAGCTCAAAATGGCCATTGCGGTTGCCTTGGAATTTAACAAGCCTGTAGGTGCTTGGTACAATGAAAGCCGCAAGATTGATCCACTTGAAAGATTTGCAACCTTTGCAGAGGCTGAGCAGGGCAATATCCTATTTGAAGATTTTTACAGCTTAACTGTTGAGCAAATCCGAAATGTCGTCAATGCTAAAATTACTGATGAGGACATGAAATGGTTAAGACAATACGTTGAAACCAATAAGCCTGCTATGATTAACCGTAATGATATTACTAAGGGCTATTCACTGATCAGCTATGTCATGACCAACCCAGAAACAGGTGTGAGCGTCCAAAGCTCTGGCTTTTACGGACCAAATCCAACCATCAAGGAAGTCATCAAATATGGTGGTGTCTGCGGTGCTATGTCTAAATTAAGTAGTGTGCTAGCACAGGCTTATGGTGTACCAGCCTTTCCTATTGGACAACCAGGTCACTGTGCTTATATCTACTTAAATGCTGACCATACCTATCAGCTCGGCTATGATGTCTCAGGCTGGACAGGCTGTGGTAACTACAACACAACACTTCCTTATGTCCAAATTCATAACGTCTACTCTCTTAATATAGACGCTTATAATGCCTCAGAATATGAACGATATAAGGCTGAAGCAGCTACTGACAAGGAGACTAAGCTTAATCATTTAGATGCTGCTCTAAAGGCAGAGCCATTAAACTATAAAGCATGGAATGACAAGCTAGCATTGGTAGCCTCAGACCAAACAGCATATCAAAGCACTCTAAATGACATGAAGTCTGCATTGAAGGATTATCCAGTTATTATCAATAATTTAGAAAAAGATACTAAACAGTAAGCTAAGCCCTTGGGCTTAAAAGAAGGCTAGCTAAAACTATACTTACAAATACTATAAAATATAAGAGTCTCAGCTTGAAGGACATGCTCAATTGAGAGAGCTGCTTCAAGCTTTTTTGATTGCAGCAAAGCAAAAAGCCCCAGAAGCAGTGATCAAACACTGACCTCCAAGAGCCTTTTGACGTCTTTTGACCTAAGCTGGAGCTTTTTTAAGCATCGATTTACTTAATCTAATCTCTTTTAGGCTTTTTATCCTTTGCCTGATGCGCTTGATTAGCAGCACAAGCTTTTTATTTACTTGGTTAGCTGATGATAGGGCTGAATGGCAACAGACTGACCAATATTTGAGGCATAAATCCAATCAGCTGTTTTTAAGGAGGCAAACTGCTCAGCCTTGCCGGTTAAAATAATGCCAGCAAACTTAGCTGTTTTGACATTGCGATTGTTTTTTAGAAATAAGGCCACATCCTCCTGCTCACTTAAATGAGATCCATTAGCGCCGCCATAGGTACTATTAATCCAATGATTGTCAGCTGCCTCTTGTAGATAGTGCCTGAAGGTATCATAGGAATTTTGCAGAGCCACCGTTGGACTGACTGGCTTATCGTAAGCAGCATTAAGCTTAGACAAATCAGCCTCGCTGTCCTTTTTTAGGATATCGTTTATTTTTTATCTAACTGCTTTTGCTCCTTGTACGTCATATTAGCCTTCCAGTTTGGCTTAAAGCCATATAAATTAGCAGGGAAAAGCCCTGAGGTGTCATAGCTGCTTTCTGTGCCAATCCAGATCCAATTCAGCTTTAGCTGGTCTGGAACCAGCTTGACTATGTCCGATAATAAATAAGGCTTATCAAAGGTAATGGCTACCTCAATCGCCTGTCCTGACATGTCAGCAATAAAGTCTAGGTCCTGCGTTGGCTTGTCATAGTTGCTTTCTGTGATCTTGGCCTTAGTGTTGAAGAAGCGAGGCATTTTATAATGTGTACCTCTTGTGTAGGTTGACCGTCCATCATCACCTGAAACAAGGTATTCATTGGTATAGTCCATCTCTCTCTGGGTAAAGGCAAGGAATAAGGAGCTCTATAGGGCTCAAACGGTACCGAAATCCCAGCAATATCCTTGGTCCGCTCAGAATGAAGCTCACCAGTAAACTGCGAATTGGCATTGTAAAAGAAGCTATTAACATCAATATTGGGATAAGCAATTTGTATACGATTGTTGTAATAAGCCATTAAATACTGACCGTTCATGCTTGTCAATCGATTTAATCCCATATAGCCCAGTACAAGAGCTACTAAGGCTAAGCCAGCACTCAGCACTACATATTTAAGGGTCAGCCTCCTTTTATGGCGCTTAGCAATGGCTTCAAAATCAGTTGAAATCGTCATAGGTATAACCTGCTTTCTTTAGTTTTTCTTTAAGGCATCGTCTTCCCCGCATCAAGTTGACCTTGACGCTGCTAACTGACCAATGGAGCAGAGACGCCATTTCCTTGACTGATAGGTCCTGAAAGTAATAAAACGACAAGACCCAGCGGTATTTTTCTGGCAATTCATTGACTGCTGTATAAAGCGGCTCATAATTGGGGTGGTCAAATTCAACAACCCTTTCTTGATGAAAAAAATCCCTTTGGAGAATATCCAAGTAAGCCTTATCCCGCCTATATCGGTCAATGTATTTTCTAACAGCAACCCGATACATCCAGGCACGTATTTTTTCAGGAGGCAGAGCAAGGTCACTCTCAAGCATTTTTAACAAAACGTCTTGACTAATATCACGCGCTAGCTCCTTAGCAACACCTGATCTCACTAGGTAGGCAATAATTTCCTTAGAATAAGCCACTAGCTCTCTTTCATAAGCATCTAGCCTGATAATTCTCCCCTCCCTTCTTCACCTATATAACGAACGACTGCTTCATTTGGTTACAAAAAAATCCCCAAATGGAGATTTTTAGCTCTATCATTTCTGTAGTGGGTAAGTCCACCATGGAGATTATAGGGCTTTTTATATGACAAAATTCAAATTAAGTGCAACACTTTTCCATAAAAGAGTTCATAAGATAGTTTCCAGTCGGGACATTTCCTAGGACCATTATTTCATTTATCTTCCCACTCTAATTGACTACATGCCATGTATATTCTCCTTTACTTGTATTAATTTTTGACCACAAAGGAGAATCGTAATTTACAGGCATGCCCTCTTCCACATAGTACCTGTTGATTTGGATATCTAACCGAAGTTTTTCAAGAAATTTTTCTTTAGCCTCTTGAAATGTTTCAAATGTTAATTTCTTATTATAACTAGCTCTATCCATAGTTGCATACACAACATATAAGCCTTGACTATTATCATATTCAATGACAGTTTCCCATTCTCCTGGTCTCTCTTTAGAAAAAATGGAATACCTTAGACTATCATAACCTAATTGATGGACTGCTTCTAATAGTTCTGCCTTTTGATGATCTAAATTTTTCATCTACTTTATCTCCTTAATTAAACCCAATTTTTCATACCAACTTACAGAAGTTCCTAACTTTATTTGGATACCTCCACCAGAGCCAAAGACAAGATCAATCATTCCTTTTTGTGGAGTTGCTATGTCTACCAGTGAAAAATCAAATCTATTCATTAATAGATTTAACTCTTTTTTTCTACTATCAGATAAATTATGGTAACCCTTTTCAACATTTTCCATATTAATATCCTTAAGAACCTTATATTGATGATAATTTTGATAGTCCTCTGGGTATGGTAAGCCTCGCTTGTTAAATGGTATAACCTTACGGTCAACGATTGGACTTGTGAATGTTCCTCCAGATTCTCCATATCTATCAAGTAAATCACCTGTTTTTAGGAAAGCTGGAGTCATGATAGGCCTTCCCTTTACATCAAGACTAAAGCCATTATAGTTTGGCCAATTAATAGAACCATCAGCCTTAAGGTAATTTCTATATCGGACAGGAATTGGTGTTCCGGTAGCTTTATCAATGTCATTGGACAGATAAGCATATTTTCCATCTGGCATGGTGATTCTTTCTGCAAAATACCTTCCCTTTAACTGGTATTCTCTTCGAAGGTATTGGTAAATACTGTTCTTCACTCATCTATATGCCCTCCAGAAGTGATTAGAATTATTGTTCCTCTTCACATTTTTGATCCAGATAATCCTTCAAAACACGCATAACATATTCAACAGATTTCAGATCCAGTCCTAAGCACCATCTTATATTTTCACTTACATTTTTATCAGAAATTAAATAAGAAAGTGATACAATTTTTTGAAATGACTGCTCCGGATATTTAGGATTAGGTAAACTTACACTGAATAAACCACCTTCTCCAGCTTGGAATTGAATATTCTTACCAGTATCATAAATTCCCATCATCATTTCACAATTTTTATATGTAAAGACAAAGTTAAAATTCTCATCTTCTCCTTCATGTATAGAAATTTCATCAAGGTTGGCTGAAAAAATAGTCCATAAAGCCTGTTTAACGTTCTTATAACCTAAGCTTTCTTTTATTGATAAATATTGCTCACTCATTTTTCAATAAAACCTTTGCTTCGTCTGAATCTAAATAATCTTTTAGAATGGCCAACGCTATTTCGAGACGATGCTCGTATCTTCCAAAAGCATAGTCAACTGCTTCTATTTTTTCGGTGTCTGTTAAAAGACTTTCTAAGGTTACCCTATCAAGAAAGGATCTATCAGGATACTTTGGATTAGGAAGTGAAATCATCAATTGTCCTCCTTCTCCATATTCAAATTGTCTATTCTTACCAGTTGATGTAATCCAGATTATGATTTCTTTATTGTTATAATTTAAATGAAAACCAAAATTTTCAAATTCTCCTTCAATAATTGTAAACTTATCCAAATCTATTGAAAAAACATTCATTAAAGCTATTTTTAAGTTACGATATCCTAAGCTTTCCTTTACTGGTAAATACTGTTCTTCACTCATTTATATGCCCTCCAAAACCTTTCAAATTTTTCAATATTATATCCATTTTCTGCTAAAATCTGAATTTCTTTAGCATAAGACTTCCCGATACCACTAACATCTGCGATTGATTGAGCAGTATATGGATTAGACGTTAATATAAATGTTTTTCTTTTCTCAATTTGTTTTATCAAAAATTCACGATTAACCCTTTGAGCTAGCTTAGAATCCACTCTCGACATCGCATTCCAACCATCACTTCCGGCATCAAAGTAAGTTAACTTATTTTGATGTGCAATTTGTTCATACGAAGTAACGCTGTTTGCTTCGTAATATCCCAGCAAAGCTGTTTTGGTTTTTGCATTGTGGGTGGTCAGCTCGGTTAATTTGGCCACGTCAGCTTCTGTATAGTTCTTACTCATACTTTCTGCGTAAGCCACAATGCGAGACTCATCAAACCGAACCTTTGTGTCTAGTACCTTTTCAGAAAGGGTTATTTTCGCTGATTTCGTCACTTTAGCTGCTATCGGCTCATTCAAGCTGAACCTTCTGGCGGCGCTTGGAGACGCTTGGCATTGGCTTCAAGGTGACGAGCTACTCCCTGATAAGCTGTCGCAGGCTAATTATTAAGAACATGCTTTAAAATAGCAGAGCTAATCTCGGCTCCGCTATCTTAAACATTATTTCAAAGGACTGACATAATCATCTGGCAGCTTTCCCTTCCAATCTATCCACTGTTGTTCAGCGATTGGCACTAATTTTGATAATTCTTCTTCTGAGAACAGAGACACACTAGTAGGGTCTGCAATCAGCGCAGTTGGTGTGTCAATAACAAATTTTCTATGACTTTGCTTCTTTTCCTCTTCTGTTGGTGGCCAATTACCATCTTGTAGCTTTGAATGAACATCTCCAAGACTACGTTCTCCACTTTCCAACAATTCAAATAAGTCATACGGTAACTCATATACTACTCGTTGAACAGCAATGCCACCTTCTTCGGCAACAAAGTAATATTTCCCTTGATGCTTCCACACCCTTTGACCATAGCCCTTTACCTCCTCATATTGACTAACATCTTCCCACTCTAATTGACTGCGTGCCATGTGTGATCTCCTTTCTTTGTACTGATACCTTGCATAACTCCCTCTGGTATATTCCCCGGATAAGTACGACCTCCAGGACGCCACCAGCTATTTGCCCCTTTTTCATTACCACTTGGTATTGAAACACCTTTTTGTGAAACAACTTCTGGTGAAACATCTAAGCGATAGAGGGGACCATCTTCTAAATACCCTTCATCAAAGCCTAAGAGTGTCTCATAAAGACGGTTATTTCCCTTTCCTATCTCCTGGATAATATCCGCGTCCTTGGTACTTAACCAAAAACTATTGCCTAAATCGTCACCAACTAAACCGTCTTGGTAATCTACATTGGGCTTAAATTTCTGAAATCTAGTTGCACCGTTATCAAATTGTTTTCTATGAAATCCAATATAATCTGGACTGTAGACTTTCTCCACATTTGGACGATCACCCTTGGATATTGCCAATATACTATCTGATGTTTTTCCCGGAAGATACTCTATCTTCGGTGCCTTCTCAGATATTTCTAGAATCCTTACTCGATCTGACGGACTAAGTCCAGCCTTTGCGTATTTGTGCCATTGAATATAGCGCTGACTATCCTCAGGACTCATGCCTGCAAGGGTTGTCATGAATTTTTCTCTTGCTACATAATTCTTAAACCTTGAGCTTTCTCTTGCCAGTCTGCTGTTCTCAAGGTTCTTCAAAAGCTGCTGGCGGTTGTGGGTCGGTTTCGTCACCCTAGTTGCTATTGGCTCATTCAAGCTGAACCTTCTAGCGGCGCTTGAGGCGGCAAGTCCTCCTAGGATATTCCCAACTAATGTTGCTCTTTGGGCGTCTTGCTCGCTGCCTCCTAAAAGCTTGGTGCCATGGCATACAATACATGAAACTCATTCATTCCATAGTGGTGAGGGATATTCTGTAGGTTCACCTAACTGCTTTTTTAACCGATTAGATTCTATAACTAATTCTAATTTTTTAAGCAATTCATGCTTGGCATCATCAAATTTACGATATTCCCTGCTATGACCAATGATATATGATCGCTCATCTCTTCCTTCAACATAGAATTTTCCATTTTTTTGATAAAGATGAAATGCCCAAGGAAGTCGCTTTTCTTCATCAAATAAAACATAATGTAAACTCTCAAAACCTCGATTTTTAATTGCTTCTTCAATATCTTTTTTCCAATTCAATATATTTGTATTATCCATCTAGTTAATCTCCTTTAATAAACCCATTTTCTTGTAAATACCAACACCTGTCGGAAATTTAATCTGAATTCCTCCACCTTGCCCAAATACTTTGGTAATCTCACCCTTCTGAATATTAGCTAAATCATCAAAGGAAAGATTCCATTTTTTCATTTCTACAGATATTTGTTTTCTTATAATCTCTTCAGATTGATAATACGCATTAACAATATTTTTCTTCGTCAAATCCATTACTAATTCGTACTTATAATAGTCTTGATATCCTTCTGGGTAGGGTAATCCACGTTTATTAAATGGTAATGTCACCCCATTTTCTATCGGACTGGTAAATCGACCACTACTTGATCCATATCGATCAATGATTTGACCTGCTTTGAGAGTGACCTGCTCCGTTATAGGATTACCTAAATTATCCACCATAAAGCCATCGGCATTTGGCCATTTAATATGGCCTGCTTCGTCAACAAAAGCTCTAGAGCGAACCGGAATTTGCTTGCCTTCAAAATAGTCAGATGAAAGATAACCTATCTTTCCATTTGAAATAGTGGTTCTTTCTGCAAAATACCTTCCCTTTAACCGGTATTCTCTTCGAAGATAATCATCAAACCTCGAGCTTTCTCTTGCCAGCCTGCTGTTCTCAAGGTTCTTCAAAAGCTGCCGGCGGCTGTAGGTCGGTTTCGTCACCCTAGCTGCTATTGGCTCATTCAAGCTGAACCGTCTGGCGACGCTTGAGGCGGCGAATCCTCCTAGGATATTGCCTACTAATGTAGCTCGCTGAGCATCTTGTTCGCTGCCTCCTGCCATGACTGGGCATCTGAACTCAAAATGCCATATGGTATTTCAATAGTTCTTTTATTAATTCCTTCCTATCAAATAATATTCTACAAACTGATTAAATTCTAACTTACAATCAGGCAAGTCATGTAGTGCTCTAGCATATAATTCTTTTGCTCTCTCAAGTTTTTTAGTGTAATTAAATAAAACAATGTAAGCACGTAATGAACTTAAATCAGTTAGAATTTGCACATCATTAAATATTAAACTATAGGCATTATTTTCTTTTACAAGGGTTAATTTATCTTTTTCCACAGACCCTAATGAAAAAAGAGTAGGATCCAATTTTTCTGAGAGCAACTGCTCAGCTGCTATAATATTTCCTTCCTGTATATACTCTTTGATTTCTCTTGTAATCTTGATATTTTTACTAGTATTAAAGATCTGGTCCAAAATTGCAACACAATATAAAATAGCATGATATTCTGAAGTTGTTTCCATTAACCTGATTCTATTATCTCTATGAATTTCTTCAATGATACATTTATTACCCGCAAATGATAAAGATACACTATCTTCAGGAAAGCCATTATAAAATATTATTTCATTTTCTATTTTATTTGCGCTCAGCCTAACATCAAAAAGAATGTTTTTTATTTTATCAATCAATTCTAATTTCTCCTTTCTTCACCAAATCAGTTATGTCATCTAAAAAACCATATCCATTAGCTCTTGAATACTATATTTATCAACTCCATTAGGTTTATACTTCACAAATTGATCTGAAACCTCACCAGCATATACTCAAATAAACATAGTATCCTCTGATAATGTACTGACCCCCAAAAGTTGGACACGACATATTAGTGAAAGGATTTAGTTCTGTATTGCACAGGGCTAAGTCCTTTTAGCTTTGCTTTAATGCGTTTGTTGTTGTAGTAAAAGATGTATTCAGTGATTGCTTGTTCAAGCTCATTAAGGGATTGATAAGTTGTCTCAAGGCCGTAAAACATCTCAGATTTGAGAATACCAAAGAAGGACTCCATCATCCCATTATCTGGACTATTTCCCTTGCGAGACATGGATGGACGAATGCCTTTAGTCTCCAAAAAGTGATGATAAGACTGATGTTGATATTGCCAGCCTTGATCGCTGTGGAGAATCGTTCCATTGTACGAATCCGCTGGAAAAGCCTTCTCAAGCATGGTTTGTACTTGCTTCAAGTCAGGCGATCGAGACAGGGTGAAATCAATAATCTCACTGTTATAGCCGTCAAGAACAGGCGATAGATAGAGTTTCCCCTCAGGTAAGGTAAATTCCGTCACATCGGTATAGCACTTCTCGTAGGGCTTAGAACCTTCAAACTGACGTTTAATCAGATTATCAGCCTTTTTGCCAACCTCACCTTTGTAAGAAGAATACTTGCGCTTACGACGGATACGAGCTTTTAAGCCCATGACAGTCATCAAACGTTGTACTTTTTTGTGATTGACGATAAAACCACGATTTCTTAGTTCCAGATGAATGCGACGATAGCCATAATTGCCATGATGTTCATCATAGATGCCTTGAATGAGCTCCTTTAAGTCCATGTCCTTATCTTCTTGAGCTAGTTGCTTGACTTGATAATAATAGGTTGACCGCGATAAATCAAGGATTTCAAGCAAAGTTGCTAGAGAAAATTGACCGATTAATTCTTGGATGATTTCTGTTGCTCTTTGAGCTTTGCTTCGTCCCTCAACCGGTATTCTCTCAGCTTTTTTAGCACAGCATTCTCCGCTCTAAGGTAGTCTAATTCTTTTTGGAGTCGCTCCAACTCTGTCATTTGTTCTAAAGTCTTCTTTGGTTGACGTCCCATCTTTGGTGGCCTCCCTCTTCTTTTCTCAAGAATAGTATAGCCGTTTTTCTTGTATTGCGCTATCCACCTTGAAAGCATACTAGAATTTGGTAAAGCATAGTCTAAGGACGTCTGTTTTTGAGATTGACCATCAATCAGAACTTTATCTATTATCTCTTGCTTCAGTTCTGGAGAATAATAACTATTCTTACCTTTTTGGACAATGGCTAACCCATACCTGTCAATCAGGCGAATCATGTATTTGAGGTCAGATTCTGCAATACTAAACTTTTCTGATAAGCATTTAATGGACTTTCCAATGTGCCGTAGCTCATAGATTTGAACCTTGTCTTCATAACTCAATGTCATAAAAATAGCCCCCCAATTGTTAGATTTTATGTCTAACTTTTGGGAGGCAGTTCACTCTAGCCTTTGGAGTGCCAATTAAACATAGCATGCTTTTCAATCAATAACTGCTATCTATTAGCGTACTTCATGCGCAGCACTCTTTCTTGCTGCTTATTCAAGCGTAACAGGATAACAACCTTATCAATACTCATGTTACTTTCTAGCAAGCGCTCTGCTGCCATCATCAAACCATTGTTAAGTCCTAATTGCAGCACCGGGTTTTTCTTGTCGTTGATATCAAAAATAACCTTGTTGTCTGGCAGATCAAACAAGACCTTAACAGCACCAAACAGCTGCTCAAAGTTATCAATGGCCACATCATAGATAGGCCTTGTCCCAGGCTTTAGACTTCTCCCTCTGTGGTTAAACCACATGGCATGCCAGCCACCATTTTTAGCTCCCATAACATCATTGTCATAAGAGTCGCCGACATAGAGGGTTGTTGCAGGGTTCATGTCAAACTGCTCTGCTGCTAGGTTGAATATCTCTTTTTCTGGCTTTTGAAAGCCTGTCGCCTGACTGACAATCACGCGCTTAGGATCAACATAATCGTATAGCCCTAGCTTACGCACCTTCCTTAGCTGGTGCTCAGTAGGTCCATTTGTGATAATCCCCATCGGAACGTTTTTTGACTTCAAGAAATCAAGTGTCATGCGCATCTCATCAAGCATGGTAATATGCTGCAGCTCATGCTCATAGACCTCTTGAAAATGCACTCCTGTCGCCTGATCAATGTCACGATAGCCAAACTCAAGCAGGGTCTCCCGACACCGCCAAAATCGAAAATATTCTGTCGTCCACTCACCTGACATCACTCTTGGAAATCCAACGTCAGAATAATGGCGAAAACGAATATAGGCTCGATTGATCAATGACATATCAAAATCTGGAAAGCACTTTTCCATTGCGATACGGTAAGGCGCCTGCTGGTCATAAATCGTATCATCTACATCAAAAACAATTGCAGAAATCATGAGTCTCTTTTCTTTTCTAGGTTGATATGCTTATCATTATACTATTTTGTCATCGACTTTTCAAACCAGCCCATGCTTTTAGCATGCTAGAGACACAAAGAAAATGCAGGTAACAATTTTCTAGACTCAAACATTTTTCAATAGATTTTCCATTATTTTGACATCATCAACTGCTCACATTTAGCTTCATTGTGCCATAAGTTTTCTTGAAAAAGAGTGCATTAATCAGAAAAGCTATCAAAAACAGCTGTTTTTTCATGCGTTTGGCGTGAGGCCTTTAGCCTATTTGTTTTAACCACACTAATCAGGAGCTATTTCTCGATAACCTTTCCCTTATGTAGGAAAAGCACAACAATAAAGCCTACCACTGCAAACATAAAGCCAAGGAAAAAAGAGGCATGAAAGCCATTTAAATTGGCTTCTAGAAGCTTCTTAGCGTATTGCTCAGGGTGTATGGATAGGAGCATTTTAGGCGGCTGTTTGCTGCTGATAATGTTTTGTGTCACACTCGATAACACCGCCACAACAATAGAAGAGGAGATCTGGCGTACAGTATTATTAGCTGCCGTTCCATGCGCCGATTCATGCGATGGCAAGGCATTCATAGCACTTGCAGTTAAAGGCATTAAAATCATTGATATGCCAAACATTCTAATGGCATACAAAACAGTAATCAAAAAGCGTGAGGTATTTTCATTTAGAAATACAAATGGTAGAGTCGCCGCAGCTAAAATGGTAAAGCCTAATAGCGCCAGATAACGAGCACCGATCTTGTCATAAATTCGGCCAGAAACTGGACTGATCAGCCCCATAATCAAAGCACCCGGCAACAAAACCATTCCGGAATTTAATGGAGATAAGCCTCTGACATTTTGCAGATACAGCGGCAGCATCATCTCAACACCGATCATAGCCATCATCGTTAGGGCAATTGCTATTGTTGTCAAGGTAAATTGCTTGTTGCGAAAGACTCTAATATCTAAAAAGGGCTTCTCTAATTGTAGCTGACGCTTGGAAAAGAGGTAAATTCCACCAATACCGACTAAAATAGGTAAAATCACGTACACCATATCTAGCCAGCCATAAGCTGCAACATTTGTAAAGCCCCAGAGAAAAGCACCCAGCCCTAAGATAGATAAGCCTAGAGATGTTGAATCAAGCTTAACAGCCTGCTGAGGGATAACATCTCGGAGCATGAAGGGCGACAGGCTTAAAACCAACAGCAAAATCACTAAAGGCAAGATAAAAATGGCCCGCCAGCCTAAATAAATGCCTAATACTGAAAAATCCTTTTTCAAAATCCAGCCTGACAAGGTTGGTCCAACAGCCGGAGCTAGCCCAACCACCAAGCCATTGATTCCCATTGCTGCACCACGCTGCTCTGCAGGAAAAACGTTGATCATCACCACCTGCATCAAAGGCATGGTAATGCCCACTGCACAAGCCTGAACGATACGTGCTGTTAAAAAACTCCCCAATGAGCAGTCGGAGCCAGAGCTGCTAGTAACAAGCCACTCACAAGAATAGCATAAGCTGTCATGTAGAGTCTTTTAGTGGAAAATCGCGTTGCTAAAAAGGCCGAAACAGGGATCATAATGCCATTAGCAAGCAAAAACCAAGTGGTTGCCTGCTGAGTTGTTGACAAAGGTACCTTAAAATTTTCCATCAATGTTGGTATAGCTGTCCCCAAGCTTGTTTGGTTTAAAACCCCTGCAAAGGTTCCCACCAACAGCAATATAATCATCAGCGTTCGATGATAAGGCTTCCCGTGTATATCATAAGTTTCCATTTCTTTATGATCCTTTCCTGATAAAAACCCTCAACTGCACAAAGACTAGCCTTAGCGTTGAGAGTTTTTTGATTTTTTCGATTAATATTTTTTCACAATTTAAGTTTTTTTGTCAAATATCATCAAAAATAATCTATTGGAACTAGCAAAAGCCTTCAATTCAAGTAAGATCTCACAAATAATAGCTTATTTATACAGAAAAACCAACTCAGACAAAACCAATTTATCTATACAAGTCAAAGGCCTATCATCTGAGGCTTCGATGATAGAATTCCCACGAAATATAGGTGTATTCTATAATCTTTTATGTTACAATAGGAAGGAAAAGTATTGGAGGAAAACATGTCAAATCAACACATCGAAGAATTAAATGATCAACAAATTGTCCGTCGTGAAAAAATGGCAGCCTTAGCTGAGCAAGGCATTGATCCATTTGGCAAACGCTTCGACCGAACAACTAATTCTGGTGAATTAAAGGAAAAATACTCAGACAAAACCAAAGAGGATTTACAAGAGCTTCAAGCCACTGCGATTATTGCTGGTCGTCTGATGACCAAGCGTGGTAAAGGAAAGGTCGGCTTTGCTCATCTTCAGGATCGCCAAGGGCAAATCCAAATCTATGTTCGTAAGGATTCAGTTGGTGATGACAACTATGACATTTTCAAAAAAGCTGACCTTGGTGATTTTATCGGGGTCGAAGGCGACATTATGTGTACTGATATGGGTGAGTTGTCTATCAAGGCCACAAAACTGACCCATCTATCCAAATCTCTACGTCCGCTACCAGAGAAATTTCATGGCTTAACTGATATCGAAACCATTTATCGCAAGCGTCATCTGGATTTGATTTCAAACCGCAGCAGCTTTGAACGGTTCATCACACGTTCAAAAATGATTTCTGAAATTCGTCGTTACCTCGATGGCCTTGGCTTTTTAGAAGTGGAGACACCTGTCCTTCATAATGAAGCTGGTGGTGCTGCTGCTCGTCCCTTTATCACTCACCACAATGCACAAGATATCGATATGGTGCTTCGCATTGCACCAGAGCTGCATCTCAAGCGCCTCATCGTCGGTGGCATGGAGCGTGTCTATGAAATTGGACGGATCTTTCGTAATGAAGGGATGGACGCTACACATAACCCAGAATTTACCTCTATTGAGGTCTATGAAGCCTATGCAGACTATTTAGATATGATGACTCTAACTGAAGGAATCATTCAGCACGCTGCTAAAGCAGTCAAGGGAGAGGGACCAATTGATTATCAGGGGACTGAAATCAAGCTTCATGAACCATTCAGACGCGTGCATATGGTTGATGCCATCAAGGAGGTAACTGGTATTGACTTCTGGCCTGAGATGACTTTTGAGGAAGCAACAGCTCTTGCTAACGAAAAGCATGTGCCAGTTGAAAAGCATTTTACCTCTGTTGGTCATATCATCAATGCCTTCTTTGAGGCATTTGTCGAGGACACCCTAATTCAGCCAACCTTTGTCTATGGGCACCCTGTAGAGGTTTCACCGCTTGCTAAGAAAAACCCTGAGGACAGTCGCTTCACAGACCGCTTTGAGCTCTTTATCATGACAAAGGAATATGCTAATGCCTTTACCGAGCTAAATGATCCAATTGATCAGCTGTCACGCTTTAAGGCACAGGCAGCAGCCAAGGAGCTTGGAGACGATGAAGCAACCGGTATTGACTACGACTTCGTTGAGGCTCTTGAATACGGTATGCCACCAACAGGCGGGCTTGGAATCGGTATTGACCGCCTCTGCATGCTGCTGACAAATACAACCACTATTCGCGATGTTTTGTTATTCCCAACAATGAAGCCATAAAAAGCGACTAGCTACCAGTGTTTAAAAAGCAGCTTTCTCTAGCTGATCCTAAGCCTCTTATCCAGATCGAATGATCACTATGACCAATCACTTCCATAGCTAGGCCTAGCTAATAGTCATTAGTTGCCTTTAGCTTCTCTAAAAGCCTCACTTTTGAAGTGATGTCCTTAGCTTGTCTGTATACTAGGATTGAAGAATCATCTCTTAGACTTGATTCTTCAATCTTTTTGTTTGCAATGATGACATGCTGCTAGGCTAAACGGTTTTTACTAGGCCAATGAAAGCCAAAATAGCCATTGATTTCATCAGCATTTAAACTGATTTTTATGCTACAATAGTATAAAAAGATAGGGAGCATCTTATGAAAAAAGAATACATTAGTTACCTCTCAGCTGCTATTTTTATCCTTTATGCCTTACTCAGCTTGAAATGGATTTTCTTTGTTTTAGGGGTGATCCTCTTGATTATTGGTCTAGCCGATCGTTTCAGGTCAAAGCCTTAGCTAGCCCTCTATCATCTCCAAGTCTCGATAGCTGCCAGCCAAGGAGCCTTACATTAAAGTAAAAATAGCCCTTAAGCCTTATGAAAGCAAAGCCTCCCACAAGGCTATCAGCTTGCAGTCAACAACCAAGCATGCCAATCATCATCTTGGAACCATACAATAGACAATCCAATTACCAAAAGGTCATACCTTCTTATACCAAGATAACAGGAGCTAAACACCTTCAACGTCAGTCATTCAAGATCCTTGGGACCTAGACTCAACAAGTATGCTATTCTAAAGCAAATCAGGACAATCCGTATGATTTTAGAGCAGAATATGAGCAGCCTAAGGCTAGGACAGAAGCATCAGTCTCAAAATAGACGCTGAGCTTGAGTGACTTCCTATTAAGCGAATACTAATCTCATAATGATTAAACAGAAGCCTTGTTCCTCCTTAAAGGAGGGGCAGGGCCTTTCATGTGCTTTTAAAGATGACTATCATTGTAAAAGTAGAGATAGCGATTACTATCAGTGATAGGCTCTTCACAAGTCTGGTATGACTTTAGCTCATAGCATCCGGACTTAAAACACCCAAACCAAGGCTCGATTGGAGCATTGTGATATATTCCTCTCACCAATAAATAGTGACTAACAGTTACTAAAAGCTCTAAGAGGACTAGATTAACTTTCTAGATACCAGATCCCCAGTTAGTTTGTTTTTTAACTTTTATCGTTGCGGTAGCAGCTATGAATGCTAAGGGGGTTCTAGACGATAGTCTTTTACCTTGCTCTTAAAAACTCACTTGAAGAGATAACAAAAGAACCTTCCTACAAGAACAAAGTAACTGATGGTTGATACTGTTCGTTAGAAAAGGTTCTTCTCACATTGAAGTTATTGATGACTAAGCTAAGGCTTAACGACGAAAGGCATCAAGAATTGTCTTAAATTCTTCATTGGTCAGAGTAATGCCCTTACCCATCTTTGTGTGATCAGGGCTCCAGGTGCGGATATCCCATTTTGGCTCTGCTCCATTGAAGCTAACGCGGTTTAGCTCTTTTGTCCACCCCTTATCGCTTTCTGACAGGGTTAGCAAATGCTCCTCAATCTTAAATGTAAATTCTGACATTATATTTTCCTCCTCATCTATCTATTCGAAAATAATATTAAAAATTGAATGCAAAACAGTAAATTCTTTTTAAAAATCATAGTTTAAGGTAAAATACTATCAAACTATTCTATCAATGTTTGAGGACAATAGCTATGAAATCAATGATGAAGCAGCTGCAATCAGCCTTGATCGGCTTTATTGACAATCAGCCTCCCAAAAAAGCCAAGGCTTCTCCCGTTAACCTCAAGGCCAACCAGATCATTACCACCATCAAAGAGGCACAGGTCAAGGAGATTCCAATTCATGTGATCTATCAAGCCAAAAGCTTCACTGGGCACATTAAAAAATACGATCAGCTAACCGGTCAATTGGTCTTAAAAAATACCAATCAAAACCTGACTGCATTATTTTTTTAGCAGATATTGATAAGGCTAGCTTAGTACCTCATACACGCACCAGCACCAAAGAAAAGCCATAGACTCAGTACCCTAATCAGGAGTAAAGGAGACCTAACCTTATCACTTCTCTGTGTCAAAAGTAATTGGTCAAATCCTATTGCTTAGTCTAGTGGTGCTAGGCTCTTATGGTCTTACTGGTTCCGTCCTTTTGATAGAGGTTAACAAGTCCTTCTTTACAGGCCCTAATCATATCTCCTGGCTTGACAGCCTGTGGCAAGGAGATGGTTAAGAGCTCCATTGGGTTTGGCGCACGGTCAATTTTATTGCCGTCAGCGTCATGTAAATCCTTGATCACTGTTTCAAAATGACGGAAGCCCGGTCCGTAAAACTCAACCCTGTCTCCTTCAACAATGACGTTACGTTGGCGAATAGTGGCTGTCATGCTGTCATCATCAAAGGAAACCACCTCCCCAACAAATTTGTATTGCGGAATCTTACGCCGCGCACCGAAAAGCTGTTCATTCTCAGTTGGAATATGGTAGTAAAAGCCAGTTGCTAGCTCACGCTGAGCCACTTTCCAAAGCTCATCAATAAGGTCGTCCTTAATAGCATAAAATGCCTCTGGACTTTCCATATAAGCATCAACAGCTGCTTTATAGCAATTGGTCACTGTTGACACATAATGGATAGACTTCATGCGCCCTTCGATTTTCAAGCTATCAACTCCATTTTCAATCAAATCAGGGATATGCTCCAGCATGCACATGTCAACCGAGGACATGGAGTATTCCTCTGGAATCTCTCCTTTTAAGGAACGACGCTCTGAGCCAAAAGGCATATCATACAAATCATACTTCCAGCGGCAGGATTGTGAGCAGCCTCCGCGATTGGCATCTCGGTGACTCATGTGATTAGAGAGAACACAGCGCCCTGAATAGGAAATACACATGGCACCATGTACAAAGGCCTCAATCTCAACCTCTGTGCGCTTTCGAATCTCAGCCAATTCTGCCATATTGACCTCACGTGCTAGCACGACACGCGTTAGGCCTAATTCCTTCCAAAATTCAAAGGTTTCATAGTTCGTTGATGATGCTTGAGTTGATAGATGAATCTCAAGTCCTGGTGCTTCTGTTGAGCAGATCACAATAAGGGCCGGGTCTGAAACGATGACCGCATCAAGCCCCATATCACGCAATTGACGGAACCACTCACCAGCCCCAAGCTCGTTGCCCTCATGGGTAACCATATTGGCAGCAACATAGACCTTAGCCCCATACTTGTGAGCATAGTCAATCCCCTCTTGTAATTCCTCCATAGAGAAGTTTCCTGCGCGACTTCTTAGCCCGTAGGCCTGTCCACCAACAAAAACCGCATCAGCGCCATAATCAATGGCAACCTTTAATTTTTCAAGTGTTCCTGCGGGCGACAGCACCTCAGGACGTTTTTTTACATTTGACATGTTGTTATTCTTTCTATTTTCAAGATAGGTAAGATGTAACATCTTTGAATGATTAACTTGTCATGCCTTGAAATAGTAACCTTAATCAGGACAAGTCAAGTTATAGCTTATTTGACTGTTTTAGGATCAAAATCATAAAAGCCTGTATCCAGACCACGCCCTACAGGGTGAAGCCCTTGCACTTCTGCATCAAGCTGCTGAGCTAGCTCTGTGGTAAATTGCCCAGACTCCAGCAAAGCCTTTGCTTTTATAAACAGCTTGGTAATGGCCACAAAATTCTCACCAGGACAGTAAACACCATCTAGCTTCCAATGTGTCAGGCCATGCTCATATAGCTCGCCTAGCTTAGTCATCATATCAATGTCATTGTTAATAAAAATATGAGTTCCATGATTGTCCTCATAGATAGAATAATGACTATCAGGATCGCCTGGCTCTGCTAAGAAAAGCCCACGCTCTCGACTGACCTCGTCATCAATTTTGGTAAAATGATAATAATTTTCAAGGAGCGGTCTCTTAGAATGATGAATAACAGAGGCCCCGTAAACCAATATTTCTGCTGGGTAGTCAAGATTGTCAGCCAAGGCAAATAATTCCTCCGAGGGAATCTCTCTAGCTAAAACACTTTCAACAGCGCCATGCTGCCCCCAAAAATTAACCTGACGGCTTGAGGTAACAAAAACCGAAGTATCATAAATCAGCTTAAAGTCGTAGCCATCTCGTTTATTCACATAAAAAACACCGGCATCACCAACAACAAGGTAATCGACAGCAATCTCCTTCATAAGGTCCAAAAAGGGCTTTATACGATCCATCATGCCCTGATGCATCAGAGCGTTACAAGCAACTGTTAGCTCCTTGCCCGCCTTGTGAACAAGCGCTGCAATCTGCCTCAAGTCATCATAAGAAAAAGCATGAGGAAGACGCAAGCCATAATCAGCTTCGCCTACATAAATACGATCAACACCTGCAGCTAAAAGCGATTTGACTTGGTCAATGCTTTCTGCTGTGGCTGTAATAATTATTTTTTCCATACAAGGGATATTATACCAAATTTCTTAGGCTTTCAAAAATGATTCATTCAAAATCTTAACGCCTATACCAAGGCCTATAACGAGAAGCCTTCAAAAAAAAGTGTCAATCGAAAATGACAATGTCTTGAAAAAATCGGTTAGATAAGAGAAAAATCTGTTATAATTGTGGTTGAGAGGTATTCCTCTCACGCTTGAATTCTTCATAAGATTTTCCGATTTTATGAAGGTATTGTTTGAAAGATGCAAGTTTCCACGGATGGGATTGTGGTGGAATATACTTGCGTCTTTCTTTTTTAGTTTTAGGCACCATTTCGAATTCTTTGGAGTGCTTCTCGTGTTTTGGTAACTTTCTAGTGGCATAAATATTGTCTGCGATATTAAGGTAGATGTCTCCATCGAATGCCTCAATCACAAGTGCCTTTGTCTTACGCGTAAAATAGATTTTTTTATCCCCTTCGACGGGCAAGTAGAAGTTGTTTTGATATCGAATATGATGCCCACTATCAATTACTCTTTCAGAGATTCTCGCTAACAGTAGGTTTCGCTGGGCCGGTTTAGGTGCTTTCTCAAAAACAGACTCACTGGCCAGTCCACCAAACTGCTTGTTAAATCGTTTAATCCATCTCTTAAGATAACGATTCGCTTGAGAGATGCTGGTAATTTGATTCCTCTGTAAATCAATTGGTAGACGCGATTGAAGGGTCTGATTAAGACGTTCTACACGCCCTTTAGCTTGAGGGATAGAAGACGTTTCAATGGCAATACCAAGCTGATGGCAAGCATATCCAAACTGTGTAAAGGTATCTTCCTCGATCTTTTTAGACTGACTGGAAGCATAAGTGAATACAGTCCTTTTATCAGTAAGGAACTGGAAAGGGATACCATGTACCTCTAGAATCTGTTCTAAGACATGATAATACCCGTTTAGCGTCTCCTGAGTATCAAAGTAAGCCCCGACAATATCACCGGAGGCATCGTCAATAGCGACATGAAGATGTGTTTCCTGTTGTCCAAACCAAGGGAATTGACTGGCCTCCATTTGAATGAGTTCCCCTTTGAATTTCTTTCTTGCTCGGCTGGGATGAGCTTTGTCAGGTTCTTCAAAGAAGTTGGAAGCAGTTGGGAGTTTGGATCCTCTTTTTTCTGCCTCCCTTTTCTTTTGTTTGGCTTCTTGTTTCAATCGTCTTTTCGTTGCTCGTTGAGTCTTTGGAGATAGAAACCCTGCTTGGTAGAGTAGTTTTCTAACAGTTGTATCTGAATAGGCGATGTTTTCTTCTTCCGCTAGTAGTTCGCAGAAATGAACAACATTTGGTCTTAAATCACCGTAACTTTGATATTTCTCGATAATCCTTCTCTTTGTTTCTAAAGACATGGCATGAGTTGGTCTTTTTGATCTATTACCATGAACGAAAGCTGACTTTCCTTTCTCTCGATAGGCTAGTATCAATCGGTTCACCTGCCTCTTGCTTAACCCTAATTCTACACAAGCCCTGTTTTTCTGTTTTTTACCCTCACAAACAGCTTTGATGACTAGGTATTTCTTTGACTCTATCATAGTTAGTTCTATTTTCCTCATCTTTCTAGTTTAACAGACGGGACATTTTCACATTCGACCTAGCTAAGACATTATCACTTTCGAATGATAATAACGAGAAGCCTTCAAAAAAAAGATGACAACCATCAGCTTTTATGGTAAAATGGTTGGGTATCTTACGGGAAAGGAGAGGACTATGCCTACACCATTGGAGCAGCGGCAGCTCAAGCAGCAGAAGCAAGAGCAGGTCTCGCAGCAAAAATTTCAAGAGTTTCAAGACCTCAATGGACACAGTAGCAAGCTCAAGGAACTTATTTTTTTTGCCCGTATTGCTGTTTTTAGTTTAATCACTGTCTTGTTTGCATTTGTCCTTCTTGTCATGAATTTGGCACCGGTTTGGGCCTTTCTAATTGCTAGTGCTATCAGCCTAGCCATCACTTCCTTTCTTTCAAAGGCCATCACGTTATTAATGTCATAAACAGTTAGAGCTTGGCTTCGCTAAGCTCTTTTTTCATTACTCTTATTGCCTATTTTCTTGAATAAACGAGTAGCCCACATCACAAAAGGCCCTCCATAGCTGAGAGAGCCCTTATTTTTGCCTTATTATTCTTCAGACTTATTGCTAGCTGCTTCTTTTTCTGAATCATCTTCAGGATAGTTGATAATAATATCCTCTTCATCCAGATCAATAATCACATCATCAGCCTTGTCATGCTCTGAAGCAGCTTCCTTTGCCTGATGAACAAATTGGCTGGTCTTTTCCTTGATAAAATCAAACACCTGATCAGTGGTCATATCCCCTGATTCAAACCTGGTTTTTAAATCATTAAAGGTATGGCGAGCCAGCTGACTGTACTCACTTCCTTTTTCTTTAGCCATTTGATGATATTCCTCAGGATTTTGACGATAGGCTTCATAGGCCCTTTGTGCGCGAGCCTTCAAGACCTTTCCTTTTTCAGTTGACAAGAAATAAGCGGTAGCTGCTCCTGAAGCTACACCAATCACCAACGTTTTAAAAAAATTACTCATGACCTTTTCTCCTTTTTACCAAATAATTTAGAAGCGACCTTGCCGACAAGAGCTACTTTACCCACCTTTGCAGCATTGCTTGTGGCATTTGTCGCCCGACGTCCAAGGTGTCTGGCCTGCACATTCAAATCAGAAACACTTTCTGACAAATCTGCAATAGCAACAAAGAGAGGATCTATTGTTGTCATCTTACCATTCACATCATCTACCAGCACATTAGCCTTAGCTAATATTTCATTGGTTTGATAAAGGGTAACATTGACATCACTCGTTAAAACGGTAATGGTTTTTTTAGCCTCATCAACTGCCTCTGACACCTTTTTTAACACCACAATCAAAAAAATAACCAGAGCAACAAAGGCTAATGCGATTATCAGCAATGAAATGCCCACTAAATTCATAAACGTCTCCTCTTTCTATCCCTATTCTTGATAATAAGAAATTCCCTTTTGTCGATGCCTTTTAAAGATAAAAACAATCGCAATGATAATGAGCAGCACCGACATGTATTGAGAAACACGAATTCCTAAAAGCATCAGGCTGTCCGTTCGCATGCCCTCAATCACCAATCGACCACAGCCATACCAAATCAGGTAAAATGAGATAATATCCCCATCTACTAATGACCTGGGCTTACGCCGCCACACCATGATAATGACAAAGCCAATCAGGTTCCACATGGACTCATATAAAAAGGTGGGAACACGATAGCTGCCATCTATAAACATCTGCTGGCGAATAAAACTAGGCAGGTAATTGAGCTGGCTGACAGCCCTGCCATAGGCCTCTTGGTTAAAGAAATTTCCCCATCTGCCGATGGCCTGAGCAAGCATGACACTAGGCGCTGCAATATCTAAGAAATGGATAGGATTCAGCACCTTATAGTAGCAATAAACAAAGAGAACAATGGTACCTGTTATCAAGCCGCCATAGATGGCAATCCCACCATTCCAAATAGCAAAGATATCACTCAAATGCTGAGAATAATAGGACCATTCAAAGGCTACATAATAGATTCTTGCTCCAATAATTGCCAAAGGAAAGGCAATCAGAATAAAATCAATAATATCATCACTGGTCATTTTTTTTCGCGGGGCTTCTTTGGCTGCCAAATAAACCGCTAAAAGTAATCCCACCAAGATACAAACCGCATACCAGTGAAGACTAAGAGGACCAAGCTTAAAGGCTATTGGATTGATCATTTGCCCTCCTCATTTTTGCTGATTAAACGTGTAAGGCGCTCCTCAAAGGTTTTGGTAGCATCAAAGCCCATCTCTTTCGCACGATGGTTCATGGCAGCAGCCTCAATAACCACTGACACATTTCGACCTGTTTTGACAGGAATGCGAATCCTTGGAATACTGACACCAGAAAAGGTAATCTCTTCATTGCCATTGCCCAAGCGGTCAAAGACCTTGCCAGCCTCAAAATTCTCCAAATAAATAGCCAACTGCACCTGTGAGGAATCCTTGACAGCACTAGCACCGTACAGCGACATGACATCAATAATGCCAACACCACGAATCTCAAGGAGATGACGTAAAATCTCTGCTGGCTCCCCCCATAGCGTCTCCTCATCTTTAGCAAAGACATCTACTCGGTCGTCTGCCACCAAGCGATGGCCACGCTTGACCAACTCTAAGCCTGTCTCACTTTTACCAATACCTGAATCACCTTGGATCAGCACCCCCATACCGTAAATATCCATCAGCACCCCATGCACACTTGTTCGCTCTGCTAAGGAAGCATCAAGAAAATAAGACATCTCACCAGCTAAGCGGCTGGTAGATACGCGGCTGCTAAACAGAGCAATACCTTCCTCCTGCGCTGCCTGAACCATCTCCTCTGGGATAGCTAGGCCCCTAGATACAATCACAGCTGGCGTGTCTTTTTTAAACATTTCCTTTAAGACTGAGTAGCGATTGTGTGAGGTCATCTGAGTGAGGTAGGACCATTCTTTCATGCCAAACAGCTGAAGCCGCTCTGGGGCATAGTAATCAAAATAGCCGGTCATCTCAAGACCCGGACGCGAAATATCTGAGGTCGTTATCTCCTTTTCTAGCAAGTCATCAGTTGCATAGACAACGTCAAGCTTGACCTTTGTGACTAACATCTTAACGGTAACTGTCATAATTTCTCCTTTTTTAATATTATATCATAAATCACTATCTAAGCCCTTACAAATACTTATTTTTCAAAGAAGCTTTCAAAGTGCTTGATCATACTAAAAAAGAATCCTGCAACAGCTGCCTCAGGCTCACTTAAAGCAGGCACTAGCCTAAAGCGGACAAACAACAAAAGGCCCTATCTCATCAGATAAAGGCCTACAGCCAGCTTTATTTCTGATAATCACGCTAGAGGCACTATTAAAATTCCTGTCAAGCTTTTAATAGTCGCTCGCTGTGGTCTTACCAAAACCAGCCTTCATCTTCATCATTTAGGACATCAGCATCCTTGCGACGTCTTGGTCCTCTCCCGTAACGTTCTTCAAGTAGGTCCTCTTTATATGGTAGGAAGATGGCTAAAAGAATATAAATAACAACCCCAAAGCGAGTAAAATAGATCAATAAGGCGGCAAGCACACGAGCTAGGGGCAAATCCCAGCCGTATTTATCAGCTAAACCAGAGATAACTCCAGCCACTAGCTTATGCTTTCGTTGCTTATAAAATTTAGATTCCATGTCTCCTCGCCTCCTTATTCTATGATACTAGTTTATTCCTTTTTTAGCAAAATAAAATCAGCCTTACGACTGATTTTTTTCAATGAGCCTGCCATGACACCTGCCGCAGGCAAATACCGCCAGATTGATAGGACGTTTTCGGTCATAAGCTTGGCCGCAATCTTGACAGATGTAGAGGTAATTAGCTTGATGTGACTGTAATTTTGGAGCGTATCTCAGACCGTCTACTTGGTCTAGAAGCTCCTTAAAGGCTTGATCCTTATGCCGAAAGCCCAGCCCCTCAAAATAGAGGTGATAATGACAAAGCTCATGCCTAACGATCTGTCTAAAGACAGTCTCCCCATGCTCCTCTAAGATTTTGGGATTGAAATCCAGATGACCATCCTTTGGAAAAAAACGTCCGCCTGTTGTTCTTAGTCGTCTGTTCCAAGAAGCCTGATGCTTAAAGGGCTTTCCAAAATCAGCTAGCGAGACCTCTCTAACATAATCAGTCAGACTCACGAGGCGGCACTAAGCTTAGGTTGACCTTGTGGCGGTCTAAGTCAACCTTAGAAACCCAAACAGTGACTAAATCTCCGACAGAAACGACCTGACTTGGGTGATTGACAAAGGCCTCACTCATCTCTGAAATGTGAATCAAACCGTCCTCATGTACACCAATATCAACAAAAGCACCGAAGTCAACCACATTTCTAACAGTTCCCTCTAGCCTTTGACCAACAGCCAGATCCTTTACACTCAAAATGTCCTTTCGAAGAACAGGAGCTTCAAAGTCATCACGCAAGTCTCTTCCTGGCTTCAGCAAATCAGCAATGATATCCTTGAGCGTTTCTTGACCAAGCGTCAATTGCTCTGCCATTTCCTCAAGATTAACCGCCTGTAATTTGGCCCTTGCAGGCTCATCTAAGTCTTTAATCGCAAGTAATTGAAAGAGCTTTTTGACAGCCGGATAGGCTTCTGGGTGAACGCCTGTATTGTCTAATATATTCTTAGCATTGGGAATACGCAAGAAGCCTGCTGCCTGCTCAAAGGCCTTTGCGCCTAGTCTAGGGACCTTTTTGATCTCAGCACGTGAGGTGATCTCTCCATTTTCTTCACGATACCTGACGATATTCTCAGAAATGGTTTTATTTAGCCCTGAAACATGAGCCAGTAGGGCTGGACTAGCTGTATTGATGTTAACCCCAACCTGATTAACAACGGTATCAACGACAAAATCCAGATGCTCAGATAGCTTTTTCTGACTAACATCATGCTGGTATTGTCCGACACCGATTGCTTTTGGGTCAATTTTGACCAGCTCTGCTAGCGGGTCTTGCAAGCGACGCGCAATAGAGATGGCTGAGCGCTTTTCAACCGTCAGCTCTGGAAATTCATGGCGGGCTAGCTCTGAGGCCGAATAAACCGAAGCTCCGCTTTCATTAACAATGACATAAGAGGTTTCTGGAAAATCCTTTAGCACCTCTGCAACAAAGGCTTCACTCTCACGACTGGCTGTGCCATTACCAATGGCAATAATATCAATCTGATAGTCAGTGATGAGCTGAGCTAGAGCTACTCTTGCTGCTTGAATCTTAGCTTGATTAGCTGGTGCCACCGGATAGATAACCTGAGTAGTTAACAGCTTTCCAGTCGGATCAATCACCGCTAATTTGGCCCCTGTCCTAAAGGCCGGGTCAAAGCCCAGCACCATTTTTCCCTTTAGTGGTGAAATTAGCAAAAGATGACGCAAATTTTCCGAAAAGAGCTTGATAGCACCGTCCTCAGCCATTTCAGTTAATTCTGTGCGGATACGTCGTTCCATAGCAGGAACAATTTTTTCTTGATTGTTTGGTTAATAACATCATCAATATAAGCATTGTGCTCCTTAAAGCGAAGGCTGAAAAAGCGCAGCATTTTGTCTATATGATGCTCAAAGGATACCTTTAATACGCCTAGCTTTTCCCCACGATTGAGAGCTAGGGTCCTGTAGCCCTGCATGTTAGATACCGTCTCAGAAAACGCATAGTAAATCTGAAAGACCTGCTTGTCATCTAAGCTGGCTTCCTTTAGGCTAGAGGTTATACGGCTATACTTCCAAATCTCATTATAGGTCCAGGACCTTAGCCTGCTATCCTCTGACATGGCTTCGACCAAAATATCAACAGCTCCAGCAAGGGCTGCCTGTGGATCCGAAAAACCTTCTGTGATAAAGGCCTCTGCCTTAGTTTCTAGGTCTTGTGCATTTTGAAGGATCAGTCTAGCTAGTCCAGATAAGCCGGCTTCTCGAGCAATGGTTGCCTTGGTACGCCGCTTTTCCTTGTAAGGCAAATAAAGCTCCTCTAGGTCAGCCAATTTATCAGCTGCTTCTATAGCTTCCTTAAGGGCAGCTGTTAGTTTCCCTTGTCCTTCGATTTTAGCAAGAATGGTGTCTTTACGCTCCCTAAGCTGTGTGAGGGACTTATCCATATCAATAATGGCCTTGATCACCACTTCATCAAGGTTACCTGTAGCTTCCTTACGATAGCGCGCAATAAAGGGAATGGTATTACCCTCAGCGGTAAGGGTAAGCACTTGACTAATCTGTTTTGGGGTGACCCCCAACGCTTCTGAAATGTTTTGATGATTCATATTTTCCATAACAGTTCTTATTATAGCACAAAGAAAGAGGGATAGAACAAGATAAAAGCTTTATGACAAATAAGTGTCAAGAAAACAAAACTTATCTTTTCAGATACTTCTAAAGGCTAAGAAAAAACGATCTCCAAACGGAAATCGTCTTTTAGCTACTTAGTGGTTAGTCAAAATTAAGTGAGATCTTCTAACTCTTCCAACTCCTTTTCAAACTTATTATAAAGTTCATCAATTTCACTTACTGATTTTGCTGCACCTACCCTAGCTCTGAATTGTCTGTTATAAGACCTAAAGCCATCCTCTCCTAGTTTATGCTTAAATCGTGTTAACAGATTAAGGATTTGCAGTCTTGACCCCCAGCGCGCTGCACTAAGCGACTTGGTGTCGTTAATCGTATGCTCTATAACATGCCCACGAGAAAACGCCTCTACTTTTGTTGTGCTAACTGCTACTGTTGCTAAGGCTAGCGCTGCAGCACTAGTTAATAGTAATTTTTTCATGATATGACTCCTATTTGTTTTTTTATGTAGTTATTATATAATATTAATAAGATTATAGTTTACTAATATATATATATATATATTTCTAATACCAGTAACCTTTGTCTGAAAATAGCTAGATCGTGCTTATCAAAGAAAGCAAAAAAGCTTCACTCTACAGGAAGTAAGAGAGAAGCTTCCACGCTAATAGGATACTGATCTGACATCATCAAAACACCAATTGAGGAGAGATTTAGCCCTCATTCCAATTGCTCTTTCATCGCCTAGTCCTTTTCTTATCCGAAGCGTCCGGAAATATAATCCTCTGTACGCTTGTCCTTTGGCTTTGTAAATAGTTCAGCTGTATCGCCAAATTCACAAATATCTCCTGTGAGGAAAAAGGCTGTTTTATCTGACATGCGTGAAGCCTGCTGCATGTTGTGGGTAACGATGATAATCGTGTAATCCTGCTTTAATTGCTGAACCAAGTCCTCAATTTTTAAGGTAGAAATGGGATCAAGAGCAGAGGTAGGCTCGTCCATGAGCAACACATCAGGTGCTACAGCAAGCGCTCTTGCAATGCAAAGCCGCTGCTGCTGTCCACCTGATAGGGACATGGCACTCTTTTTTAAGCTGTCTTTGACCTCGTCCCAAATGGCTGCTCCTCTCAAGGACTGCTCTACCAGCTGATCTAGAGTTTTCTTGTCCTTAAGGCCATGTGTCCTAGGACCATAAGCCACATTATCATAAATAGACATGGCAAATGGGTTGGGCTGCTGAAAGACCATACCAACACGCTTACGCAGACTGTTGAGGTTTATTGCTTTAGCATAGATGTCTTGATTGTCTAAGAGAACCTCTCCTTCGATACGACAGGAAGGAATCAAGTCATTCATGCGATTTAGGGTTTTTAAAAAGGTTGATTTGCCACAGCCAGAGGGACCTATCAGGGCTGTGATCTGATTTTCTGGTATGTCAATGGAGATATCCTTTAAGGCCTGAAATGCTCCATAAAAGACATTAAGCTGCTTGGTTGAAAAAGCTCCCATTTTAGACGACTCCTTTCACTAATCGGCGTGATAATAAGCTTGATAGGGCATTGATCAGCAAGACAGTTATGAGTAAGATAACACCCGTTGCATAAGCTTCCTTGACATGTAGCCCTTCGCTAGACAGCATGTACATGTGAAGAGCTAGTGAGCGTCCTGATGACATGAGGCTGGTTGGCGTATTGGTAGAGGTGCCTAGGGTATACATCAGGGCTGCTGTCTCACCCACAACACGTCCAATCGCTAGGATTACCCCGGCTAGAATACCAGGCATTGCAGCCGGCAGCACTATTTTAAAAATCGTCCTTAGCTTACCTGCTCCTAAGCCAAGGCTAGCCTGACGCAAGTGATCACTAACAGAGAGGAGCGCTTCTTCTGTTGATCGAATGATAACTGGCAACACCATGATTACAGACGTCAGAATACCTGATAAAAGAGAATATTGCAGGCCGAAAAAAACCACAAAGAACAGCATGCCAAAAAGACCAAAAACAATCGAAGGAATCCCTGATAGCGTATCAGCTGCAAGACGTATTGCCCTTACCCATAGTGAGTCCTGCTTAGCGTATTCCACAAGATAGAAGCCAGCAAAGACACCAATGGGCAAGGCTAGCACTAAGGTGCCTAAAACTAGACTAACAGTTGAGATAATCGACGGCATTAGAGAAACATTGTCAGAGGTATAGGTCCATGAAAATAAGGATAACGACAGACTAGGCAAGCCTTTTATCAGCATAAAGGCAATAATCAAAAATAAGGAGCCAAAGGTCAATAGCGACAAAAGATAGACCAGGGCTTTTAGTAAATAGTTAGTCATGAGCTGATTTTCCTTTCACATAAGCAAAGCAAGCATTAATGATGAGAATAAAGCCAAAGAGGACAGCCGATGTTGCAATCAAGGCCTCTCTATGCTGACCAGAAGCATATGCCATCTCTAGGACAATATTTGTCGTCATGGTTCTTGTGCCCTCAAATAATCCTGATGGCAGCACAGGCTGGTTTCCTGCTACCAAAATAACTGCCATCGTCTCACCAATGGCACGACCAAATCCTAAAATAAGAGCGGAAAAAAGGCCGGATTTGGCTGCTGGCAGGATCACTCGAAAAATACTCCTTTCATGACTGGCTCCCAGTGCAAGACTAGCTGAATAATAAGCCTTTGGAACAGCTCTGATAGCAGACTCTGAAAGACTGATAAGCGTTGGCAAAATCATGATTCCTAAGAGCAAGGAGGCAGTCAGCACACTCATGCCATTACCAGCAAAGCTCCTAATCCAAGGCACTAGCACTTGAAGACCAAAAAAGCCATAAACGATAGACGGAATGGCTGCCATCAGATTAACAGCTGACTTTAAAAAGCCATAGCATGCTTTAGGACAATAGTAAACCATAAAAACTGAGGTCAATATACCTGTTGGCACACCAATCACCATTGCACCAAGTGTGATGACAAAAGACCCTGCAATCATCGGCAAAATACCATAGCTTGCCGGCTGATTTGACGGTGACCAATCATTTCCTAGCAAAAAGGCTCTCATACCATACTTAGCAATAAAGGGAAGGCCATTACTAAAAATAAAGATACAGATTAAACAAATAGCAATAATTGCCATCGCTGCACTGAGAAAGAAGATAACTTTAAAAAAATCCTCTTTAAAGGCTTGTTTATTCACTGATGATCCTTTCTAAGAAAGGAAAGCAAGAACAAAACACCTCTTCTTTGCCTTCCTTCTAATCGTTCTTTATTTGACTTTGTCCCAGCTTGTTAGCTTGCCGCTAAAGACATCAGCCAGCACATCTATGCCAATATTACTTACCTTATTGTCCTTGTGAACAATCACTACGATACCATCAAGGGCAATCGCATCATCAATTAAGCCCTTGCTCTCCTCAGTTGTTAGGTCACGAGAAACCATACCGATGTCTGCTGTTTTTTCCTTGACGGCGGTGATACCTGCTGATGAGCCATTTGAGGTAATATCAATGCTAATGGCTGGATTTTCTTTCTTGTATGCTTCTGCTAATTTTTCCATCAAGGGTGAAACTGAGGTTGAGCCTACAATTGACAGCTTGCCTGATAAGCCCTTACTGCTATAGGCTGGCGCGTCTGTTTTTGCTTCGATCAATCGATTGTCTCTAACAATCTCCTGCCCCTGCTTTGAGTCAATAAAGGTGATAAAATCCTTACCAACTCCTGATAGGTCTGAGGACCATACAATATTAAAGGGACGCTGCAGAGGGTATTTCCCCTCTAAAATAGTCTCACGACTAGCCTTTACGCCATTTACCTTTAGGGCTGCAACGTCGCTATTTAAGGACCCTAGCGAGATGTAGCCAATGGCACGACTATTTCCCTTAACAGAGGAGATGACCCCTTCTGTGCTATTTTGGATAATAGCTGTTTTTGCTGTTTGGTCAATCTCTTTGTCACCGTCCTTTTTTAGAATGCCTGTCATTTCGGTAAAGGCTCCACGAGTACCTGAGCCATTTTCTCGAGAAACAAGGTCAATCCTGTCTGCTGCTTTTCCAGCATCAGCACTGTTATTGCCACAGGCTGCAAGACCTAAGCCTGATAAGCCAATAGCTGCCATGATCAGCATTTTTTGATTGTCATAAGAATCACCCTTATCTTTTATGATATTGTGTTGTAGGCTTGCTACACCTATAGCTTATCAGGTCTTTGTAAAGGTTTATCCCTGATTAATGTAAAGATTTTGTAAAACCTAAAACAGCCACTACCAAGGCTGGCCTTAAGTAGCTGGTAGTGACTGTTTACTTGTTGATAGCTTCTGGTAAGAATAAGGTAAATTGGCTGCCCTCTCCTAGCTGACTTGTGACTGTTATCTGACCGCCAAGAAGCTGACTCAGCTCCTTTACAATGGCTAGGCCTAGGCCTGTTCCACCACTTTGCCTGCTACGTCCCTTGTTAACACGATAAAAGCGCTCAAAAATACGATCTAGCTCAATTTGGCTAATGCCAATCCCAGTATCTGCAACTGTAATGGCAACACCACCAGCAACCCTTTGACTGGATAGCTGAATTCTGCCCCCATTGTCTGTATACTGTATCGCATTTGATAAGAGATTTAACATGATCTGCGATAAGAGGTATTGATCAGATGTCACAACAATCGAATCCTCCAATGCATAGCTTAGCTCAAGCTGCTTTTGCTCTAGCTGTGGCCTCATGCTCTGACCTGTATACAGCAGGAAGTTCCTGAGCTGAAACTCTGTCAGGTCAAGTGGTGTCTTGTTAGCCTTGGATAAGGTCAGCAGGTGCTCAACAATACGTTCTAGACGCAAGCTTTCATTGTAGATAATGTCTAAAAAGTCTTCTTTTAGGCTTGTTTCATCGTCAGGCATTTCCTTAATCGTTTCAGCAAAGCCCTTGATCGATGTAACCGGTGTTCTTAATTCGTGAGAAGCATTAGCAATAAACTCCAAATTTAGCCTCTCATAATGACGAATGGCCGTCAGATCATATAAGAGCACTAAAATCTCCTTGACAACATGCGACTGGTTAAAGATAGGCACAAGGGTAACCTCCAAGATCAAATCACCATCATGTAGGCCTGTTAATTCCTTCTTTAATGTCTGCTTTTGGTCAAAGACTTGATTAACTAAGGCTATCAGATCCATTCGTTTAAGATCCTCCAAGACCACAAAAGGTGGCTTAGCCTCTGGAAAATAAGCCGGTAAGGATTTGCTGGTCAGCAACAGCTCCCTTTGATTGGAGACTAAAAGCATGCCCATCGTGAGATGAGAGGTTACAGCCTCCACATTTTTTGATAAGGCTTTTAGCCTTGCTTCCTTTTGTAATAGGTCACTTTTTAGCTCTGTCAGCTGCTTAGCATAAGCACTTAAATCAGCCTGCCCCACTAGGAGAAAATGGTCACTAGCTGTCAAAAGATGGTGGTGCAAGGCTCTGAATTCACGCTCCCATCTAAATAGCATGCTCAAGACATAAAAGCTAGCTACGAGACCAGTACACAGCACTACTAGAGTCAGCACCTGATGCGGCCCTTGCCAAATCAGACCAAGAGCAGCCAGCAAGCAAAGCCCTAGCAGCATGCTCAAACGCCTAAGATGTCCTATCATTCTTTAGCTCCTTAAATTTGTAGCCATAGCCGCGAATGGTTTGAATATACTGAGGCGCCTTAGGATTGTCCTCGATTTTTTCTCTGAGCTTGCCAATATGAACGTCTACCAGACGTGTTTCTTGGCCAAAGTCATAACCCCAGATACGCTCTAATAGCCGCTCACGCGTCAGGGTCATATTAGGGTGCTTCATGAGATAGAGCAGTAGCTCATATTCCTTTGGGGTTAACGGCAATAGCTCCTTGTCCTTATAGACCTCATGTCGCTCTGGGTACAGACGCAATTGACTCATCGTATAAAAAGGCTCACGACGCTCTTCACCATCACCAGAAATCTCTGCTTCAGTACGCCTTAAAATAGCCTTGACACGCGCTAATAATTCTCTAGGACTAAAGGGCTTGGTCACATAATCATCTGCCCCCAGCTCCAAAGCCAAAACCTTGTCAAATTCATCACTTTTAGCAGAAACCATCATAATTGGGGTTTTGCTTCCCTTAGCACGAAGCCTTTTGCAGACCTCGATACCGTCTAATTGCGGCAGCATAATATCTAACACAATAAAATCATAAGGTTCTCTTTCAGCTAATGCCAAGGCAGTACGGCCATCTGTTACCATCTCTGTCACAAAGCCCTCCTTGGCCAAGTGATAATCCAGTAGCCTTAAGATAGGCTCCTCATCATCTACTAATAATACTCGTTTTGTCATTTCATAGCTCCCATCAGCCACATTATATCATATTTGTCAGTCAATCTAATGACACACTGCTTGACGGCCTGAAGCCTAAAATCAATCAGAAGATAAAAAGATGTTTTAGCTTTGGCTTTACCGTCAAATGATTGTATAATAGAGCTATATTGATTGAAAGAAGGTATACCTATGGCAATTACTCATAAGAAAAATGACCAGCTCGAAAAGATGATGGCAGGCTTTGCGTCTATCCCAGATTTTGATAAGCCTTTAGAGCTTAACCAAGATGGAAAGCTAGTCACTGAAAAACCAAAGCCACAAGTCAAGACAGCTAAGCAGGACTAGCCCTTATTGGCGTCGTTAACATATAGAAAGGATACGGTGAATGTCGCTTTTTTCAAATCTGCCACCCAGCGTGCTTCAATGGTTTGCGATTTTTCTATCCATTATCATTGAAGCCCTGCCTTTTGTATTTTTAGGGACTATTTTATCTGGCTGTATTGAGGTTTTCGTCACGCCTGATTTAGTTCAAAGATACCTCCCTCAAAATAAGTGGCTAAGAATTTTATTTGGTACCTTTATTGGCTTTGTTTTTCCTTCCTGTGAATGTGGTATCATTCCTATTATTAATCGTTTTTTAGAAAAGAAGGTGCCTAGCTACACTGCTGTTCCCTTTTTAGCAACCGCTCCAATTATTAATCCGATTGTTTTATTTGCTACCTACTCTGCCTTTGGGAATTCGCTGCGCTTTCTCATGCTAAGGCTTTTAGGCGCCATTTTAGTGGCTGTCAGCCTTGGCATCATGCTAGCCTTCATTGTTGATGAGAACATTCTCAAGGAATCAACCCAGCCGGTGCATTGTCATACTTACAGTCACGAAAGCCTGCCAAAACGGCTTTACTTGGCACTGGCTCACGCTATTGACGAATTTTTTGATACAGGAAGGTATCTAGTCTTTGGGACCCTGATTGCTTCAGCCATGCAGATTTATCTGCCAACAAAGGTGCTGACAGCGATCGGACATAGCCCTTTGACAGCCATCTTAGTCATGATGCTCTTAGCCTTTATCTTATCTCTTTGCAGTGAGGCTGACGCCTTTATTGGAGCTTCGTTATTGTCAACCTTTGGAGTTGCTCCTGTTTTAGCCTTTCTCTTAATCGGCCCTATGGTTGACATCAAAAACCTCATGATGATGCTCAATTCCTTTAAGGGAGCCTTTATTGTTCAATTTATCAGTGTATCAGCTGTGATGATTACCATATATTGCTTACTTGTGGGGGTGCTGTGATGATTCGCTTTTTAATTTTAGCAGGCTATTTTGAGTTGACCATGTATCTAGAGCTATCTGGCAAGCTAAATCAATATATCAATATTCGTTACGCTTACTTAGCCTATATTTCTATGGTTCTATCCTTTATCCTTGCATTGGTGCAGCTATACACTTGGACTAAAAACATCAAGCTACACAGTCATTTAAAAGGTAAGGTCGCTCAGCTGACCAGTCCCCTTATCCTGGTCTTTCCTGTTTTGGTTGGCTTGTTAGTACCTACAGTCAGCTTGGATTCGACGACCGTTGCCGCCAAGGGCTATACCTTTCCATTAGCCGCAGGCGCTTCAAAAACAGGGGTCAGTGATGATGGTACTACTATTCAATACCTAAAGCCAGACACCAGCCTGTACTTTACCAAATCCGCCTATCAAAAGGAAATGCTCAATGAACTGAAAAAATACCAAGGCAAATCAGCCATCACCATTACCACTGACAATTATATGGAGGTAATGGAATTAATCTACCTTTACCCAGACGAATTCGTTGATCGTACGATTCAGTACACTGGCTTTGTCTATAATGAGCCAGGACATGACAGCTATCAATTCCTCTTTAGATTTGGGATTATCCATTGTATCGCTGATTCCGGTGTGTATGGGCTTCTGACCACTGGTAATCAAGAAAGCTATGCCAATAACACTTGGCTGACCGTCAAGGGCCAGCTGCACATGGAATATGACAAGACCCTAGAGCAGCAGCTTCCTGTCCTTCAAATCGAGGAAGCACACCAAGCCCCAGAGCCTGATAACCCTTATGTCTATAGGGTATTTTAACAAGCATTAAGCCTCCACACCTATGACACAGGTCTATGGAGGCTTTTTGTTAGGGGACAGTACAAAGACGTAATTGAGTTCGTTCCATTTAAATGAAATGGCTAAAAGCCGTATAGCATCAGCCTTTTAAAAGACGTGTGCTATACGGCTTTGCTATTGTTGGTAAAGCCTTTGAGGCTACTTTCTAGCTCTCCTCAGACAGGCTACGCCCATTGGTCTCAATGACCCTTTGATACCAAGCAAAGGATTTTTTCTTGTAGCGTGTCAAATGACCACTGCCATCATCATGTCGGTCGACATAAATAAAGCCATAACGCTTACTTAGCTGAGCAGTCGACATAGAAACACAATCAATACAGCCCCAGGAGGTATAGCCCATAATGTCAACACCGTCCTCAATAGCCTTAGCAACCTGCAATAAATGCTGCCTCATGTAATCAATCCGATAATCGTCCTGAACTGTCCAGTGACCATCCTTTGTCTGTACTAGCTTATCTTTGGCGCCAAGCCCATTTTCTACAATAAAGAGAGGAATTTGGTACCTATCATAGTAATCATTCAAGGTTATGCGAAGGCCAATTGGATCAATTTGCCAGCCCCATTCCGAAGAGGGCAGATGAGGATTAACCAAGCCACCTAAAATATTGCCCTCCCCTCGTTGATAATGATCCGGGTGATGAGACTGAGTCACACTCATGTAATAGCTAAAGGATAAAAAGTCAACCGTATGCTGCGCCAAAAGCTCACTGTCGCCCGGTTCAAATTGAATGTCAATGTGCTGCTCCTTAAAAAAGGATTTGGCATAGGAAGGGTATTTTCCTCTGACCTGAATATCTGAGAACAGGAGATTACGTTGCTCAAACTGCTTCGCAGCTAAAATATCCCTCGGATCAGAGGTCATTGGATAGGCTGGCATAGCCAAAATCATACAGCCTATTTTAAAAGCAGGGTTAATCAATCTAGCAAGCCTTGTCACACTAGCAGACGCTACTAATTCATGGTGAATCGCTTGATAAAGCTCCTGCGGAGTCAGCTTTTCCTTTGGTGTCATGATAGCACCACTGGTAAAAGGCATATGCAGGATTGAATTAACCTCATTGAAGGTTAACCAATACTTAACCTTGTTCTTGTAGCGCTGCATGACAGTTGTCGCAAAACGTTCAAAGAAGCCAACCATACGACGGTCAGTCCAGCCATTATAGACCTTAGCTAGATGCAGTGGGGTTTCGTAGTGAGATAGGGTCACTAAAGGCTCTATGCCATGTGCTATCAGCTCATCAAACAAATCGTCATAAAATTGTAGCCCTGCTTCGTTAGGCTCTGTCTCATCGCCCTGAGGAAAAATACGAGACCAAGCAATTGATGTCCGGAAAACCTTAAAGCCCATTTCTGCAAAGAGCGCCACGTCCTCCTTGTAGCGGTGATAAAAATCGATGGCCTCTAGCTTCAAATTAGCTGCTGTTGGCTCAGCTGTATAGTCTCCTAAGCCCCCTTCTGGTAAAACATCCTGAACCGACAAGCCTTTGCCATCTGTTAAATAAGCTCCCTCAACCTGATTGGCAGCAACTGCCCCTCCCCACAAGAAATCCTTTGGAAAACAAACCATATTATCTCCTCCTTCAATTCATCTCTTTAGAGAATAACGAGAGCAACATCATGCTGAGTGATATGCTCCTTGTTGTCATTAACAATGATTTCGAGCTGCTCAGAGCTATTGGTCACCACAAATGGAGTCACTAAAGAATAGCCCTTAGAGCCAATCAATTCAAGATCTATACGTAGCAGCGGCTGCCCCTGCTTAACAGTATCACCAGCCTTAACCAGCTGCTCAAAGCCCTGTCCTTTTAGCTCAACCGTATCAATACCAACATGAATTAAGACGTCAACTCCCTTGGCGTTCTTTAAAGCAATAGCATGCTTTGTTGGAAAAAGGGTGATAACCTCGCCATCAAATGGGGCATAGACATATTCCTCATTAGGTAAAATAGCCAGCCCCTCTCCTAAAAGCTTAGACGAAAAGGTTTCATCTGGCACCTCTGATAATGGAAGCACTGTGCCAACCATCGGAGCATAAATAGATTGCTTTGCTGATAAGCCACTTTTTACTGGCGTGCTATCCGAGTCAGCTGACCCCTCCTGGTCAACCTCCTCATCAATGCCAAAAAACCAGGTTAATGTAAAGGTTAGAGCAATTGTTAAGCCCGCTGCAATTAAGGCATTGGTAAAATTAGCAGAGCTAGTCGGGCTAATGTATTGTGGCAATCCAATTAGTGATGGCACCACAAAAGTATAAGAGGCTATATTAACAAAGCCAATATAGGCGCCCACAAGGCCACCAGAAATCATTGCAGCATAGAGCGGCTTTTTAAACTTTAGAGTAATGCCATAAAGAGCAGGCTCTGTAATTCCTGCCAATAAAGCTGATAAGCCTGCTGCTAAGGCAACCTGACGGGTTTGCTTTTGCTTTGATTGACATGCTACAGCCACCGCTGCTGATCCCTGAGCTAGGTTAGAGGCTAGCATTGCTGGGAGGATTAAAACATCTGGAGTTGCTACAGAGGCCGCCAGAAAAATAGGAGCAAAGGCCCAATGCATACCCGTCATAACAACAAGCGGCATAATTGCACCTAAAATAGCAAGAGCCAGCCAAGGAGCAATATGGTAAATCGCTAGCAGGCTATTAGACAAGCCCTGTCCTATAATAACACCCAGAGGTCCAATAACAACTAAGGCTAGAAAGCCTGAAATAAAAATAATCAAGGTCGGCTGCAGGAAGCTCTTCATCACACTCGGTACAAAACGGTTAACCTCTCGCTCAATGTATTGCATCAGGTAAACCATAATTAAAATCGGAATAACTGACGCACCATAGCTAGCAGGTGTCACCGGCGCTCCAAACAAAGCCATAGGTTTACCTGTAGCTACCATCGTAACAAAAGCTGGGTGTAGTAAAATCCCTGCAACAGTTGCTGCTAATACAGGTGTGACCTTAAAGCGTGCCGCAGCTGAATATGCAATCATGATTGGCATAAAATAATAAGCAGCATCTCCAAAAAAATTAATAAAAGCAACTGTTTGAGAGTCCGTACCTGCTAGACCAAGCATAGGCACCAAGATCCCAACCACCTTTAACATACCGCCTCCCAGTAAGGCAGGTATCAGTGGAGTAATCACACTAGCTATCGTTTCAATCAACCCTTCAATCATAGACTGCTTTTGACCAGCGCTAGAGCTCATATCAGTTTCATGAAACTGTCCTAGGGTCATAAATGCCTTATAATAATTGTTAACATCGTTTCCTAAAATAATTTGATACTGACCGTTTTGGCGCATGACTCCAATCACATTAGGAATAAGTTTGATTTTTTGATCTACCACTTGTTTATCATCTTTCAAAACCAAGCGTAACCGCGTGATGCAGTGGGTTACCTCTTGAATATTCTGCTCACCACCAACTGCTTCAAAAATGGCCTTGGCTGTTTCTTGATAAGTCATTTCATTACTCCTTCACATTTTTGACTAAACGTTTGATATGAACCGTTAAATACAAAAGCTCACTAGAGCTAAGCTGATAATGGTATGCTTTTTTCATGTGATGGCTAATTTGCCTAACACAGTGATATTCCTCTGGGTATTTATCCTTAACCATCAGCAGCAAATCAGTCTCGTCATCATCATAAGCCATGCCTGATAACACGCGCTGAGCAAATAGCTTCACATGAGTGATAAAGCGATAATAATCAATAGAGACTTCATCAAGCTCTGTCTTAAAATCAGCCTTGACCTTCTGTTCAATGTAAGACACAATTTCTGTCATTCGATGAGGCTCCTTGAAAGGATTATCAAGGCTCGCGTTGACAAAGTGCATCGCAATAAACGAAGCTTCATCTACAGCCAGAGCGACTCCTAGCTCACTGGCAATGACCTCTAAGGCCTTAACGCCAATCGCATATTCATCAGGATAATACCGTCTAATCTCCCAGCGCAAGGGATCACTAATGATCATCCCCTGCTTATGTCTTTCAATAGCTGAATGAATATGGTCTGTCAAATTGATATAGAGTATTTCATCTAAATTTTTACCCAGCTTAATTTTCCCTAGATTAATAAGCCTCTCTGAGCAAGCAACCACCTCTTGCGGAACAGCAATAAATAATTCAGTAAAACGGTTCATATTGTCACTATTTTTTAAAACAAATGACGCTTCGATAGCTTCACTATCGATATGGTCACCAATTCTTTTCTTAAAAGCAATCCCCTTTCCCATCAAAAGAATATCTAGCCCCTGATGGTTGGTCGAAATCGCTGCATTATGGTTTAAAACGCGTTTAATAATCATAAAAGTCCTAGTCCCTCATTGCTTCACAATAAAAAATGACCTATCCACAGCATGCTAAAAGGCCACACTGGAATAGGTCCCTGCTCACAAAACTGTGATAACATCCTTTAATATTCTGATTCATTTGTCATTAGCACGCTTACCCTAAGTAATCACATCTAATAACGTTTTCATTTTATCATCTCCTAAAGGTCCTGTCAAGCGTTTTCAAAAGGCTGTTTGACATTTGCCTCTAAACGAACCCCCTCATTCTCTTTGGCCAACAGCCGATAATCTGAGGCTTTCCTCTTAAAGTATGCCTTCTAATAGTCCCTTCATAAAGTCCTCAGAGTGAAATTCACCGATATCATCAATAGCCTCACCAAAGCCAATCAGCTTCACTGGGATATCCAATTCCTGACGAATAGCTAGGACAATTCCCCCCTTAGCTGTACCGTCAATCTTAGTTAAAATCAAGCCTGTGAGCGGTGTGATTTTTGAAAACTCCTTAGCCTGACTCAGAGCATTTTGCCCCGTTGAGGCATCGAGCGCTAGCAGGGTTTCGTGTGGGGCATCAGGTATGACACGCTTAATGATTCGTCCTATTTTTTCAAGCTCTGCCATTAGGTTGTCCTTATTTTGCAGGCGGCCTGCGGTATCAATCAGGAGAATATCTGCCCTTTCAGCAACAGCCCTCTCAACGCCATCAAAGACCACAGAGGCCGGATCTGCTTTTTCAGGGCCTGTAATGACCGGCACATCAACCCGTCGTCCCCATTCAACCAGCTGGGCAACCGCGCCTGCTCGGAAGGTATCAGCTGCAACAAGCATAACCTTTTTTCCCTCTTGCTTATACCGATAAGCTAGCTTTCCAATTGATGTTGTCTTACCAACGCCATTCACCCCAACAAAGAGCATAACGGTCAAGCCAGGCTGATAATGAATCGCTTCATTGTAGCGGCCATCCCCCTCATAAATAGCCACTAGCTTATCAATGATAAGACGCTTTAGAGCCTCTGGCTTTTTAGCATTTTCAAGCTTAGCCTCATAGCGCAATTCTTCAGTCAAGGTTGTGGCAACATGAACACCAACATCTGAGAGAATCAAAAGCTCCTCTAAGTCCTCAAAGAAGTCCTCGTCAACACGTCTAAAGTTAGCAAAGAAGCTGTTCAAGCGTGCTGAAAAGCCTGTACGGGTTTTCTTTAAGCTGCGCTTGTATTTTTCCTGATCAGATTCAGCTGATAGGGTCTCTTGCTTTTGGCCTTCCTCAGCTGGCTGATCAGCTGAACCAGCAGGTGCTTGAGCTGCTACTTGATACTCAGCATTTGTCTCTGCCTGATCTTCTGTTGATGCGTCTGCGCTCTCGTTACTATGCTCTGACTTAGCCCTATCATGCTTAGCCTCCTCCATAGCCTCGTGCTGGCTTAGGCTCTCACCTGCCTGATCCAAGGTCTTGTCATCAGTAGCTGCTAACTCTAGCTCCGGCTCTCTTTCTAAAAGAAAAGCTCCTCTAGCTGCTGGATCAAGCCCTTCAGCTTGCTCTGAAGCAGCCTCGTCTGAGAGCTCAGCCTGTTTGCTAGTGTCATCGGTCCTAGAGACCACATCAGCTGCCACTGCATGAGCATTTGTATCTGATAAGGCCTCCTTTTCAGACTCAATCGTATCCTTTGACGTTATGTCCTCCGACAATACCTCTGTAGTGGCAGCCTCTTGCTCAGCAACCTTAGTCTTATCCTTTTTTCCAAATAAGCGTTCAAATAATCCCATTAGCCTTCCTCATTTAAAATATATTTCCAAATAGCCTCAGCCACACCTGATTGGTCATTGGTTAGGGTAGTCACTGCATCTGCCACTTCCTTAGCCTGATCAACCGCATTGGCCATAGCCACACCAAGACCTGCCCATTGTAGCATGCTAAAGTCATTGGCCTCATCTCCCATCGCCATGACATGCTTGGCCTCCAAGCCCAAGTGCTGACAAAGCAGGTCCAAACCAAATGCCTTATGAATCCCCTTAGGCATAATCTCAAAGATGATGTCTCGTGATTTAAAGGCCTCAAAATCCTCAAAGATAGTCTTTGGAAGCCTTGCAAGCTGCTGATCCAAGACCTTTGGATCCGTCACCGTAACAATTTTATTGTATGTGATGTCCTTTGGCAGCTCAGCAAATGATTTAAGGCTAACAAAGTTCAGCAAGGGACTTGCCAAGTGATACTGAGAGCGTCTGCCATCATTGCCTGATAGACTATAAACAGTACCATCACTGATAACATCAGTAGGTAAGCCAACCGCTGCCAACTGCTGATGAATGTCATAAACCTCAGCAAGGCTTAGAGCGCTTTTATCTAAAATATGACCAGTATTTCGTTGAACCAGACCGCCATTAAAGGTAATGCTATAGTTCTCTTCACCTAGCAAATCCAGCTCCTCAAGCAAATTTCCGATAGCCTTAAGAGGACGTCCGGTTGTGATAACAACCTTAACTCCTTTTTCCTTAGCTGCTGCTAGAGCTTTTTTGTTCTCATCACTAACGATTTTTTCGGTATTATAGAGAGTCCCATCTAAATCTAGAGCTAAAAGCTTTATACGCGTCATTTACACCAATCCCTCCAAATAAGTTAACACTGCTGAGTCATTACAATGACCAATAACCTGATCAGAAATCGCTTTGATTTCAGGCCTTGCATTTTCAGTAGCAATAGCCTGCCCTGCAAAGGACAGCATTTGATAATCATTTAGATTATCGCCAAAGGCAATGGTCTTTTCCGGTAAAATGCCTAGGTGCTGACACAGCTGATCCATGCCAAAGCCCTTATGAACCTCTTTTAGGATAATATCAATCGAATCAAAGCCAGTCGTCACCGCAGAAGCATAGGACAGCTCCTGATTTAGCCAGTCACTGCCAGCTAAGACTGTTTCTCCTGTAAAGGTCGTTGAGGCTTTAAAAACAGTGTCATCAACAATATCCTGCAGACAATCAATAAGCTGAACATTTTCATAATAATAATGCATTTTTTGGATATAATCCTCCGTAGCTCCTTTGAGCACATAGGCTGCCTTTTGCCCTGAAAAGAGGATCCCAGACTGATTGTAATAAGGATTGGCAAGAATTTTCTCTACAATGTCATGACACTGCTGCTTGGTCATGACATCAGCAAAAAGAATGTCCCTCTTGTATTGCACCACAGACCCATTCTCAGCGATAATGGCAATGTCATCTAAAAAAGGCTCAAACAAGTGATCAATGGCTAAAAGCGAACGCCCACTAGAAACTGTAAAGAGAATCCCTTTTTCTCTTAGCTTAGGCAACAGAGCTGCCAAGCGCTCCTTGTCATAAGTTCCGTCCTCTCTTAAAAAGGTTCCGTCCATATCTGTTGCTATCAATTTAACCATACAATTTAACCATTTCCTTTTTAGGGAGATACTGATTCAGCTATTCAGCTCTCCCAAAAATCTCTTTTTCCATTATACCATATCTAAACAAAAAGGGCGTGCCTGTCCTAACACGTCCTTGTTTTAAGGCTTTATAATTTCTGTAGTGGGTAACTCCACTGTGGAGATTATTGAGCCCTTATTCCAAGGCTTTCTTTATGTTCTATTGTATCAATTTCCTTATTCCAATTTCTGTTGCAATTAACTTTAACATACAATCTAACCATTTCACTTTCAAGGGAGTGCAAAACCCGAGTGGGGTGTGCAACTCAAATCCCAGTATAACTCCTTTCGTTATACCACAGGTAGACCAAAAAAGGGCGTGCCATCTGACATACCCTTGTTTTAACAGTCAATCTGAGCTCCGTTTTTAAAGGCTAAACTTCTTTATCTCCATACTCTCAACGCTTATTTGCCATAATTCTTAATTGAAGCCCGTCACTAAGTTTTCTTGTTACTAAAGAGTTGAGTAATGAATCTATCTAGACTGATGATTTTTCTCCTTAAAAGCTTCATATAGTTTTTTATATAACGCTTTCTTTTCTTTTTTCTGAGCATTAAACTCTTTTTTACCGTAATCAAAATTTGCTACCACAAACCCCTTGTTATTGTTAGAAAAATCAAAAAATTCCATTTCGATTAATTTGTTATTCTTAGAATCTTCTATAGTATTCTCTAAATGATTGTTGAATTGTTTAACATCTTCTTCACTAACTCCAAAACCCATAGCAGCTCCGTCTGCAATGATGTTTGAAAATATTTCTTCTGAAGATGCTGCTTCTTTTACCCTTATTAGGTATATGGCTTCTTCTGTTTCTAATTGTCTTACTTTATTCCATTTTTGGGTATCACTAGAAGAGATCGTATAGACTGTTAAATCTACCGTAGGTTTATTGGGATTTTCTTTTTTTATTACTTGTTTTCCCACTAAGAAAATTGCGAGTATTCCAATTAATAATATCAACGTCATATAAGCTTTCTTTTTCATATCTCACTCCCTATATCTTTCAAATCAATGATAACATCAACCTTATTATATACAGCTGGATCATGTGTTGCTATAATAACATATTTATTTTCGGCTGTTTCACTCAATAATAAATTAATGATTTCTTTTCCAATCTCACTATCCAAAGCTCCTGTAGGTTCATCCGCTAAAATAATTTTACGTGGCTTCATTAACATTCTTGCAATAGCTACACGCTGAACCTGTCCTCCAGATAATTCATATATTTTCTGATTTAAATAGTCATTAGAAAGTCCTACTTTTTCAAGTACATCAGCTATTATTTTTTATCTTTATTGATGAGTCTCAAATTATCATATACTGTTTTGTTTTCTATTAAAGAATAATTCTGGAATACATACCCAATAATAGTTTTAAAGAAAGTTCTTTCTTTTGTCTTCCAAATATCCTGCTCATCAACTAAAACCTTTCCACTGTCAATTTTTTCTAGTCTTCCTATGATATTAAGTAGTGTACTTTTACCTGAACCAGAGCCTCCAATCAATGCGTAGCTTTTTCCAGCTTCAAACGTTAAATTTAAATCTGTGAATATCTTTTTTGAGCCGAATTTTTTGGTAACATTCAAAACTTCAATTGCCATTAGTCATCTCCTTTTAGAATTTGTGTATATTTTTCAGATAATTTTCTAAAACTCATTATTGTTGAAAAAATTAAAACCATTAAAGAAGCAATGCCAATATATAATAGCTCTACTTGTCCTGTCAACATAAATGTCAATAGAATAACCATTGTAATAGTCACAATAAAATAGTTGAGACTTGAAATGGCTATACGTGTTTTCGATAGGCCTAAAATGATTTTTTAACATAGTCATTCTGTTTTAAGGCAACAAACATTTGAGCATACTGATAAATGAGTAGAAATACGATTCCACAAATAATTATTTGCAGTATTTTTGAAAGGAAAATTTGATGCTCTAAGGATTGAATATTAAGTTTTACAGTTTGGTAAACCTCGACTGGATTGATTGAAAAATTCAAACTAGCACTCAAATCGTTGATTTTCTTAATTGCTTCCGAACTAAAAAGTGAGTTATATATTATATTACTTGCCAAAATAAAATCGTTATTTTCTATCATTTTATCAGTATCTAGCACAACGACTATATTATCCTTACTATCTGTCACACTTTCCAAAGGTAGATTATCTTTATTTTCAGGAACACTACTACCATTTTCATTGAAATAGAAAAATTCTTGCCCATCAGGAATGACTTGCACCGTAAGGTCATCTTTTGTATAGTTTGTACCAGTAAATTGTTCTGCTACAACTGTATTCTCGATTGATGCCTTATTCTCTTTAAATTTATGAGGAATATAGATGGTTGCTATTTTATTATCTAATGATTGATAGTTCGTTCCATTAACTTTATTTTGTACCTTAGCACCTGTTTGATTAATATAAACCAGTTCCTTATTAACTTCTGGATGCGTTATTCCATCACTTTTTAATTGCTTAGAAAAATCTTCTGTAACATCAGAAGCTGCCATATATTCTGGAACATAGGCTGAAGATGATTTGATATATATAAAATCCAGTTTTTTTAAGGCTTTAGCAATCTCTACGTACTTAGCTCCTGAGTCATTTGCTTCTTCTCCATTAGTAACAGATTCATTTTCAATACCCAAAAACTCTGGTCTTTTCCAATCTTTTACTGCACTCCATGGTTTTAAATGCTTTATCTGCATGTTTATCTTTGATTGACTAGCCTTTGTTTCCCGTAAAAAGACTCCTGAAACAACTATTATGATAGAAATAACCGCAAGCCATACGATAAAAATGAGGCTATTTTTGGCCTTATTTTTTATAATTTCAATAGGTTTTTCAACCTTAATAGTTAGCCAAAATAGAACAAAGGTGATGATGTCAATGATTTGAAATATGATCAAATTAGTTAAAAGCATAGAAAAAAATAACTTGGAACTGTAGGTGAAAAAACCACTACCCAAAAAAGAACTATAAGAAATCATCAATAAAGCGGCCATAACCAGTTCAAAAGTAAATGACATGAAATAATCTCTTCTTAGGTCGTGTACAGGTAATCCTAAAGAACGTCTTATCACTCCTTCTTTAATCTGTCTCGCTCTAACAACAAATAGAACAACTAATAAGGTTAAGTAAATTGAAATCATTAGCAATAATCTCAACGGACCAGTAAATTGTATCATTCCCCCTATCTGCCAAGGGTAAGCCAGATATATGACTTGAAGACCTGTAGATGTGAGCGGTTTTAAACTATTTGAATCTAATTTCCCTAGGGTATAATACATCCCTGTGATTGGTGCAGACTTTAATTGTTCATGATTAGTATTATCAAACTTGATATAAGTCAACTGCCCCGAATTTTGAACTACCGGTTTGTAAATGGTAACTTTTTTCTCTTTTGATAGGTCACTAATCGTTTGATACACTTCTTCATTAGAAAGATTGCTTTTCCCTTGAATGGAGAAGGCACCATCAATTGGTAAAGGTATTGGTTTTTGAGTATCATTAATACTAACCAGACCAATGGCAGCAATTAAACAAAAGAAGAATCCAACAATGCATAATTTTAATTTCATAAGCACCTACCTATATCATAAAAGGCCCTATAGCATTATTGGGCCTTTAGCTTTCATAAACCATTTTTAAAATGTAAAGTAATTCCAATGTGTATTTAATCGAACATCATTCCAGCTTTTTGTTGCGCTTGAGTTTGCCCATCCATATTTTTGAGAATCTCTATCCTTAACTGTTCCCCATAGATTAGTTACTGAAGATTTGAACCAATATTATTTGGAGACTTAACATAGTCATTAGAATAACCATAGTTATCACTTACACCATAATTCCATTCATCAATAATTGGATATGGAGCTGGATGCGCTGTTGCTGCACTAACAACTCTAGCTGTAGCAGCAGATCCAAAACTTAAAGTGCTTACAGCAAGCAAAACTAATGTTTTGTCACCAATTTTTCATATTAGTTCTCATTGGATAGATTGTTAAAAATATTTGAACAATCTAAATAATATATTATTATTTATTAGCATAATATCATATTATTATTTGAATTACAAGATGCTAAATTGCAAGTAAAAGTTAGTCATCCTATAGAAATTATCCGAGTGACTTGTTGTTCAAAATTTTCCCCAATTTTAAAAAGAGATGAAACTCTGCGTTGGATTGATCCTTTAAGCGACCCAATTCATTGAAAAAATCTGATGCAGCATTGGCAGATAGGTCTAAACGCTTCAAAAAAACACTCATCTTCTGGTACTCAGAGTTGATCAAATCATTTAAGACATGTCTTCTTTCAGATAAGCTGTCTTCACGCTTCTGATAGGCTCTTTTCTGGCGTAGAAAGTCCTGCTCGGCATCATCCATCTCCCGAAGCTTACGATAAATAGCCACTTCCTCTACAATTCTGTCTGCCATGCTCTAAACTCTCCTGCTAACTGACGATCCGTTTCAAGCTTGCTATCAATAACCGTCTGAATATCTCTATTCAAGTTTTCAAAGTCTGTGGCCAAGGCTGACAGCTTGCTGACCTTGGATTGAGTATAGTCCTGAAAGTCTTGGACAAAGCGGTCATATGTGATACCATAAGAAGCAAATAAGGCCTGCACCTCATAGTAGGGCAGCTCATGAAAAGAGTTGAAGTCAATCGCCGACCACACTTCCATAAGCTTTGCGTCTGCAACCGTTTTATGATCCAGAGCTTCATCAGCCCCCTCTCGAGCAGCCTTAGCCATGGACGAGCCTAGGATCATTCCCTGTGCCGCATCTAAAAAGAGCTCCTCAGAACTACTGATCCCCTTGCCGGTAGACTGCCAGTGTTTTTGAGCTGATTGTAGCTTGACATGCTCTTTTTTGAGGCAAGGACAGTTAAATAGGCCCGACTCACAAGGTATTGTGTTCCAATGAGCTTACCGTCTCTATCTACAATCTGACCCTTTTGATTAAAACGATAAGCTCCTAAATCGTGATAATACAAGGGGTTGGCTGATAAGAGCATAGCATCGACATTCCGAGAAATAGCTAAATCATCAGTTCCAAAATAGGCACCAAAATTGCCAATGCCATCAAAATTAATGCGGAAATTATTGTACATATTGCTATTAGCCTTAACCCATGTGATAGCTTCAGCTGACATGCCGCGAACAGGGTCTGGACCATTAAAGGTTGTTGCTGGGATCTTATGTTCTGCGGCAACTATTAGTGCTAGATAAGCTCCGAGAGAGTGACCTGTGGTTGTTAAGGCAGAATGAGGGTACTTTCTTTTGACCTGTTGATAAAACTTTTGAGCAGATCGTAATTGGTTTTCGGCAATAACAAAATTGCCACCATCAATATTGCCGCTGACTAAATCATCTTGATTGCCCCGAATGAGCAGCTGCCAATCCGTATCAAGATCTCTGGAATCCGCAGCATTTGTCCCTGCATAGGCAATCACAACCTGAGAGGTATCGATATCACCTTTAACAATAGGGGCTACAGCCATTGCCTGCATACCGTTGTCATTGGTTTTATGGGCATCGTTGTTATTGTCCTGAACTAAGAGGACTCGGTATTGTCGTTTAGTGATAGGATCTTTTACAGTTTTACCAGCAACAATAACAAGGTCTCCATTTGATTTAGCTTTGCTAGGTTCGACATTATAAACCTGTTTAGCCAACTCATTATAACTACTATCCGATATCGCCATATTAATCCTCCTGATTGTCCTTTGAATAAATGACAGTAACACCTACAAGAGATGTTTTATTAATCTTGTCAATCCTATCCATAATTCTTGGTTTGGTATCAGTTTCAGGCTTTTCCATCTTTTCTGTATCATCATCAGTAACAATTCCTCGTATTTTCTCAAGACTAGACAAGCCATCAAACGAAAAGCCTATTTCATTTTCTCCATTTATAATCACTATCGTTCCCCACGAACCTGTTTCCCGAGAATGTCCCCAGCCTGTAAACTTAACTTCTTTAACCCCTTCATAGTCATGAACCAGCAGCTTAGCAATACTGGTTTCCAAGTCCCTTTTTTGTTGTTCCTCTGTTCTTTTGCCATTCAAACGAAAAACCATTATGATCGCTCCTATTACTATTATTAAGCCTAGCCATAGCCTTTGCTTATTGGTCTTAACTGTCATCATGTCCTCCTTTCACTCTTTTGCTATGCGTCCGTCACTCTAAGGAAGGCAGCATGACTAATTAGGGTGAAATCAACGCCAAATCTTATTTATATTATTCTCATTTTGTAATTAAATTATAATATACAGACATCTACTTGTCAATATATTATGTCCTTAGTTACTTTTTTGGTATATTTTAATCAAAACAAGCCGTACTAAGTTCCAGGAGCATGTCAAAAACAGCAGCTTACTGCTAGCCAATCCTTGTGCTTTGTCCTTTGGAAAGCCAAAAAACCTACCATGACGATAGGTTTTTTATAGCTTATTCTTGGTTATCATCTGCTACATGTAGAAATACAGCTAAAACTAAGCTCTGTCCTAGAGTTATGACAAGTAAGTCAGATCCTGCGTATCCTTGAGCTTAACAGATACTACCTTAGAAATACCAGATTCTTGCATGGTAATCCCATAAATACTGTCTGCTGCTGCCATTGTCCCCTTGCGGTGGGTAACCACGATAAACTGACTATCCTTGTCAAAACGATTGAGATAATCTCCAAAACGCTTGACATTGGCCTCATCAAGGGCCGCCTCAACCTCATCTAAAATCACAAAGGGAATGGTCTTAATGCGGATAATAGCAAATAAAAGGGCTAGCGCTGATAAGGCTTTTTCTCCGCCAGACATCACATTCAAAGATTGAAGCTTTTTACCAGGCGGTTGCACTGAAATATCTACTCCAGCAGAAAGCAGATCAGTCTCTGTCAACATCAAGTCCGCTGAGCCCCCGCCAAACATCTGCCTAAAGGTCTCCTTAAAGCTATCACGAATAGCCTCAAAGGTAACCCTAAAGCGTGCCTTAACCTCATGGTCCATATTGCCAATCGTATCTACCAAGAGATTCTTGGCCTTGATAAGGTCAGCCCTTTGACCATTTAAGAAGGCCAAACGCTCACTAACCTCATCAAATTGAGCAATAGCATCACTATTGATTGGGCCTAGGGCACGAATGCTTTGCTGAACCTGCTGCAATTTCTGTCTTGCTGCTGCCATGTCAGTGTCATTGATTGGGCTTGCCTGCTCCTTGGCCTCCTCTAAGCTTAGCTGAAGCTCCTCTGATAGGCTTCTAGCGTGCTGCCGCAAACGACCAATAACCTGCTCTAAGTCAGCCTCCAGTCTTGCCTGCTGACGAATGAACGCTTCATTTTTCTTGGCTTCCTTAAGCAATTGAGCCTCTAGCTCCTCCAGTCTGGCGTCATAGTCCTCACCTTCAAAGCGCAGCTGAATGAAGCGCTCCTGAGTCTTGATCTTGTCTTGATTAGCCTCTGTCAGCTGATTTTCTAGGTGAGGCAATTGGTCAATGGCCTCCTGACTAACCTGATGTGATAAAACAGTCTCCAAATTAGCTAATTCCTTCTGACCCTGAGCAATCATCGTCTCCAAGCGACGCTGGTTAGCTGCTTCAAACTTTTTCTCGTTGAGCAAATCTCGCTCTTTAAGACGAGCCTGAGATAATTCCTGGCTAAGCTGGTCCTTCTTTTGCTTAATCGTATCTTTATTTTCCTTAATTTGCTCAATTTCTGACGTTAAGGCTGATTTTTCATCAGCTAGGAGCTGCAATGCCTCCTCCAGCCTCGCTTTTTCTGATAATAAGCGCTCACTAGACTGACCAGTCTGACGGTTGCTGAGAAGCTCTAGCAGCTCTTTTGAGTCAGCCAGCTTTTCTGCTAGCTGCTGATAGGCCAATTGTGTTTTTTGCTCGACCAGTCTTGCTTGCTCACCAGCCAGCTTAGTATCAGCCTGCGCAGCCTTTTTAGCCTTCAAATCAGCCTGTACAGCAGCTACTGCTTTTTCAGATTCCTTGATCTGCTCAGAAAGCAAGGCTAATTCCTTCTCAATCTGCTCTAGCTCTGGCTTGATAAAGGTTGTGCTATTGTGACGATTAGTCCCCCCTGAAAAGGCACCACCGGGACGCAGCTCGGTACCATCAAGCGTTACAATCCTGACCTTATAATGCAGCTGCTTAGCTGCCTGATTAGCATGATCAATGGTATCAAAAATAGCCGTCACACCTAACAGGCTTTGTACAATAGCGACCAAAGAGGGCTCATAGGTCACCAAAGAATCAGCTGTGCCTAAATAGCCCTGACAAGCCCTGAGCTGCTTGAGAGTCACCTCAGAAAGCTGACGGGCCTTAATCGTTGTCAGAGGTAAAAAGGTCGCACGCCCCTGACGATTAGCCTTTAAAAAGGCTATCGCTCGCTTGGCTGCTGCCTCATCTGCCACGATAATATGCTGACTACTAGCTCCCAAAGCAATCTCAAGTGCCGTTTGATACTGACTATCAAAGGTCAAATGCTCACTAACTGCTCCTAAAATACCATCTAGCTTACCAGCAGCCTGAAGCACTGCCCTAACACCTGCGTAAAATTGACTATGATTTTTTTGGATAGAAACCAAACTAGCCCTACGAGCCTCCTTGGCTTTTTTCTGATCCAACAAATCAAAAAGCCTTGTCTGTCCCTGATGATAATCCTGCTCCAAGGCCTCAACTGTCTTTGCTAGCTCTTGATAATCAGCTAGGAGCTGCTCAAGTCTTGATTGACTAGCTTGATAAGCCAAAAGAGCAGTCTGGGTGTCCTGACTGAGCTGATTGACCTTCTCTTGTAGGACTTGGTATTCCTGCGCCTGACTGGCTTTCGCCTGACTTTCCTTATCCAGCTGCGCTACAATAGCGGTTAATTGGTTTGACACATCAGCCTCTTGCTGGAGCAGACCAACAAAATCCTCACGAAGAGCCTCAAGCAGCTGATCTGGATCGCTAGAAAATCGCTCAAGCTCCTGAGAAAGCTCGCTGACCTTGGTATTAAACTCAGCTAAGGCTTGATGGATTTCATCTAGCTGACGACTCTTTTGCTGATGCTCCTGTTGAAAGGCAAGCAATTGCTCCTGAGCCTGCTGCCTGCGCTGACTGGCTTCTGTTTTCTTTTCCTGCTTTTGACTAAGGTCCAGCTTGATGAGGTCAATCTGTCGCTCCAGATCTGATATGACCTTTGTCAATTCTAGCAAATCAGCCTGCGTCTGCTCAGCTACAGCAGAGAGCTTTTGCCGCTTGGTTTTTAGACGGTGATTTTCCGCCTCTAGACTCTGACGCTTCCTATGATAGGCCGCTAGATCCTCACGAAGAGCTACTAAGGCCTTTTCTTGAGCCTCCTGCTCCATGCGGTCTTGCTCTATATCCTTGACCAAAATATCCAGCTGCAGCTGCTTACGATCAGCATCTAAGGCTAAAAATTGCCTAGCAGTTTTCGCCTGTCTTTCTAGAGGACCAGCTTGATGCTCAAGCTCATAGATAATATCGTCTAAGCGGTCAAGATTATCTTGAGTTTGGTTTAGCTTAGTTTGCGTCTCCTTCTTGCGGGTCTTGTATTTCAAAACTCCAGCTGCCTCTTCAAAGATGGCCCGTCTTTCCTCTGGCTTACTATTGAAAATCTCCTCAACACGACCTTGAGAAATAATAGAGAACGAATCGCGCCCTAGTCCTGTATCCATAAACAGCTCGTGAATATCTCTTAGCCTAACTTTTTTGCCATCAATCAGATAATCACTGTCGCCATTGCGATAGATATGCCTCTCCACACGAATCTCTTTCTGAGCATTCTTAATAAAGGCATCTGAATTATCCAAGACAACAGCCACCTCTGCATAATTCAAGGGACTCCGATGCTCAGTTCCAGCAAAGATCACATCTGGCATCTTGCCACCGCGCAGGCTTTTGGCACTGGCCTCACCAAGTGCCCAACGAAGGCTTTCTGTCACATTACTTTTTCCAGAGCCATTTGGCCCTACAACAGCTGTGACCCCCTTATCAAAGATAATCTTGGTCTTATCTGCAAAAGACTTAAAGCCCTGCATTTGTATTTCTTTTAAAAACATTTAGACCTCACTAAGTTGGGCCAGGGCATTTTTAGCAGCGTCCTGCTCTGCCAGTTTTTTAGATCTACCTGTCCCCTTGCTAAGATGATCCTCACCAACCAATACAGCTACCTCAAATTGCTTAGCATGAGCTGGTCCAGTCTCGCTAATCACCTGATAATCAATCACAACATCACCCTTAGCCTGTAACAACTCCTGCAAGCAGGTTTTATAATCCTTGACCTTCTCAAAAGTTCCCTGCTCAACCTGTGGAATCATAACCTGATTTAAAAAGCGACGAACCTCTTCAATGCCTTTATCCAAAAGAAGAGCACCCAAAAAAGCCTCGAACAAATCGCCTAAAATCGTATCACGATGACGGCCTCCTGATTTTTCCTCGCCCCTGCCAAGCTTAATATAAGCATCAAACGAACAATAGCGTGAAAAGCCTGCTAAGCTTTCCTCTCTGACAATCGTTGATCTGAGTTTTGACATATCACCCTCAGTCTGCTTAGGATACTTGGCAAAGAGGTATTCTGAAATAATTAACTGTAGAACGGCGTCTCCTAAAAATTCCAAACGCTCATTATGTGAAATGTTTAGGAGGCGATGCTCATTAGCATAAGAGGTATGTGTAAAGGCAGTCTCTAGTAATCTTTTATCATCAAAACGGATATTAAAAGAGTTTTCCAGCAGGGCCTCAAGCTTTTTCATCATGACAAATCTCCTTTTCTAATGTCCTTATAAACCATTCTATTATAACAAAAATCCACTTGAAAGGCTTATCACAAGTGGATTTTTCAGAAATATTGTACCAAATAGGCACGAGCTATTGACTGCTGCTATTTCCCGACTTTATCACTTGTTTTAGTCCACACCTTACTCAACCCCTTGGTAGAGTAAGGTTTTTTAATAAATTTTAACGCTTTTTCTTGTTGTGTATGGTTATATATGTTATAATAAACTATGGCTTTTATTAAAACAACAACGAATAAAGAAGGTAGGACGCATGTCTACCTTGTAGAAGGGTATCGTAAAGATGGTAAGGTCAAACAGCGTATCCTTAAAAAATTTGGTCTCTTAGATGAGCTTGAATTGGAAGAACCAGGGATTCTTGAGCGTCTTAAGCGCGAAGCTAAAGAAGATACTTTAAATAACCCTAAGGTACTCCAGGTTTCCTATGACCTCCTTGCCCCCATGAACCAACCGGATCAATCTTATGGTTGGATGGTTTTGGATAATCTCTTCGAATCTCTGGGGCTCACAGCCTTTTTAAAGGGTATCAAAACGAAGTCTGAGTATGACTTAGTGCAAGTGCTAAAGCTATTAGTTTTTCAGAGAATTCTCCGACCAGATAGTAAACTTGCCACCTATGCCTCTCAAGCAGACTTATTTGGCCATTGGGACATCAGCTTAAATGCCATTTATCGCTCCTTGAACAAATTGAACACCTTGAAAGATGATCTTCAACATCATCTTCACAAGGTAGTGAGTCAGATGATCAAACGTGAAGCCAGTCTCGTTTTCTACGATGTCACCAATTATTATTTTGAGACAGATATTCCAGATAACGAGTTGGTTTCAGAAAATGGAGAGATACTACAAGAAGGGCTTCGAAGACGTGGTCCGAGTAAGGAACACCGTCCAAAACCCATTGTGCAATTAGGACTCTTTAGGGATACCAACGGTATTCCGATTAGCTATAAACTGTTTCGAGGTAATCAAACCGATCCTGTTACCTATCTTCCAGCGGTTGAGGAAGTCAAAAAACAATTTGGAATTGAGCGGTTAATTGTAGTCGCCGATAAGGCGATGAATAGTATGGCTAATGTTTCAGAAATGCTCAAGCAAGAAGATGGCTGGCTCTTCTCACAGAAACATCGCGGACGCCGAGGAGCTCCAAAAGATATTCAAGAACACATCCTTGATTCATCGGATTGGCAATTTAACCCAGAACTTACCTTCGCTAAGAAATCTTATATCCGTGAACGGAAGTTAGGGAATAAAAAATCTTCCCCAGTGGTTCAAGAGAAGGTTCTCATCACTTGGTCTAAAAAATATGCCGACCGGGAGCGCATTCGTCGTGAAGGTGCTTTAGACTATGCCAGTCAGTTAACCAATGCGGAGCTTTTTCGTAGAACCAGTAAAAAGGGAGGCAAGAAATACCTAGAGCTCCAATATTTGGATAAAGAAACTGGCGAGGTTAAACCCTACTCTCCTTTGATTACGATTGATCAAGAACAGGCTGATTTTGATGCTCAGTTTGATGGGATTAATGTGCTTGTCACGAGTGAAATAGAGATGACTGATGAGGAGATGTTAAATGCCTATAAAGAGCTAGCCAAGATTGAAGATTGTTTCCGTGTGACGAAAACAGAACTGGAAAGTCGTCCTGTTTACGTTTGGACGGAAAAACACATTCAAGCTCACTTTCTAACCTGTTTCATTGCTTTAGTTCATCTACGCCTCCTTCAACATCAGATAGATTGGCAGATGAGTCCTGAACGTATCATTACTGCCTTAAACAGTGCCAAGGTAACACCGTTACAAGATAACTACTACAGACTTCAAGAAAGCCTTGATATGCAGGAGTTAAACAGACTGCTAGGAATTGAATGGGCGAAGGGAATCGTTAAGTTTGAAGAGCTCAAACATTACGCTAAAAATCCATATACAACACTAAAATAAATTTAAAGACCAGCAAAATCCCTTGGGACACAAGGGGTTAGCTGGTCTTTACTTGTTTTTAAGTGATAAAGTCGGGATTATAACAAAAATCCACTTGAAAGGCTTATCACAAGTGGATTTTTCAGAAATATTGTACCAAATAGGCACGAGCTATTGATTGCTGCTATTTAGCATAGGTGTTATCACGATCAGCAGTAAGCCAATCAAAACAGGTATCGCTAAAGCAAATCCTCACAAAAAATGGTCCAAAGAAAAACCTAGCAGCCTTATACCACTTGCTTAGCAAAAAAACTTACTCTACCCTATCTCCAATCAAGAGCTGCTCTAAAAGCTGCTCGTAATGCTTACGATGAAAGTTCAGAATTGATTTTACCACTGTTTTTCCCTGCTCCTTAATGTAATCCATGCTCATACCAATTAAGACGCTCTTATCTGGAAATACCTGCTGCTCCTCAAGAAAAGGCAAAATATTATCACTCGTAATCACAAAATCAGGAGCCTGCTCATAATTTTCCAGACTATCTGTTAGCATGTTGATACGAGTAATATTAACCTTATAAGAAGGAATACTTGAGATAACAAAGTAAGACAAGACATCACCTAATGCTCTCTTGTTTTCAACGATGATGACCTCTACAGGCGGCAAGGACAGCTCAAGCATCTGCTCCAAATGAAGGCACATAAAATGCAGGTGCCCTGGTGAGAGCGTTTCTGACTGGTAGCTAACCATCAGCCAGTCCTTGATTTGCTCCTCAACCTTTTCTAGCAGCAGCTGACTGCCTTGATACCTCTTTGAATAGTAATCCTGAAAGCTAATCAAATCATGCAATTGAAAGAGACATCTTCTGAAAAAGGGAAGCAAAAAATACATCTGATCCCTTAAATGAAGCTGACGACCAAACAACATTTCCAAGCGATTAACAAGCTCCTTATACAGCGGATCTTCTTCTAAGATATTGTAGACAAGACGTAATTGCTTGTCATTCCAATAATGCATAAGAAAAGAACTATCAACTGTAAGATAAACCAAGTAAAGATAATCTAAGTCACCAGAATTAAACACAACCTGAGTACGTGTCTCAATTTCTTGCTTAGCATAGCAACTGATTTGCTCAAAAATAGATAATTCTTTTAAACGATCAAATAAAGTAAGCTGTGGTAAGGATACATCATAATTCTGCCTCTTCCAAGACAGCATGAGTAAAATATCAAAAAGATAAAATTTCTTGTCCAAGAAAACAGTGGGCTTTAACCGCGTAGGGGTTAAAAAAATAAAGGCATGAATAATTTCCATATCCTTAGGTGTCATCTCATAAACAGCAAACCCATACTCCTTATGAAGCATGGCAATTAAGTAGCGAATCCGGTACTCATCCCCTATAACCCGGTAATCATCGATATCCAAATGAATGGATTGCAGGTAGCCCTTTAGCTTATTGACAAGATGATAGGCCTTTGATTTGGAAATAAACTGTCTTCTGATGAAAGTTGTCAGACACTTTGTCCTGTAATTATCCGTCAACAGAAACTTCAACATTTTAAGCGTATCAGATGATGCATAAATACTGTGAAAATACTTCTCCTTGTTATTAGGATCAAACTCACAGGTAATGCCTGACTTCAATACAGTAATAGACAGGTCTTTGTCAAATAGTGCATTAATCTGATTAAGGTATTCCTTAGCCTTTCGAGGGGTTATTGACGTCTGCGAGCACAATGAATCAAGTGTAATCTCTTTTTCTGTCAATAAGACAGCCAATATTAGTTTTCGCTCAACAATATCTCTTTCTAAATAGTAATCTAACAAAATAATCTCTCTCCTTATTAGTTTGTATGACCATATACATTTTAGTTGATAGGATTTAAAAGTCAACTAAAAAAATACACAAAAAATAACGACTGCTTCCTTTCAAGGATCATCTGAAAATGATAAATAAAAAAGACTGAAAATATTTTATAAAATAACCTATAAGAGTATACAGTCAATAGCTTATAAAATCAAGCCTTATGATAATACCTTGACAAATTAGCCTTTTTTAGACATTTTATGAGAATGTCATTTTACTAACATAATCAGAATATTAGTAACTTAATTAAAGATAAAAAAACCGAAATAAATGCAAAAACCAAGACAAAATCGCCACATGATACTACTGTCAACTTAAAGACTATTCTTTGAAAAATTATCTTTATAAATTCATTATTTTTAATAAAAATAAGACAAAAGATGAGAAAAATAGCCAAAAAGCTACTAATCTCAGCAGCCTTGCAAACTGGCAGCGACATTATAGGTAAAATGATAACGCTGAGAAACAAGCCCTTCTCTTTTTATACATATTATACATAATCCCTACAATAACAGTAGTTATGGTTTTACATCGTCAAATCATTAGAGAAACCATATATGCTAAACTGTCATAGCCTCCACTACTCTCTAGGAGATGATAGAGATGACCCGCTTAGTAACAAGCCTAAAAGTATCTTGCAATAGCTTCTAAAGCTTTGCTTGCAGTAAAAAAGGTGAGCGTTCTAGCCTAAATGCTTGTCACACATAAGCAAGCCTCAGACAGCCTCAAAATAAGCTTTTCCATAGCAAGTCTGTCACGCTGGACGGGATAGGGGTCTTATATCTCATTAATATATAAAATAAATCTCTCGGCCACATAATACATTGTTACCTACAGACGAATTCCTCAATTTAGATAACCTAAGTTCTTCTTCCCTTTAATCAACAACATATAAACTAAGCTTAAAAACTACAATAAAGAAATACAGCAAAAGATAATTTTTCAAATAAAATATTGGAACTTCAACATGAATATGCTATAATGAAACAACTAAAGGATGATTAAGGATGTAGAATGAGATATATTGGTTCTAAAAAATTATTGTTGACAGAAATTAAGACCATGCTAGACAAACATAAAACTGGTGATGAAGAAGTTTTTTTTAGATTTATTTGCAGGCACTAATGTGGTTTCAAACTTCTTTAAACAATATTATACTGTTTATTCTAATGATATTTTATACTTTAACTATGTTAAAGCAAAGGCTATTATAGAAAATAATTCTTACCTATCCTTTAATAAACTAAAAGCAGTAGGAATTTTAGATCCAATTGATTATCTACAAAGGCTTAATGGTAAAATTGGATATTACACAAAAAATTACTCTCCTCTAGGAGATTGTATGTATCTAACACAAGAAAATACTGAAAAAATTGATAATATCAGACAGATCATAGAAGATTGGAACAACAATCAATTACTCACAGAGTACGAATATTTTTACCTTTTAAATGCTTTGATAGAAGCTATTCCTTATGTTAGTAATATTACTGGAACCTATGGCGCTTTTCTCAAGCATTGGGACAACCGAGCGTTGCATTCCTTAACATTAGCAGAAGAAACTATTTTTGATAATTATCGTCCTAACAAAGCGTTTAATGAAAATGCTAATGAATTAGTCAAAAAATAAAAGCAGATATTGTTTACATTGATACCCCCTACAATGCTCGACAATACGCATCAAATTATCATTTACTCGAAAACATCGCCCGACATCAAAAGCCAATTTTAAAAGGGATTACTAAAATTTTTGATTGGAAAACTCTTAAAAGTGATTATTCAACAAAAACAAAGGCTTTAAAAGCAATGGAAGATTTAATTGCTAATATTAATGCTAGTCATATCATTCTAAGTTACAATACCGAGGGTATTATATCCGAAGAAGATTTAACACTTTTACTTCAACGATATTCGTTCAATAATCAAATTGATGTGAAACGGATTCCTTACCGAAAATATCAATCTAAGAAAAAATCTCAGAACAAAGACTTATACGAACTTCTTTTTTATATTCAAAGAAAGCCGATAAATAATCGCTTCAAATCACAAACTAAAAAAAAGGCAGCCATCATCAGTCAAAAAAAGTATATAAAAAGCCCATTAAATTATATCGGTGGAAAATATCGACTGCTAAATCAAATCATTCCAATTTTTCCCCGACATATCAATACATTTGTTGATATGTTTAGTGGGGGGGCAAACGTTGGTATCAATGTTCCTGCTAAAAAACACATCTTTAATGATATGAACTATCGCATTAATGACATGTTTCGATATTTTCAATCACATGACCCACTTGAGATACTTGAACAAATTGAGCATCGAATTTCAGAATATCAACTCAGCAAGACCAATGAACAAGGCTTTTTAACATTCCGAAAACATTATAATACTCATCCAAATCCACTAGACTTATACGTACTATCGTCTTATAGCTATAACTATCAATTTCGCTTTAATAACTCAATGGAATTCAATAACCCATTCGGCAGAAATAGAAGTCATTTTAGTGAAAATATGAAATCCAATCTACTCAATTTTGTAGCTCGACTACACCGTTTAGATGCCACTTTCTCTGATCAATTTTTCTCAGATTTTGATATTTCTACATTATCAATAGATGATTTTGTTTATCTTGATCCCCCCTACCTCATAACGACTGGCAGCTATAATGATGGAAATCGTGGCTTCACAAACTGGGGCGAAAAACAAGAAATTGAAATGTATCAATTAATAAGAGACCTTAACAAGAAACAAATTAAGGTTGCACTTAGTAATGTTCTTGTTCATAAAGGAAAGCACAATGATTTACTTGAGCAATTTGTTCAAGATGAAAGTCTATATCTCACCACTTTAAATTACAATTATAAAAATGCTTCATACAACACAAGAAAAGAAGATAGCATTGAAGTATTGATTACCAATTATAAACCAAATCCAAAATAATAAAAGCATAGTTGAATTAGCTATGCTTTTACAAATTCAATTTCTTTATTTTGAAAATAAGATGGTAAATCGGAAATATGCAGTTGTCCTTTAAGAACCAAATCTGCTCCCAAAAGCAATTGCTCTACATTGAGGGCTGCTCCCTTAATTTGTGTTTCATTAGAGGTATAATCAAGCTGCTCTTGAAATTTTCCAATGAATTTACTTGACACCCACATAAAATAAAACTCTTCTTGTGGAATCGTATCTGGAAAAGCTTCCCACCACTTTATCGGATTACGATTTTCATCTCGTCGCTTATTATCCTCAATATACCGAATCATTTCATCAGCCTGATTGATAGATTTAGAATAACCTTTTCCATAAGCCTTTGTATCTACAATCACACCAAAACGATCTTGATAGAGTAAACCATCTGGCTTTCTGCCACCACCTAAAAGCTTAGAATGCAATCTATATACATTTCTAAATAATTCCATTGTAACAATTTCAAAATCTCGATTTCGCTTACCATCGTAAGCAATATCAAGCAATTCAATATATTTCATTGGTAAATTAGTCTCTTTTAAAAATTTTGCCTTACGCTTTTCTGCCTGCTCATCCTTTAATTCTTGTGTAATTTCTAGTTCAGGAATAGAAAATCGTTGATCTTATCCTTCAAAGAAACTCTATTGCTAGAAATATCTATCCTCAAACCAAAATAATTCAATCCTTGAATATCTGATAAGATAATCTCCAGTTCATCGTAAAAACCCTTAGCCCTTAGTTTATCTGATAGAATAGCCAAAGAATTAGTTTCTTGGAGAAACTTGACGATATAAGCTCTCCGAGTACGAACATACTCGCGATTATTGCCATGAGTTGCAAAAAATTCCCACATCACAAATTTTTCAAGCTTGCTATGCTTAGAATCCCCCTGAGCTTGTCGTAAAGCATGAAGACCACGACCATTAATTTTATAACCTTGAAATCCATCTTTTTCACCATTAGTAAAGGTACGCTTAATCGTTTGTGAATCAACCAAACCAACATTTTTTAGCCAATTACAAATACCGCGTGCATATTTATCACTTGTTCCTTCTATATCAGCTTTAATAAGTTTTTTCTCTGATTTAGTGGCAGATCCTAACCAATCAAACATAATATCTTCATTATAGGAAGTAAAGCCTTTTTCACCACGAAAACCAAGCTGCTCACCTAAATAATATTTAGTACAATAAGTACCGCTATCAGCCAATAAAGATAAGATTTGTGTAGCTGGCGGGTATGACAACAGTGCCTTTCTTAAAATAGCAGTTTCTTCTTCCGAATTAATTATTGCCCTAGAAAAATGCAACCCCTTCGAAGTAATTGAAAACATATCCGTTTCTCTATCTACCGACACAAAATTCAGGCTAACAGCCCATCTTAAAAAACCATCTGATGTCCAATTATCCGTCCAAGTTTTACCTGTATTTTTTGCCTGTTGAGGTACGATGCTGATTTGAATCAAAGAATCTGCCATTGCATCTGAACGCTTTCGGGGAGATTTGTTATTCTTATCCTTTGATGTTCCAACTAATTCTAAATATGAAAATGATTGAATCCCATTAATCAGTTTGTTTCTGAGTGATTCTCGTGGTACTTCAAAGAAATCTGTACCCAACCATAAGTTCTTATTTTCATAAGAGCTCCTTAATCTTATACTTATTATCTTTATTATAGCATATAATTAATCCTTCCAGTTAGCATTATCACAAAGCAACAACATTTCTTATTTAATGGGGCTACTATGTAGCTATTTTAATACATGTTTTTACCTCACGAAAACACCCCCACTTGTCAAGTCTGTAACTGTACTGACCCCCAAAAGTTGGACACGACATATTAGTGAAAGGATTTAGTTCTGTATTGCACAGGGCTAAGTCTTTTTAGCTTTGCTTTAATGCGTTTGTTGTTGTAGTAAAAAATGTAATCTGTAATAGCTTGTTCAAGCTCATTAAGGGATTGATAAGTTGTCTCAAGGCCGTAAAACATCTCAGATTTGAGAATACCAAAGAAGGACTCCATCATCCCATTATCTGGACTATTTCCCTTGCGAGACATGGATGGACGAATGCCTTTAGTCTCCAAAAAGTGATGATAAGACTGATGTTGATATTGCCAGCCTTGATCGCTGTGGAGAATCGTTCCATTGTACGAATCCGCTGGAAAAGCCTTCTCAAGCATGGTTTGTACTTGCTTCAAGTCAGGCGATCGAGACAGGGTGAAATCAATAATCTCACTGTTATAGCCGTCAAGAACAGGCGATAGATAGAGTTTCCCCTCAGGTAAGGTAAATTCCGTCACATCGGTATAGCACTTCTCGTAGGGCTTAGAACCTTCAAACTGACGTTTAATCAGATTATCAGCCTTTTTGCCAACCTCACCTTTGTAAGAAGAATACTTGCGCTTACGACGGATACGAGCTTTTAAGCCCATGACAGTCATCAAACGTTGTACTTTTTTGTGATTGACGATAAAACCACGATTTCTTAGTTCCAGATGAATGCGACGATAGCCATAATTGCCATGATGTTCATCATAGATGCCTTGAATGAGCTCCTTTAAGTCCATGTCCTTATCTTCTTGAGCTAGTTGCTTGACTTGATAATAATAGGTTGACCGCGATAAATCAAGGATTTCAAGCAAAGTTGCTAGAGAAAATTGACCGATTAATTCTTGGATGATTTCTGTTGCTCTTTGAGCTTTGCTTCGTCCCTCAACCGGTATTCTCTCAGCTTTTTTAGCACAGCATTCTCCGCTCTAAGGTAGTCTAATTCTTTTTGGAGTCGCTCCAACTCTGTCATTTGTTCTAAAGTCTTCTTTGGTTGACGTCCCATCTTTGGTGGCCTCCCTCTTCTTTTCTCAAGAATAGTATAGCCGTTTTTCTTGTATTGCGCTATCCACCTTGAAAGCATACTAGAATTTGGTAAAGCATAGTCTAAGGACGTCTGTTTTTGAGATTGACCATCAATCAGAACTTTATCTATTATCTCTTGCTTCAGTTCTGGAGAATAATAACTATTCTTACCTTTTTGGACAATGGCTAACCCATACCTGTCAATCAGGCGAATCATGTATTTGAGGTCAGATTCTGCAATACTAAACTTTTCTGATAAGCATTTAATGGACTTTCCAATGTGCCGTAGCTCATAGATTTGAACCTTGTCTTCATAACTCAATGTCATAAAAATAGCCCCCCAATTGTTAGATTTTATGTCTAACTTTTGGGGGGCAGTTCAGTAACAAGCAGGGGTGAAGTCATAAGGCTAGATGTCTGTCAAGGGACAGGCGGTATCTGGTGAGGTGTCATGAACAGTAAAATCTGTTCCAACACCTAAATCTGCCATTGCTAGCTGATTGACCATTGTCATGTGTGCTAATTCTTTGATATTGTTCTCCTGGCTTAGGTGACCGAGGTAGATTTTCTTTGTTTTATTGCCCAAGCTTCGAATCATAGCGCCAGCACCATCTTCATTGGATAAATGCCCTAGGTCAGATAAGATTCGCTGCTTGAGGCTCCAAGGATAAGAGCCGGCTCGCAATATCTCCACATCGTGATTTGACTCAATCAAGTAGCCGTCAGCATTTTCAATGATCCCAGCCAAGCGGTCGCTCACATATCCTGTATCCGTCAGCATGACAAAGGACTTGTTATCCTTCATAATGCGGTAAAACTGTGGGTCTACAGCGTCATGACTAACACCAAAGCTCTCAATGTCAATGTCTCCAAAGGTCATGGTCTTACCTCTTTCAAAGACATGCTTTTGTGCGACGTCTAGGTTGCCAATCATATGACGCTCATCAATCATCTGCCAAGTCTTTTCATTGGCATAGACATCTAGGTTATATTTTCGAGCCATGATTCCAACACCCTTGATATGGTCGGAATGCTCGTGGGTAATCAAGATAGCATCCAAATCCTCAGGCCTTCTGTCAATCTCAGCAAGAAGACTGGTGATTTTCTTTCCAGTCAGTCCTGCATCAATCAACAGTCGCTTCTTGGGCGTTTCCAAGTAAAAGCAGTTACCTGTCGATCCTGATGCTAAAATACTATATTTAAAGCCAACCTCACTCATCAATTAATCAATATCATCCTCCCATTCATCATAGATAGCAGCATCCTTTTCGTAAGGTAACACAATGGTAAAGGTTGACCCCTTGCCATAGTCACTCTTAGCCCAGATAAAGCCGCGGCGCTGCTTAATAATTTCTTTAGCAATAGCCAGCCCTAAGCCGGCCCCCCCTGCGCCCGACTTCTAGCCTTATCCACTCGGTAAAAACGGTCAAAAATCAAAGGCAGGTCCTTCTTTGGTATGCCCAATCCCTCATCAGAAATCGAAATGATTAGCTGGGTATCTGTTGTTTTCATGTTTACGATAATTTTCCCACCATCAGGTGAATATTTGATGGCATTGTTTAAAATATTTTCAATGACCTGCGTCATTTTATCGTTATCAATTTCTAGCCAAATAGAGGTGATAGGGTAATCTCTGACAATTTCATAGGATTTTCCTGTACTGGTGTGCTGATTTTTCACCAAATCAAAGCGGTTTAAGATAGAGGTCATAAAGGCTGTAAAGTTGGTCATTTCAACAGACAGCTGTGTCACATGATTATCAATTCTTGATAGATTGAGCAAATCTGAAATCATGCGCATCATGCGATTGGTTTCGTCTAGTGAGACCTTTATAAAGCTTGGGGCTATGTCCTCCTTTAGCGCGCCCTCATCTAGAGCCTCTAGGTATGACTTGACAGAGGTCAAAGGTGTGCGAAGCTCATGGCTAACATTTGAGACAAAGAGTCTGCGCTCACGCTCCTCCTTTTCCTGCTCAGTCGTGTCATGAAGCACAACAACTAGACCTGAAATAAAGCCGCTCTCTCGCCTATTAAGCGCAAAACGCAGCCGCAGCGAAACAAACTCTCCTGTGTCATTACGACGATTTAAGGTCACAATCGGTGTTTTTGAGACCAGCTCTCGGTAGGTGTAAGGTGAGTCACTGTCTAATAAATCTGTAATGTTTTTTTCCAGCGCCTGCTCACGATTTAAATTGAGCTGCTTTTGAGCAGTCTCATTAATCATGATAATCTTGCCGGAACGATTGGTCGCAAGGACCCCATCTGTCATATAAGCCAAAATACTAGCAAGACGATTTTTCTCTTGGGCAAGGTTTTCATGGGTCAGACGAAAAACATCTGATAGGTCGTTGAGCTGCTCAGACAGCTCCATCAATTCAATATCAGCCTTTTCATTGATCGTATCAGTATAGCGACCATTGATCAAATCTCTTATCTTATGGCTCATCAGACGAATGATCCGAGCATTGCGATAATCACGAATGGCTAAATGAATGAAATAAAAAGCAACAAAAACAAGCAATAAGAGTATGGCTAGCTCAAATGCAGAAAGGTTTCCAATGATGTCCTTAGTCATAAGCCTTCATGTAGTACCCAACACCACGTCTTGTCAAAATATACTCTGGACGACTCGGTGTATCCTCTATTTTTTCGCGCAGGCGACGGATAGTAACGTCAACGGTTCGAACATCGCCAAAATAATCGTAGCCCCATACGGTCTCAAGCAAATGCTCACGTGTCATGACCTGTCCGATATGGTTTGCCAGATGATGCAGCAATTCAAACTCACGATGGGTCAGCTCAACCTCTTGACCATGCTTTTTAGCGATAAAGGCATCTGGTAAAATCTGTAGATTGCCGATGGTTAGCTCCTGAGAGCCTGAGGAGGCATTTTCTTCGGCTACTGCTGTCTCAATAGTCTCTGTCCGACGCAAATGTGCCTTGACACGCGCCAGCAGCTCACGATTTGAAAAGGGCTTAGTCACATAATCATCGGCCCCTATTTCAAGTCCAATCACCTTATCAAATTCGCTATCCTTAGCAGATAGCATGATGATAGGAATATGGCTGGTCTTGCGGATTTCCTTGGCTACCTCAAGGCCATCTAATTCAGGAAGCATCAAATCCAAAATAATCAAATCTGGCTTTTCCTCTTCAAAGACTGCAACGGCCTCTTTGCCATCAAATGCTGTGACCGTATCATAGCCTTCCTTTGTCAGATTAAATTTAATGATATCAGAAATCGGCTTTTCATCATCAACAATCAGTATTTTCTTCATGCTTATACCTCAGAACATTTCTCTTCATTAATTGCTACGCTGCCTAATCCCTATTCCATAAGGATTTAGAGACGAGACCGATCATTTTATTATGTCCTTTTGATTATATCAAAATTTAGGAGAAATTGACAATGACCACTATACTAGCCACAAAAACGCTCTCTAAATACCTCATCAAGCAAGCCAGCTACTGATCCATTACTTAAAAAATCTGCTACGCCAGATCTGCCATCTAAAGGCACGTGCCTGTCGCTTAACCAAGGCAAAGCAGCTTTTGCTATTGAGGCTAAAAAAGCCCTTAGCATTAAAATAAGAATAGTCAAAATCTAGTGGCGATAACTGAAGCCAAGAGCGCTTCAGCCACTTAGGAGCTTGGTGGCCTACTAAGCATTTTTTCCTAAAGGTCGGGTCATGTCGGCTGATAGGAGCAACATCTAGCTCCCAATGCCTCTTGCCTGCTGTGCCATAATTGAAGGAGGCTCCGTTAATGATTCCCTTGTTGGTCACCACTTCACCATCTATTTCATTAAGAAAACACCCCTGACTATCGAGGATAAATTCGGTATGGAAATGCAACAGAATTTTAATATTATGGGAAATCTCATGATCAGGAAAGCTTGCTAATCCATTGACAAGCTTTAGCTTGTTATGCAGACGAGCCGATTCCATAAGCGTGTAGTCAGGCTGGCTGCGCCAAAAAGCTGGGCCTTTTTTATCCTTGAGAAAGATAGCCAGTGCCTGAGCGTCAGTCATGTCCTCTGATCTAAAATGGCTGCGAATATATTGTGCCTGCTGGCTCGAAATGAGATAGCGAAGCTGATGAAGACCCTTAGCTAACGCGCTCTGCTGCGCTAGCTCCTTATCCGGAAAAGCAAGACTAACCATCTGGGCTAGCTCCACCCAAAAGCAATGATCCGGTGGCAAGTCAGGATAAAAGCGACTCAGCAGAGCCTGCGTATCCTCTAGCCTTCCGGATAACTCTATTGGCATGCCGACAAGATCTAGAACAAGCCCTAGTAATTCCTTGGGAGATCGACACTGTTTTTCACACTGCCAAATGGCTAAAAAGGTCGGTGAGCCTAAGCGAGCATCAATAGCTGAGGCAGCTGCCAATAGCTGCTGAGAGGTCGAGGAAAGACCTGCTCTTACGTAAGGCTTGAGTGCCTGATAACGTGCTAACATATCCTGCTTCATCAACTGACCTCCTTTTTTGACCATATTATACCATATTGAGCTGATGCTTTGGGCTCAGGTGACTTTTCCTTATTTGGTGTTATGAGCAGCTTTAGTTGATTTGTGGGCGAGCTGGCTAAGCCTTCTGCTATCAAGCTTTCCACTGTCATTAAGTGGTAGCTCCTTTAAGAGTATATACCGTTTAGGCCTCTGAGCTGGGCTTAGGTGCGCCTCAAGATAGGCCTTAACAGCGGTAAGGCTTCCCTGCTTTTTCAACACCAAGCACAGGATCACATGCTCATCAGCTGCACTGCTGCCACCCTTTATCGCTGCTGCTTCTTGAACAACTCCTGACTGGTGGACTAGCTGAACAAGGCTAGGAAGATGGCATTTGACACCTTGCTGATTCACCCAGTCCTTGGTTCGCCCCTTTAGAATCAAGCCTGCTGCTGTCATTTCCCCCACATCATCGACACTATAGGGCTGCTCAATGCCCTCAATGGCATAGGGAGTCTGAACAAAAATGTGCCCCTCTCGGAGCTCCAGCTTTACCTGAGGAAAGGGACGCCCTACAAAGCCAGCTATTGCCATAGCCTCAAAGCCCTGACACCAGCTGATAAAGGAAAGCTCACTGGCACCGTAAAACATCAACAACTCAAGCCGCGGAAAGCGTTGGTAATAGCTGCGAATCAGCTCTGGTGACAAGTGCTGAGATGAGGTTAATAAATACGGGGCAAAATAGCTATCAGCAGAAAAGTAAGGCAGTAGCCGCTGTAGCAGACTCGGTAAGAGATATAAATGAGTAACCTTTTGCCTGCGCCAAACAGAGGACCAGCCCTTAAAGGACCGCTGATCACTAAAGACCAGACAGCCTCCGGCCCAGAGCTGCGCCAGAGCTAAGTTCAAATTGCCTGTAAAGCTCAAGCTTCCATGGCTAAATAGCCTTGTTTGCTCCGAGAAATAAAACAGCTGGTTTTGCTGCTCAAAAAAATTAGACCAAGAAGCCCAGGAGCGCCAAAAAACCTTGGGACGGCCAGTAGAGCCAGAGCTAAGCACCGCAAAAGCCGCCTTGTCTGATGGAGGATCGCAGCTAGACAGACGCCTTTGCTCTTGTTCTGGTAGATTTGGGTGACAGATAAGTGGGTAGTTTCCATGTTGCAAATGATAGCAAAAAGCAATCAGCTGCTGGAAGCAATCCCTTTTGACAATCAGGGTCGGATAGGAGATAGACTCCTGAGGCTGATAAGCCAAGATCTGCTCTACAAGATCCTGATAGGTTAGGGTTTTTTGGTCTGTTAGGATAGCAGGTCTTTGTGGTGCTTGGCTTGCCCAAGCTAGCAGTCTAGATAGCATGTGAGTAGTCCTTATGATATTCCAATAACAGGGCAAAGGCTTGACCACCAGCTGCTGGAATGGCTGCTAAACCATACCTTCCTTGCTTTAAGGCCAAAGCCTGCATTAGATGCAAAATGATAATGGCTGCTGACGCGCCAAAGGGATGACCGTAGGCAAGAGCGCCTCCAAAAATATTGTAGCGATCAAGGGCCTCCACAAAATAATGCTCAAAAAGCAGATCAATCACTGCAAAAGCTTCATTCCACTCGATCGCATCCATATCCGTCATGGCTAGGCCGTTTCTAGCTAATAAGACCTGACTGGCCTCAACCACCATTTGAGGACTGGTTTTAGGATTGCCAGCAACCTCAACAAGATCAAGGATTTGATAGGCTGATCTTTGATTGCTTAGCACTAAAAATGCTGCTGCGTCATGGGTCAAGCAGGTATTAGCAGCACTGATGAGGCCAGCCTTATCAAGTATCGGCGGCACCTTGCTCAAGACCTTTTCTGACAGGCGAGGGCGAATGCCTTGATCAGACATTCCTGGCATTGCTAATATAATATCAGCTAACCAATGCTTCTGCCTAGCTATGTGTGCTCGCTGGTGGCTAGTAAGGGTCCACTGGTTGAGCTGTGAGGGGGTCATTTGGTAGGCCTGAGCCACCCGCTCTGCTCCTGCTATCATAGCCAGCTGGCTACTGGTATCTGGTGAAAACTGAGCTACCTGATAAGCACCTGATCGGCTATCAGCAGCAGCATAGATACGCTGAGGCTGCAAAGAGCTGCTTTCGATCCCTCCTGCTAACAAGCTAGTGGCAAGACCTGCCTTGATTTTAGCATAGCCCATAGTAAGAGCTGCACCAGCCGAGGCACATTGCATGTCAACGGTTATGGCAGGTACGGTCTCTCCCAAGTCAGAATACAGAGTCATCAGCCGGCCAATATTACCGCCTGTCCCAACAGCATTACCGCAGATCACCTCATCAATAGCCAGCTTATCTGCTTTGACTAAGGCATTAATCAGCTGAGCACCAAGCAGTTCTGGACGCACCCTAGCAAATTGCTTGCCAGCTAGACCAATAGGCGTTCTAAGCCCTCTTTGAATGTAGACATCAATCATACGTGAAGCTCTCCTTTTGCGACTAATTCTCCTGCCTGATAGAGGCTGATAGCTTTTTCTCTCATCACTAGGTGAATAGGAGCATTCACAACCGCTGGGGCATAAAAACGCAGGCTTAGCCTACGGTAATCTAAAGTAAGCCAGCTGCTAACCTCTTCCATCAAGAGGGCTCCCGGTAAGATATAGGGAGCTGTTTGATGAAGAGGATTTTGATCTCCTGTTTCTGCTAGAAATTGCTGTAAGGCCGCCTGATTAACGCTCAGTACATGGCTATGCTCAGCTAATGCTCGGCTATTAACTGCTTTAGAAGGCTTAGCACTTGTGTCCTTTTTCAGCCACCTGGCTGGTAGCCCTTTTAGTAATCGAACCTCTAGCACAAGCCCTGATGTAGTCAATCTGATCTGCCGCAGATTTCGATAATCCTTTACGCGATAATCATCTGGCTGCACAGCTTTTTCCAAGCTCATCTCAGCCACAAGGATGTTTCTTGGTAAATCCTGATTTTTCTCAACCATAGCTGCGATTAGCTGTCTCATTGTAACCATCCTTTTGCGAACAAGTTAACTTTATTATACTGAATACCTGAACACAAGAAAAGAAAAAACAGCAAAAACAAGGCTTAGTTAGCAAAAAAAGGCGAGCCTTTAGCCTAACCTTTTTTGTCTGATCACATCATGTTCAATATCATTTAATAAATCAAGGCTGCTACAGCCTCTGCCTACAGGTAACTGATAGTCATTCAGCTCTACTTGAAATAGACAGAAGAAAGCACACAAGGCAAGCTTCAAGGTCATTCACGCGCTAGATAAGTCGCATGACCTATTATCATTCTAAGACATTAGCTGATAAAGGCTGCTGCGAATGTTACGGTACTCCAACTAAGGCCTAGACTTGGCAAGGCCATCCTAAAAGCGATCTTAGGACAGTGAAGAAGTAGGCTGAAACAAGGGTTCAGGACTATCGTGCCGAGGACTTGTGAACTGCCCCCCAAAAGTTAGACATAAAATCTAACAATTGGGGGGCTATTTTTATGACATTGAGTTATGAAGACAAGGTTCAAATCTATGAGCTACGGCACATTGGAAAGTCCATTAAATGCTTATCAGAAAAGTTTAGTATTGCAGAATCTGACCTCAAATACATGATTCGCCTGATTGACAGGTATGGGTTAGCCATTGTCCAAAAAGGTAAGAATAGTTATTATTCTCCAGAACTGAAGCAAGAGATAATAGATAAAGTTCTGATTGATGGTCAATCTCAAAAACAGACGTCCTTAGACTATGCTTTACCAAATTCTAGTATGCTTTCAAGGTGGATAGCGCAATACAAGAAAAACGGCTATACTATTCTTGAGAAAAGAAGAGGGAGGCCACCAAAGATGGGACGTCAACCAAAGAAGACTTTAGAACAAATGACAGAGTTGGAGCGACTCCAAAAAGAATTAGACTACCTTAGAGCGGAGAATGCTGTGCTAAAAAAGCTGAGAGAATACCGGTTGAGGGACGAAGCAAAGCTCAAAGAGCAACAGAAATCATCCAAGAATTAATCGGTCAATTTTCTCTAGCAACTTTGCTTGAAATCCTTGATTTATCGCGGTCAACCTATTATTATCAAGTCAAGCAACTAGCTCAAGAAGATAAGGACATGGACTTAAAGGAGCTCATTCAAGGCATCTATGATGAACATCATGGCAATTATGGCTATCGTCGCATTCATCTGGAACTAAGAAATCGTGGTTTTATCGTCAATCACAAAAAAGTACAACGTTTGATGACTGTCATGGGCTTAAAAGCTCGTATCCGTCGTAAGCGCAAGTATTCTTCTTACAAAGGTGAGGTTGGCAAAAAGGCTGATAATCTGATTAAACGTCAGTTTGAAGGTTCTAAGCCCTACGAGAAGTGCTATACCGATGTGACGGAATTTACCTTACCTGAGGGGAAACTCTATCTATCGCCTGTTCTTGACGGCTATAACAGTGAGATTATTGATTTCACCCTGTCTCGATCGCCTGACTTGAAGCAAGTACAAACCATGCTTGAGAAGGCTTTTCCAGCGGATTCGTACAATGGAACGATTCTCCACAGCGATCAAGGCTGGCAATATCAACATCAGTCTTATCATCACTTTTTGGAGACTAAAGGCATTCGTCCATCCATGTCTCGCAAGGGAAATAGTCCAGATAATGGGATGATGGAGTCCTTCTTTGGTATTCTCAAATCTGAGATGTTTTACGGCCTTGAGACAACTTATCAATCCCTTAATGAGCTTGAACAAGCTATTACAGATTACATTTTTTACTACAACAACAAACGCATTAAAGCAAAGCTAAAAGGACTTAGCCCTGTGCAATACAGAACTAAATCCTTTCACTAATATGTCGTGTCCAACTTTTGGGGGTCAGTACATCCTTTCACCAGAAATGTTATATAAGAGTGCTCTGGTTTTTAAGTTATCAAAAGCTGACAAATTCATATATATCGCTGGAGATTCAATTAATGCACCGATCTCATAGTTCACATGCTGATCCTTTTGGTTATAAAAAATCACATTTCCACTATCCGCTTTTTCTAAACCGAAAATAATTTTCATTAGCGTTGATTTCCCAGCACCGTTGATACCAAGCAGTCCACATATAGTGCCTTTCTGTATCTCAAATGAAACTCCTTTTAAAATGTCTCTATCTTTATAAGATTTCCTAATATCCTGAATTTTTACATCCATGATTACACCTCCTTTTTTATTTAATCATACGGTTTCTTTTTCAATATTTGTTCAGAAAATAATGAAAGCATCAAGATTTGGAATAAAAAGAAAATCAAACATTTTTATAGAAGCAAGCAACCAAATGTTCTTACAACGTGAATATGGAACCTATCTTTGTCCGGTTAAAGACTTATTTGGGCTACAAACGTTGCATAACCTTCATTATGACTAAAAGCTATAATGTCAGTAAAATAATATTCAGTTGATTCTTGAGTATTTAAGAATATGAAGGCCAGCGAGTTCAGAATATGAAAAAAGCCCGTTGAACGGGCGATAATCAAGTAAACACTGTTCAGTGATTGTCTTTAGGCTCGGCTGAGGAGATCAACCTACAGAAGCCAAGGCACTTGTTTTTGAAGCAATCTCCAAAAAGTTAGACAGAAACTCTAACGAATGGAAGTACAGCTCATCTAACGGGTGGTCATGATTTAACTATCTACTTTACAGGAGGAGCTCATACTTTCTAATGATTAAATTAACCTGGGCACCCTTGAGTGGATTTAATAATTGTAACTTACCCTGATGCCTTACAGCGACACCTTGAGCAAAAGATAAACCAATCCCATAATGCTTGCTGCTTCTACCATTATCCTCAGTAAAGAATAATTTATTAGCACCATTTAATGCTTGTTTTGAAAACTTCGAACCACTATTCCAGATTTCAAAAATTAGCTGATCTTGTTCTTCTTTTGCAGTTAAGCTAACTTGCTTCACATCAGTAGCATGCTGTGCAGCATTAACTAAAATATTAATGAGAGCTCTTTCTAAATTGAATCGATTACCTTTAAAATGAGTGATTCTAAGATTGTTCTTCATGTCAAAATCAACCTGTTCAGTATGCATAATTTCCTGAATTTCAATCTGCAAACCGCTCATAAATTCTGTTACCTCTATAACTTCCTGATAATCTCTCTCTTCTATTAACAAGCGAGAATAGGTTATCATTGAATTAAAATATTTCTCGAATACTGAAACACTATGATTAATAGAACCAATAAAGCTTATCTGTTGATTAGAAAGATCTGTCATTTCAAGTAATTCTAAATTTCCTTTTAAAACCGTTAAAGGTGTCCTTATATCGTGTGAAAGAGCCGCTACTTGAAAAGAGAGATCCTTCTTTTCAGCTCTTTCAGCTTCTAACAATATCGTCAGTTCATCATCCTTTTGATAGAGCATAGCTAATATATCATTAAATTCACTTATTTTTGTTGTTGAGCGTTCAATTTTATAATCACGACTCCCCATATTTAAAGAAATTTTTTGAATTAAACGGAAATCATGAGCAAACTCTCTCAATAGCTTTGTGACAGAGATAAATACAATAGATAGTGTCCCTACGATAAACAGGATAATAGATAAGGTATTAAAGGAAACTTTTCGAAGGGAGGGATTAACAAACTCTGGGAGTGTTGGTTGTCTCACAACCAATAATATTTGGTCATTACTATAAGCTTTATAGTCAATTGTACCCACATTAATTGGCTTTTTATCCTCAAAAACTGTCTCGTAATAACTTAATTCCGTTTTTTGATAGTTCCCATTAAGAACTTCACCATTCTTTCGATTAAAAAGGACGTAATCAAACGTAAGTGTATCCATCTGTTTAGTGATTTCTTCTGTTGAAACCTTATCACCTAAAACGATATCAAAACTTGTCCCATGAATATTTAACTGTTTAGTAAACACTAACAAATAGGGAATGATAAGAAGAGATATAACTAAAATTGCTATCCCTATTAAAATCTCGCCAACTGTTATTCCTACTCTATACCTTATTGAGTATGTTTTAGTCATACCACTTATACCCCACTCCACGAACTGTCTTAATAGGATTCAAGTTAAAAGGAGCAAATTTTATACGAATCTGATAAACATACTCTGAAATAGAGCGAAATAGAGCATTTGCTTCATCATCATAGACATGCTCATAGATATCTTCACGAGTGAATACCTTGTTAGGATGACTTGAAAGCAACTCTAAAATATGATACTCTCGACTCGTTAATGGTACTGGTTTTCCACTAACACAAAGCATTTTTTCTTGTAAATAAAAGGTGATTGGTAATAATTCTCTTGTTATCTTTTCGACATTTTCCCCATGCTTTACTCGCTCTTCACGTTTCAGATGAGCACTCACCTTAGCTATAAGCTGATTCACACTAAAAGGCTTCGGGATGTAATCATCTCCACCAAGGTTTAATCCTTTAATAATATCGTCTTCAGTATCTTTAGCACTAACAAAGATAATAGGAGAAGCAACTTTATCTCGGATTAATTGACAAATTTGTGTACCTTCAACATTAGGCATCATGACATCTAATAAAATCAAGTCAAACCCTTGAAAATCTCTAAAATTGATTGGAAAAGTCACTTCTTGATAGGTTGTTACCTTGTAATTTTTCATCTCAAGAATGGTCCGCATAAGTTTTAAAATCTCATAATCATCATCAACAACTAGAATCTTATACATAGTCTTACCTCATAATAGTTACACTGTTATTTTACACTATTTTGAGATAAAATCTGTAATATTTAACAATCTAATTGGTTTTCCATTATCATCCAAGCTACTCCAAGAGTTACTATACAAAATAGTTATGGCCTCATCTGGTTTATCTTTTAAATCATATTTTTCGATGATTAAACCTAAGGCAGCAGCTACTTTAGGGGCTGCAATAGAGGTCCCGTAGCCATAAGTATATTTCCCTTCTAGTGTTGGGATAATAACCCAATCTTGCTCAAATAATTTATTGTTAATCCAAGTGTCATAGCCATGAAGCGCTAGCTTCTTGCTTCCTCCACCTGCCGCAAAGATATCAACGACATTCCTTCCACGATTGGAAAAGTTAGATATTGCACCATCACCATCAACAGATCCTACTGTCACAACATTATCTAGCTGTGCGGGAATATCCTCTATTGTCCCATCGACTGAACTAAACGCTCTTCCTGTGAGAGCACTGACTAAGTTCTTAAGCTCAGCTTGATTATTTAAGTTAGCTCCCTCATCACCAACAGAAGCAACTACCACTGAGCCTTGTTTGTGTGCATAATTGATTGCCCGTTGATAGCTATTGATTAGAGCAGTTCTATCTTCATCAATATTTGATGAAGCCTTTAATAAATACTGACCAAGACTCAAATTTATGACATCAACATCATCCTTTGCTGCTTGAATAATTGCTTTTAAAATCCATTCATCTTGAGCGTTTCCCTCTTCAAACACCTTATACATTCTAACCTTCATGCCTGGAGCAATTCCTGTATAATAACCATTTGAAGACATTTGTCCAACAACAGATGTACCATGACCTGTTTTATCCAAAACATTATTAACATCAATTGCCTTAGTTACTGGATCCTCCGTAAAATTTTGAACAGAAATGATCTTTGAAGAAATGTCAGTATTATTATCAGTAATACCAGAATCTATTACACCAATGGTTACCTCACCTGATGACTTATGCCAAAACCTACTACTAGTACTAATACTTCTTTGCATATCCCATTGTTTATTCCAGTAATTTAAATCACTATCTAAATAAAATGCATGCCCAAACTGATATGTCATTTTGGGATTTACTGTAAAAGTATTATTCCTTGAAATGTCATCAATATAGTTACAATTCTTTTCCAAAATCATAGATGAGTCATTTGCAGCAGCGATTGTCAAAACATTAATTTCAGGAATTTCATCAAGCACTATCATTCCCTGATCATTTAATTGCTTTTTTACCTTATTGGTATCTAAGCTTTCTTTTATAAGAATATTATATTGAGTTTTGCTACTAGTCTCAGCATAGACATGTAACATATGAAATTGAGATACAAAAATAGACAGTAGCAAACAGAAAATCAACATTTTATGCTTCATGGTCAGCACTCCTTTAAGTATTGTTTTTACACTTATCGTATGACTAACATTTCAGATTTGTTTCAGATTCTAGAAAATAATACTTACTATTGTGCTTATTTAAGTCCAAAAATTAGCATTACACTCATTAAGTATCTGAGATTAATCTAGCTAACATTCTAAATTGTTTTCTCCCACTAATCTTTTGTTCTTAATTCCGACTTATAATTAAAGACAAAAGCTAATTTTTCTAACTGCCTCGCATAGCACTCATACTTGCCAATCATTGTTGTCATCGTCTCCTGATTGAGCTTAGTTTCTTCTTCCACCTGCTCCAGTTTACTAGCTGATATGCAAGTGCAATGGTCGTTTTTTGTGAATCACACCTACTTTGAATCTGGTAAAATCATTCTACTAACAAACTTCCTGTGTAATTTCTAGTAGCCTAGGTAGCCTGATAAAGAGATTTCTTCAAATAAAAATAACCATGTCGAATGCCAGCGCTCCATTTCTTACCAGCATTTTCATTATTCCCCAGCTAAAGCTCTATCCATGAGGCTAAGTGACCTGTGCTTAGAATTAACTCATATCCACACTAGTCTCAGAAATAAAGACTGAAGCTATCATGATGTCACTACTAGGAATGAATGAAATCTAGGGTTTCTACTTGACAGTCATAGTGAGACAAACAAGCGGCAATTTGCTCTTCTAAACTCCCGATTTGTTTCTAATAGCAAGCATAAATCTCCATAGACTACCCCCATAGAAAATGGTGGTGATTGGAGAAATCACCATTAAGTGCTTCACGACGTTGAGGAGCTTTCTTCTTCAAACTAGTATAAACAATTAATGGACTACTTACTCTAGCTGTCATAGGCGTTTGAGCAATCAGTAGTTGAAATAGCTTGCAACCGAAAGCACCCAGCATACTCTCAATGCGGATCGGAAGTTCAATGCCACCTAACTGTAGAATTTTATAATGCAAATTGTCCTTTATTAAGAACCTTATTGATCATTTTAAGCTTTAGTTCGGGAGAGGAACGAATCTTTTTCCTTAGCAGCTTTACAATCAATTAATCGTGCTAAATACTTTAAATGGAATTGATTGATATCAAATTGTTTGAATGAATAACTCTGGTTTTGTAGGCCGCAGATTTCTACCTTGTCTTGATGTCTTAATGTCATGTTAAAAGCACCCCATTCGTTAGATAGTTTGTCTAACTTTTGGGGCGCAGTTCATTCATTAGATTTTTTATCTAATTTTTGAGAAGCAGTTTACTTCTGATGAGGGCTTCTATATTGCTTTCATTAGTTCTATGAGTGAGAGCAAAGCTCTTGTAGCTATTTGTCCCAGATTTTTTTATGTCATCTGTTTTGCAAGTCAAGCTGACGTCTGCTTAATCAGCCTATCTAAAACCAGCTTGCTTGGTCTGCTTTTTAGCCTTCAGCTGGGCGTGATTTGCGGGCAATATCAGCCAAAATGTTATCAACAAATGCTGAAATAGCTTCGGTATGTGTTGCCTTACTGCCATAGCGGCGCACATTAACTGACTTGTCCTGCATCTCCTTATCACCAACGATTAATTGGTAAGGGATTTTACTGGTTTGAGAGGCACGAATCTTATATTGCATTTTCTCATTACGATCATCCACATCTGCACGAATCCCATGATCACGAAGGATTTTAGCAACCTCCCAAGCATAGTCAATATGGGCCTCATTGGAAATTGGGATAACTGTTACCTGACGTGGTGCCAGCCATGTTGGGAAAGCTCCCTTATAGGTTTCAATCAAAATAGCAGTAAAGCGCTCCATGGTTGAAATCACCCCGCGGTGGATCATCACCGGACGGTGTTCTTCTCCATCAGCACCAATATAGCTCAGATTAAAACGCTCAGGCAGTAAGAAGTCCAGCTGAATGGTTGATAGGGTTTCTTCATTTCCAAGGGCTGTTTTGACCTGAATATCAAGCTTTGGCCCGTAAAAGGCAGCCTCTCCTTCTGCTTCAAAGTAATCAGCGCCCATTTCATCAAGCGCAGCCTTCAGCATGCTTTGAGCATTTTCCCACATCTCATCGTTATCGTAATATTTATGTGTATCCTTTGGATCACGATAGGACAGACGGAAGCGGTAATCTGTTAGGTTAAAATCCTCATAAACGTCAATAATCAGCTGAAGAGCTCGCTGGAATTCCTCCTGAATCTGCTCTGGCGTCACAAACAGGTGCCCATCGTTTAAGGTCATCTCCCGCACGCGCTGAAGCCCTGAAAGAGCCCCTGATTTTTCATAGCGGTGCATCATACCAAGCTCTGCAATACGAATCGGCAGCTCGCGATAGGAATGCACATGGTTTTTATAAACCTGAATATGGTGTGGGCAATTCATTGGACGAAGGACAAATTCTTCACCATCTCCCATATCCATTGTCGGGAACATATCCTCCTGATAATGCTCCCAGTGGCCTGATGTTTTATAAAGCTCAACTGAAGCAAGCGGCGGAGTATAAACATGCTGATAGCCTGATGCCAGCTCTTTATCAGTGATATAGCGCTCAAGCGTGCGACGAATCGTCGCTCCATTTGGTAGCCAAAATGGCAAGCCTTGTCCTACCTCCTGAGAGATCATAAACAAATCAAGCTCCTTGCCTAGCTTACGGTGATCGCGCTCCTTAGCCTCCTCAAGGCGTGTCAAATAGGCCTTGAGGTCCTTTTTATCAAACCAGGCTGTCCCATAGACACGCTGCATCATGTTATTATCGCTATTGCCACGCCAGTAAGCTCCAGCTACATTTAACAAATGAAAGACCCGAATCCGACCTGTTGACGGCACATGAGGACCACGACAAAGGTCCACAAATTCACCCTGACGGTAAACAGTTAAGCCAGCCGCATCATCTGCATGCTCATTAATCAACTCAACCTTATAAGGGTCATCCTTAAAAAGCTCAAGAGCCTCTTCTTTTGTGATCTCCTCACGAATACATGGAAAGTTCTCTTTGACAATTTTTTTCATTTCCTCTTCAATGCGAGGCAGGTCTTCGTTAGAGATTTGACCATCAGCATTATCTGTATCATAATAAAAACCATCTGCAATGGCAGGGCCTACACCAAGATGCAGCTTGGGGAACAAGCGCTTAGCAGCTTGAGCAAACAAGTGAGCCGCAGAATGACGCAGCACCTCAAAAGCGTCCTCATGATCAGCAGTTATAATTTCTATACTACCGTCCTCTTCAATGGCGCGCGTGGTATCAATTAATTGACCATTAAACTTACCAGCCAAGGCCTTTTTAGCTAGAGATTTGCTGATAGAGTCAGCAATCTCAAAGGTTGTGACACCAGATTCAAATTCACGCACCGCGCCGTCTGGGAAAGTGATTGTAATCATCTGTTTTCTCCTATAAACCATCTAGATACTTAAAACAAGCTAATCAAGCAGGGCTATATCTCCCAAGCCTTCTGCTGCTACGACAAAATAAAAACTGACTGCCTCCCAAAGGACGCAATCAGCGTGGTTCCACCTTTATTTATGCATGACAAAGAAATCCTGTCCTGCACCTCAGCTTGGCTATATCGTGACCACCGTTTTATGTTTGCATAAAAGCAAGGAAGGAGTATTACACTAGACACCCTGTGCTCTTCTCACCAACCAGCACTCGCTTAAAGGATGCGACCTAATCTAACTTGTCTTCCTGATTATTATAGCAATATTTGGAAATAATTCAAGTGATTTTTCCTAAAAAAGCTGAGATAAGCCCACAGACCTCCAAGCCCACAAGGCAAGAATGACTAGGCAAGGAACCCTGAAACTTCTGCCACAAGCCTTTGAAGAACAGCTCAAACAGGACTTGCCGCCTGTCGTCTCAGTTCACAAGACAACAAACTAAATCCTTTAGACAAATGATTATCCTAAAGAGCTATCTGCTCTCTCACGCAGAACCAAAGCCTGTAATTGCAGGCTTCTTTGTTTATTTAGCCTTAGTCCAAAAAGTCTCGGATCGCATTGACCAGCTTGATAGGGGCTTTGAGCACCTTGACAGATGTCAGTGCAGTTGCCTTAGCTGCTCGCTTAGGCAAGTGAATCGCTCCTTGAACCAGCTTGATTGAGCCACTCTTTTCTGTTCGATTGAGATAGAGACTTAGCTTTTTCGTCTCTTTATTGTGTCGCGAAATCAAGGTATCTAAATAAAAGGTGTACACTGATTTGCCAAAATGCTGAGCTGAAATCTCATAGCGCTTCTCATCTAGCAGCCTCTGGTTCATTTGAGGTGTTTCTAAAATGGCATCAATAATCGCATCTGACAATTCTGACTCAGCATAATAAAGTGTTCCAAACATCTTATCGGTAATCAAATCATCTAGGTAGGGATTGCCATGAGCGATGATGGGCTTGCCACTAGCAAGGCTCTCAATATAAGTTAGCCCCTGTGTCTCACTCGTTGACGCTGAAATAAAGAAATCACAGGCCTTATAATAAAGCCCAACCTGATCATGAGCAATCATACCAGTAAAGACCACATGATCCTCAACGCCTAAGCTGACAGCCAGCTCCTTTAAGGCTTGAAGATAAGGACCATCACCAACAATGACAAGCTTGATCCTGCTATTTTCACTCAAAACAGCTGGCAGCTGATGGATAATAGCCTGAATATTCTTCTCATAAGACACCCGCGACAGGCTCAATAGCATGGTCTCATCATCAGAAATGGCCAATTCCTTTCTCAAGGCAGCGACATCTTCTTTTTTAATATCCTCACGAACATAGTTCTCTAGTGCAATGCCAGTCGGAATCACACGCTTAGGAATGGTTACCTCGTACCCTTCCAAAAGATTTAGCACAATCCGACTTGGGCAAATAACACCATCAAGGTCCTTTAAATACCCACGAAGCAGGGGCTTGACCATGCTAGGTCGAATGATCTTACCATTAGCAATATAGCTCACATAATCCTCATACTGGGTATGATAGGTGTGAACAACCGGAATTCTTAAGGCCTTGCCCACCATTTTGCCCAACAAACCTAAGCTAAACTCTGTTTGAGTATGGATAATGTCTAAATGATATTCCTTAGCAATCTTGTAGGAGGAAATGAGCCCACGATAAACCACACGACGATCCGTAAAGGACACAAAAGGAACACTTGGTAACCGAATAATGGTCGGATCCTCAAAGCGCTTAACATGCTTGTCTGTTGTTGTGAAAATATAGACCTCATGCCCCTCTTTTTCCAGCTCCTCCTTTAGGGTGCGAATACTGGTAGCCACTCCGGAAACCTGTGGAAAATAGGTATCTGTAAATAGACCTACACGCATCTTATAACTCCATTACTTTTTGATAAATAGCCACTAATTGATGAGCAATCCTATCAAGGCTGCGCCCCTCGGCGACACGATAGCCGGCCTCTGTTTTGTTGCTTTCCCCTGAAAGAATGCGTCTTAAGGCTGCAACAAAGCCTGAGGTATCATTTGCCAACTCAGCACTGTCTTGATCAATCCAGCCCTCATAGACTGGTATATCGCGTAAAACAAGATGCTGCCGGCTGGCTAAGGCTTCGAGAACCACAATGCCTTCTGTTTCCTCACGACTTGGGAAGAAAAAGGCGTCAGCCCCAGTCATAGCCCCCTCATACACATCTCCCTTGATATAACCAGGGAAGATCACATTATCGGGGTGCTTACCGTTGACAATCTGGCGGACACGAGCAGGAATAACCCATTTATTGGTATCACCAAACCAGATAAACCGAACATCTGGCATCATCTCAGCAACCTTAACAAACTCATCAATCCCTTTTCTAAGAAAGAAAAGCCCCGCTCCCATGACTACCTTCTCACCCTCTTTGAGGTTAAAATAACGCCGAAAGGCAGCTTCTTTGTCAGCATTAGCACCATATTGCTCCAAATCAATCCCATTAGATACTGCAAAAATAGGAGTCTTAACCCCGTAATGCTCAATCAAGGCTTTAGAATAAGGGGTCGGTGTGATAATGGCGTCCGCCTTATTGTAAAAGCGGCAGAGATAGGCTTTGAATAAAGGAGACACTAGATTTGAAAAAATAAAGGAATTTCTAAAATCCTCCTCTGTCGAATGCCCATGCATGATCACCTTTTTACCGGCCTTTTGAGCCTTTGACATCAAAAGCCAGCTTTTAAGCCCATAGGTATTGAGATGAACCAAATCATAGTCGTCCTTTGGATCAGTGGTGAACTCCTGTCCCACAAGCGATAGCGCTTTTGCCTGATGCTTAATCGCTCGCCCGATACCTGATTTTCTTAAATAATTTTCTGCTTCTAAATACAATAAGACTTTCATACTGTCTATTATAGCCTATTTTATGGTATTTTTCACTAAGAGAGTTAAAAATCAGCCCTTAGACTGATTTTAGGGTAAGGCTTCTTCTACCCCTATACTCATCTCAAAAATGCTTTTAAGTCCTGCTTTTGCTGTCATCAAATGGCTGATCTTGGTAATATCAGCTAGACCAAGATCGTGAAAGCTCCAGCTCAAGGCTCACGTATTAGCCCTTTCAAGAAAGCCTCCCACCTTTCTCACTGGCCAAAAAGCCAGCAAGACCTGGCCTTTTCTTCTGATTAATTCAGCCTATCAGCTAAGCTTCTTCTTTTGGCTGTGCTTTTTGTAACACCCAGGCTGAGATAGAGCCTGCCTCTACCTTGAAATCTGCCCAGCCATCCTCAGCAACAACAACAGTCTCCTGACAATTGTCTAAGAAATCACAAAAAACTTGACCAGCATAGGCTTGACCAACCTCCATGTGCTTCCAGCCTGCATCGCCATTAGACAAAACAACTGCCAAAGGCTGAGGACGCTGATCATCTCCTAAGCAGGTCCAGCCGATACAATTGGCATGATCAAAGTAATCAATCTGCTCCCCATAGACCAGCTGCTGCCTGAGCTCTGCCATTTTTGTGATAACCTCCTTAAAACTTTGCTGAGGGTAGTCTCCAGAAATACCATAATAATCACCATAAAAAAGACAGGGCTTGCCCTCTTGTCGTAAAAGAATCAGGCCATAGGCTAAGGGCTTGAACCATTCCTCAACAGTTGACTCTAAGGCTTGCCCTCTTTGGGTGTCATGGTTTTCCACAAAGGTAATAGCAAGGTCTGGCCGACTAGCCACAAGACTGCCATCAAAAATAGTGGTCAAATCAAAATCAGCTCCCTGCTGGCTAGCATTAAAAAAGGACATGTGCAGCGCAACATCAACTAGAGCAAACTGAGCCTTCGTTGCTTCGAGGTAATCCTCCATAGATTCCTGATCAGACTTCCAGTATTCTCCAAAAACCTCTAAATCGGGCTTTAGCTGGGTACGAATATCATTGATAAAGGTCTGAATAAAATAAGAATCAATATGCTTCACAGCGTCTAAACGAAAGCCCTCAATACCAGTTGTCTCAATAAACCACTTGGCCCAATCCTGTAAATTTTGGATTACCTCAGGATGCTTGAAATCTAAGTCATTGTACATTAGATAATCAAAATTACCATGCTCATCGTCAATCAGCTCATCATTGGCCCAGCCCTTGTTATCACCGGTGATCATGTAAATACCTGTTTCATTAGCCTTGGCGTCATAATCCAATCCCGTAAAATGGTACCAGTGCCATTTAAAGTCATTATAGGTATTTTGTCTGCCGGGAAAATCAAAGCCTGTCCAGCCTTCAATCTCATAGGGCTCTGTAAGGGCCTGCTGACGGTTCTCTGGATTCATTTTGATCACAGAAAAGCGTTCCTTGTGATCACCATTAGCCTTGTGGTTCAGCACAACATCAGCAATAGGCTTTATTTTTGCCTCTTTTAGGGCTGCAATCAGCTGCAAATAATCCTCTTTGCTGCCATATTTTGTGCTGACAGTTCCATTTTGGTTAAACTCTCCCAAATCAAACAAATCGTAAACACCGTACCCCACATCATCAGAGCTAGTGCCCTTAAAGGCAGGCGGCAGCCACAGCTGACTAACCCCTAGCTGTTGTAGCTCAGGAATACTGCTTTTCAGCCTTTGCCAATGCCTTCCATCGGCAGGCAAATACCATTCAAAGGCCTGCATTAATAGTTGATGACTCATCTTAACCTCCTAAAAAGGACAAACCAGAAAACTCCTAGTTTGTCCTCAAAACTGCCTAAACAGGCAGAACTATTTTGTTGTCCCACGCTTTTTAATGCCATGGTTCAATAAAATTTCTTTTTCTTCTAATTCTTCCTTATTCATGATCTTAGTGAGCATACGCATGCTAACAGCCCCCAAGTCATAGACCGGCTGGCTGATAGAGCTCAAATTTGGACGTGTGTACTGAACGACTGGAGAATCATTGCTTGTGATAATCTCAAAGTCTTCTGGAACACGCTTACCAGCTTCAAAAAGACCATTCAAAAGGCCTGCTGCCAGCTCGTCCTCTGCAACATAGGCAGCTGTCGCTCCGGAATTGATCACACGCTGAGCCAGCTCAAAGCCTTCCTTATAAGAATAGTTGGCCTCAAACACCAGACCCTCTTTAAAGTCAAGCTTGTTCTTCTTGAGTCCGTCCTTGTAGCCAGCTAAACGCACCTTTCCGTTGATATCATCAATGAGCGGCCCTGAAACAAAGGCAATGCTTTGGTGGTCTTTAGCTAAAATATCCACCACATCAGCAACAGCCGCCTTATAATCAATGTTAACACTTGGCAGCTGATGATCCAGATCAACCGTTCCTGCCAGAACGATTGGCGTACGCGAACGAGAAAACTCTGCCCGAATCTTGTCAGTCAAGTGATGTCCCATGAAAATAATGCCATCGACCTGCTTTGCAAAGAGGGTATTCACAACATTGACCTCTTTATCATCGTCCTCATCACTTGAAGCAAGAACAATATTGTACTTGTACATAGCAGCAATATCATCAATTCCCTTTGCCAGAATAGAAAAATAGCTATTTGCAATATTAGGAATCACAACACCGACTGTTGTTGTCTTTTTACTTGCAAGACCACGAGCAACAGCATTTGGACGATAATCGAGACGATCAATAACCTCTAAGACCTTTTTGCGGGTATTTTCCTTTACATTTTTGTTACCATTTACAACTCGACTAACTGTCGCCATTGAAACTCCCGCTTCGCGAGCAACATCATAAATCGTGATTGTATCATCTGTATTCATTCTTCATCTTCCTTTCTAACTGAAAATGACGCTTTCAAAAAGTATTTTAGCATGATTTGTAACCACTTTCAAGTATTAACGGTTGATTTTTGAAAAAGTTTTCAAAAATTCATAATAAGCTTGCTTTTTTAAGTATTTTTTGGAAAAATAGAAGGCAGAAAGAAGGTTTATCTATGACTAAATTAGATCAAATTCGTTTGTACCTTAATCAGGAAAAGGCTGAGCTTGCTATCTTTTCTGATTCTGTAACGATCAATTACTTAACTGGTTTTTTATGTGATCCTCATGAAAGGCAGATGTTCCTATTTGTCTATCATGACAAGGCTCCTGTTTTGTTTGTACCAGCTTTAGAGGTTGCAAGGGCTGAACAATTGCTGGACTTCCCTGTTTTTGGCTACGTTGACTCTGAAAATCCTTGGGAAAAAATCAAGTCTGTCCTACCAAGCACAGCAGCAAAGACCATTTACGCTGAGTTTGATCATTTGAACATTACCAAGTTTCAAGGGCTGCAGAGTGTCTTTTCAGGACGCTTTGACAATCTAACCCCTTACATTCAAAGAATGCGGCTCATCAAGTCTGCTGACGAAATTCAAAAAATGCTGATTGCTGGAGAATTTGCCGATAAGGCTGTCAATGTGGGCTTTGATAATATTTCACTTGACGTCACCGAGACAGATATCATCGCTCAAATCGAATTTGAAATGAAAAAACAAGGCATCAGCAAGATGAGCTTTGAAACGATGGTTTTAACTGGTAACAACGCTGCAAACCCACATGGCATTCCAGGAACCAATAAAATCGAAAACAATGCCCTGCTGCTCTTTGACCTTGGTGTTGAAACATTAGGCTATACTAGCGACATGACGCGTACAGTTGCCGTTGGAAAGCCAGACCAATTTAAGCTTGATATTTATCAGCTTTGCTTAGAGGCTCAGCTAACTGCTCTTGATATGATTAAGCCAGGAGTGACTGCAGCTCAGGTAGATGCCGCTGCTCGCCAAGTGATTGAAAAGGCTGGCTATGGCGACTACTTCAATCACAGGCTCGGCCATGGTATCGGTATGGACGTTCACGAATTTCCATCAATCATGGCTGGCAATGACCTGATTCTTGAAGAAGGCATGTGCTTCTCAGTTGAGCCTGGTATCTATATCCCAGGCAAGGTTGGGGTTCGTATTGAGGACTGTGGTCACGTAACTAAAGACGGCTTTGAGCTCTTCACCCAAACACCAAAAGAATTACTATACTTTGAAGGGTAATAGGAGGCTTAAAAAGCCTGAAACAAAATGTCTCAGACCCTAATATCTAAAGCAACAGCACTTGGTCTGTTACTTTTCATATTACAGGCTATTTTCTCACAAGGAAAAGTCAAAGCACCCCTTGATGGGAAATCAGAGGGGCAAAAGCTATTTGTACTAAGCTCAAAAGCTAATCAAGAGCACCTGACCAGCTCTTTATCCTTTAAGTGATAAATGCAATCATAAGACTGTGCATTATATTTATGAGCTATCTCAACCATGGTGCAGGGGAGTGAATGGAGTAACTCACGAATCTCTCTGGCGCTTTCTTTGTCTAGGGCAGCTGTGACCTCATCAGCCAGCAAAATCGGTTTTAGTATCAGCAAGCAGCGTGCAATTTCCAGCTTCATGATTTGCCCGCCAGAGAGATTTTGCCCATCTAGATGGAGATCAAGATCTCCGTTTAGCTCATTCCAAAGATGAACCTGCTGTAATATCTCCTTTAGTCGCTGGTCCGAATAATCCTGAAACAGCGTGAGATTATCTCGCAAGCTTCCTTCAAATATGTAAGGCTTTTGATGTATCAAAGACACAACATCATAGGAAGGAAAATAGCGTTTTCCATTGGCAGCTTCAAAATAAATAGTTCCAGAATAATCCTTATCCTCACCACACAAAAGAGCAAATAAAGTAGATTTCCCACTACCACTGGCTCCTGTTAGCAAGGTTTTGTGCCCTGCTGAAATATGACCATCTATCCCTTGAAAAATAAGCCTATGATCAAAATACTTATCTAACCTCTTAAAGTAGATATCAAGTGTAAGATCATCTGTAGGGGTTAAGGCTTGATGTTTTGTCTCTTCCTCCAGAGCCAATACTCTAACCATCTTCTCCTTAACAGCAGTTGCAGACTGTAAACTCGAAGTAGCTTCTAATAATTGCTGCAAGGGAGAGACAAGATTCGTAGAAGCTGTTATCATAGCAATGAGAGTTGTTAGTGATAGACTTGAATAGCTCATCACCAACAGACCAATAATAAGAGGACTAACCAAGCCAATCCCTTTTAATGGACCAGTCCAAAACATTACCAGATTGTGGGTAGTATAATAGCTATATTGCTTGTCTTCCATATGCTGAATCATTTCTAACACATGGTGAGCAAAAGCTTCGTTGGCTTGATTACTCTGTATCGTGTCTGCCCCCTTAGTAAAATCGGTGATACTGGCTAGGCTTTTCTCCCTCGCCTGACTAAGCTCTAAGCCTCGTGATTGAAGTAAGTGATTGAACACAAACTGTGGAATAATCATCAAAAAGCCACCAATAGTAAAGGCAATACCAATATAAATATCCTGCAAAAGAAGGTACAAGACAGAGGCTAAGATAGATAGGCCAAAAACAGGATAAATGAATAAGGGGACCAAATACTCCTGCCAAAACATAGGAATATCTTGGGTCAAAAACGAATTTAAGGCTGAAGTAAAATAGTTGAGCTGTTTATGATAAAAATGATATAAAGCCTTCTTTGCAATAAGGCAATTAAACGCTCTAACCATAGAACGTGCTAAAATGTTATTAAGATACATGCACATATAAATAAAGACAAAAAAAGCTACGCCTCCAAGACCAAAAAGCAATACCATTCCTTTATTGTTCATATCAATTTGCCCTGCTATCTGAATTAATACTGATAACAATAGTCCCTGCAAGGAATAGAGCAAAGCCAATAAACTATACAAGCAAAGCTGCCATTTTGAAATGACTTGTAAAATACTTTTCATATCAATCACTCCTCACCTGAAACCTAAATGTATCGCTCTCTTGGAAAGTATAAACGAAACATCCTCATACACCAATCATTTCCACCACAAACTAGATTCTTGAATGTTAAATCAAGCTCTTGATCAAAATCATGTTCTCTGATTTCTTGAACAACCATTGGTTCTCTCCTTTCATTCTTACTATTTCTAGTATATAATGGGAAAAAATACGAAAGGAAAAATTTCGGAAATCCGGATATGAATATCAGAGAGAAATTTAAAGCAATTCGTAAACAAAGAAGACTATCCTTAAAAACGCTTGGTAAAATAGCTGGCTCAGCCACTAGTATTTCTGACTTCGAAAATGGAAAAACGAACCTTTCTAATGATGTTTTATTGCAGCTTTTAGGCTTTATGATTGTTGAAATAAACGAGCTATTCGAATGGGAGGATTTTCACGAAAAGGAATTGGTTGAAGCCATCAAGCAAATCGAACTGGCAATAAAATCTAAACATATTCCTGCTCTATCTCAGCTACAGCAGGACTTTCAAAGCTTATCTAAGACAAAGGAACAGTACATTTACCACATCATCTCACTGATCCTAACCATCACCATTGCAGAATATCAAAACAAAGAGATCGATCCACACATCATGTCTGAGCTAACAGACTACTTCTTTTTCTTGGAGTATTGGACTAACCTTGATGTCGGCCTACTAGGAAACATCGTCCACTACATGACAACAGATGCCCTAATCTTATTGACAAATGACATCTTAGAGCATACGCCTCAAGTACTCCGAAATAACCTAGATCGTATTAGGATCGATACTGTATTAAACTGTCTTACTGTCTTGATTAATCGTAAAGAGGAGAAGGCAAGCAGAACACTTCTTAAATTATTATTTAACAAACATTATCCTAATTACTTTGCCTTTGAAAAGCTCTATTTACATGAATTACAAGCAGTCTATGATTTTAACTGGAAAGATAAAGAACAGGCGCTTGCAGCTCATCACGTCATACTGGCTACCATTTCATTACTATTTACAGCTGATGAAGCCAAAGAATGGGACAGCTTCTTTCAAGAAAGTACTAGCTCTTTGTAATACTCCAGCTCATACACTAAAGAAAAGCAAGGATAATCACATAAAAACTAATCACATCACTTTGCCCTGCTAGCTGAATTAGCTTGGGTCATCTCTTATGCCCAGCAAAACATCATCTAGTCTCAGCTTTCTTCCAAAGCTTCTTGTCTCTCTGGGCTTGCAAGCTTTTGATAGCTTAAGAGGCACAAGCATTAACAAAGGCTAACAAATGCCTGTAAAAATATGCTATGATAGGGGTAACAAAAACCTAGGAGGTGCTTATGTCACACAAATCCATTCATCAACAGCTTAGAAATGCTTTTTCCTTTCGGACAGCGGTACGCGTCTACAATGACCAAAAAATAGCCAAAGAAGACTTAGACCTGATTTTAGATGCTGCCTGGCTCAGTCCTTCCTCTATCGGCCTTGAGGCCTGGCGGTTTGTCGTTTTAGAAAACGAAGCTGTCAAGCATGAGCTAAAGGAGGTCTCTTGGGGAGCAGTTTATCAGTTTGAGACAGCTAGTCATATGATCCTTTTAATCAGCGAAAAAAACGCCAGATATGATGGCGCTTCTATCAAGCAAAGCTTATTGCGCAGAGGCATTACTGACGAGCAAGCCTTGGCCAGTCGTCTGGCATGCTACGAAGCCTTCCAAAAGCATGATATGAAAATAGCAGATGATCCTCGGGCTCTCTTTGACTGGACTGCCAAGCAAACCTATATCGCGCTTGCTAATATGATGACCACTGCTGCTTTTATGGGGATTGACTCTTGTCCGATTGAGGGCTTTAACTATGACAAGGTAAATGCTATCTTAGCAAAACATGGGATTATCAACCCTGATACCGAGGGTATCTCTAGCATGCTGTCTTTAGGCTATCGCCTGCGCGATCCCAAACACTCACAAACCAGAAAGCCCAGAGAAGAGGTTATTTCCTTCTTTAACTAAGCCCCTTTTGCCATTGCTCCCAAAGAAAGTGCAAAGACAGTCCTTTGCCTTTTCTTTTTCATAACTGTCGAATTATGGTACAATGTGTCAAAAGACCTATGGAAAGTGATGCCTATGACATTATTATCTGTAATTATCCCCTGCTTCAACGAAGAAGACACGATTATTCCTTATCTTGAAGAAATGAAGCAAATCGAAGCGGCCATGACCAGCCAATTAGCCTTTGAATATCTTTTTATTGATGATGGCTCTACAGATCAAACCCTGAGCGTGCTAAGAGAGCTTGCGGGGCGCTTCTCTAATGTGCATTACCTCTCCTTTTCACGACATTTTGGCAAGGAAGCTGGACTATTAGCCGGCCTAGAAGAGGCAAAAGGAAGCTATATTACGGTGATGGACGTTGACCTCCAGGACCCACCCGAGCTTCTCCCGCTGATGTATAGCAAATTACAGGAGGGCTTTGATGTGGTTGCCACAAGAAGACAGAGCCGACAAGGAGAGCCTGCTATCCGTTCCTTTTTTGCTAGACTCTTCTACAGATTAGTCAAGCATGTCTCCAACACCGAAATCGTCGATGGGGTACGTGATTATCGTTTAATGACAAGACAGGTGGTGGATAGTATTTTAGAGTTGGGAGAGGTCAATCGCTTTTCCAAGGGGATTTTTCTTGGGTTGGCTACAATACTGCCTATATCAGCTTTGACAATCGTAAGCGGCAGTACGGCAAAACCAGCTGGAACTTTCTTGAGCTTTTGAACTACTCGATAGACGGCTTTATCAATTTTTCTGAGATGCCCTTAACCATTGCTACCTGGACTGGGACACTTAGCTTTTTGCTATCTCTGCTAGCCATTTGCTTTATTGTTATACGCAAGCTGCTTTTTGGTGATCCGGTTTCAGGCTGGGCAAGCACTGTATCCATTATGCTATTTATCGGTGGAATTCAGCTGTTTTGCATGGGAATCATTGGAAAATACATTTCCAAGATCTTCCTTGAAACCAAGAAAAGACCCGTCTACATCATCAAAGAAAAGAAATAACAGAGCAATCATCAAGGCCCCTATCAGCCGCCAATGAGGCCGATAAGGACTGGTTGCCCTCATCATGACAAGCACGACAAAAGACTTGATGGTCCCAATCAAAACCATCAAGTCTTTTTTAGTATGTGACCTTGCGTCTGCCTCGCACCTAAAAAGACGAGATAATGTCATAACCACCGTCTATCTACTGACCCCAAAAAGTTGGACAATTTAGTTTTAAGCAAGGGATTTAGTTCTGTATTGCACAGGACTAAGCAAGGCCATCAGCTTGTAAACAGACGCTTAGCGGCGGTTCACACTCTTCATCACACGCCGAATGTCACGATCCTGCTCGCGTCGCTTGATCGATTCACGCTTGTCATAATCATGCTTTCCTTTGGCAAGGCCGATTAACACCTTGGCAAAGCCATCCTTAAGATAAACCTTTAGAGGAATAAGGGTCATTCCTGTGCCCTTTAGCTCATCTGCTAGGTGCTGAATCTCACGCTTTTTGAGCAATAATTTGCGCGTGCGCTCCGGATCAGCATTCCAGATATTTCCCTGCTCAAAGGGAGCAATATGAACATTGACCAACCAGGCCTCACCATTCTTGATTTGGGCAAAGCCGTCCTTGAGCTGGATACGCGCGGCACGAACACTCTTAATCTCCGTACCGGTCAACACAATTCCAGCCTCAACTGTCTCAACGATATGATAGTCATGACGAGCCTTTTTGTGTTGCGCTAATACATTACCTTCACCTTTTGCCATGCTTAACTCCTTTTACGACCTTTCTTTTTAGCAGCTTTTTGGTAAAATGGTTTCTTTGCTTTTTTTCTTGTCTTCTGCTTTGATTTTGGCTTTGAGGGCTTGGACTCCTTACTCCTGCTAGCCCTTGAAGCAGCCTTTTGCCTGTGCTTATGCTTAGCTTTAGCTGACCTTGTGGTCTTTTCAACCACATCATAGTCACTAGCCAAGTAATCAAAATCAATGTCACCTGTTTCCTTGTCAGCCCTCACCAATCTAACCCGAATCGGCTGACCTGCTCTAAATACCTTTCCTGAGCGTTCACCCTTTAAGGAGAGTGTCCGTTCATTATAGTGATAATATTCAGGCAAATTGGTAATATGCACCAGACCTTCAATTGTATTTGGCAATTCGACAAACATGCCAAACTTAACCACACTAGCAATCACGCCATCAAACACATCACCAATATAATCTGCCATGTATTCTGCTTTTTTCATCGCCTCAACCACACGCTCCGCGTCAATTGCACGACGCTCTAGCTGAGATGACGATACTGCCAATTCTGGAATAACCTGTGCAAAATGATCCACCTTCTCCTGCGTGATCTGATTGTATTCTCGAATCATGCGGTGCACCAGTAAATCAGGGTAACGACGAATCGGGCTGGTAAAATGCGTGTAGTAGTCTGCTGCTAAGCCATAGTGACCATGATTATGCTCAGAATACCTAGCCTGCTGCATAGAGCGCAGCAGCATCATATTCAAAACCTCTGCTCCAGGACTTCCTTCTACCTTTGCCATAAAGGCCTGCAAGGCTTCTTGAGAAATCTTATTAGCAGTTCCCTGAATCTGAATCCCAAAGGCACTAGCGTAATCAATAAAGGTCTGCAATTTCTCTGCCTTTGGCTCCTCATGAACCCGGTAAATAAATGGCAAGCCAGCCCTTGAAAAATGCTCAGCAACACATTCATTTGCCGCTAGCATAAAGGACTCAATCATGCGCTCTGCAACACCTCGCTGGCGCAAGACCACATCAACCGGCATGCCCTTATCATTGACAATAATCCTAGCCTCCTGCGTGTCAAAGTTCAAGGCCCCGCGCTTCACACGCATCGCCTCTAAGATCTGATGCAGCTCAACCATAGTACTCACATCATCAGCAATTCTATCAAATTCCCTAAGCGCCTCACTGTCACCTGCAATCATCTGATTGACCGCGCTGTAGGTCATTCTAAAGGTTGTGTTAATCACTGACTGACACAGCTGATAATCAACCACATGTCCCTGATGATCAATCTCCATGATCGCTGACTGGGTCAACCGGTCAACCTTTGGATTGAGAGAGCAGATACCATTTGACAACCGCTCCGGCAGCATTGGCACCACACGATCTGTCACGTAAACAGAGGTCCCGCGCGCAGCTGCCTCACGATCCAAGGCTGACCCTTCCGTCACATAGTAGGACACATCTGCGATATGAACCCCAAGCTCAACGTTTCCATTGGCCAATCTCTTGATATGGATGGCGTCATCTAGGTCTTTAGCATCAGCACCATCAATAGTGATGGTCGTTTCTTTGCGCAAATCAACACGCCCCATAAGATCCTGATCACTCGGAGCATCTGGAATGGCATTGGCCTCAGCTAGAACGTCATCTGGAAACGCCGATACAATATCCATAGATTCCAAAACCTCCAGCACATCAATGCCGACATCATGCTGATGCCCAATAATATCACACACAGTCCCTACAAAATAATCCTGCCCAGCCTTAGGGTATTGCACAATATCAGCCTTAATGATTTCAGTACCATCTAAGGCAATTGGAGATTTTGCGATATAAATCCTCTGTTGAATCCTTTGATTTTTCGACTTGATGTAGCCAGCATACTTAGGGTGATCATCATCTAAAATAACCCTACCAACAACCGTCTTTAAAGAGCGCTCCACGATAGCTACCACGCGAGCCTCTGCTGCTGTAGCCTTAAGCCGATTAGCTGGTTTTTTAATAACAGCCTCAACCCTATCGCCATCACTAGCATACCCCACATCATCACGACCAATAAAAATGTCGTCCTCATTGTCATCAACCGACAAAAAGCCAAAGCCAGCCTTATTGGCACGAAAAATACCTTGAACCCTTATCTCTGGCTTTTTTTGCTGTGGTGCTCTAAGAAACACCTCACCCTCATCTGAAAAAGACAAAAGTCCCTTGCCTTCCATTTTGGAAATGGCTTTAATCAGGCGAGGAAAGCTCCTCGCATCAGTCATCTCTAGTGCAGCCGCCAAATCATGAATATTTGATTGGCCATGCTCCTTTAAATAATTCGTAATGTTCTCTATCATCATACCTATCTTCTATTTCTAACACCATACTTGATGGTTGTGCTCATTGATAAAAAAATGAGCTAGACTAACTCTGTCAAGCTCACTCCTTATTTACTTGATAAAATGGCAAGCACTAACGCAATTCCTAACCAAAAAAACACTAGAACTGCTGTAAAACGTTGCATAAAAGCTTCAAATCCGCGAGCTTTTGTACGCTCAAACAAGGCTTCTGAGCCACTGCTATCAAAAACATTGCTACTAGGATTTTTTTGTGGCTGCATAAAGATAGCAATCACAAGCAACACTGATAATACTAGCAATATCGTAAGTAGTAAGTCGTACATGTTAATTCCTCCACTGTAGTCTCAATCATTCTAACACAAAACCAACTAAGATTCAACATGCAGCGTTACTTTTCTCTCCTTAGGACAGTATTTAGGAACCTTAATCTTCTCAGGGTGACTTGTTTTATTTTTACTAGTCAAATAATTTTTGCTGCCGCAATGGCTGCACTCCAAATGAATCTTTACTCTCACATCATTTCCCTAATCTTACTATATTTTATCAGCGTCATAAGGCTTCAAATCACCCGCAGCTTCTTTATTAAAGATATCTCTAGTTATTATAGCATATTATCCAGTAAGAAAACAAACTCAGGACTTTTAGCAAAAAAGGCTTAAGCGCCAACCAATAAACATTCCAAGGCTATCGGGGAATATTTTCTAATGGTTATTATAAATCATGAACAATTACCTAACAAAGCAACTCCAAAACAAAGATAAAAGACGAACATTCACCTTGCTGCTCAGCTATCAAGATAAACAATCCTGATAGCATCAATTTTCTTTAGGTCCTCAGCAATCGGTTGTAATATCAGACAATTCAGGTGTTGATTAAAAAAAACGAAACTACGGAGACCAATTGTCAGAAAGCTATTCACAGCCCGCAGGCGTCGTGCTAAAGTATTGTCTGGAAAAAGAAAGGTTTAGGAATGATTATACCTAAACTCAAAGGAGAGAAACAATGAGAAAAACAATGAAGAAGATGCTAGCAGCCTCGACGCTCTGCATCATCATGTCAGGCAGCTTCATCAGCGGCTCAGCTAGAGTGTTGGCGGAGAAGTATTATGGTTTTAATGATGGCACAGGAGAGCATTCACCATTCCCTGTATACGTTACTCCAATTACTAAACCTAATAGGAATACTGCCAAAGTTGTCTACTGTTTCAATAAAGATATGAAGTGGCCAGAAACTTGGGATAAAGCAGCACCAAAAAAACCAGATAATTTACCTCTATACTACGATATGGAAGGTACTGATCAATTATTCAGTACATATGCAAGTGGACAACTTACTCCTAATGTCAGTAAAGTCTTAGCTAATATAATGGCTAAAGGTTATCCAAACAACAATGAGTTTGCTCACCATTTTAAACTCACTCCCAATTCCGCTGTAAAAGTTACTCAAATCGCAGTTTGGACTGTTACGGATAACCTAAAAAACTATTCTCAATACAGTCTAACCAGAGAAGAGGAAGCTGCATTAAATTACCTAACTGACAAAAATAGGGACGACTTTAGCGATAGTATCAAGTTAAAATTATACATTCCACAAAATCCTCGAACTATAAAATATCAAAATCTTCTAGGTTATGACCTAATAGTTAAAACTCCAGAAAAAAAAGATAATTGTAAATGCACCAAAATTTATATAGAAGATAATGGAAAAGATGGCTATTATCTGTATATTTATTATGACAACAATGAAAATAATAGATATGACTCGGACAAAGATAGCCTATTGCAAAAGAAATACATAAAAAATGGGAAAGATGGGAAACCAGGAAGACCAGGGGTTCCAGGACTTCCTGGCCCTGCTGGACCTCAAGGGCCTAGAGGAGACAAAGGAGAAACCGGGGAACGTGGACCTAAAGGTGAAAAAGGTCTAGACGGTAAGCCTGGTGAAAAGGGTCCTAAAGGCGATACAGGAAAAGATGGTAAGGACGGACAACCCGGACCTCAGGGACCTAAGGGTGACCCTGGACGTGATGGAAAAGATGGCGAACCTGGAAAACCTGGCGAGCGCGGTGAGAAAGGACCTCAAGGCGAACGTGGACCTCAAGGACTTCCTGGGCCCAAAGGTGAGCCTGGAATTCCAGGGCCTAAGGATGAAGATGGAAAAGATGGTGCTCCTGGACATGACGGACAACCGGGGCCTAAAGGTGAAAAAGGGGACCCTGGGCAACAAGGCATTCCAGGACCTAAAGGGGAACCTGGACGTGATGGTAAAGATGGAGAAAAAGGCGAGCGTGGAGAGCAAGGACCTCAAGGCGAACGTGGAGAGCAAGGACCTCAAGGCGAACGCGGAGAGCAAGGACCTCAAGGCGAACGTGGAGAGCAAGGACCTCAAGGCGAACGTGGAGAGCAAGGACCTCAAGGCGAACGTGGAGAGCAAGGACCTCAAGGCGAACGCGGGGAGCAAGGACCTCAAGGCGAACGTGGGGAGCAAGGACCTCAAGGCGAACGCGGAGAGCAAGGACCTCAAGGCGAACGCGGAGAGCAAGGACCTCAAGGCGAACGTGGAGAGCAAGGACCTCAAGGCGAACGTGGGGAGCAAGGACCTCGTGGAGAAAATCCTACTCCTACCCCAGATCCAATGCCACAACCAGAACCACAACCAGAACCACAACCAATGCCTGATCCAGCACCTAAACCAGAATCCAAGCCAGAACCTAAGCCGATACCTCAACCAGAGGTTAAGCCTCAGCCAGAGACAAAACCTCAACAACCAAACAAGCCATCAACCATTACTAGCCAATCTAGCGGCAAATCACTGCCAAAAACAAATGACACTGGCAGCTTGATCACAGCATTTGGTACAGGCTTACTCACTCTTCTTGGACTAGGCTTCCTAGCAAAACGCAAAAGAAAGCAATAATTAAAACACTACCCATAGCCTTTTAATCATTGGCTATCAACTAGATAACAAAAAGCTTATCGTTTTACTCCTAACGATAGGCTTTTTCGCATTCCCTATTGCTTGGTCTCAATACTATTTTTCCAGCTTTAGGCTGGTTTTGCTAATCCAAAATAATATCAGACAATTTCCGTTTTAATTAAAAAAAACGAAACTACGGACGCCAATTGTCAGAAAATGGTTCACAGCTTAGAGTCACCATGTTAAGCTATTCTACGAAGAAGAAAGGTTTAGGAATGACTATTTCTAAACTCAAAGGAGAGAAACATGAGAAAAACAATGAAGAAGATGCTGGCAGCCTCGACAGTCTGCATCATCATGTCAGGTAGCTTTATCGGCGGATCAGCCAGAATCCTAGCCGAGCAGTATTATGGGTGGAATGATGGAACAAGAGTAAAATCACCTTTTTTCCTTTATGTTACGCCAACAAATGAAACGACTAGGAAAACCGGAAAAAATGGTACAATAGTCTATTGTTTCAACAGAGATAAGGAATGGCCAGCAAATTGGGAAGAAGGAAGATCCTTAGAACTAGTGAATGCTGAAACAGCTTATAAATTACCCATCTATAATAAATTACTAGGTACAACTGATTCCTTTACTAAAAATGCTAGTAAACCAAGAGTATCTGGAGATATTGGTAAAGCGCTAATAGCTGTACTGAAAAATGGTTATCCTAATAAAAATTTATCCGGATTAGATGACACTAAAAGTCGAATACTAACTCAACTAGCTATCTGGTATTTCAGTGATAGTTATAATAAAGATTATTTTAAACAAAATTATGAATTAACTGATCAAGAAAATAACTCTCTTATGGAGCTGATTAAAGTCGGTGAGGAAGCAGCTCAAAAACAAGAAAAACCAGAATATCATTTAGATATATATATAACTACAGAAAAAAATTATTAACATAAACCTTATCAAAACCTGCTTGGTTCTACTCTAATTCCTAAACTTGACCCTAAGCCTGAACCAGAACCAGATCCTAAGCCTAAGCCAGATCCTGAACCAATGCCTAAACCAGAGCCTAAGCCTGAACCAGAGCCTAAACCTGAACCTAAGCCTGAACCAATGCCTGATCCGGCACCTAAACCAGAGCCTAAGCCTGAACCAATGCCTAAACCAGAGCCTAAGCCAGAGACAAAACCTCAAAAACCAACCAAGCCGTCAAACGCTACTAGCCAATCTAGTGGCAAAGCACTACCAAAAACAAATGACACTGGCAGCTTGATGACTGCACTTGGTACAGGCTTACTCTCTCTTCTTGGACTAGGCTTCCTGGCAAAACGCAAAAGAAAGCAATAAGCTGAATAAGCTAATGCAAGACAGCACTAGTATATAATGCGTGCATGGTCCATCTAATGCAGCACAAAAGCCTTATCGCACCACGAATGGGTACGATAAGGCTTTTTGCATACGCTATAGAAGCTCCAAAACCACTAGACTAGGGCAACAGCATGGCAAGGCTTACGCCTCTAAATCATGCAGAGCCTTACTAATCTGTGTCTCTAAAGCCTGAAAATCACCAGTATTATCAATCACTAAATCAGCATAAGCTCTTTTCTGAGACATCGGCAGCTGGCTAGCAATCCGCTGCCTAGCAGCTAGCTCTGTCAATTGATTACGCTTCATCAGGCGCTTGAGCTGAGTCTCCTCATCAACATAGAGCAGCCAAATAGCGTCAAACCAATCCTGATAGCCCAGCTCAACTAAAAGCGGTAAATCCATAAAGAAAATAGCCTCTGTTTGAGATAGCTCCTCTTTTTGCTTGGCTAAGGCTTCCCTAATGATAGCATTCTGCTGCTGGGAAGATTTCGCCATATTTTCCGAATGAGCAAACAGCAGCTCCGCTAGCTTAGGTCTGTCTAATTGCCCCGATGGCAATAAAATATCCTGTCCAAAGGTCTCTAGTAGGACCTGATAAAGCTTGCCGCCCTTTTTTTGCAGCTCATGCACCACCTGATCCGCATCAATCACCTGGTAGCCTGCTTGTCTGATAAGTGCGACAGCCGTTGATTTTCCGGAGGCAATACCTCCTGTAATGCCAATTACCTTTGTCATTGCTTCTGACACCTAGGACAGACATGTGTCCCTCTTCCTCCAACCTTGAGCTTTACAATGGAGGTCCCGCAGCGCTGACAGGGCTTGCCTGTTTGGCCATAGACCATCAAATAATGCTGCATACTACCATTCATTCCTAAGGTATTCTGATAGGTTCTAACCGTCGAGCCACCCTTTTCAATACCTAATTGTAAAATACGAATCGTTTCATCATGAATCCGTTTGATTTCTGCCTTTTTCAGGCTAGCAGATCGACGCTCAGGGTGTACTCTAGCTGCCCATAGCACCTCGTCCACATAGATATTTCCAAGACCAGCCACTAAAGTCTGATCCAAAAGATGAGGCTTAATGGTCTTTTTAGAGGCTAGCAGAGCAGCCTCAAAGGTCTTCAATTGAAAGGTCTGCTTCGTCGGCTCAGGACCAAGCTGACGCTTCTGGAAAAAAGCAGCCAGCTCAGCCTTTGGTAGCAAATCAAAGGTTCCAAACTTTCTCACATCTTGGTAAACCAGCGTGGAGCCATCAGTCATTGTCAAAAAGACATGAAAATGCTTATGCTCAGGTACCGTATCAGGAAACAAGAGGTATTTCCCCTCCATACGCAAATGCGAGATCATAACCAGCTGGCCAAAGTCAAAGAGCAGGTACTTCCCGCGACGATCTACCCCTTGCACCTGCTGCCCAGGGATCGTCATCACAAAATGCTCAAGGTCTGTTTTGACCATCTTGGGCACCCTAACTGTCACTGCTGCAATCTGCTTGCCAACGACTAAGCGCTCAAGCCCGCGTCGCACTGTCTCAACCTCAGGGAGTTCAGGCATAATTAAAGATACCAAACGCGCTAACAAAGAAACCACATAACCAAAACCAGCAGAACCAGCCAGTTTTAGCACTCTTTACTCAGTCTCAATGTTACAAACACGCTTCCTTTCTATAAGCTACTATTAGAAAGCCCCACCCAAAACCTCAATAAGCTTGAGCACAAAGGACTATCCTTTGATAAGAACTGTTATCATTCTTATTTTACGCATAATCCATAAAGAAAGCAACTCTCACGAACAGCCTTTGCAGTCACTGCCGCTATAGCATCAGAAAAGCACATCTCGCCCGCCAATCCAGCAAGCAAAGACAAAGCCCCTGAGCTAGCCTATTGTTTGCCAGCCCAAGGGCACGTTGTGGCCTTTAGTGTCTGTAAATAGAAAACCAAGCAATGCTGCAAGCCTCAACTGACAATGCTAGGTCTGATCAGTCCTGTCATCAGCTTGCGGATAATCTATACTAATTGGCCTATCAACAAGACGGATACTATCCTGGTAAACACCTTCTGTTTCAAAAATAACAATGTCATTTAATCCCTTGTTGAAATAGCCCTTTGGAATATAAAGGGTTAATAAGGGACCCACTTCCCAAAAACGACCAATAGGGTGATTGTTGATAAAGACACAACCCTTCCCAAAGCCAGTCATATCAATATAGCTTGCCTCAGGCTCATGACATTCAAATTGATAATGATAAAAGCCGGGCTGCCCCTCGTAAAAATCGCCATCAAAACAAAGCTGAGACAAATCATCAAGCGGCAGACAATACATCTCCCAATTGGTCACAAAGTGCAAGTCAGCCATCATACCACGTCCTAGACCCTTACTTTGACTAGGTGCTGTCAGCTTGTGCCCATAATTGACCCGGCCCATATTTTCAATTAAAACATCGACCTGACTCAAGGCATGCTGCTGGTTAATGATGATATCATCACCAATCGTCTCCTGATACTGTGTTGCAACCTTTTGACCATCTAAAAAGACCTGTGCTCTATCTCTACTATCAATCAAGCGTAAACGCTCGTCCTCACGCTTATCCTTCAAAAGATGTGTCCGATACAGGATATAGCCCGTTGATTGCCCTAAAGCCTCTATGTTACTAGGATAGCAAGCAGTCTGACAGCTGCTGATGTGCTCCAGCGTGCTAAACAGACTAACCTTGTCCTTCAGACCAATCAGAGGCAGTGACATCAAGGGCTTAATCAAGGGAGGAGTAACCTCTATCTCTGAAAGCTCCGCGGTCAGACGCTTTTGAATCGCGTAAAACTTAGCTGTCGGATTGCCAGCCTCATCTAGGATAGCGTCATAATCATAGGAGGTCACCTGCGGAAGGTCCAATTGCTTTCTGGCAGAGCAGCCATTCATAAACCCAAAGTTTGTTCCCCCATGAAACATATACAGGTTAATACTGCCCTGCGCCAAAACCTCCATCACTGCGTCAGCTCGCTCTTCAGGGTCGCGTTTGATGATGGGCTCATGCCAACGATTGAACCAGCCGTCCCAAAATTCCATACACATTAAAGGCCAATGCTTGCCATGCTCAGAAAAGAAGGCCTGCATGTCAGCAAAATTCTCCTGTGCCCTTGAGCCAAAGTTGCCAGTCACAAAGACATCATCTTCAATCAGACTACCAGCTCTAAGAGTGGCTCGCCAAGGACCATCTGCTGTAAACAAGGGCGCACTGAGGTGCTCCTCCATAAAGCCCTTAACAGCTGTTAAATAGGCCTTATCCTCTCCATAGGAGCCATATTCATTTTCAAGCTGAAACATCAAAATATTGCCGCCCTGCTGCCATTCATGCCTTGCTAGTCTCGGCAGCAGCTCCTCATAATAGCGCCTCACATAGGCTAAATAGACAGGATCAGACGACCTGATATGACAATTCTTTGTCAGCAGCCAAGCAGGTAGGCCACCAAATTCCCATTCTGCACAAATATAAGGACTAGGTCTGACAATAGCATAGAGCCCCAATTGCTGCGCCAGCGTCAAAAAGGCTTCCACATCTAATTGGCCAGAGAAATCATAGCTTTCCTCCCTAGCCTCATGTAAATTCCAAGGGACATAGGTCTCAACCGTATTAAATCCCAGTGCCTTTAAATTATAAAGCGAATGATACCAATCATCTGGGTGAATTCTAAAATAATGGATAGCCCCTGACAGGATTTGCAGCGATCTACCATCTAAATAAAACTGATCTGAAATCTGAAAACGTTCCAAGCTTAATTCCTCACTTATTATTGCTATTAGCCTACTAGGCCTCATTGCTGAGCGGCTTGGAATGGCCCATTCTAGCAACAGCGAACAGGCCATTCAGCAGACAGGCTAACTTATCTTATGGTAACAATTGTAAACACTATCTACAGTCTGACTCCTCATGCTATGCTGTCACAGCAGCAGGATAAGAGACAGTGTATGCCTTGTCATCTGTCAATCTAATCCCATATTTGGTTTCAACAATAGTATGGTCAAACTGCGGTAAAACAGTTATCGGTCCTTCAGGCATACTCTCCAGAGACAATTCAAATATCGCTGTGTCTGTGCCATCTCCTGAAACATAGCTGGCAAGCTTATCTACGCCATTTACAGTAACTGCTAACTGACGATCACCAAGAATAAACATCGGTTGATTAAAGGTCATCTGAATGGTTATGCTTACTTTGCCATTTTGCTTTGGAGCTGCTGACGTTATTGTTACTTCTTCAATTTCAGCCTTATCCTCACGAAACTGGTCTGAGATCATCTGCTTGATATTAAAGGTTGAATAGGTGATCTGACCACTATATTCGTATAACAAACCAACCCTCTCGTCGTCTAGTTGAACCAAGCTAGAGTAAGCAAAACGCTTTGGCTCAAAAATGGTTGAAGCGACCCAATGAATGCTATCGTCCTCTAAGACCTCACCGACACGCAGAATCCCTTTCATGCGCTGATTTCTAATCGTCAGTTGCTCACCTGAGGGCTCTCCTAAAGGATTGGATAAAACAACATATTCTTTGCCATCAACCATCATATGAATAGCTGACAAATTGACATAAGGCTCTGGGAGGTCTGTGATTGTAGGATTATCGTCCCAAGTCATACCATAGTCTGTGCTTCTGGCAATAACGATTGTCTTTCCGGTATTGCGCATAAACTGTAATAAGTGACCATTGTTTAGCTGAATGATTTGATTTTCTGTCAATTCTGTGACTGATGTATCAAAATCCTTAGAGGTTGTTTGTTGGTTATGACCATAAATTCTGCCATCATTTGGTGATTCACCTCGTTGCCATGTTTGACCGCCATCATCACTAAAAATATTAGCACTGCTTTGACGACCTAGACTAGCTGATGTCGCATTTTGTTGATTGGTATAGTAAATCGGGAAAACTAACCGTTTCACCTGCTCACCCTCTGCATTGACTGCGTCTATTTCAATGCCAGCTGCGGCACCCGTACCTAAAAATCCCATCCAGTCTTCTTTTATTTGTGGGGTAATATCAAGAGGTGTGGACCAGGTTTGCCCTTCGTCTTCACTGGTTAGCAGCCATAAAAAGCTGGTCATGTAAGTAAATAGAGGAGCTGTTTGTGAGCCTTCTCTAGTGATGCCTTGCTTAGTGCGACCACTTCTCAGATAAATATTCCCTAGTAGAATATCCTCTCCTGCCTCTGTTTGATAGAGGTTGCCGCGTGTGCTAAAGGCTGTCTCAAAATTGCCCTCATCAACATACATATCTGTCTGATGGCCACTCTGGTCATAGACGATACCACCTTCACGCACAGTGTATTTATTATTGTCAAAATCATAAAGATTTAAATAATACTGACCGTTAATCAATTCATATCCTGAGCCTGCTTTAGAAGCAACAGCACCCTGTGACTCAGGAAAGACATCTACCAGCAAATAAAGCTTGCCAGAAGCGTCTGTTAGCAAGGTGGAGTCTATTGAAAAAGCAGATTGAGTCATGTTGGTATTCCAATCAGCCAAGCTATATTGTGTTGTAAAATAAGGCTGAGTTGGCATATCTAAGACCGTAATGTTATTACTCCAGGTTTTGCCATCATCATGGCTTATCCTGACAACAGTTGCAACATCTCCCCAGTCATTGTAGTGCTTCTTTCTTGCATCTGCTGCGGCTATCAAGGTTCCTGATGGCGTTTTGACAACAGAGGGAATCCGATATTCAAAGACCCCTTCATCATATTTGTCCCAAACATTCGTCTTTTCACCAGTAACTGGTCGAAGGGTTGGCTGATGAGCCTTGGCAATATCTGTCAGATCATACACATCTGTATCAATCAGCACCTGATCAACCAGTCCCTTTAACCCCCAGTGAAGGACCGACTCACCATCATAGGTGCGTTTCAAGCCTCCAATTGTTAGCGTATCAGCAGAAGCCTTCCAAGGTAATTGCTTCATAAACCCAGCAAAGTCAGCTTCCCCATATAAGTCACCATTCAAGTAAATCTTTAGCCTAGACCCTGTAAAGACATAGCTGATCGTCTGCCAGTCCGAGTTCGTTAATAAATTAAAGCCTGAGCCAACTTTTACAATCGGAACCTCAGCTCCTTTAAATTCAAGACCTATTTTATTGTTTTTAGGCTCGATAAAGAAAGAGGCGTATTCATTAGCTGATGCTTGATTTGAGATCGATAACAAGGCCAAGGGCGATGAGCTTCTCACTGTTGTATCAGCAGTATCTAGACGGTATCTGATTGTTACAGTTCCTTGGGTTAGGTTCATCACATCGTCTAGCTTACCAAGAGCCTCGTCATCTGTTACGGCTGCTTTTTCTGCTGTTGCGTCCAAAATAGCATTGCCTAAATCAACTAAAATGGATGCTTGATCTGAGATTGGCTGATCTGAGATATAGCTTGCTTCTATGCTTGTATAAACAGCTCGTCCGCCTTCTGTGGTGTATTTGATCTGATAATGCTCTGCACTTCCCAAGATCTCCTCTGGCGTAACCCATTGCCAATTGGCTGGCAGGGCTACTGTAGATAAGGGTTCTCCCTTCTTACCAATCAGACCTTCTTTAGGTAATACAGTTAAAATAGCTACTTCTCTTGCAATCTTAGCAGTTGGTGTTACTGTTGAGCCTAAATCAGCATTGTAAGGAACAGCACTATAGTAAATGTTATAAATACCAGGAGCTAGCTCAGACAAGGCTGACAAATCATCTCGACCAGCAGCCTGTAAAGCAGCATTGGTATTTCCACCCTTGTTAGTAAACAAGTATTCATTTTCAACTGAAAAATCAACCACATAGCCTTCCTGATCAGTGGTTACAGCTTGAGCTAAATCAGGACTGGTTCCCTCTAGCATGGTCAAATCCTTGACCCCCTTGAGAACTGGCTGTGAGGCATAATAAGCTTCTGAGGCTGCTTTTTGCTCAGCATCTTGGTAATAACGCACATAATCAATCACAAAGGCCGTCTCATCTGAAGCTAGATAGTAGCCTGCATTTTTACTCCAATTGCCTCCAGTAGCAAGGTTAAACTGAAGGTATTGAGGCTTATTAAAGGCAGCTGCGGCAGCCTCTAAGCGATCATCACCGGTTAAATACATGGTATTATAAACAATCCCATCAACATACCATTCAATCTTATCCGGATACCAATTAATACCAAAGATATGGTAGTCATCATAAAAGTCATCACTTAATGTCAGATTGCCACCCAATGCTGTTGGGCTATAGCTTCCATCTTTGTCTGCATCACCCTTGATATAGTAAAAATGAGGGGTCCCGTAAACTGTTTTGTTGCTTTGATCACCTTCGGCAAGCTCACCCTCATGCTCTCCGTTAGGAGCACCGATTAGCTCCATAATGTCAAGCTCACCTGTGCTTGGCCAGCCATAGCCTTGAGTTGACGCAATATCACCATCTAAGGTAAAATCAGCCCCCAATGTCCAAAAGGCTGGAAAGGCTCCCTTACCCTTGGGAAGCTTGGCCCTAGCTTCGATACGACCATATAAAAATTCTTGCTTGCCAACCGTTCGTACGCTTCCTGAATCATAAATGACCTGACGTGCGCTTGTTCCTCCTCTAGGATTGGCATAACGGTCCTCCCCATAACGCTCTGTGACGTTTAAAACAAGATTGCCATTATCAAGATAGACATTCTCTGTGCTGTCTGTGTAGTGCTGCTGCTCATTCCCGCGAATACTTCCCAATTCATATCCCCAGTTCTCTTGGTTTAACCGATCTCCTGAAAACTCATCCTGCCAAATCAATTCATAATCATTTTCCTCTACGACACTCACGTTATCAATACTAGCAGAGGCAGCCAAGGCTTCCGGAGAAGAGGCTTCCAACCATTTGACTAAGCCAACAAAGGTTTCTGAAGTCGTTGCTGTAAAGGAGAGCTTGATATGTGACCAAGTACCGTCTGTATCTGTGAGGCTGACCTCTTTGATAACAGGGCCCTGAAGATTGTGATTGGACTCTTTAGCGGTAAGGTATAAGCCATTATGAGGTGTGTCAGCTTCAACCTTCACATCAGCCTCTAGCGTATAGGTTTTCCCAACCGTTGTAGACACCTTTTGAAGGATATGCTCATCTAAAGTGCCGCTTGTTACCTCAGCATAGCTATTACCATTCTCTGTTGTGAGGACTGAATGACCTCCCTCTCTATATTGCCACTGATTCTTATTGGACACATAATCATTGTCAAAACCACCATTAGCCACCTTATTGAGCTCAATCGGAGCGTTAGACTTCTCTTCGTCTGCTGTCTGATCAGCAGCATTGCTGGTCACAGCATTAGCTACTACTGCCTCATCTACTGTCGTCTCCTCTGAGACTACTAAGGCCTCGCTATCTGTATCTGTAGCTTGAGGCTCCTGCTCATGGCTTATCTCTGTTACTGCTGCTTTCGTAGGCTGCTGCAGGCTTACCTCTGAAACGTCATCAGCATAAACAGCCACTGGCAGACCAGCAGCAAGACCAATACCCACACACACTGAAGCAACACCGACACTAAGCTTTTTGATGGCATATTTTCTAATTTGCTCTTTTCCGATAGGATTAAATAACATGTTTATTTCCTCACTTATATATACATCATTTTTAAACACAATAGCTTTTCAAAGGCCCATTTAGCCTAATCCAGTGCTGGTCAGGCTAACGACCTTGTTATAAAAACGCTTTCAATTCAGCGCTTAAAAGAAGATATACCAGATGAAACCGATATATCCTCTCACAAAGTGACTAACCTGCCTTTTCAAGCTCATTATCAGCCATCTTAACAAATGGAAGGTAAATCAGGGTTGCCAAGGCCAAATTGACAAGCGATAGCACAATAGCACGCCAATCAAAACCAGTTGAAAAGAAGCCATACAAGACAGGCGGCATTACCCAGGTCACATTTTGCGTAACGGGTGCAACCAAGCCCAGACTAGTTGCGATATAAGCAACACTTGACATAACAGCAGGACAAACAATAAACGGAATAAACAACAAAGGATTTAAAACAGTTGGTAAACCATACATCACTGGCTCTCCTATATTAAACAATACAGGAGCAACACCTAGCTTAGCCACCTCACGATAGTGTTCATTTTTAGACTTCCAGAAAATAGCAATCAAGAGCCCTAAGGTTGCATACCATACAAAGAACACTCGTCCAAAGATAAGGAATCGCCTCATGCTTTTGATAAGCCTCCAAATTAGCCAAGAGGGCAACACCAAATACTCCCTCCATATTTGGCGCCATAACATTGCCGCCATGAATCCCAAAGAACCAGAAAAATTGGGTCAAAACAGCTACCAAAACAACAGCAATAAAGCTTTGTGATAAGCCCAAAAGTGGGATTTGCAAGACCTTATAGATCCAATCAATCATCAAAGAACCCGTTAGCTTTTCAAAGACAAATGTTAAAATAGCTACGCTATACAAGGCGCAAAAGCCTGGTATGATAGATAAGAAGGGCTTGGCTACAGCAGGTGGCACACTATCTGGTAATTTAATTGTCCAATTTTTTAACATTAATTTACAAAAAATAATAGAGGCTAAAAAGCCAATCATAATTGCTGTAAAATAACCATTGGAGTTAATTTGCGCACCAGGCAATAGGCCTGAGATGGTCACATTAAGTGAGCTGCCGCTGACAGTAACACCACTGTCCTTAAAAGCCGTCACAAGATCAACACCCTTGAGACCTGACGCGTCAATGCTAGAGGTAACAGAATCCCCAATCGCAATCACAAAGGCAGCTAAAGAAACCAAACCTGATGAGAGCGTATCTGTCTTATAAAGTTTAGCGACATTAACCCCTAAGCAATACACAAATAGCAAGGACACAATCGAAATGCTTCCCTTAAAGACAAGGTTGTTGATGGTTACCCACCATTGGAAGGCCTCTGTAATGCCTTGCAAGCCAAATTGGTCTGGAATATCCACTAAAAAGGCATTGATCAACAGGGCAATAGAGCCTGTCATCACAACCGGCATCGTTGCAATAAAAGAATCTCGCAAGGCCACTAAAAATCGTTGATTACCAATCTTCGTAGCAATTGGCAGCAGCTTTTGCGAAAGAAAGTTCATATAGTTATTCATTCATAGCTCCTTAAAACAATCATAAAACAGCTAAGATAGAGCAGTAAAGGCTCTCTCTAACAGCTTAGCCTTCATTTTTAGTTTGCTCGCTCGCCTGCCATCTTCTTTCCACATTAATAATAAACGGCAAGTAAAGAAGAATATCTAGAATAATTAAAACAAGCTGTAGGACTGAGGCTTGCCAGCTGCCCGTTGCCAAAAATCCTGAAATAACAGGCGGCATGGTCCACCCCGGATCAGCATAGGTGCCAGGTACAATGCCAGAAGCAAAGGCAAAATAAGCGACAAACAAATTCATAACAGGTGCTAGTACAAAAGGAATAACTGTCAATAGATTTAAAACAACCGGTAAGCCAAACATGGTCGGCTCGTTAATGTTGAAAAACCCTGGAATCAAGGTCAATGGTGACAAGACCTTTGCCTGCTGACTAGCCTTGCGACGACGTGCTAACCAGGCTAAAGCCAACACCAAGCCAATGGTTGCACCAGCTCCGCCGATAAAAACAAAGTTATCCATAAAGACAGACGTAAAGACATGCGGCAATTCCTGACCAGCCTTATGAGCTGCCATATTTTCAGTCAAGTTAGATAACCAGATCGGCTTCATAATAGGATTGTTTAGGACATTTCCACCATGCACACCACAGAACCATAAAAAGCCATTAAGAAGAACAACGATAAAATTACCAAATAAGGTACTTCCCAGCAAGCCAAATGGAACTCCTAGTACGGACTTAACAATGTCATGGACATTTGGCAGGCTAAAATGATCCAAGAAAGCATAAACAGCAAGCCAAAACACAATAATCACCGCTCCAGGAATAATGGCGCTAAAGCTTTTTGATACTGCAGGCGGCACACCCTCAGGCATCTTAATCCGAATATCCTTTTTCATAAACCATTGATAAGCATAGCCATTTACCAATCCCAAAACAATGGCAACAAACAAGCCGCCTGATGAAAGGTAAGAAGGCGCAATACCCGCTACCTCACCCAAGGCTTTACCAGATTCATTGACAAATGAAACAGTAAATGGGGTCACTGTTAAAAAGGCAGAGATATTAATAATCCCAGCAGAAATCCCGTCTGCCTTATACTGCTTAGCCAAGCTATAAGAAATCCCAAAGGCCGCAACCAAGGCAATCAGATTAAAGCTCGAATCTACTCCCTTCCACAGATAGGTAGAGACACCAATCTCACCAAGCCAAGCTTCCCAACCAGGAATCGGCAGGCTAGCAATCACCATTAAAAAGGACCCAATCAAAATCAAGGGCATAGCGTAGGTGATCCCATCACGAATAGCAATAAGAAAGCGATTGCTTCCTAGGCGACCAGCAACTGGAACAAGCTTTTGCTGGATAAAATCTTCAAATTTAGTCATTGTTACCTCCTTGTGACGTTAACCTTTCATAAATAGATACTAGCTCCCTTGCCAAATCAACAAAGGTAATACTAGTCATCAAATGATCCTGACCATGAACTAATAGTAGGCTTACTGGTGTAGCATTTCCCCGTGCCTCTTGAGTTAGCATATCTGTTTGTGCATGATGGGCCTGCACCAATGCCTTATCGGCCTGCTTTAGACTTTCCTGAGCTTGATTGAGCTCTCCCTTTTTAGCAAAAGCAATCGCCTCCATCGCAAGCGACTTGGCACTACCACCATGCATGATCAGGCCCATAATCGTCTCTAGCTGCTTATCTTCCATGACCACCACCTATTTCATCAAACTTTCAGCTAAGGCAATAACCTTATCACCATTCATCATACCGTAATCAACCATTGGCACAACCGCCACTGGAATGTCCTTTTCTGCCAAGCTTTCTTGAAATGCTGACAATTGATAAGCAACCTGTGGCCCTAATAACACCACATCAACAGGATGGCTTAGAGCGTAATCCTCTGCCTCAGTCAATGGCAATGCAAAAATATCTGCCTCAAGCCCCCGATTGTCAGCAGCCTTTTCCATCTTTGTCACTAATAGACTGGTACTCATACCCGCTGCACAGGCCAACATAATTTGTTTTTTACTCATGATCTTCTCCTTTATCCCAAATCCTAACGTCGAATAGAGCGCGACATTCTCACAATGGTATGTCTTTTTCCTCGGATAGCGTCACTAAGAGCAAAGATATTTTCCACTGGCGCAATCCCGCTATAGCCAGCATCTCCGATATGATGAATATCGACACCACAGATTTTATTGCGAATAGCAATGTCTCGAACGATCGTAGTATCTGACCCTTCCTGACTCGTTCCAATAGCTGACATAACTAGAGCATCGTGAGCATGCACCTCCTCAACAATAGCTCTAAGGTCACCCTCTGTAAAGCCAGGAACTGTCCCAACAGCAGGAACTAAAATCACATCAGCCCCAGCCTCGATAAACCGCCGAACAGTTTCTAAGTCAATCACCGCTTCATTAGAGCCAGCAGCATGCATCTTTCCAGCAATAATCAAGCCTGAAAAATAGTGCTTGGCCTGTTGAATAGCTCTTTCAATCTGATTATTGCTAACACCAGTACCTGGATTTCCTGTCAAGCAAACAAAGTCAAAGCCCAAGGCTTCAATCTCTTGAAAGGTCTTAGCTGTCGCCTGTCGCCCTTCTACTAGCTCCAAGCGCTTTTCAGTCATGTCAACGTCCAAATCAATTGGTTCTAAATTAACACCAATTGGACGCCCCACCAGACGACGCAGCTCTAAAATAGGCTGATCAGTAGCAGGTAGACCAGATATTTGAACATCAAAGACATCTACACAATTCAGCAAAATCAAATCAGCACTAAAGGCTGCGGCAACCTCAGCGTTCGTAAGGTCATCTCCAGTCCAAGAGGGTCTTGGCGCTACATTTTCTGAGACAATGGTACGTCCCTCGCTTGCCTTAATGGCTTGCTTTAGCTCTAACGATGTTAACTGTAGCATTTCTGAGCTACTAGCACTCAATAATCGTGTTTTCATCGCTTCTCCTTTATTTTTATTTTAAAAACATTAACAAAAGATAAATAAGATTTAACTCTTATTTGTTTACTTTTTATAAACAAATAAAGTATATTCTATTTACCAATATTTGTCAACGTTTTCAGGCAGGATTTTTAATTCTTTTTTGGTATGATAGAGGTACGATAATAGAGGTTACTATGAAGACGGATAAACAACAAGAGCTTTACGCAAAAATTTTAGATACCATTTATGCCCAACGGCCTATTTCACGCATTGATATTTCAAAGCTAACGCACATCACACCTGCTACAGTAGGGGCTATCACTAAAGAGCTGCTAGCACAGGGGTGGATACACGAAATCGGAGAGCTGACGGACCACTCCGTTGGCCGCAAAAAAATATTACTTGATGCTTCGGCTAACGCCTTTTATTTTGCTGGTGTCGAATTGTCCGAAAAGCATTTCTATTTGGTCATTACAGATAACCTGGGCACCATCTATGCCAAGCACAACCAACAGATCGACCCAAGCATTTCCTCCTACTACAAAGCAGACTATATCTCTGAGCTGATTCAAGCCTTCCTCAAGCAGCACAAGCACTATGATGTACAAGCCATAGGAATAGCACTGCCTGGGCATTACGATCATTCCACCTCCAGCTCAACGCATATTAACACCAACAATCCCATCTGGCAGCAGGTCGATTTAACCGCAATTGCGAAGTCCTTCCCTATTCCAGTGGTCTTTAGCAACAATGCTCACTGTATGATTATTGCCAAGCGCTTATACGAGCGTCAGGCACATAATCACAATTTTATTTTCTTTCATGTCGGACGAGGCATGCACTGCTCCTATATGTATAAGGGGGTCATTTATAGCCGTCACAATGCTGTTGTTGGGGAAATCGGACATACCATTGTCAACCCCACTGGAGAGCTTTGTGAATGTGGCAAAAAAGGCTGTTTACAGACCTATGCCAGCAATGCCTGGTTGCTCAAAAAAGCAAAACTGCTACATCAGTATGCCCCCAATTCTCATCTAAGAAGCCTTGTCGATAAGGCCTGTGAGCTCAAGCTAGACCATCTCTTGATTGCCTATGAGCTTGGTGATGTCGGGGTGACCACGCTCATTCACACAGCTATTGATTACCTTGTTTTATCCCTGTCTAACCTCTCCTTACTGATTGATACCGAGCAAATCTATCTCCATGGCAGATTTATCAGCCATCCTCTTATATCCTCCAAAATTCTGCAAGCCCTGCAAAATGACATTAAGCTTCTTAGCAATCAAAAAAAGCCAGAAATCATTGTCATGCCTTTTTCTGTCTATAATGCCGCTGTGGGAGCTACAGGCTTATGTATAGATGAGCTTTACCTCAATTATAAAAACAAATATGATTGATAACCCCCACACCAATATCAGCTAAAGCTTTAAAGCCCATTTGAGAAGCTATTTCTCAAGTGGGCTTTTGCATTATGCGACTTTCAGTCCATCTCGCTCCGCAGGTGCGAGACAAATGATAACCATAAAAAAAGAGAGGCACTTGGTTCTCTCTGTTCTATCCTAATGCCCCATTTGAAACTCACCAGCAAAATACTCTGCCAGCATCAGTCTATGCTTGTCTGAGATTGAAGACAGCTCTGCAATCTCTTCTCTAGAAAAATAACCGAGCCTTAAGGTTTCATCATTTTGATAATCAGTGATAGCCTTATCTGCCTTGGCTATAACCTCATAAAGCATCACAACGGTCTGAACCTTATCACCATTTGGATAGGTCTCTTCAAAATTGGTATAAACATTCAACAACCGTAAAGGCTCTACTGTAATCCCCGTCTCCTCATAAAATTCACGCCTGCAGGTTTCAGCAGAAGACTCACCCAGCTCCATGGCACCTCCCGGAATTGCCCAGGTTTTCTTATCTGCACGTAGCTGCAAAAGCACCTTACCTTCGGCATTGGCCAAAATACCACCAGCAAAAGTCAGAATAATGTTATCATGCCCCACCTTTGAGCGAATATAGGAAATATAGTCCTGTGTCATCGTAACTCCCTTCATTGCCATCATAAGATTAAAGCCAGTCAGCTGGCGCAATTGCTGCTTTTTTGCCAACCAATAAGCAATGCAGGCTTTGTCTCTTGTCCTTGATAGGCTGGCAAAGCATATAGCCCTAATTTTTCAACCTGATTATATCACACTTTTTAAAAGCCAGAAAGAGACTCGAATGCCAAGTCCCTTTTCTTTCAATCTATAACCAACCTCAGAAAAACTCAGACAAGCTACGATAACTTTTTTAATGTCTTCTTTGGCCAATGGTTTGCGACTGGTCATTGAATTACTTTCAATATTATCCCCATCATCACATGATAACCACAAATAAACACGTACTTGTGTCATTGCCTTCTCCTCAATCAGTAGTAGGTACCTACTGTTTTTTTGATTGATTGTACCTATAGGTGTTTTTTTCCTTCAAAATCTTTAAATAAAATACCCTTTATAAACTATGAACTGCCCCCCAAAAGTTAGACATAAAATCTAACAATTGGGGGGCTATTTTTATGACATTGAGTTATGAAGACAAGGTTCAAATCTATGAGCTACGGCACATTGGAAAGTCCATTAAATGCTTATCAGAAAAGTTTAGTATTGCAGAATCTGACCTCAAATACATGATTCGCCTGATTGACAGGTATGGGTTAGCCATTGTCCAAAAAGGTAAGAATAGTTATTATTCTCCAGAACTGAAGCAAGAGATAATAGATAAAGTTCTGATTGATGGTCAATCTCAAAAACAGACGTCCTTAGACTATGCTTTACCAAATTCTAGTATGCTTTCAAGGTGGATAGCGCAATACAAGAAAAACGGCTATACTATTCTTGAGAAAAGAAGAGGGAGGCCACCAAAGATGGGACGTCAACCAAAGAAGACTTTAGAACAAATGACAGAGTTGGAGCGACTCCAAAAAGAATTAGACTACCTTAGAGCGGAGAATGCTGTGCTAAAAAAGCTGAGAGAATACCGGTTGAGGGACGAAGCAAAGCTCAAAGAGCAACAGAAATCATCCAAGAATTAATCGGTCAATTTTCTCTAGCAACTTTGCTTGAAATCCTTGATTTATCGCGGTCAACCTATTATTATCAAGTCAAGCAACTAGCTCAAGAAGATAAGGACATGGACTTAAAGGAGCTCATTCAAGGCATCTATGATGAACATCATGGCAATTATGGCTATCGTCGCATTCATCTGGAACTAAGAAATCGTGGTTTTATCGTCAATCACAAAAAAGTACAACGTTTGATGACTGTCATGGGCTTAAAAGCTCGTATCCGTCGTAAGCGCAAGTATTCTTCTTACAAAGGTGAGGTTGGCAAAAAGGCTGATAATCTGATTAAACGTCAGTTTGAAGGTTCTAAGCCCTACGAGAAGTGCTATACCGATGTGACGGAATTTACCTTACCTGAGGGGAAACTCTATCTATCGCCTGTTCTTGACGGCTATAACAGTGAGATTATTGATTTCACCCTGTCTCGATCGCCTGACTTGAAGCAAGTACAAACCATGCTTGAGAAGGCTTTTCCAGCGGATTCGTACAATGGAACGATTCTCCACAGCGATCAAGGCTGGCAATATCAACATCAGTCTTATCATCACTTTTTGGAGACTAAAGGCATTCGTCCATCCATGTCTCGCAAGGGAAATAGTCCAGATAATGGGATGATGGAGTCCTTCTTTGGTATTCTCAAATCTGAGATGTTTTACGGCCTTGAGACAACTTATCAATCCCTTAATGAGCTTGAACAAGCTATTACAGATTACATTTTTTACTACAACAACAAACGCATTAAAGCAAAGCTAAAAGGACTTAGCCCTGTGCAATACAGAACTAAATCCTTTCACTAATATGTCGTGTCCAACTTTTGGGGGTCAGTACAACTAATAGACCAATGGTTTTCCATTGATCTACTGTGTATTAAAAAAACAGGCTAGTTAACATAATAATGCTCTCGGCCACCAACGTACCACCAAAAACTGTAATAAAGGTTTGTTTAAAGCCATTTTTATGGCTGAGACCAGTAAGGCTCAAGAAGGTTAAAAAGACGCCAGACTGGGGTACAATGGTCAAAATATTAGAGGCAACAGCTGCCACACGATGAATGATCTCAGGTGAAACGCCTGCATCTAAATAATATTGAGCAAAATTTGGCATTACGATCCCTAACGCTCCTGAAGACGAACCTGTAATAGCTGCCATAGCCGAAGTCAGGACAGTCAAGCTGATCACAGGTGGCCCAGGAATATTCAAAATGATGTCTGAGAATACGCCAAAACCAGATGCTGCTGTAACAACAGAACCAAAGGCTACTGCAGAGGCTGTCGCAAAGATTGGACCAACCGCACCGCTAGCACCAATGCTGAGGGTCGCAATTTTCTTATCAATGTACTTGTTAAATAAAACGATAGCTGAAATAATTCCTGTCAAGAGGGCCACATAAATGATATTTTTCTTAACGAATTCGTCCCCTAGCAGACTACCTATGATGGCAATAACAATCAAGAGTATCAAAGGCAAGATGCTGACTACAAATGGTGGTAAAACCCTTTCAGTTGTATCTTCATTTGTTTGACTAGTATAGGTCGCATAGTTTTCGCCAACTTCTAAACTCTTAGTCAAACAACGCTTCATATAGAAAAGACCAAAGGCGATACAGCCAACACTCCCTAAAATACTTGGCACCAAGGCTGCGGTTAGAGACGTGTTAAGATATTGTATAGGGATAACGTTTTGAATCGCTGGTGTACCAGGTAAGATCGTCATAGTAAAGGTTGCAATCCCCAACCAAAGTGGTACTTGAATTAAGTTCCATGCTAAGTCCATCTTTTTAAAGAGAGAGCGTGCCAAGGGTAGAACAGCAAACATGACCACAAAGAGACTAATACCACCATAAGTCAAAATAGCACTGATGATAAAAATAGCCACCAAGATACGGTAAGGGTTTTGATAACCTACTTTTTTCAAGATAAATTCAGCAATGGAAACTGTTGCACCACTGACTTCCATCAATTTAGCTAAAATAGACCCCAACAAGAAGATAGCAAAGTAGCTCATGATATAGCCACCCAGCGCACCCATATAGTTATTTGGTTCCTTACCCAAGAGTGACTCAACTAGTGGCATACTATTTAGAAGGACGACCAAAATCGTTGCCATAGGAGCCGCAATGGTAATATGAATTTCCTTTAGAGAAAAATAAACGATGGCAATAATGCCCAGCAAGACCCCAATTGGTCCTAAAAATTCCATAGTGTTTCTCCTCTCACATTCAGAAGGAGCAAGAGATAGAGAAATGTCACTCTATCTCCAATCCTCTTATTTACACTGAACGGACAGCTCTTACTGAGCAGTGTAGCCACCATCCAAGATAACCGGTTGTCCAGTAATTCCCTTTGCCTTATCACTTGCTAGGAAGGAGACATAATCTGCAATTTCTTGTACGTCAATCAAACGTTTTTGCGGTACCAACGGGTACAACACTTCTTCCAATACATTTTCAAGCGGAATCTTACGTGTCTTAGAGAGGTCTTCAAATTGGCCACGAACGAGTGGTGTGTCCACATAGCCTGGACAGATAGCGTTGACTGTGATACCTAATTCTGCGGCTTCAAGCGCTGCAACCTTTGTCAAGCCAATCAAACCGTGTTTTGCTGAATTGTAAGCCGCTTTTCCGGCAAAACCAATGACACCATTGATAGAAGCCATATTAATGACACGACCAAAGCCTTGCTTTTTCATAGTTGGAAAAGCGCGCTTAATAGCGATAAATGGCGCTGTCAACATGACCTTCAACATAAATTCATATTTTGCTGTTGGAAAATCTTCAATCATGGCAACATGCTGCAAACCTGCGTTGTTGACCAAAATATCCAAACGACCATGCTTTTCAACTGTATAATCAATCGCTTTATTGATCGCTTCTTCATTTGTCACATCACACAAAACAGAATCAGCCGCCCAGCCTTTTGTGGTATACTCATCAACAACAGCATCTAATTTTTCTTGATTGATATCTGAAAAGACAACGATTTTGCCCTCTTTTAAGAATGTTTCACCAATTTGTTTACCAATACCGCTTGCTGCACCTGTTACGAATACTACTTGTTTAGACATATTTATTTCCTCACTTTTTTAAATATTGTTTTCTATCAGTTATGATAAATTAATCTTGCTTCGGTGGCTTCTTGAACTTCTTCAAAGGTATAATCTGGATGAATTTCTTCTACTGCGATTCCCTCTGGAGTGACTGTGAAGACACCCATTTCTGTGACAATCTTGTCAACAACTCCTGCTGCTGTCAATGGCAATGAACACTCCTTCAAGATTTTCCATTTGCCTTTATTGGTATGCTCCATAGCAACAATGACTTTTTTAGCACCGACTAGTAAATCCATGGCACCGCCCATTCCTGGAACCATTTTCCCTGGAATAAGATAGTTTGCGATGTTTCCTTTTTCATCAATTTGCAAAGCGCCAAGAACTGTTGCATCGACGTGGCCACCACGAATGATCCCAAATGAAGTGGTGCTATCAAAAAATGCTCCGCCTGGTACGATGCCAACCGGCTGACCACCTGCATTAACTATAGTTGGATCAATGTCATCGCCTACTTTATCTAAGCCGACAAAACCATTCTCAGACTGCAGCATGATAGTCACACCTTCTGGTAAAAATCTAGCTACCTTGGTTGGCAAGCCAATCCCCAAATTGACCAGGGAATTATTTGGAAGCTCGAGTGCCACACGTTTAGCAATTCGTTCTTGAATTTCTTCTTTGCTTAATTCTTTCACCATAACGCTCATTCTCCTTCCACTAGATAATTGACAAATATGCCTGGTGTTTGAACTGCAATGGGTTCAATGTCTCCAAGCGAGACAATTTCACGCGCTTCAACGATGGTCACTTTTGCATTTGCTGCCATAACCTGGTTGAAATTATTTTCAGAGCCCTTGTAGCATAGGTTTCCTAATTCATCAGCCTTATCTGCAAAATTAAAGCGACGTCAGCTTTCAATGGTAATTCTAACAGATAATCCTTGTCATTGACCTGTAATTTTTGCTTACCTTCCTCTACCAAGGTACCGATGCCTGTCGGAGTCAAGAAGCCACCCAGTCCGTAAGCTCCTGCTCGGATTCTTTCAGCCAAGGTTCCTTGTGGCACTAAGTCAATCACTGTTTCACCGGCTGTCATTTGGCGGCCTGCTTCTTTGTTCAAGCCAATATGAGAAGCGATAATTTTCCGAAACCGATGTTGTGCTACCATTTTACCGACACCCTTGTCTGGGAAGCCTGCATCGTTACAAATAAGAGTTAAATTTGTAACTCCTTTTGCTACCAAAGCGTCAATCAGGCGCTCTGGACTCCCGTTAGTCATAAAACCACCAACCATGATGGTGTCGCCATCCTTTACAAGGTTAACAGCTTCTTCTATGCTAATTCGTTTATTCATGAAACCATCTCCTTTTATTTTTCAATCAATACAGACGTCCCTTGACCGCCACCGATACAGAGTGTTGCCAATCCTTTATGTGCCTGACGCTTTTCCATCTCGTGCAATAGTGTGACCAAGATACGCGCACCGCTAGCACCGATCGGATGACCAAGAGCAATAGCACCACCATTGACATTGACGATAGCCGCATTAAGACCAAGCTCATCTACAACACTGATAGCTTGTGAGGCAAAGGCTTCATTGGCCTCCACCAAATCCAAGTCTTCAATTGTCCAACCAACCTTAGCAAGGGCCTTCTGAGTGGAAGGAATTGGCCCAGTACCCATGACCTCTGGTGCTACACCAGCACTTGCATAACCTTTAATGGCTCCCAGAATTGGAAGACCAAGTTCTTCAGCTTTGTCACGACTCATGAGAAGGACAGCTGCCGCACCGTCATTAATTCCTGAAGCGTTTCCTGCAGTAACAGTTCCTGAACCATCTCGGACAAAGGCCGGACAAAGGGCTGTTAATTTTTCAAGGGTTGTTCCAGCTTTAATGTACTCATCTTCTGCCACCAAAATTGGATCACCTTTACGTTGCGGTACTGGCACTGGAATAATCTCATCTACAAAGCGACCAGCGGCCTGCGCAGCAGCAGCTTTTTCCTGACTAGCCAAAGCAAATATATCTTGAGCTTTACGGCTAATCCCATAGTTTTTTGCGATATTTTCTGCTGTAATTCCCATGTGGTAATCATGAAAGGCATCTGTCAAACCATCATTGACCATAGTATCAATGATTTTTCCATCGCCTAAGCGACCACCCCAACGGTAATCTTTGAGCACATAGCTGGCTTGGCTCATATTTTCTGTCCCACCTGCAATAATGATATCTGAATCACCACAGACGATACTTTGTGCTGCTAACTCGATGGATTTGAGACCAGAACCACAGACCATATCCACAGTGAAGGCAGGTTTGTCGTTTGGAATACCTGCAGTTATCCCTACCTGTCTAGCAACATTTTGACCGAGTCCTGCATGGAGGACATTTCCGAAAATGACCTCGTCAATTTGTTCAGGCTTCACACCTGATTTCTCTAGTAATGCTTCTACAACCACTTTTCCTAATTGAACAGCCGAGACAGATTTAAAGGCTCCACCAAATGAACCAATGGGTGTCCTAACAGCTGTAGTGATAACAACTTCTTTAACCAACATGCGATTCTCCAATCTATTTGTTATAGAAAGCGCTTTCTGTTTTTGTGAATTTATTTTATCACTACTAAAAGCGTTTGCAAAATTCGATTTTTTTATATGACTATAAAAAATTTTTATTATTTTTTATTGACAGCTATAAAAATTATTATTAGTATGAAGAAAAAGACATCTGAAATGAAAGAAGAGGCAATATGGATATTAAACATTTACGCTTTTTCATTGCTATTGTAGAAAATAATTTTAACCTGAGCCGTACCGCTCAACAGCTTTATATTTCCCAGCCTACCCTCAGTATTATGATTAATGATTTTGAAGAAAAGCAGGGCATTAAGCTCTTCAATAAAAAATACAATAAAATCCTCGGCTTAACCATGACAGGCAAGCAATTTTATGAGGATTCTTTGGAGGTTATCCGCAAATATGACAAGATGCACCAAAATCTCTTTTCCACCAATCAAAAGTTGGACGGTAATATCACTATCGGCATTCCTCCATTAATTCTGTCAATTGTTTTTTCAAAAATCATGCCAGAAATTATTCTAGAAAATCCCAATATCCACTTTAATATTAAGGAGTATGGTGCTAATCGGCTACGTCAGGAATTGATTTTAGAGAATGTGGATATCGCCATTCTTCTGCATCCTGAACGAATTGCTGCAAACACCATTGATTCTTTCCAAATCCAAGAATCTGAGCTCTGTGCATTTGTCTCCAAGAACCACCATTTGGCCAATAAAAAAATCCTGACTTGGATAGAACTCCACAATGAAAAACTAGCTATATTTGATAAAACCTTCATGATTCACCATCTCATCAAGGAAAAATGTAAGTATACTGACATTAACCCCCAAATCATTCTGGAATCAGCTTCTTGGGACTTTCTGATCAATTCTACTCGTATCAACCCTCAACTAATGACGATTATTCCAAAACCAACGGTAGATAGCTATGGTTTTCAGGATATTGTGGCTATTCCTATGGAGAATCCTATTCCTTGGAAAGTCATGGTTAGTCGTCTCAAAAAAGATCATTATTCCACCATAGAAGAATACATTTTCAACAAAATGCTTGAAAAATTTCATGTAATCGAATAGAGACTAACAAGTGATCCCTTTCACATGACTGCACGTGCCCTTCGACATATGGCACCTCAACTAACCCTTAGCGCATATGGAAACAGCTCAATTCTTTTTGAAGGATAAAACTAAAGAGGCTTGACGATCCATACTAACTCAGACCCAATATTATTATCAAGATCCTAAATATTAACACAACTCATTTATAACAATTAACTTACAAAAAATGGTCTACTCCTTTGAGGCGTGACAGCAATACTGCAATTTATAAAAAATGACTGTCAAGACAATATCTCTGAACTCAGTCACTGTTTCTCAAAAATCACTCACATCTAATGGAGTACTATCAAGAAAAAGTTATTTTTAAAATCATCAATAACCTATCTAAATTTTCTAAACAATGCCATATAAAAAGAGCTGGAGTCACCAAGCTCTAATTGATTTTTACATGATGCTCTATAACAATATCGTTTAAAGATCATTCTTTTTACTAGTATGTTGATCACATTTTCTAAAAGCCAGAAAGAGACTTGAATACCGAGTCCCTTTTCTTTTTATCTATAAACAGCCTTAAAGAAGCCCAGACAGGCTGCGGTAATTTTCTTAACATGAGCTTCTACTATTTCTCTTGTTAAGCCCTGCTCACTTGATGATTCGTTATTTTTACCACCTGAAGACTCTCCTCTACATAGGCTACTTTGTCATCTAGTTCCTGCTTCTTAACGATATATCATCGTCTCAATTGATGCCACTTCCCTTATCATCTTAGAAAAAAGCTAATTTCTATACCTTTAGGTGTTCTAGATCACAAAATAGCTTTCTCAATCCTATCTACCTTGCAAGAATTCATTGAATGCCCTTAACTTTTGCAGTAACGACAATAAAAATAGTTTAGATAACGATGCTATTGATGTTACTGACTTACCCTCTTTATTGATAAGTATGCTAAATATAAGCAAAGAAATGCAAAAGCTAATCTAATCATGACAATAACTAATCCATCAACCCAAAAACTGCCAAAAAAGCCGTCATAAGCAAGCTTAAGCATTATGTTTGGTGTACTCGCAGTTGATACAGATAAAATACTCAACACCTTATGAGGTATTCCTGCTTGGAAAATATCCATAAGAAAACTTGGTACAAAAACACTAGCCGCAGACAAGGCAAAACCTGTCAATGGAGACTTAACCTTACTTGAAATAAGGATAGTGATAGCCGTAATCAGGATAAGCCCAATAAACTGATAGGTGACTAGATTGATAAATGTTCCCAAAAGAGTCATTTTTTCTGGAAAAGCCATTATATTCACATTGCTGTTAATCCAATACAGATTGAGTTGAACACTCGTGTCCCAACCACTTAATCCAAAATACCAAACAAAGACCGCTAATATTATGGCGTAAAAAGTAACAAACACTGAGGTGCTTATCAAGTAACTACTTATTATCTTGGCTATCGTAAGTTTATTACGACCATACCTAGTTGTCAATAAAATAGGATTCATATTTTTAGCAGTATCACCGGAAAAAACAGGAGCGATGAAGTAAACAGACAAAAGAAGAAGAAGGATATAAGCACTATTTATGACCAGAAAAAGCTGATTCCAGGGTGCAAAATTACCCAACTTCAGCTCTTTAAAGGGAAGATAAGAGCCAAGAGCCGTTTGAGATTTTGGGGTGATCTTACTGAAATCAATAGTCTCTTCTTTTTTCAAATTAAAATAATAATCTCTAAATTTTGGATCAAAATGGCTAGTTACATAGTAGCCATACACATTGAAGACAGGATTTTTGAGCTGCCACCTAGAGTATAATCTTTGATTGTTCTAATTAATAACTCATTGGACAATTGACCGGTATGTTCTTCCGCAAATCGCTTGTTTATCTCAACAGCATCTCTTCCATGAATTTTATCTATCGAAGAACCACTGATTTGTCCATTAAAAAAGTTGATATAAAATAACCCAAAGATTGCTAATAAGCTAACAATAAACATTCCCAAAACTGATTTGGTTCGGATCAGTTTTTTTAATTCAAATGGTAAGAGAGCTTTCATAACACCTGTTCCTCTCTAAAGTGATAAATGTATAAGTCTTCTAAGGTTGGTGACACTAGTTGAGCCAACTGATTTGGTTTCTCATCACTAACCACACGAAAAACACGACTAGATGAAACTAGTTTCTCATTGACTACAGCATACTGACCATGCCTTGGTAACGGCGAACCATCAGAGACAGAAAACTCCCAGACCTTGCCAAAGATGGTTTTCAACAATTCTTGACTACTACTCTTATGGATAAATTGACCATTTTTTAAAATGATAATCTCCTTAGCAATAGCCTCAACATCAGAGACAATATGAGTTGATAAGATAATAATTTTGTTGGCCGACAATTCGCTAATAATATTGCGAAACTTCACCCTTTCTTTTGGGTCTAATCCAACTGTCGGCTCATCTAAAATCAAGATTTTAGGGTCATTGAGTAAGGCCTGGGCAATACCGAGACGTTGCTTCATACCACCAGAATAAGAGGCAATCCGCTTCAGACGGACATCATATAGATCCACAAGTTTTAACAATTCATCCGTTTCTTGCTTGGCTTTATGTTTAGGTATTCCTTTTAAGGCTGCCATATAAAGAAGAAAGTCTCGACCAGAAAAACGACCATAATAACTAAACTGTTGAGGCAAAAAACCAATATGCTGATAAAATTCCTCTGATTGAGGTTTGTGATCCAGTAAAATCTCTCCTTCATCAGGAGTCGTAAAATGACTAATGAGATTGAGCAAGGTCGTTTTCCCCGTCCCATTAGCCCCTAAAAGTCCGTAAAGGCCTGGGGTGAATTGAGTAGTAATCCTTCGCAAAATATTTTTCGATCCGTAGCTCTTACTCAATTGATTTAATTCTAATAACATAGAACCCTCCTTAAATGAGTCTACTGAGCACCTGTAACTCAGTACTCAGTAGACTTCTCCTGTACGAAATCCTGCTGTCTGTAACCTTTATTATTCTCGTAGCATAATCAAATCCAGAGATTTTCGATTCATTAATGAAATATTGACGATGACACCTTTTTAATTTCCCAGCACTTTCTCCCTCAATCTGTCTCAGTGACGTAGCTGCCCCAAATTCCCCTTTTAGGGTAACAAATACTACTGTGTGAGGCTTAGATGAATGTGTTGTCACATCATAGGTTTCAGAGATTGGTAATTTAACAACTGACCTATTCTTATATAAAATAACATATTTCATTGACGTCCTCCTTCTCTATTTATATCTTAATACAAGTACAAGCATTGAGACGGTAAAGTCTCAAATGGTATCTATCATATCCTGAATGGTATCACAGTAGCTGTTTAAGATGTCATAGAGGCATTTGAGAAATGTAACCTGTTTTCCTTTCGTTTTTTGATCATATGATATTGTATTAGTTCGGAGAACCATGGTAATCATTCAAATCTTACATAAACCTCTCTTGGGATATGGTATTAGCGTCTATATTAATTACTACTTCAACAGACACCTTTTTAAAGCTGCTAAAATTGTCAGTGGCAAACAAATAGGCTATAGGTATAAATCTCACACTTATTTTATCATAAAATCATTCTTTTTATCATCTAATCAAATGTACAAGCACTTTAAAGTTATTCTCATGACTCTATTATTCTTATTGGAAGCCATATTAATTACGACGACATTTTCAAAAATCATTATCGTGTGTTTGGTATCATCGACACAACCGCTAATAAATCGTTTAAATGTATCCAAAACCAAATTCATGATTACCTGTTCAAAGAATAACCAGAGGGCTTACTGATTGCTTTAACAAATATTTCTAGTCTTCTCATTTGTACTCATATAAACTCATCTACTCTATTAAAAATTGCTGTGAACAGAAAAACCTTCTCAACCTGTTTCAGTTTTATAGCCGTAGTTAGTTTAAAGTGAAACCACCCTGCATTTTCTATACCTAAATCCAATTGACTTGCTTTTTCAGCATCAACAGTCATGCTATCCATAAGATAACACACCACGATGTGTTGTGATTATTGTTCTTCTATATTTAGCCTTACCTCCTGAAAACAAAAAAAGAGAACACCTTTTAAATGTTCTCATATAAGCAATCTTATATATTAAATGAGGATTCGATCTAATGACAAGACAGCCTTATTGCTACCAATAATGCAGCTTACCAAACAAGGGCAATCAGTATAAGGGTTGCTAACCAGCTCTGCTGACATAGCCTGCTTTGAGCGATCAATACTCCTTCTGATTATAGCCAAAGTCAGCTAAATCAAGCTTTTTGTCACGCCAGTTTTTCTTAACCTTGACCCAGGTCTCCAGATAGACCTTATCGCCTAGCATTAGCTCAATATCACGCCTTGCCAGCTTACCGATTTTTTTGAGCATGGCGCCTTGTTTTCCAATAATAATGCCTTTTTGGCTGTCACGCTCTACCATGATGGTAACTCGGATATGCACCTTGTCAGTCACCTCATCACGCTTCATCGAATCGACCACAACAGCAACTGAATGAGGCACCTCCTGCTGTGTCAAGTGAAGCACCTTTTCACGAACCATCTCAGAAACAAGAAAGCGCTCTGGGTGATCAGTGATTTGATCCTCTGGGAAATACTGGAAGCCCTCTTCAAGGTTATCCTTTAAGAGCTGAACGAGCGTTTCGACGTTGTTTCCTTGAAGTGCTGAAATAGGAACAATTTCCTTAAAGTCCATCTGACTACGGAAATCATCAATCTGCTCCAATAATTGGTCTGGGTGAACCTTGTCAATTTTGTTGATCACCAAAATAACCGGAATACGAGCAGCCTTGAGGCGTTCGATAATCATATCATCACCCTTACCACGCTTTTCATCAGCAGGCACCATAAAAAGAACCGTCTCAACCTCACGCAGGGTACTATAGGCTGATTCCACCATAAAATCACCTAAGGCTGTCTTAGGCTTATGAATGCCTGGCGTGTCAATAAAAACAATTTGCTCTGTCTCTGTGGTATAGATTCCCATAATTTTATTACGGGTTGTCTGCGCCTTATCGCTCATAACGGCGATTTTTTGTCCCATGACATGATTCAAAAACGTTGATTTGCCGACATTTGGTCGGCCAAGAATGGCAACAAAGCCTGATTTAAACATAAGCTACTAAGGGCCTAAAGGATCAGTCAAGGTAAGAATCAAGCAGCAGGCTATTCACCTGATTGCTTTCCTAAAGCTTATACTCCTTTCCTGCGCTGCACTATCGCACAGGATAGCCCATTTCCTTTCATTTTTTAATGGCATAACATTCGCCAAATTTTGGGAACAAAGATAATCAGCCCCGTCAAAACAGCATAGCCTGAAATGACCAGGACAGCACCTGCAGCCATATCCTTGGCATGCTTAGCCAGCATGGAGAAATGGTAATCACTTGCCAAGTCAACCACATTTTCAATAGCTGAATTGACAATCTCTAAGGTAATCACCAAAAAAATAGCCAGCAATAAAAACAGCCATTCTATAGCAGAAATACCAAAAACAATCCCAGCCAAAGAGGCTAACAGGGCTGACAAAAGATGACTTCTTAGGTTACGCTCCTCCTTAAAGGCTGTCAGAACCCCTGTCAAAGCAAATTCTAAGCTGGCAATTACTGTTCTGTTTTTCCATTTGCGTTTATTATTGTCTTGTGAGGCCATAAGCAGTCAAAATCTCTTCCTGTAACGTAAACATCTCTTTTTCTTCCTCAGGAGTGTAATGATCATAACCATTAATATGCAAAAAACCATGAACAGCCAAGAAGCCCATCTCACGCTCAAAGGAATGCCCATAGGCTTCTGCCTGCTCATGGGCTTTGTCAACAGAAATAAACAGCTCCCCAATATAAGCATCAAACTCCTGTATCATACCTGCCAAGTCAGGATCAAGCTCCAAATCCTCTTGGCTAAAGGCGATCGGAAGCTCTGGCTTGTACTCCAGAGAAATCACATCAGTCGGACGATCAGTATCACGATATTCAAGATTCAAGGCGTGGCTTCTATCATTGGTCACAAAGGTAACCGCCATTTCCTTGTCCTCTTTACCAATTGTTTTGGCAGCAAAATTGAGCAAATCAATGGTTTGCTCCATCATCTCTTGAGAAACCTGCTTAGTTTCATCAATCATCTCTATATACATCATTATATGAAGAGGTCCTAGCAAGACAGGTCCAAACAAACACCACACTGCTAGGTCAAAAAGCTTGATACCTCTTATCCTTTCAACATCATTTCAGTACTTTCTTTCCATTATACCACAAGAAAAAAGAAAAAGCAGGCATTAGTCTAGCCTGCTCCAAAAGAAGCCGGAATAATGACAAGATCGTTGATACCCCAGCAGCTGCTGTTTCTGGAATACCCAGAGCCTGCTGCGCAGAATACAGTCCTCTTAGATAGCTGGGACTCCTAGGATTACAATAGTAGATAAGCCTTTAGACCACTTCCATCGCCTAAAAACTAATCCTAAACGGCTTTCCCTTAGATACCACTAGCTGCTCTCAAAGCTATTGTGGAGGTAACGATCTGGCTTATTGGCTGACGCCAGTGATTTCTGCTTGTCATAATCTTCTTTGGTTAAATAATAGTGCAGCACTGTCACAAAACGGTTGGAATCAAGGTGATCACGCTTAGCATATGGCTCTTCATGTGAAAAGCACATGCCGCTTTTAGCCATAACACGTCCCAAAGCCGGATTGGCTTTATCATGCTTAGCAATCACACAATTCATGCCTAAAGCTTCAAAACACAAGACCAGTACAGCCTTGACAGCCTCTGTCGCATAGCCTCTTCCCCAGTGATGCTTATGAAGACAATAGCCAATCTCAGCTCTACCTAAATCCAGCTGTATATGATGAAGATCAAGCGTCCCAATAAAGTCTCCTGTTTCCTTTAACACAATCCCCCACCGTCCAAGTGGACTAGCCAGATAGACAGAAGCAATGACTTGACGGGTCTCCTCAATTGTCTGATTGGCTGGAAAGCTATACCTGACAGTCTCTTCATCAGAAGCATAATCAAACATGGCTTTGGCATCATCCAAGGTCACTGGACGCAGGCATAGACGCTCTGTCTCAAGATACCTATGCTCTGCTAGTTTTTCAAAAAAGCTTGCCACTACTACTCTCCCTTTCCTAAAAATCTAACTCACCTAACAGCATGACTGCCTGCCCTAGCCGCGTAAAATCTGCCTCACCTTATCCTTTAAAACAGGAACCAGCTCCTCTTCAAACCAAGCATTTTTAGCCAACCAAAGCTGATTTCTAGGAGATGGGTGAACAAGGGGAAAATAATCCGGAAGATAGTCCTCAAAATGCTGCACCGTTTCGGTAAGATTGCGTCTACAACCTTCACCAAGGTAATATTGCTGGGCATACTGTCCGACCAGCACCACCAATTCAACCTGAGGCATCAAGGCCATTAACGGACCATGCCACTTGGCAGCAAAGCCCTTTCGCGGTGGTAAATCACCTGATTTTCCCTTACCGGGATAATAAAAATCCATAGGAAGAACGCCAAACAAGCCCGACTGATAAAAGGTCCTGTCATCAACACCCAGCCAAGCTCTCAAGCGAACTCCGCTACGATCATTCCAGTACAGACGCGTCTCCTGAGCTACAATACCAGGCGCCTGACCAACAATGACTATCCGAGCGGTCTGAGGAGCTGCATAAAGTGGTTCGATACCTTTTTTGGTATAGTCACGATTGGCAGGATCAGCCATAATCGCTTGCAATAGCTCTGTCATGATACCCTCACTTTCATAAAAGGCTCTTCAGGTGAAGAGCTCTTTTTTACGATTTGTCTTCTTTAGGCAGCTCTCCAATGACCTCATAGGTTGTTAAGCCTGACGTAGACTGACCCGTCTCTGTTTTAGGCCGATCTGGAGCCTTAGTCTGATGTTGCAGCTGATTAGGGCTGCTTTTTAATGACTCTGCTTTTGAACCTACAGTTTCATAGGCCTTAATAATCTCAGCAACAACAGGGTGACGCACCACGTCCTTGGCTGAAAAATGCACAAAATCAATCTGCTTGATGGCCTGCAATTTTTGAGCTGCATCAATCAAGCCTGATGTGATATGACGCGGCAAATCAATCTGACTAATGTCCCCATTAACAATCATTTTAGACTGAAAACCAAGTCTGGTTAAAAACATCTTCATCTGCATGATGGTCGTGTTTTGCGCCTCATCTAAAATCACAAAGGCATCATCTAAGGTCCGACCACGCATATAAGCCAAGGGAGCAATCTCAATAATATCACGCTCCATTAACCGAGTAGTCTGCTCTTTACCAAGAATCTGATAAAGGGCATCGTAGACTGGTCTAAGGTAAGGATCAACCTTTTCCTTCAAATCCCCTGGTAAAAAGCCTAAGCTTTCTCCTGCTTCAACAGCTGGGCGTGTGAGAATGATCCGCTTAACCTGACCACGCTTTAAAGCAGTAACTGCTAGCGTAACTGCTAAAAAGGTCTTTCCTGTTCCAGCCGGACCAATACCAAATACCACATCATGATGCTTGATACTATCAACATAGGCCTTTTGCCCTAGCGTCTTAACACGAATTGGCTTGCTATAAAAGTCCTTGATAATCTCTTCCTCATAAAGAGCAACAAATTGATCAAGCCTATCTGAATCCGCCATAGACAGCGCAGTCACCACATCAGAGGTATTGATAACCATGCCACGCCCCACCAAAACTAAAAGGGCTTGTATCGTCAAACGCGCTAGCTCAACAGCCCGCTCATCATCACCAATAATCTGAACTCGCTCAGTTCTAGCATGAATCACAACATTGAGGTGAGATTCTATCATCTTCAAATGGCGCTCATTGCTACCAAAAAGAGCTAACAGATCATCTGGGTGATTCAAGCTAATGTCAGTCGAATAATGCAAATTTGTCTTCCTTTTCCATCTATAAGTAACTCTATTATAACAAATTTTGCTATAAATCGGGAATAAGACCCAGCTTTAAAGCCTAAAAGAGCTAGCCTATGGCTAGTGGCTAAGGTAATCCTCCCAAATCTGGTCAAACTGCCCCAGATTGAATGAAAAGCTCGCTTCCTCTTCAAGGTAACGACTGATGGTCTCAAAATCATCTGTATGCTTTGGAAAGGTCGGGTCCTCAAAAACCAAATCAGCTAATAAAGCAGCAGGCTTATTAGATGTCGAGTTGCGCTGAGCCATCAGCCAAGTGTAAAACGCCTTTCTCATTGCCAATGCTCCTCCAAAAATTGATGACGAATAGCACTACTTTGTGCATAACGCTCTGGATTCTTTTGATAAAAGCCCTGATGATAGTCCTCTGCTAGATAAAAAGGCTCTGCCGGTTCAATGCTTGTCACAATGGGCTGGTCAAAGCGCCCTGAGGCCTGCAGGGTCTGCTTGGACCGCTCTGCAATTTCCCGCTGCCGCTCATCAGTATAGTAAATCACCGGCCGATAGTTGTCTCCTCTATCCTCAAATTGCCCAAAGGCATCGGTCGGGTCTGTCTGAGCCCAGTAAAGCTCTACCAAATCTGAATAGCTGATCAGACTCGGATCAAAGATAATCTCAACAGCTTCAGTATGGCCTGTCGTCTTTGAGCAAACCTGCTCATAGCTTGGATTGTGAACATGCCCTCCTGTGTAGCCACTTCTCACTGATAAAATACCTGCCTGCTCCTCAAAAGGCTGCACCATACACCAAAAACAGCCTCCTGCAAAAATTGCTCTTTCCATACCTAATCTCCACTTTCTTTGTCCTTACATTAGTGATTTTCATTGTAACAAAAACCTTGCCAGAGGCAAAGCTTAATATAAAACAAGTCACAGACTCAAAGTAACAAGACTCCTCAGCCCAACTAGTGCCTAGCACTAAGCAGTACTGTCAAGCAGCCACTACTAGATCAAGAGGGCCACACAGAGCTTTTTCGACAACAAAAATGATTGGCGCTTTAAAACAGGCTATCAGCTAAGCTCCACACTCAAAATAAGGAAGCTAGCTATACTGATAAAGGATAAGTCTTAGCAACACCGATCCAGCTTATGATTATAGGCTAAGAGACAGACAGCTCCCTATGATATCAGCTCAGTTCCTGTCACGTCCTGCTTGATCTTGTTAGCCTTCATCAAACCACCTAAGGCCTTTTTAAATTGACCCTTGGAAATCCCAAAGGTTGCCTTGATATCCTCTGGGCTTGACTTATCATTAAGAGTCATGTAGCCACCATTAGACTTGAGATAGGTCAGAATCATCTGGGCATCGTTTTCCAGCATTTCAAAGGAACGCGGCTTTAGCGAAAGGTTGAGGGTACGGTCACGTTCTCTAAAGCCAATCACCCGAGCGGTCAAAACCTGCCCCAAACGAGGCTCCGTATAACGCTCGCTAGGGTGGATAAAGCCCAGCATATTATTTTCTGGCAGGTAAACAAAGGTCCCTGATAGCTTCAAGCGATAGACAATAGCAGGCAGGCTTTGATTTTGCATGTTATCATAGGCTGGACTAGCAAGCCTTTGAAATATCTCTGGCTCAGCTGGCAAACCCCAGATACGATCTTTTTTGTCAACCACAAGCTTAAGATAAAGCCTGTCTCCTTTTTTAGGCCAAAGATCCTTTAGCTCCGGCAAAACATCTAAGGAAACCACAATCTCCTTATCTGGAATACCAGTATCAACAAACACCCCAAGATCACGACGGACAGTGGTCACCTCGCCCCAGCCATAATGATCACGCCTTGCGTCAATAGGCTTCGTGGTCAAGCGTAGTCTTTGCTTCATATCTGTATAGACAAAGCCCTTAACCATATCTCCTAATCTATGACTGCCTTCCTCCTTAGCTAGAGCAAAGCTCAGCCCCTCCTTTTGGACAAGATAAAACTGACTATTTTCTTCTTTTACTAAGCCAGTGATAACTGTTGCTAATAAATGATTCATATCTTTTTGTTCTTTCTTTTAAAAAATAGGGACAAGTCCAAAGCAGCTGCTTTTTAGCCTTGTCACCTATCCTGTTATGCCTGATGTGTATTAGGTTACGCAGCTGATCTAGCTTAATGATCAGATAAGCCGCTTAAACTGAAAGTAATTCCTTTTCTTTGTCAGCAGTCATTCGGTCAATCTCTTTGACAGCCTCATCTGTTGCTTTTTGAATATCCTTTTCCAAGGCTTTTAACTCATCTTCAGTGATTTCCTTAGCCTTCTCCTGCTTTTTAGCCTCGTCCATAGCATCACGACGAATATTGCGAATCGAAACCTTCGCAGTCTCACCAACCTTTTTCACTTCCTTGGCTAATTCCTTACGTGTTTCTTCTGTAAGCGCTGGAATAACCAAGCGGATGACAGAGCCATCGTTAGCTGGTGTAATGCCCAAATCAGAAGCATTCAAGGCACGCTCAATATCCTTGATTGATGATTTGTCAAATGGTGAAATCAAAAGCACACGCGCCTCTGGTACTGTAATAGAAGCCAATTGGTTCAACGGCGTTGGTGCACCATAATAATCCACCTGAATACGATCCAAAAGGCTAGCATTAGCACGACCTGCACGAATGCTTGCATACTCGCGTGCTAGTGAGTGATGTGACTGTGTAAAACGTTCTTTCGCAGTTTCAATAATTGCATTTGCCATGATTGTTTTTCTCCTTAATCCTTTAGCTCTAAAATCCTAATCGCAGGCCTTATTTGATACCGTTGTGCCAATATGCTCTCCAAAGACCACACGCTTGATATTTCCTGCTTCATTCATATTAAAGACAACCAAATCAATATCATTATCCATTGACAAGGTTGAAGCTGTCGCGTCCATAATCTTGAGACCGCGCTTGATAACCTCCCCATGAGTCAATTCATCAAACTTAACAGCGTTTGCGTCCTTTCTTGGGTCAGCATTGTAGACACCATCAACACCATTTTTAGCCATCAAGATAGCATCTGCCTCAATCTCAGCAGCACGTAAGGCCGCTGTCGTATCTGTTGAAAAATAAGGTGACCCAATACCAGCACCGAAAACAACAATGCGCCCCTTTTCCAGATGACGAAGCGCACGACCTCGAATATAAGGCTCTGCAACGTTTTGCATGGGAATAGCTGTCTGCACACGAGTATCAACGCCATAATGCTGAAGGCTATCAGCCATTACTAGAGCATTCATAACGGTTCCAAGCATGCCTGTGTAATCAGCCTGCACACGATCCATACCAGCCTCTGCAGCAGGCTCACCGCGCCAGAGATTACCACCACCAATAACAAGAGCAATTTCAACACCTGAATTGTGAACTTCTGCGATCTCTTTAGCAATCGACTGAACCGTTGTTATGTCAATGCCAACACCCTTATCACCAGCCAAGGCCTCGCCAGACAATTTGATTAAAATACGTTGATATTTAGGTTTCACTATTTATGATCTCCTTATTTTGTCCCTACCATTCTACCACAAAACAAAAAAATTTAATAGACCAATGCAAGAGAGGAAAGCGAAATTTTTGACGATCCTTTTATCAAGATCCCTTTGAGCAGCAAAAAAGATGAGTCATTATAAAAAGAGCATTATCGTATCCGAATAGCACAGTTATAACCTATTAATACGACAAAAACCAGAACAACTATGACAAAAAACGCCGTAAAAAAGACTTAAAATCAAGCCTCAAGCCAGACTAGATTCTAAGTCGTGCTATATTGAGAGATGATTTGTTTTAGTTATCTAGCCCAATGCCGCCACAAGAAGTCTGAGGCTCCTTATCTCTGACAGCAACTAGCCTCCCCTGCTCCAGCAGCAGAACACGATGACAAATGGCCTGACAGATATTAGCATCATGCGCAATAAAAATATAAGTCAGTTGATACTCCTGCTTTAACTCATAGAGCAAGTCCAATAGCTGCCCTTGGGTAATAGGGTCCAAGCCACTCAAAGCCTCATCAAAAATGATCACCTCCGGCCTTAACAAAAGAGCTCTCGCTATACAAACACGCTGTAGCTGACCACCACTCAGCTCTCTGGCCTTTTTACCCAGATGAGTGGCGTCAAGACCGACCGCAGCTAGTATTTGAACAACCTCCTCTAAGGCAAAGTCCTTAGAAAGGGCCTCTGTCAATATCTCTTGAATAGTAAAGAGGGGATTGACTGATCTTAGCGCATCCTGAAAGACAAGTAAAATCCGAGGTCCACATACTTTTACAGAATAGGGCTGACCATGAAAGAGCACCTGACCAGCTGTCGGCTGCTCTAGCCCAATGATTAACCTAGCAAGCGTTGTCTTGCCACTACCACTTTCTCCCATAATCCCAAGGCTCTCACCCTTTTCCATTTGAAAATGACAATCTGTTAGCACTGGCTTTTGATGAAAGCTCTTATAAACATGTCTAAACTCTATCATAGCGTATCAGCCGATCATAATGATTTTGCAAAAGCAACTCCTTGGTGGCAGCCTGACTTGGCCGATGAAAAATCGACTCAACACTTCCCTGTTCGATGATTTTTCCCTTACTCATCACCAGTAGTTGCCCTCCCAAAGTCTGTGCCAATTGGTAATCATGCGTCACTGTAATAATGGTTTTTCCCTTGTCCTGCAATAACTTCAGCATCCGTATGATATTAGAACGATTGGCATCATCTAAAGCAGAGGTAGGCTCATCTAAAATGATAATCTGTGGGTCTAAGCACAACAAAATAGCTAGCATTACCCGCTGTAGCATACCACCACTTAGCTCAAAGGGGTACTTCCTCAGCAGCTCCTCTGGCTGCTCTAGATAGAGCTCTCGCATGAAAGGCAGAGCCCTTTTTAGACAGGCCCTTTTTGAAAGTCTCTCATGGCTTCGGATGGTTTCAAGGAGATGAGCCTCAATGGTCTGAAAGGGATTGAACATCGCCATAGGATTTTGGACCATATAGGCCATGTGGCGCCCTCTAATGCTCTGCCATTGCTTAGCATCTAATTGATCTAGTCTCATATCTTGACAGGTAATCCTCCCTGTCATCTGTACATTCGACGGGCATTGACCAATTAATAGCTTAGTCAAGAGGGTCTTGCCCGAACCACTCCTGCCAACAATCACCAAGGAGCTCCCCAAGGGCAACTCAAGATTGAGCTTACTTAATAGCACATCAGAGCCATTATAAGCCGATAAATCATTAACAATTAACCGTTCCATGTTTTCCTCCACCCCTTAGCATCAGCGTAATCACCTAGGCTGTTAAAAGCTAGCACAGTCACTAAAATGGCAAGCCCTGGTGACATCATGAGCCACAGAGCTGTCCTAAAATAGCTCCTTGCATCATGCAGCATCATTCCCCATTCTGTCACATTGGGCTGAACACCGATACCCAAAAAAGAAAAGCTTGAGATCATGAGAATAATATTGCCAATATTCATCAAAGCCAACACTACAATCGGCCGATAAACAAATGGCAGGATATGCTTTTTTAAGATATGCCGCACAGATAAGCCCATTGTCTGCGCACTAATGACATATGGCTCTGCCTTAGCGCTTTTGACCATCGTGACCATCAGCCTAGCATAATACAGCCACTCTACCAGAACAATAGCTAGGATCATGTTGCCTATGCCCTGCCCAAGTATCCCCATTGTAGCTAGCGATAGTAAAAAGCTAGGAAAGGCAGAAACAACATCAGCTAGCCACAGAAAAGCTGCCTCGAGCCTTCCTTGATACCAGCCTACAACCAAACCAACCACAGCACCAATAGATAGCTCTAACAAACTAATAGTAACCGCCAAAAGCAAGGAATACTTAGCCCCATATAACAAGCGCGACAGCACATCTCTTCCCAATTGGTCAGTTCCTAATAAGTGCTGCTGACTAGGTGGCATGAGCTTACTAGCAACATCAACAGCATGAGGATCAAAGGGAGCAAGATAAGGAGCAAACAAGACACAGATAAACAACAGCAATAGCATAACAGCTGAACCAATTACGTATTTGGGCATGCTTCCTCCTTTGTCTTGCGCAGACGAGGGTCAATAAAAGACACTAGCTCTTGAGTTATCACATGGTGTAGTAAAAACAAAGCACCAAATAAGAGCATACAGGCCTGAATAACCGGAATATCTGCTGCTTTCAGACTCATAACAAATAGACTGCCAATACCATTCCATGAGAAAATATCCTCAACAATAATAGAGCCCGTCATCAAATAAACAAAGGTCAAGCTCAAGCCTGTTGCAATAGCAGGAAAGGCATTTCTAATCAGGTGATGCTTAACAATATAATAGGTCTTAACCCCTCTTAGCCTGGCATTTTCAACATGCAGACTCGTTAGCTGCTCACTGATTGCCTTTCGTATCAAGGCAGTATATTGCCCAATCAAGGAAAAGCTAAGCGTAATACTCGGCAAAATGAGGCTGCTGGCACCCGCCTTGCCTGACACAGGCAGGAGATTTAGCTTAACAGAAAAGGCTATAATCAAGAGATAGCCCAACCAAAAGCTAGGCATTGACACAGCGACAAAGCTGAATAAACGCACCAGCCGATCAAACAAGGAATGCTCAAACAAACCACTGCCTACCCCAAAGGAAAGGCAATCACAAGTACCAGTAAAAAAGAGGTCAAGCTTAGCATTAGCGTTGCTAAAAAGCGCTCCACCACCAAAGGCAGGACAGGGACCTTTAACACGTAAGAGGTCCCAAAATTTCCTACAAGAATGTCAGATAACCAGGTCACATACTGCTCCCATAAAGGCTTGTCTAAGCCCAAATAGAGCCTAGCATTGTGAAGAGCTTCTGGTGTAATACTGATCTTAGATAGGCGCAAATACTGCTCTGCCGGGTTAGCGGAGGATAGCTTAACCAGAACAAAGGTCACTATCGAAATCATTAGCAAGGCGCCAAAGGTAGAAATAAGCTTCTTCATCATATTTTCTCTCAACCCTTCACTAAGACATCAGACAAGAATTGTCAGGATAGTCACTCACAACCAGTTCCTCTGCTCTATCAATTCTTGACTGCCTTATCAGCAGCACTTTTTTCAATGTAACGCAATGGAAGGGCATTTTCCTCTGGTGCAAAGCGCATTGTCTTAAAATCTCCCTTGCGATATACTGAAACAACTGACTGATAGGTGAGTGGAATATAAACAGCCTCATCATGCAACAATGACAATACCTGCTTATAGCCCTTGTCTACCTTATCCCCATCTGGCTCAATCAAAACAGATTTAATCAGGCGATCAATCTCAGCCTTTGATGGCAAACTCTCCAAGGCAATATTTTCTGGGTGACCATGATCCGCTTTTGCCGTTAAGGCTGTCATCCAAGCATGAGGATCCCAAGGAGCTCCCCATGAATAGGTCAGCATCATATCAAACTGCCCTGTCTTGGCATTAGCCCAGTAGTCATCCTCCTCCATAGCTGTCAAGACCACATCAATCCCAAGCTTTTTCCACTCGCCTTGGAAATATTCAACCAAATCCTTGTCTGTCGCTTTAGTTGAAATATAAGGCACCTGTAAACGCAACTGCTGACCATCTTTTTCCCTAATCCCTTCTTGGTTTTCCTTCCAGCCAGCGGCTGTCAGCATGTCCTTAGCCTTTTGGAGATTGTATTCATAAGGAACTAAGCCCGCATCAGCATGCGGTGTTGTTTTTGAAAAAATGGTATCTGCTGCTGTCTCTGTTCCTCTAAAGGTGTGCTTAGCAATAGCCTTTTTGTCAACCGCATGGTTCATTGCCTGACGAACCCGCTTGTCCTGAAACACTGACTGCTTAGCATTTAACAGCAATAAACGAGTCGACATGGGCTGAGAAACATCAGTAACATACTTCTTGTCCTTAGCATACTGCACAAAGGTATCAAGACTAATCAGACCATTTCCATAGATCAAATCAATATCCCCAGCCTCAAATGCTAAGGCTCTTGTCTCAGCATCAGGCATAATCTTGATGGTTACTTCCTTTAGCTTTGGTTTTTCTCCCCAATAGCTCTCATGACGTGTAAAGGTAATGTACTCATTTGCCTTTTTCTCTTTAACAACCCATTGACCTGTACCAATCGGCTTTTTAACATTGTGCTTATTGGTGTCATCGCCATCAGGAAAACCAGCATCAGCCAAAAACCTAATCGGTCTGATCATTGACAAATCATACAAGGTAGCGCTATAAGCCTCCTTTAGCTTAATCTCAAAGGTATGATCATCTAAAGCCTTGTAGCTATCCAATTGATTGGTAAAGTGAAACCAATTATGATTGCCCTTATTCTGCTCAGAGAAAATCGAATCAAAATTCCGTTTAACATTTTGAGCATTAAAATCAGAACCATCTGAAAATTTAGCCTGTCTCAGGTTAAAGGTATAGGTTTTGCCATCTGGGCTAATCGTCCAGCTCTCTGCTAACGCCGGCTCAATATTACCCTTGTCACCATATCGAACCAAGCCCTCATAAACCATGTCTTGAATAACAAACTGATCAGGATTGTAGCGATGAGGATTGACATCACCAAAATCCTCACCCCAAGCAATCCTCAACTGATCCGTACGGTAAGAGGCCTGCTTAGCATTTTGACAGGCCGTCAGCAGCAAAGCAAAAAGAATAACAATAGCACATTCAATTTAGTTTTCATTATGTCATTAACTTTCTAAAGATATTAATCTATCTAATTTTAGATGTGGTTTATCACAAAATTAAGTATGGTTAATTTAATCATTTTATAGCCCTCTTGTCAAGAAAAAATGAGACAAAATCAGCCTAGAAAAAGCCAGAAGGCTACAAATAAGCAAATCGTCAAAATCATGAACACTTCAGGCTTGCTGAGGAATATTTTCTAATGGTTATTAGAAATAATGAACAATTACCTAACAAAAGACTCCAAAATAAAGGTAAAAGACGAACATTCACCTTGCTGCTCAGCTACCAAGACAAACAATCCTGATAGCATCAATTTTCTTTAGGCTCTTAGCAATTAGTTGCAATATCAGATAATTTTGAATTTAATTAAAAAAAACGAAACTACGGAGACCAATTATCAGAAAGCTATTCACAGCCAGCAAAGGGCATGCTAAAGTATTATCTGGAAAAAGAAAGGCTTAGGAATGATTATTTCTAAACTAAAAGGAGAGAGACAATGAAAAAACAATGAAGAAGATGCTAGCAGCCTCGACGCTCTGTATCATCATGTCAGGCAGCTTCATCAGCGGCTCAGCTAGAGTGTTAGCGGAGGAATATTATGGGTGGAATGATGTCACTGGGTCTAAGTCACCATTTCCTCTATACGTGACACCAAAAAATGGAGATAAAAATATAAAAGTTCAACAAACGGTTGTTTACTGTTTTAACAGGGATGGGCAATGGCCAGAAAATTGGGAAAAACGGATATATGAATCTCCTGATAAAGTTCCACATAAATTACCCGAATATAATAAAAAGTCAGGAAGCGATAATCTGTTTCAATTACTTAATCCCAAAATTAAGATAAAAAATCCAATGGCAGCTTTATTAGCGGTTTTGGAAGATGGATATCCTACGTCATCTTCTTCAGGAGTAAATCAAAGAACAACTCAGCTAGCTATTTGGCATTTTACAGATGGATTAAGCAATCTTGCCCAATTTCATCTTACTCCGGAAGAAACTTCAGCTTATAACAAGTTGATAGAAAAAGGGACAAATGCTTCTAATCAAAGTGAAAATAAACTATTAAATAAAACTTTAGATATTTATTCCTATATAGATGGGACTGGTGATAAGAAACACAATTATCAACACCTTCTTGGCTCCACTCCAATTCCTATTGATAATTCTAAAGAAAATAAATGTCAATGTACAAAAGTTGACTTAATGCGAACTGGAGATGGGGTTAAAATCATTGTTTATGTTGATAACAACGGAAATAATAGATATGACAACGGCGACAAAATGCTAAAAGAAGAAACTATCAAACATGGTCAACGCGGACCTGCTGGTGAATCTGGGAAACCAGGGCCTAAAGGGGATCGAGGAGAAACTGGAGCACGCGGGCCAGCTGGGCCTCAGGGCAAACCTGGGAAACAAGGACCTAGAGGTGATAAAGGAGAAACCGGAGAACGGGGACCTCAAGGGGAAAAAGGTGAACCTGGAACTCCTGGTCCTAAAGGAGAAGACGGTAAAGACGGGGCTCCTGGGCGTGACGGACAACCGGGGCCTAAGGGTGAAAAAGGTGACCCTGGAAAAGACGGACAAGATGGAAAACCAGGGGAAAAAGGAGAACCTGGAATTCCTGGTCCTAAAGGAGAAGACGGTAAAGATGGGGCTCCTGGGCGTGACGGACAACCGGGGCCTAAGGGTGAAAAAGGTGACCCTGGAAAAGACGGACAAGATGGAAAACCAGGGGAAAAAGGTGACCCTGGACGCGATGGTAAAGATGGAGAAAAAGGCGAACGCGGTGAACAAGGGCCTAAAGGAGAACGCGGTGAGCAGGGACCTCAAGGAGAGCGTGGGGAGCAAGGACCTCGTGGGGAAAATCATACTCCTACCCCAGACCCAATGCCTGAGCCGGCACCTAAACCAGAATCCAAACCTGAACCTAAGCCGACACCTCAACCAGAGGTTAAGCCTCTGCCAGAGACTAAACCTCAAAAACCAACCAAGCCGTCAGCAATGGCTAGCCAACCAAGTAGCAAAGCACTACCAAAAACAAATGACACTAGCGGCTTAATGACTGTACTTGGAACAGGCTTGCTCTCTCTTCTTGGATTAGGCTTCCTGGCAAAACGCAAAAGAAAGCAATAACTAACACATAATCATTAGTAATCCATTCATTATCCATTTACAAGTTATCATAAAAAAGCCTTATCATTCCTTGACTGGTATGATAAGGCTTTTTGTTTACCCTATATAGCTCTACCCTTACTCCAAAAATCACTTAACCCTAGGAAAAGGCTGACTATCATTTTTGGCCAAAAAAAGACAGACACCAATTCATGATGTCTGTCTCAAAACCAATCCCTTTTAGGGTCAGTCCTTAATTACTTATTAAAATGAACTTGGATCTACCTTGATACCCACACCTTGTGTAGTTGTGATAGATACGTTAGTCATGTAAGTACCCTTTGCAGTAGCTGGCTTAGCCTTAACCATTACCTCATGGAAAGCCTTAAAGTTTTCAACCAACTTGTCAGCGTCAAATGATACTTTACCAATGATAGCTTGTACGTTACCTGCTTTATCAGCACGATAGGTAATTTTACCACCCTTAGACTCTTCAACCGCCTTAGCAACGTCCATTGTTACTGTACCAGTTTTAGGGTTTGGCATCAAGTTACGAGGTCCAAGGACACGTCCAAGACGTCCAACAATAGCCATCATATCTGGTGTTGCAATAACAACATCAAAATCAAGCCAGCCGCCATTGATCTTAGCAACAAGGTCATCTTCACCAACGAAGTCTGCACCAGCTGCCTTTGCTTCTTCAGCTTTTGCTCCACGAGCAAAAACAAGGACACGCTGAGTTTTACCAGTTCCGTTTGGCAACACCATCGCACCACGAATTTGTTGGTCTGCCTTGCGAACGTCGATGTTTAAGTTATAAGCAACTTCTACAGAAGCGTCAAATTTTGCGAAGTTAGTTTCTTTTGCGAGTGCTACAGCTTCCTCTACACTGTATGCCTTTGTGCTGTCCACTTTTTCAAGTGCTGCACGCATTTGTTTGCTTTTTTTAGCCATTTTTATCTTCTCCTTGTAATGTGGTCATATCGATTTGATTTAAAAATCTCCCACGTCACTCATCTCTATGATGAAGTCTTGCGGGTAATAAGGGCAGGTTGCTGATTAATCAGTAACGGTGAATCCCATAGAACGAGCAGTACCTTCAATCATACGCATTGCAGCTTCAATGTTTGCAGCGTTTAAATCTGGCATCTTAGTTTCAGCAATTTCTTGTACTTGTGCACGAGTAACTGTCGCAACTTTAGTTTTGTTAGGTGTACCTGATCCTTTTTCAACACCTGCAGCCTTCTTTAAAAGAACAGCAGCTGGTGGTGTCTTTGTGATGAAATCAAATGATTTGTCTTCGTAAACTGAGATAACAACCGGGATAATCATACCAGCCTGATCAGCTGTACGAGCATTAAATTCCTTAGTGAATCCCATGATGTTGATACCTGCTTGACCAAGAGCTGGTCCAACTGGTGGAGCTGGTGTCGCTTTACCAGCAGGGATTTGAAGTTTTACAAGTTTTTCGACTTTTTTAGCCATTTTTAAAAATCCTCCTGTTGTGGTTTTGGCGGTAATTCACGATTTTTACCTCCCACAGGTATGCTAGAGCATACCTTACCATTATACCTTATTAGACAGATAAATCAAGTCATTTTCACAAAAATGTTACCGCAAATAGCAGATGTCTCCTATGGCACTAGCAGTACAAGCATGTGAGGCTTCCAAGGAGCCGCTTCTAGTTGACTTTTAAGCGTTTTTTTATTATAACAAAGCTATGCATAAGAAAGTTACGATCAAAGATGTCGCACGCGAGGCGGGAGTTTCTGTGGCTACTGTCTCCTATGTCATCAATAACAGAGAAGATCAAAAAATTAGCCCTGAAACGCGCAATAAAGTGCTGCAAATGATTAATCTTTTAAATTATCGGCCAAACCAAGCCGCAAAATCACTCGTGACACAAAAAAGACAGCTAATCGCCCTTTACTACAAAGAGCACAGCTCTGTTTTAAAAAGAGCAGAGCAGCTTCACTTTATCACCCAGCTATCTGCCTTTCTTTACACAAAGCACTATCACTTGATTTGCCTTAATCAAGAATACATCGGAAAATATGATGTAGCAGATGTCATTCTCACCCTAGAGGTCACCAAAGAGGAATTTTACAAGATCGGAAATAGCAACTTTGTTCCTTTGATTGCTATTGATAGTATTATTGATGATCCCTTATTTTTCCAGATTAATAGTGACCCTCATCTCCTGTTCAATAAAGCCAGTGCTTATTTTGCAGGGGAGCCCTTTGAACTGGTTAGCCTGCCTATTCAAAACCAAGAAATCACTCAAGGACTCGCTCAACAGTTTGATAACATTTGCTGGATTCACTCTATTTGCGACATCGAAAGCGTGTCTAAGGGGAATATTCTAGTTATTGATGATACTGTCAATCATATTCTTAGTAAGCACAAGAACAAACTATACCTGCCAAGTATCTCAGAAGCTAAGCTTCTGAAGCTTTTTCAGGCTATTGAGTGGGCTTCCAAAAGAGAAGCAATCAACAATCATAATATTTTGGTTTAACCATGATAAGAGCTTAGCAACAAGCTTGCTGCTAAGCTCTTTTTGTTGGTCAAGAGGCCAACTTTATTTAGGTATCAGTCAGTGTGCCAGCTCTTTTAGCCACTAAAAGCAGGAATTAGTTTACAAGTCTACCAATTGGGTATAAAATAGACTTATGATCATCTACAAATTAACAGCCTTAGCCTTTATTATCCTGACTCCCTTATTCTCTATGATAATGATATCCCTATTGAGACTGGGACGAAGAGGCCTTAAATTTCCTGATTTAGCCTTACCACTTTTTGTTTTTGAAATTGTTATTGTATCAGGAAAATTTTTCACCCATCATTTACTACCTTATTACCTGATTGTTATGTCCTTGTTGGCCATTGTTATGGCACTCTTACTGATTATCAGAATCCAGCAGTTTTCTTACCGCCGATTTTTCAAACTATTTTGGCGAGTAGGCTTTTTAGTCACACTACTCTTTTACCTGATGCTAGTTGGTCTTATTTTTATCGTTTAGTGCCTTACCAGACATGGCTTCAAGCCTAGCAGTCTGAATCTGCCAATTAACTCTAGCACTATCACTCAAAAGGAAGCTGTCTTTGAACTTTCTGCTTGAGTGGGACTTTTTTCAAAGCAATCAATCCATATCAAACCAGCATTAGAGCATGCGGCTTGATACGGATTGATTGCTTTAAGAACTGTTGTAAAATATCAAAAATTCAGTTTTTAATAAAGTCCATTAGCTATTTCTACACTAAATATCATTTAAGAAAACAGAGGCTAATAACTAGAGTTCACTATAACCTAAAATCACCAATACCTCCGATTAACTTAATTTAACCAAACTACTGTATATACCAAAGTTTTTTACGTGTCATTATAATACGTTCAGATAAATCATCTAATGCACGATCTTTGTTGAGACCAACATCATATTGAATACCCATTAATCTATCTAGAAACTCAAGACGATATTTCTTCATAATATTTCGTGAGTGTCCTTCTGGAAAATGCTCATCAATAAGCGAACTTACAATCTCAACTTTATTACTAATTTTAAAATAGCGACTTTTCAAAGATTGTAATTCTTCTTTAATTGCTCTTAATTTAGAAAAACTATCTGCTCCATAAACCTTAGCTTCCATTTCATTAGCCTCAGAATAACTTAGTTTTATTGTTGCAATAAAATTTCTAAGTACTTCCTTCTCTTTTTTAAGCTCCCTTTCTGTCGGACTCATTCTATAGTAATATTGACGCCAACGATATTGAGAAGCGTTGACTTTTTGATCACTTATAGTCAAAATAGTCAATGCTACTACACTAAAGAAAAATATTCTTTTCGTTTGCAGTTTCTCCTATACTTCATAATGTACTATTTGTATATAAACACAACATAACCAAGCATTAGTATATCAGAAAACTTTCTTAAATATGTGATATTAGCTAATCTTTTTTTAAAACTCTCTATATATTAAGGTATTATGGACATATTGACTTAGCAGATTAGATCTGCCAATTAGCTCTAGCACTATCACTCAAAATGAAGCTGTCTTTGAGTTTTCTGCTTGAGTGGGACTTTTTCAAAGCAGCATATCAAAAACCCGTATCAAGCCACATGGTTAAGCTTAGCTTGGTACGGGTTTGTTTTATGATGAGCCTTTAGATGAGCTCTTTTTTAATTGGTTTGCAGTACCTTTCTTGGCTTAGTCCCCTCAGCTGGACCAATGACACCGGCCTCTTCTAATTCGTCCATTAGTCGAGTTGCTCGGTTAAAGCCAACCGATAGACGCCTTTGGAGCATCGAGGCGCTTGCCTTTTGCGTTTCCAATACAAGAGCCTTTGCTTCCTCAAAAAGGGGATCACCCTCAGGAGCTCCGCTGCTGCCATAATCAGAGTCACTAACCTCACCCGGATCAAAATAATCATCATAATCAGCCTCTGCCTGCTCCTTGATAAAGCTAACAATGCGCTCAACATCATCATCTGAAATAAAGGAGCCTTGCAGACGCACAGGGTGATTCTCATCAATCGGCTTAAAGAGCATGTCCCCGCGACCAAGCAGCTTTTCAGCGCCATTTTCATCAAGAATGGTGCGACTATCTGTTCCTGATGAAACCGCAAAGGCAATACGTGATGGAACATTAGCCTTAATCAATCCAGAAATAACATCAACAGAAGGTCTCTGAGTAGCTAAAATCATATGGATACCTGCTGCACGCGCCTTTTGCCCAAGACGAATAATAGCATCCTCAACCTCCTTACTAGCCACCATCATCAAATCAGCTAGCTCATCAACAATAACAACAATCATCGGCAAAGGGATTTGCTTTTGCTCAGATTGCTTGTTGTAGGCTTCAACCTTGGCATTGTAGCCTGCAATATTTCGGACACCGACCTTACTGAACAGCTCATAGCGATTTTCCATCTCATCAACAACCTTCTGAAGCGCTTTGCTTGCTTTACGAGGGTTGGTGACCACCGGGATTAACAGGTGAGGAATGTCATTATAAACAGACAGCTCAACCATTTTCGGATCGACCATTAGGAATTTGACCTGATCCGGTCTAGCCTTCATTAAAATACTGGAGATAATACCGTTGACTGCAACAGATTTCCCTGATCCTGTTGAGCCAGCCACCAGCAAATGAGGCATGCGGGTCAAATCAAAGCTTCTGGCACTACCGTTGACAGCCTTACCAAGAGGAATTTCCAATAATTTGTCATCAGATGTGTTGGATTGCTCCCAAAGCTCGCGGAAAGAAACCGTTGCAACCTCTGAATTTGGTACCTCTATACCCACAAGGGATTTGCCAGGGATCGGAGCTTCAATCCGTACGTCCTTGGCTGCCAAGGCCAAGGCCAAGTCATCAGCTAAATTGGAAATGCGATTCACACGAACACCAACAGCCGGCTTAACCTCGTATTTAGTTACAGATGGCCCAATCTCTGCCCGCTCCACCTTGACGTCAATTCCAAAGCTTCTGAAGGTATCCTCTAATACCTTGATATTTTGACGAACAAGGTACTTTTCCTTGAATTGATTTTTAGGCTTATCAGCAGCAAACAGCTCTATCGTCGGCAGCTTGTAAAGCAGATTGGTCTTTGGCGTGAAATCGACCTCCACTGACAGCTCCTCATCATCTGACAGCGGCGCCTCTCCTGCGATTGCTGAAGCACCCGTTAGAGGGGCTTCTGGTACAGACTCCTCTTCATCTCCAAATGCCTCAGGCTCATCATCAGCAGGGTGTGAGTCATAGGCCAGAATTTCCGGCTCAAAAAATGCTTCAGACTCCTTCTGATCAGCCATCTCCATCAATAGGTCTTCTGGCTCTGCTAAAAGCTCACCTGTCTCAGGATTAATCGCTTGATTGGCCAGATATTCTTGCTCCTCCAAGGCCTCTCTTGCTAGACGCTCCTCTTCAGCCAGCAATCGTTGCTTTTCTCGCTCAACAAACCGCTTTTCCTTGTTTTCTTGATAGGCCAGGGATAGCTTTTCAAAAAGCGTCTTAACAAAATGACTGACGTCATAAATATCCCAAGGGGTCATTAAAAACAAGCCCAGCAGGATAAACAAAAAACCAATAAAATAAGAGCCAATATTAGAAAACAAGAAGGAAATAGGCTTGTACAGCATGGCCCCAAGCATACCACCACCAACAAACTCGCTAACCTTAAAGGCTAGCAGGTCATTGGTGATTAGCTGGATAGTCCCAGCAACAATAGCCTGATGAGCTAGCTGAGGCAATGAGAAAAGATAGGCATGCCATTCAACCAGAAGCCCTAAAAACAAGATGATAAAGCCAGCGATAAGGCCATCTTTTTGCCTGAGCCACTTGAAGAAAAAGAGGTAAAAAAGGACCGCCAACATCAAGAGATTGGCTAAGTCGCCAACCATAAAGCGAATAAGATTATATAAGGTAACCCCAAGCGCACCTAAGCGAAGCATGGCAAAAACAAGCAATAAAGCGCAGGAGAAAGAAGCAATCATTCTCTTAATAGCCTTTTGCTTTTCAAGCTCTGCCTTTGTTAAACGTCTCTTAGGGGGATTTTTTGTCGTTGAGTTCTTCTAGCCATAGCCTTATTATAACATTTTTTAATCGTTATGAAAGATGACATTAAAATTCTCAATAAATAGATGAAGCTGCTTGATTTTATGCTATAATGTCAATCATAAGAACAAATAGGAGTTGAAGATGGAAAAAGAATTTAACACCTTGACCTATGGTAAGCTTCCCCTGCAAATTGATATGGGGCATGGCAAGCTAATTCCCAAAGGAGTTGAAGTCAAGGCTATCGTTGATATGCAGACCGGGCAAGTCACCTTCAAGGTTTCTCAGGAGGACTTAGAGAAGCTTAGAAATAGTTAAAAATAGACTTCGTCTCAATGCCCTTTAGCTTTATTTTCCAAGTCATTTTATGTTAAAATAAAAGAAATTGTTCTAAGGAGTACACATGAAAAAACTACTATCTTTTGGCTTAATCGGTCTTGCTTTGCTTAGCTTAAGTGGCTGTGAGTCCATTGATCGTGCTATTAAAGGTGATGAATACGTCGATGAAAAAATCGCTAGAGAGGAAAGCGAGACAGCAGCAAAGGCTTATGAAGCAAAAATCAAAAAAGCACTCAAGGCTGACGCTGATCAGTTTCCACAATTAAATAAAGAAGTCGACAAAGACGAAGCTAAGGTCATTATCAAAACTAATCAGGGCGATATCACCCTCAAGCTCTTCCCCAAGTATGCACCGCTTGCTGTTGAAAACTTTTTAACACACGCCAAGGAAGGCTATTACGACAAACTTTTGTTCCATCGGGTGATTAATAACTTTATGATTCAAACCGGTGATCCAAAGGGAGATGGATCTGGCGGAGAATCCATTTGGAAGGGCAAGGACAGCAAAAAAGATGCGGGACAAGGCTTTGCTAATGAAATCTCACCATTTTTATATAACATTCGAGGGGCTCTTGCTATGGCAAATGCCGGTGCAGATACTAATGGCAGCCAGTTCTTCATCAATCAAAGCAAGCTCAACCAAGCCAAGGCCTTATCAATTGATAATTACTCTAAGCCAATCATTGACTCCTACGAAGAAGGGGGTAATCCTAGCCTAGATGGTGGCTATACCGTTTTTGGTCAGGTTATTGAGGGTATGGATATCGTTGATAAAATAGCTGCCAGCCCAGTCGGCCCAAATGACAAACCAATAGAGAACATCACTATTAATGCTATTGACATTGTTAAGGATTACTCCTTTAAAAATAGCCTCTAAGCTACAACAACAATAAAACGACCAGCTCCTTATCGGAAAAGCCACCGATTCAAGAGCTGGTCGTGATTTTTTGCTATCAATTAAATAAAGAAGCTAGCCTATTGATCATATCATTAGCAGCTATCCATTCACAGCCAGCTATGGTTTACTAGGAATGCTTTTTAAAGTAGCCCTGCTTAGGCGAAACAAAGAAGCTAATCAGAAACACCACAGCCGAGGTCAAAACAATGCTTGAGCCTGCTGCAATATTAAAGGTGTAGCCCAAATAGAGCCCCAACACAGAGGTCATAGCTCCCAAGCATGAGGAGATAACCAGCATTACCTTTAGGCTGTTAGCATACAAATACGCTGTAGCCGCTGGCGTAATCAGCATCGCCACAATCAAAATGGTACCAACACTTTGCATAGCAGTCACCGAAACCAAGGTCAACAAAATCATCAACAGATAATGATAAGCAGTGACCTTCATTCCCATAGACCTTGCTAGCACAGGATCAAAGGAGGTAATGAGTAATTCCTTAAAGAAGAGGACAATAATAGCCAAAACAAAAACCGAAACAATGATCGTAATCCATTTGTCACTGTCTTGCACTGCTAGGATATTTCCAAAGAGGATATGAAAAAGATCCGTTGAGCTATTAGCAATCCCAATCAGAATAACCCCTAAGGCAAGAAAAGAGCTAAAGGTTATCCCTATTGCTGTGTCTCCCTTGATAACAGAGTTTTCCTTGATGTAGGTAATGATAACAGAGGCTAGCAAGCCAAAGACAATAGCCCCTACAAAAAAATTAATCCCTAAAATAAAGGACAAGGCTACTCCTGGCAAAACAGCGTGAGAAATCGCATCACCCATTAATGACATGGACCTAAGGATAATAAAGCAGCCTACTGCTCCTGATACAATACCAATAACAACGGCTGTAATAAGGGCATTTTGTAAAAAATGATAGGACATCAGGCCCTCAAAAAACTTCAAATACATTTAAAACATTCCCTTTCCTAAGAATAGATGATCACCATAGGCCTTTGATAGGGTTTCAACAGTGAACACCTCATCAACAGATCCATAAGCGATCAGCTCTTTGTTCAATACCACTAACTCATCAAAGTAATGCTCTACCTTGCTTAAATCGTGATGAACAATTAAAATCGTTTTGCCTGCTTTTTTCAAGTCCTTGAGCAGGTCAATGATGATTTTTTCACTAACCGAATCAATCCCAACAAAGGGCTCATCAAGAAAAATATAGTCTGACTCCTGAATCAAGCATCTAGCTACTAGCATACGCTGAAACTGACCACCAGAAAGAGATTTTATCGGACGATTACCAAAGCCAGCAAGCCCAACCTGCTCTAGCAGCTGGTCAACCTGATCATATTCTTTTTTTCCGACACGACGAAAAAGCCCTAGCCTAGTGTAGGTCCCTAATGAGACGCACTCCTTCACCGTAATTGGAAAGTTGTAGTCAATCATGCTGCGCTGCTCTACATAAGCAATCGTATGCCCCAGCCTTCGACCGTCCTTTTGATCAACAGTTACTTGGCCACTATAATCTAAAAGATTGAGCATAGCCTTCATCAAGGTTGATTTTCCTGCACCATTTGGCCCGATAATCCCAACGATAGCTGGTCCTTTGATTTGTAGTGAGATATTGTCTAAGGCTTTTACGTTACCGTTATAGCTAACCGAAAGATTTTGCGTATCAATCATTTTTTCTCCTTAATACAAACAAAGCACAACACCAGAAGCTGCTGTGCTTTATTGTTATATTATTTTGCTAAGCCTTCAGAAATTTTATCAAGGTTCCATTTCATCATGGCATAGTAGCTGTCTCCATCTTGGCCTTTTTTGGCTACAGAGTCAGTAAAGATTTCTGCATAGATCGGAATACCACTGTCCTTAGAAACAGTCTCCATTGGACGTCTGTCAACACTTGACTCAACAAAAAGCGCTGATGGCTTAACGTCTTTCAATTTTTCGATCAATGATGAAATTTGATCCGGAGTTCCTTCTTCTTCAGTGTTGATTTCCCAGATGTAGGCTGATGGGACACCGTAAGCTTTTGAGAAGTATTTGAAGCAGCCTTCACTTGTGACGATTAGCTTTTTATTGTCAGCAATAGCATCAAATTTTGATTTTGCTTCCTTATCAAGCTTCTCTAGCTTCTCAACGTAAGCTTTTAGGTTGTTTTCATAGGTTTCCTTGTTTTTAGGGTCTTTAGCGATCAATTGCTTTGCAATATTTTTTGAATAGATAACCCCATTTTCAAGATTCAACCAAGCATGAGGGTCTTCCTTGCCTTTTTCACTTTCACCTTCTAGGTAAATCACATCAATACCATCAGATACAGCGAAGTAGTCCTTGTCCTTTTCCTTCTTAGCATTTTTTACAAGCTTTGTAAACCAAGCCTGTCCGCCGTCTTCAAGGTTAATACCGTTATAGAGAATAAGATCGGCATTGCTGGTCTTCTCAACGTCTTCTGGCAATGGCTCATACTCATGCGGATCTTGACCAATCGGCACAATGCTGTGCAAGTCAATCTTGTCACCTGCAATATTTTTAGTCATGTCAGCAATAATGGAATTGGTAACCACAACCTTGAGCTTGTCACTCTTAGCTTCCTTGTTTCCACCATTAGAGCAGGCAACCAGCATGAAAACAGCCAAAAAAGCACTCAAGGCGAGGCTAAGTTTCTTTTTCATCAGTTATCTCCTTAGGATCTATTATTTAATTAATTAAGTATAGTTAATTATGCTATTAGCATAACTTTTTTTTAGGCCTTTGTCAAGATTTTTATGAAATAATCTGATATAATAATCATTATAAATAAGAGAAAGGCTTTTAGACATGACGCCTAATAAAGAAGACTATTTGAAATGTATTTATGAAATCGGAGAGCAAAACATTAAAATTTCTAACAAAATGGTTGCAGAGAGAATGAAGGTTTCTGCACCCGCTGTGTCAGAAATGATTAAGAAAATGATCGCACAAGGCTGGATTGTAAAGGATAAGACCTGCGGCTATTATCTAACAGAGCAAGGGCAGCGCTTAGTGGCAAATCTTTATCGTAAGCACCGATTGATGGAGGTTTTCTTGATCCATCAACTGGGCTATACTGCTAGAGAGGTGCACCAAGAGGCTGAGGTACTAGAGCATACTGTGTCAGATATGTTTATTGATCGCTTGGATAAAACCCTTGGCTATCCTACTTTTTGCCCTCATGGAGGGACAATTCCACGCCGCCAGCAGCCACTAATCGAAATCAACAAAACAACGCTTAATACTATTAAAGAGCTGGGAATTTTTCGTTTGAGCAGGGTGCATGATCACTTTGAGCTTATCCAGTACCTAGAAGCACACCAGCTGACGATCAATAGTGAGTTTAGACTGATTCAAATAGATGACTTCGCAAAAACCTATACCATCACTTATGCAGATAAGGAATTGATCATTCCTGAAAACATCGCCAAGCAGCTCTTTGTTACTGCTATTTAAATAAAAAAAGACCTGATATTTGCTGTCACCACAGGCTATCAGGTTTTTTTGGTCATCATTTTTTATCAGGTAAGGCCTCTAAAAAGGCTATCAAGACCTTGGCTGATTTTTTTCCAGCCTCAACAATAAACTGATCGAAGGTCATATTAGCATCGTGGGCCGCTGTGTCACTCATCGCCCTAACAACAATAAATGGCTTGCCAGCAGCTTGAGCTGCCTGTGCCACTGCTGCTCCCTCCATTTCCACTGCTAAGGTCTCTGGGAAATGTGCTTTGATGGTATCAATACTGTCTTGGCCGGCAATAAAGCTATCTCCTGTTGCAATCAGGCCAATCCGACTATTGGTCTTTTCCTGATCAAGCACCTGCTTAAAGGTCTCAACCAGCTTGCTATCACTGTCAAAGTAAAGGGGCTGCGCAGCCATTTGACCATAGTCATAGCCAAAGGCCGTCACGTCCACATCATGATACACCAAGCGATCAGCAACAACAACATCACCAATAGCCAAGCCACTAGCTATTGCTCCAGCCGATCCTGTATTTATAATAGCGTCAGCCTGAAAATGCTCTGCTAGCATCGCAACTGTCATCGCTGACATGACCTTTCCAACACCAGATTGGACTAAGACGAGCTCATGGCGACCAAGACGACCTGTATAGTAGGTATTGGAAAGCACCTGATGCTCTTGACTATCGTGGAGCTGCTCCAATAAAAACCGCAGCTCCTCTTCCATAGCCGCAATAATTCCAATTTTCATATGATATCCTTATTTGTTTTTTTCTATAAATTAAAGACCGCATAAACCAAGAGAGCAATCAAGACAAGCACCGCTAAGAGAATCAGATTTAACCGCGATTGAAAGCGACTGCGCTTTGCATTTTCAATTCTGCGACTTTTGTAAATACGATCAGTATGCTTATCCTCAAAGGTCATGATTTTGGTTTCAAAATCTGCATAATCGTCAGGCTCAAACTGTTCTCCGCGCTGAGCCTTTTCGATAATGTCATCAGTCAGCAAGGGCTTGCCCATTACACATCACCTCCAAAATGAAGGGCGTAATATTGCAGGGCAATGATGGTTTTAGCATCGACAAGCTTTCCTTGTGCCACTAGATCCATACATTCTTGATAGCTCAGCTCAAGAAGCTCAATCACCTCATCTGCGTCCTGTGGTCTAGGATTGGCAACTCTCTGCAGGTCTGTCGCCAAGTACAGCTTAATTTTTTCATTACAAAAACCAATCGCTGTATAAAACTCGTGAATAAGACGCAAATCACCAGAATAGGCGGTTTCTTCCTCCAGCTCTCGTGCTGCTGCTTCTAATGCTGAGTTGGCCTCACCGACCTCTAGTTTTCCAGCAGGAATTTCATAAGAAATCGCTTCGATAGCCTTACGGTACTGCTTGACAATTAACAGCTTACGCTCTGGCGTTACAGCCAATATAGCGACTGCACCGCGATGAAAAATCAATTCGCGCTTAGCCTGACCTAGGCCGTTTGGCAATTGGACATCATCTACCGCAACTTTGAAAATGTGACCATCAAAAATCTCTTGCCTTTTAATCGTTTTTTCTTCAAAATCCATGTCTGATCTCCTTGCTTTCTCTCCATCATTTTACTTTGCTTGATTTGGGTGATGTGGCAGCCTCTTGGCATAGCCCTCCTTCACCACCTGACGGCTGCGCCCTATAGCCACACTGTCTGCCGGCACTGACTGGGCTATCGTAGACCCTGCGGCTGTTAAAGCATTCTCCCCAACCTCTACTGGAGCTATCAAAGTCGAATGACTCCCAATAAAAGCGTGATCGCCAATCACTGTCTGGTATTTCCGTTGACCATCATAATTAACCGTAATGCTTCCTGCACCAATATTAACCTCTGAGCCAATCTCGGCATTCCCCAGGTAAGTCAAATGCCCTGCCTTGGTATTGGCCCCTAGATGAGACCCCTTAACCTCTACAAAGTTCCCAATATGAACGCTCTCATCGAGCTGGGAGTCTGGGCGAATGTGCGCATAGGGCCCTACTGTCACACCATCTGCTAGGACTGAATCCTCAATCACTGACTGGCTCACCACTACGCCCTCACCAAGCCTCGAATCAAGGATATAGCTCCCATTGCTTATGACACTTCTGCTGCCAATCCTGGTCTGTCCCTTTAAGGTCACATTGGCTTCAATCAAGACGTCCGGTGCAATCTCTACACTGCTTTCAATATAGGTAGCTGCCGGATTTTGCAGGGTCACCCCATTAAGCATGTGCTGCCTGTTGATCCGCTCCTGCATAATCACCTCGGCCTGAGCTAGGGCTAGGCGATCATTAACCCCTAGGCTCTCATCAAAATCCTTCAGCAGGTAAGCGCCAACCCTTTCTTGGCCAGCCTTGAAAATACTGATCACATCGGTTAGGTAGTACTCCCCTTGGGCATTATCAGTCGTGAGATGCTTTAGAGCCTCAAAGAGGCGCTTATTGTCAAAGATATAAGTCCCTGTGTTGATCTCCTTGACCTCTTGCTCTGCCTCATTAGCGTCCTTTTGCTCAACGATATTGACCACCTCTCCTGCTACATTGCGAATGATTCGTCCATAGCCAAAGGGATCCTTGGCATTGGCTGTGAGAATGGTTGCCACATTCTTTTCTCTGATATGATAGTCTAGCAGAGCCTTGAGACTTTCTCCTCTGATCAAGGGGGTGTCACCTGCAATCACTAGGGTTTGTCCCTCTAAGCCAGATAGCTCCTCTTCTGCCATCATGACTGCATGGCCTGTTCCTAGCTGCTCCTCTTGCACCACTGTCAGTGATTGATCACCTAGGACGGCACGTACCTGCTCTGCCTGATGACCGATCACTGTGAGTTGCTTTTGAGGAGCTAGGGCTGAGACGCTATTGAGGACATGCTCCAGCATGCTTAAGCCTGATACCTTGTGCAGCACCTTGGGAAGCCCTGATTTCATGCGGGTTCCCTTTCCAGCTGCTAGGATAATGGCGTAGTTTGGCATAATGACTTCCTCCGTTTGTACATAGATCATCTCATTATAGCACAAATGGCCTTAATTTGCAGAAAAAACAAGAATGCTGCAATAGTCCTTAGCTTCAGACAAACTCCCTTACCTACCTTGACTCCTTTTTTAAAGCAGCTAGCTAGAGCTGCCTGTCATCGCTAAGTATCAAAGATGTCGTAAACAAAGCAAGCTGCAAATTAGACCCCTCACTATGAAAAAAGCAGTTAGGCTCCGCGATTGAAAGACTCCGAGTCATCAGGAACAAGACCTGTATCTGATAGAACAAGAAGGGTCATCACTTCTTAAGACAGCTAGCAAAAAAGATGACTTAGCTTGTAGCCACTAGCTACTCTTAGCTATCGCTTTCTAGCGAAGCTGCTGCCTGCTCTAAAACAGCCATGACTGCCTTGCTGTGCTCCAAGGCCTGCTCTGCCCTTTCCATGTCCTTATTAGAGATAATATCTGAAAAGGCAATAAATTCATCGTACATGCGATGAGACGGGTGGTTAAAGTTGACGGTCCTTGCTTGCTCACCTCGAATGGCTAGTAAAAGCTCTGGTACAGCATTAGGAGCACCTAAAACAGAAAGAAAGCCTTTATTCCCCTGAATCGTAGAGACAATCTCTGCACTGCAATCCTTAGCCCCAATACAAACAGCCTTAAATCGCTCATAATCCATCAGCAAAACACCAGAGGTGTCAACCTGCCGCTCCATATTAGCTAGGTACTGAACCGTTTGGGGCTTGCCAAATAAGCCAACGAGCAGATGGATATTATAAATATTCAAATCACGCAAGGCCCCTCCACCCTTTTTAGGATCAAAGGCTGGTGCAATCTCCCCACGCTTAAAGGCATCATAACGAGAGGAATATTGAGAATAATTGCACTCCACAAGCTTAATCTCTCCTAACTCAGTCAAGTGATCCTTAATAAATTGGGTGTTTGGCAAATATTGGTTGGTAATAGCTTCTAATAATATCAGCTGCTTAGCTCTTGCAATGCTGCTTAAAGCATCAAGCTCCTTGGCTGTCATGGTAAATGGCTTTTCACAAATGACATGCTTACCAGCCTCAAGGGCTTGCTTAGCCACTTCAAAATGCAAATGATTTGGGGTGGCAACATAAACCGTATCCACCTCTTCATTTTTTAGGACCTCGGCTAGCTGACAGCTGGCCTGTTGAATGCCAAAGGCGTCAGCAAGCGCCTCTGCGGTTTCAAGACTACGAGGCGTTGAAACAATCGCCATTAAGTCTATGCTTTTGATCTCCTTTAAAACAGGCAAAACCTCTTTGACAATCATGCCTGTACCAACAAGGGCTAATTTCATTTATTTCTCCTTTTTAGCAGCTTCAGGGTAAACCCTCTGAAACTCCTCTAACACAATAAGGCTATCCTCGGTAAAGCGTAAGCCTACCTCTTCAAAATAAGGTCTGAAAAAGGCCTCATGAAGCAGCCGCCATTCTTCCAAGCTTTTATCACCCTCTCCTTCCTTATAGGCATGCTCTGCTGGCACGTCCTTGAAGGGAACAAGACTAACCTTAGTAATCTGGATAATACAGATCGCCTGATCCCTACTATCCAAAATCACGTCATAGCTGCCCTCTTTGGAAAGCGGCTCATGATCAGGCTCATATCAGTCATAGGCAGAGGCTGTAGCTGTTTTAGTGCCTTCTAGCACTAATTGCGCTAATAAATCAGGCTCAGCTCCAAAGGCCCAGGCCTCAGCTAGATCACCAACACCAGGATTGATTTGCTGGTATTGAGACCATAATTCTTCTGCAGTCATGTTATCACCTCTATTGATCGAATCCTCTAGACAGGTAGGCTCCTGCTGTATTAAGCAAACCTACTAGGCACTAGGCTTCATGGAAAAAACTTCATCAGCTCCCTCTTAGCCTGTGACAAGATTGCTTGATACAGCTATCAACTGTCACCCTCTGTACAGACAAGCCAGATCTTGCTAGGCCTTATGTCGATGTGCTGTTTCACTTTAAGCTCCAACCGCCATCAATTTTAACAATTTCTCCCTGCATGGCGCTAGCTTTTCCAGATGCCAAAAACATGGTCAGCTCGGCTATTTCTTCAGCCCTAAGCCAACGACCGATAGGAGTCTCATCAGCCACCCACTGGGCTAAGCCACCTGGCTCAAAGTCTGTGGCTGTCATTGCTGTTTGCACTGCGCCAGGGGCAATGCCAAAAACCTGAATGCCTGCCTTGGCATAATCAAGCGCTAGCTGTCTGGTAAAACCAGCCAGAGCATGCTTGCTGGAGGTATAGGCAGCTCCGCCGCCACCTGCCATGAAGCTAGCAATAGAGCACATATTGATGATAATACCTGATTGAGCTGTCAGCATCTGTGCCAAATAGTGACGCGTGATGCGGACAGCTGCAAAGAAATTGACCTGAAAGAGAGCCTCAAAATCAGCCTGTGTGGTATCAAGCAAGGGCTTATAGGCATCAAGAACGCCCGCAGTATGACACAACACATCAACCCTAGGCACAGCCTCAAAAAGCTCAGCTAAATCACCTGTAATATCTAACTGTAAAAACTGAAAATCTCCTGATAAATCAGGCTTTTTGCCTTGTCAACCCCATAAACAGTAAAGCCATTTCTCAAAAACAGGCGCGCCTGTGCCAGTCCTATGCCCGATGACACACCAGTGATCAGCACCCGCTTAGTCATAGACCTCTACCCAGTCAGTAGCAAGAACGTCGCAGGGAGTCGGTGCCCACATGGAAAAGCCCTCGCCAGCTCCTGACACGTTAATCAAAAAGTAAGGCGTCACCTCAAGTGCCACACCATTTTGTTCAATGCTATCAAACAGCTGAACATAGTTTTCAGCGCCTCCCCAGCCCTTACGAACGTATTTTTCTTGGCCTTCAAGCCTGGCAAAATCTCTTCAAATGTCATGGTTTTCTCCTTTTATAGGTCTACATCATAGCATGAGCTCTTTTAATGATCATTATACCAATTTACTCAGCTTTTGTAAGCTTAAAGATCACGAAAGTCGCAAACGTACAAGTTTGCTTTGTTTTTAGATAAGGATTCATCATCTTAACTAATTATGACATAATCTAAGTGATATGAAATCCTTTGTAACCCACACCAGCTTTTTATAATACACTAACCTGAGTGTCTTTAAAACTGCGGCTGTAATTCTTGATTAAGCTAATACAGCATGTCTAGCCAGTATATGAAAATAATTGGAATTATTTTCGTTAGAATGTTAGACTATTTTAGATAAAGCGTGTTCAATGACATTATTTTTTGTATAAATCAAAATATCCCCAAACTACTATTAGGATTATTTCTTTACTTTTAGTCACTTTTAATAAACATCTTTACCTTACACAACATCTCATTTATACTAACCCTAGCTATTATTAAATAAACATAAGTAATGGAGGTTAGGAAGAAAAAATGAAGAAGAAGTTAGTGATGAGTTTAATCGTTAATTTACCTTTACTAAGTTTAATATGTTTCAACGAAGTAAGTGCAAATAGTGATTATGAAAATTCTCCAGTTTTAGGGCAAGGCTATTATGGTTATGATGATTATACAGAAGCACCACAAATTGGTGACCAAAAGGTAATAGGATTTAGAAGAGATTGGGAAAACGCTCGAGACTTTGGCGTTAAACCAATCAAAAATAATGACAAAGAAATAGTAGTAAAAACTAGTCCAGGATCTTTGATTAGAATATTTAAAGTCGAAGAAGATGATAAGGAAACTGAATTAGTACAAGTCCAAAAAAAAAGCAATGGTGACTTAACAAATAACCGGTACTATCCAATTGCAAAGTGGGATGGAAAAATTGTGTTCTCTTTAGAATCAGCGAGAACACAAAAAACAAATTCCAAAGAAGAAACATATGTTCCATATAATAAAATTGCTTCTAATGGTGATAAATTTAGAGTTCATATTACCTCAGATGGTTTTGTCTTAGGTTCAGAAATATGGATTGTAGGAGAATCTAAACCTCAAGACATAATAGAGCAAGAACAGAAGAAAGCTCAAAAAGAGTTAGAAGAACAGAAAAAACAAGAGAATTTAAGACAGCAAATAAAAAAGAGCGAGAACTGACCCGCACCCCAAAAGTTAGACAGAAAATCTACCAATGGGGTGCTTTTTATATGAAATTAAGTTACGATGATAAATTAAGAATATATGAACTAAGAAAAAATGGGATGTCTTGTTCCCGCATTGGTCAACAGTATGATATTCAGGTTTCTAATCTCAAATACATGGTAAAGCTTATGGACAGATATGGAGTTGAGATTGTTAGAAAGGGTAAAAATAAGTATTATCCTCCAGAATTAAAACAAGAAATAATTGATAAAGTTCTTCTTGAAGGTCAGTCTCAACTGTCTGTCTCTCTTGAGTATGCTCTCCCAAATGCTGGTATGCTTCCCAATTGGATAGCGCAATACAAGAAAAACGGGTATACTATTCTTGAGAAACAAAGAGGGAGACCAACGAAGATGGGCCGTAAACCAAAGAAAACTTGGGAAGAAATGACAGAGCTAGAGCGCCTTCAGGAAGAGCTAGAATACCTTAGAACGGAGAATGCTTATCTAAAAAAGTTGAGGGAGCTTCGTTTACAGGACGAAGCCAGAGAATGAGAAAGGCAGAAACAATTAGAGAGATGGTCCAAGAAGGATTCCGATTAAACCTCCTACTTGAGATCGCTAAGATGGCTCGTTCAACCTATTATTATCAAGTCAAGCAATTGGATAAGTCAGATAAAGATGAAGCAATCAACTCTGAAATCAAAGCGATTTATGAGGAGCATAAGGGAAACTATGGTTACCGTCGCATTCATTTAGAACTCAAGAATCGTGGGTTTATCGTCAATCACAAGAAAGTGCAACGCTTGATGAAAGAGATGAGATTAGCTGCTCGAATTCGTCGTAAACGCAGGTATTCCTCTTACAAAGGCGAGACTGGTAAGAAGGCTGATAATCTGATTCAACGCCAGTTTGAAGCTGCTAAGCCATATGAAAAATGTTATACCGATGTGACAGAGTTTGCTTTACCAAACAACGATGAAAAACTTTATTTAGCGCCTGTTCTTGATGGCTACAACAGTGAGATTATTGATTTCACACTATCTAGGTCTCCAGACTTAAAACAGGTTCAAACCATGCTTGAGAAGGCTTTTCCAGCGGATTCGTACAATGGAACGATTCTCCACAGCGATCAAGGGTGGCAATATCAACATCAGTCCTATCATCATTTTTTAGAATCAAAGGGCATTCGTCCATCAATGTCTCGCAAGGGTAACAGCCCCGATAATGGGATGATGGAATCCTTCTTTGGTATTCTCAAATCTGAGATGTTTTACGGCCTTGAGACAACTTATCAATCCCTTAATGAGCTTGAACAAGCTATTACAGATTACATTTTTTACTACAACAACAAACGCATTAAAGCAAAGCTAAAAGGACTTAGCCCTGTGCAATACAGAACTAAATCCTTTCACTAATATGTCGTGTCCAACTTTTGGGGGTCAGTACAGAACATAGTCAAAAAAGGGTAGTAGAAAATATATACCTAAAAGAAATTAGAGAGAATGCTCATAAGTCATGGCATAAACGTTTAAATGAAAAAATCCAGGAACAGTGGTCGAAATTTACAGTTTTTTTAAATAAATATTATTAATTGTATTATCACGAAGCTACTAAACTAACGCATTTTTAAAACACTTTGCTAGAAGGCTAGTTACTTGTCTTCTCTTAGATCAATGGACCTGTTTCAGGTCTTTTTTCGTTCCTTTTTGCAGCCTTTTAAGGAGCTTTAAAAGCCTGCTAATATTAACAGGCTCTTCCTCTATCTGCTCAGGCTATTCTGAGGGAGATTAGGGCTATTCTATTGTGACGCTGATGCCTTCTGGGATATTGTCATAAAACCATTTGGCGTCTGCTCTGCTCATGCGGACACAGCCATGTGAGGCTGGCTGTCCCAGTCTCTCTGCCTCCTCTGGAATCTCATTGCCATATTGGTCTGTTGGTAGGCTGTGAAACAGATAAATCCCATGGTCCTTAAAGGACACCCAATAATAAGCTCCCTCTTCTGATGCCTGATTGAAGAAAAAGTCTCCTCGCTCAGGCTCAATGACAAAGGTCCCTGTCGGTGTTGGACTTTCCTTTGCTCCTGTTGACACGCTGGTCTTAAAAATAACCTTACCATCTCCTATAATGGTCATGACTTGGTCTGCAATCGACACATGAACAGCCAATTCCTGATAGCTAGCAAGATCAGGATAGGCTTCTGGCTGATGTGATGTCTCAGGCTCTTTTGATTCCATTTTTTCCTTATGCGGCACTGAGGCCTTTGTCGCTGCTGTGGTCATGACTTCCTTGACCTGCTTGGGTTAGTGGCCGATCTGCCACTAACCATTTCCACCATATCAGACCAAGCATAAGCCCTATTACCAGCACACCTAACCAACCAATGACTCTTTTTTTCATGAGACACTCCTTTGACTTATATAGATAATTGTGATGATTACTCCTTGACAGTATATCAAAAAAGAGCCAATTGGCTCTTAGATGATCACTATCCTACCTTACTAACTTCTCCATTTCCTTGATGCGCTCTACGGTTGCATCGTATTTAGCTTGGTAATCAGCCTGTTTGTCGCGTTCTTTTTGAACGACTTCTGGCTTGGCATTAGCAACGAAGCGTTCATTGCTGAGCTTTTTACTGACCAGGTCAAGCTCTTTTTGCCACTTAGCTAATTCTTTTCAAGGCGAGCTAATTCTTCTGTGACATTGAGCAGATCAGCTAGGGGAAGGAAGATTTCTGCACCTGTAATAACAGCCGACATGGCCAACTCAGGAGTCACAATGCTTGAAGCAATCTTAAGCCTCTCTGGATTTGTGAAGCGTTTGATGTAGTTGACATTGCTGTTGAAGAAGGCTTCCAGGTCGCTATCGCTTGTTTTGACAAGGATAGTGATTGGTTTACTTGGTGCTACATTAACCTCCGCACGCGCATTTCGCACCGTACGAATCAAGTCCTTCAAACTTTCCACGCCTTTGTGCGCAGCTTCATTTTCAAAAGCAGGATCAACCGTTGGATAGTCCGCTGTCACGATAGAACCTTCAGCGTATTGACCAAAGATTTCTTCCGTCACAAACGGCATGATTGGGTGAAGGAGACGCAGGATTTTATCCAGCGTGTAGAGGAGAACAGAGCGAGTGATAACCTTCTCGTCTTCGTTGTCGCTGTACAGAACCTCCTTGGTCAGCTCCACATACCAGTTGGCAAATTCTTCCCAGATAAAATTGTAGAGGATATGACCTGCCACACCGAACTCAAACTTATCAAAGTTCTCTGTGACCTTACCGATTGTTTCATTGAGATTGTGGAGGATCCAACAGTCTGTCACGTTTCCAGCAGCGCCAGACGCAACTTGCTCAACATTTGCACTTGCTTGCTCAAGTGTCAAGCCCTCATTATTCATGAGAATGTAACGTGAAATGTTCCAAATCTTGTTAATGAAATTCCAGGACGCATCCATTTTTCATAGGAGAAGCGCACGTCCTGACCAGGGGCTGAGCCATTTGATAGGAACCAGCGTAGGCTATCTGCACCATATTTTTCGATAACGTCCATTGGATCAATGCCATTTCCAAGCGACTTAGACATCTTGCGTCCCTCTTCGTCACGAATCAGACCATGAATAAGAACGTTAGAGAAAGGCTTACGCCCAGTAAATTCAAGCGATTGGAAAATCATACGAGACACCCAGAAGAAGATGATGTCGTAACCTGTTACCAATGTTGACGTTGGGAAGTAACGTTGGAAATCTTCTGAGTCTACATCAGGCCAGCCCATAGTTGAAAATGGCCAAAGCGCAGAGCTGAACCAGGTGTCAAGGACATCCTCGTCCTGCTTCCAGCCATCACCTGCTGGCGCTTCCTCACCAACATACATGTCACCTGCTTCGTTGTACCATGCAGGGATCTGATGTCCCCACCAAAGCTGACGAGAGATTACCCAGTCGTGGACATTTTCCATCCATTGCAAGAAGGTATCGTTGAAGCGTGGTGGGTAGAAGTCAACCTTGTCATCTGTGTCTTGGTTGGCAATAGCATTTTTAGCCAATTGGTCCATCTTCACGAACCACTGTGTTGACAAGCGAGGCTCAACCACAACACCTGTACGCTCTGAATGACCTACTGAATGAACACGCTTTTCAATCTCAACAAGGGCACCGATTTCTTCTAGCTTAGCCACAACAGCCTTACGAGCTTCAAATCGATCCATACCTGCAAATTCACCTGCAAGCTCATTCATGGTACCATCATCATTCATGACATTAACCTGTGGGAGATTATGACGCCCACCAACCTCAAAGTCGTTCGGGTCATGGGCTGGTGTGATTTTAACAACCCCTGTTCCGAATGCCGGATCCGCATGCTCGTCTCCAACGATTGGGATCAGCTTATTCACGATTGGCAGAACAACATGTTGACCAATCAAGTCCTTGTAACGAGGATCTTCTGGATTGACAGCGACAGCCACATCTCCAAACATGGTTTCAGGACGTGTGGTTGCTACTTGAAGGGCGCGCGAACCATCTTCTAGCATATAGTTCATGTGGTAGAAGGCACCCTCAACGTCCTTATGGATAACCTCGATATCTGAAAGAGCTGTCCTAGCTGCCGAGTCCCAGTTGATGATGAACTCACCGCGGTAAATCCAGCCTTTCTTGTAAAGCTCAACAAAACCTTGCGAACAGCCTTTGAGAGCCCCTCATCAAGAGTGAAGCGATCTCGCGCATAGTCTAGTGAAAGCCCAAGCTTACCCCACTGCTCCTTGATGGTTGCTGCATACTCGTCCTTCCATTCCCAAACCTTGTCTAAGAACTTGTCACGACCGAGATCGTAACGGGAAATCCCCTGCTCGCGCAAGCGCTCCTCGACCTTAGCCTGAGTGGCGATACCTGCATGATCCATACCAGGCAACCAGAGAGTATCAAAGCCCTGCATGCGCTTTTGACGAATAATAATATCTTGAAGGGTCGTGTCCCAAGCATGACCAAGGTGCAGCTTCCCTGTAACGTTTGGCGGTGGAATCACGATAGCATACGGCTTAGCCTTCTTGTCGCCTGATGGCTTGAAAACATCTTGGTCCAGCCAAGCTTGATAACGCCCAGCCTCAACCTCAGCTGGATTGTATTTGGGTGAAAGTTCTTTTGACATATGGTGTCCTTTCTAGCTTACTTCTAACTCTTTCATTTTTGGACGATAAACTGCGCTGTTTCTTGAGCAGAAAGACTCGTATTATTGATTTTACAATAATATTTAAGATTTTCTGGTACCTTTGCAGGGTTAAAGTTAGCAAATTTAGCAGTATCCAAAATATCTTTCTCAGACCACTCCAAATGACGCTTTATCGGTTTGTGGTAAAGTCGATTTTCAGTTTTATTTCGCCTTAAGCGTTCTTTTAAATCTATTTCTAATTCAACGAATAAAACCTCTCTGTCGAAATCATGAAACACACTCTGTAGTGTTTCCAAAAACGCTATATCTTCAGGTGCATTAAAATCAATGACAACAGTAAAAATAATTGATTGCTGACGTTTTGCAAATGTTTTAAAAATAGCAATCGTAGCTCATCAATTAGTTCTCTAGCTTCCGATGACATTGGTATAAACTTAGTCACAAAATCAATCGATTCATGATTATGAAATAAAGTCAGGTCAGTCAGTTTTTCTAATTCCTGTCCAATTGTCATCTTACCAGACGCCTGTGCTCCAATTAAGATAATATTCATACCAAACCTCTTTCCGATCTCTCTTACCTCTTCTCACCTCACTTAACATAACACTTGCTGCTCAAGGCAGACTACCAGAAACTGATGACACTGGTTGGCGAAGCGCTAACCAGTTTTGGTAGTCATAAGCGCTTTGAGTTTGAGGACTTCTTATGAAATGCTTTTGACAGATTAACGCATATTTTAGAGAGTCTACTCCTTATCTACACTGCCTCTCCCATTCTCTTTTCAACAGTCCATAGCGCAAGTCTGCGCAGCGATTGCCTTTAGCGTCCTTGCGATCACGAATGGTCGCCTCAAGAGTGAAGTCTAGCTTTTCTGCGATCCGACGACTCCCCATATTGTAATCGTAACAGCTGATTTCAACCTTATGAAGCTTAAGCAGAGTAAAGGCAACCTCTAGCAGGGCACTCGCTGCCTCAGTCATAATCCCCTGATGCCAATAATCAGGGTGGAGCAGATAGCCCATTTCAAAGACATCATCTGCGTGACGGTTGTTAAAATCAACAGACCCAATAATCCTATTGTCACCCTTTAGGGCAATGCCATAGCCTGCCGGCAGCTGTTGCAAAAGCCAGCGCTTAGGCATCGTGTTTGCGATGTAATGCTCCTCTTCTTCAAGGGTTTTCACAGGTGGAAAGCCTGCTGGGTAACTAACCTCAGGTCGGCTAGCATAAGCAAAAATCGCTTCAACATCAGCTAAAGTACGCTGCCGCAGCAGCAAACGACTAGTTTTGACATCTGGTAATCTATTATTCTCAACAGAACCCATTATCTCAATCATAGCAAGTCCTCCAAAAAATAACCCCGCCTAGTCAATCGACTAGACAGGGACGAATTCACTAATAATCCGCGGTACCACCACTGTTTCAGATTACACTTAATCTGCTGCTTTATCATTTTTCCATTGTAAGCCTCAGCTACATAACTTGACATCTGTGCGGATTTCTCAACACCACCGCTCTCTGTAACAGACAAACTCAAGATACCTCTGATTGCTAACATTCTAACAAATTTATACTTATTAAGCAATAAAAATCAGACTACTTTTTAAAGTTGACACCATTTTCCTTTAGCTTGCTGATAGTCGCTGGTCCAATTCCCTTAAGCGCCAAAAGCTCTGCCTCTGTCCATTGGCTAAAAGCAGCAGCTGACCTAATACCAGCCTCAAAAAGCACCGTAACAATATCTGCCCGAAGCTCTGAAACCTCAGCCAACTCTGCAAAAGCATCGCGTGATAAGACTTCACTGCTAGCCTTTGAGGCCTCTTTTTCACTTGAAACCTCAGAACTGTCAGCCAAGCTACTAGAAGCTACATCTGCTTTAGGCTGAGCTGCTTTTTCAGCAATGCTCTGCTTATCCTGTAGATCAGCAGTCTCTGTCTTTGATGCTGTTACCATTTGTGAAGCGGTATGCACTGCTTCTTTAGTCTTATCAACCACCTTTTCCACAGTCTGCTCCACTTGATTGATTACTGCCTTGAGCAGTCCTTGACGCTTAAGCTGTAGCTTGTATTGTTTTTACGATTGTATCGTCTTGCCATGATTACTGCTTATCCCTTCCTCTAATAATGACGGCTACCAAATAGGCTGTCTGGCACCTCATGAAAAGCTTTACCTTTATTATAATTATCAAATTTTCCTAATAAAAACTCATAAGCATCTAGCTTACTCTCATAACGAATAAAGGCATCTCTGGCTCTTTGATCATTATCTTCCTTTGCAATTTGCCGGCTCGTTGCCATAGCTAGCTGGTTGACCTGAATTTGAGCCTTCACCCAGTCTTCAAAATCTCTCAAAAAGTCTTGCTCATAAGACATGTCTGCCCCCTCTTTCTGACTTAATCCTTACCATTATACCACAGCCTGGCTTATTGTGCTATTTTCTTAGAAGCTTATGATAAAAACAAATAAGGCAGTCTGACTTGCTGATGCTTGACCCGTACAAACTCTTTCAAAAAGTTAAGCTGATCAGGAGAGCTTGATTCGCATTCTTTTTTGATTGCAACGCTGATAGCTGCTATTTTTAGTAGTAGTCAGAACAACTGCCAAGTGACAGCTAATGTATTGACAGTACTGGTAGCATCAAGTGATTTGATGTCACAGACAACTTGAACAAAACAGGTAACAGTTACTAACATTACAGCCGTAAAATCTTTAAAGCATGGGTGACTAAAGGCTTGTCTGGTGCTGCTTCTATTGACATTGTTGGCTGGGTTCATTCTGACAGCAGCTTTGCTATGCTTGGGCGAACAGAAGCCACTATGGTAATGATTCACAGATGACTACTATTGGTTCACCTAGCAATAAAAAAACCGTCCTAATAAGACTTAGGACAGTACTCAGATGCCACCACCGAGAATCGAACTCGGAACGAAGCATTACCATTGCTTTATTATACCATTTAACTATAGCGGCTACCTTTCTATGATACTATAACTTGTTTTGGTGTGCAAGTCTTTTTTTTTTTTTTAAATGTCATTAGTGTTCTGATTTTTTCTTGTGGCATGCTACAGTGGTAGAGTAAAAAAATTAAGACAGGTGGCTGCTCGTTCTGAGTGGGTGGTGGTGCCTATGGGCGATTCATCAACAGCTAACAAAATGGAGGAGGCCAAAAAGCTAGCAGCCTTTGAAGCTACTCAAACTCTTTTTAAGCTTTAGTCTCCCTATTGGCTTGTGCTATAACATCTTCAAAGATGAGCATAAAACATAACCGTTCTAACTTTGGCCGAATGATGACGATTATTTTTTATCTAATAACAAAAGCCACCGCCTGAAACGGTTTTACATTGAGTAGTTATGTCAAGTAACTGCTCTTTTCTATGCTTATTACAATCCTTATCTTTAAATGAAGTAATTATTTGATCGCTTCTATCGTTACACCTAAAGGAAACTCCCTAGCTTACCTAGCTCAGTTGAAATAAGGATACGATAACCTTCATAAGCTGCAATGACTTTTTTTAAGCTCGACTGACTACTATTTTAAGGCCAAATACGAGCTCAAGCCAAGTCTTTTTGTCTTCGTTTATTGCGACTATTTCTCATCTGCTGAAAAGTCTCTAGCGCTGAAAAATCACCTATGCTACTAAGAGCATTGGCAGTCCCAAGAGCACTTGCAGATGTTAATCCTATTTAGGCGTTGCCATTCTTTGTCTGAGACAGATGGGGTATTTGTTATCCCAAAGAGAATAGCTTGAGGTTTAACCGATTGGATCAAAAGCATTTTGCCAGCTGTACGCATAATGGCCAACATAGCTCAGACGCTTCACCTTTAACTGATCATCTACCCTTTGTTAACCAACTACTAAACAAGTCCCGCAACTATTTTTCTGGGAGGTCAACAGAATAAATCGCAAGCCAAAAAGCAAGTGTCATTAAAATATTATAAACCAAGAATAAATTATCAAAAACATCAGGAAATAATACACCTGTTACTGAAAAAGCTAATCTGGGAGCCAATAGATATAAAATCGCTTTTAAATACCTTAACATCTACCATTACCTCTGTTTCTAAAATAGTTTGCTTTCTATATATTATATATACACCAAAAAAACGATATAGGTAAACCTTTTCTTTTTGTATTTGAAAAGCTAAACTCTCCCACAATAAAAGCTATAACTAGCCTCATCATGATACTCAATCATCAGCACTTCCCCACCATGCTTGCCTATTCCAGCTAATAAGCATTCTCAACAGCTCTAATAGCCATAAAATCTCTACCTTAGAGGGCTAGGATTCTCAAAAGCTTCTCCTTTGTCAACGAGCTGGTCACTCTCTTTATTAGCTTGAAATTTAAGCTTGATTATGGTATGATTTCCCAAGCTATGAATAGTTCTGTCATGCCTTATTCACAGTATTATCTAAGACAGAGCTGTCATCTTACCTTTGGGGAATCATTCTCTCAATATCATATTAGGAAAGAGTATAAATGGGAAACGATATAATAGCTGATTTTTTAAACAAGGGCTGTCAAAAGAGTAACTTTATTGTTGGTCCCTGTGCCATTGAATCTTATCAGCAAATCAGACAGGCAGCAGCAAGTGCCAAGGCTTTAGGCTACAGGTATTTTCGAGGGGGAGCCTATAAGCCTAGAACCTCTTCTAACTCCTTTCAGGGCTTAGGGCTGACAGGGGTTACCTATCTACATGAGGTTTGCCAGGAATTTTCGCTGAAGGCTGTTAGTGAGATTATGTCTGAAAGGCAGCTAGAGGAAGCCTATGACTATTTAGATATTATTCAGATTGGCGCTCGAAATATGCAAAATTTTGAACTGTTAAAGGTATTGTCAAAGATTGACAAGCCTATCTTGTTTAAACGAGGACTAATGGCAACCATTGAGGAATATTTGGGTGCTTTATCTTATTTACAAGAAAATGGCAAGCAAAATATTATTTTATGCGAGCGTGGGGTTCGTGGCTATGATGTGGAAACTAGAAATATGCTAGACATCATGGCAGTCCCTATTATTCAGCAAAAGGTGAAGCTGCCAATCATTGTTGATGTCTCTCACTCAACAGGAAGAAGAGATTTACTATTGCCTGCGGCTAAGGCCGCTAAGGCTATCGGTGCCAATGGTATTATGATGGAGGTGCACCCTACACCTGATCTTGCCTTGTCAGATGCCGCGCAGCAGATTGATTATCAACAGCTAGAGCAGCTTGGAAAAGAGCTTTGGGAAAGCTAACTAACAGCAGCCACAGGTCCAGTCATTTGAACTAATGGTGCTTAGGAGAGAAAGACGCATGACACAAACACTTCAGGTTAAGTCTCGTATCAATGACTATCCGATTATCTTTACAGACGATATTTTTCAGCCGCTGAATCAATTTCTTGCTGAAAAGGAGACGTCAAGCTATTATTTATCACTGATCAAACGGTATTTGATTTATACCAGCCTTTATTTAGACGTTTTCAACAGGATTACGATAGTTACCTTCATATTGCTGCTCCAGGGGGCAATCTAAGTCTCTAGAGGAGGTTAGTCGGATTTACGATCGACTGATTAGGGCTAATTTTTCTAAAAAGGACGTCATTGTTACTGTTGGAGGAGGGGTGATTGGAGATCTTGGGGGATTTGTTGCGGCAACCTTTTACCGCGGGATTTCCTACGTTCAGATTCCAACAACCTTACTTAGTCAGGTAGACAGCAGCATTGGTGGTAAGGTTGGGGTTCACTTTAAGGGCTTGACCAATATGATAGGCAGTATCTACCCTCCAAACCAGATTATCGTGTCAGCCAAGTTTTTAGACACGCTTTCTGAAAGAGAATTTGCCTGCGGCATCAGCGAAATGATTAAAATTGGTTTTATTCATGATCGCAAGCTCTTTCAACAGCTCCTAGCCTTCCCCAAGGACCGCAATCAAGAGCAGCTCAGGCAAATGATTTTTCAAGCGATTTGCCATAAAAAAAGAGTGGTTGAAAAGGATGAATTTGAAGGCAATCTCCGCATGTCCTTAAATTTCGGGCATACGCTAGGGCATGCGATTGAAGCCTTATGCCATCACGAGCTTTACAGGCATGGTGAGGCTATTGCGATTGGCATGGTCTTTGAGGCCAAGCTGGCCGTCCAGCAGCAGCTATTGAGCCAACAGGATTTAGAGGCATTACAGGCTGCCTTTGAGGCTTATCAGCTACCTACCACACTTGAGGCTAAGTCAATGACAGCCGAAGCCTTGATGACTGTTTTAAAAACAGATAAGAAAAATTCTGGTCAGCATATTGTCCTCATTTTGCCAACGACAAAAGGCTATGTAAGCTTTCCTATTGCTAAGCATGACAGTCGCCTGCTGGATTGGCTAAGAAGCCTGCTAGATATCGCCTGAGAAGGCTTTTCTCCTGTCTTATTAGTCGAGTGAAAAAACTGCTGCTTCTGAAAAACAAAAAGGCTTCAAAGCCTCTTGTTTACTGAGTCTTTTGATGAGAAAAGACCACTTTTTTCACAGTAAGGTGAAAGGCCTAAGCTTCATTGCTTTGTCCCTAGGTGAATGCTAAGGCATAGGTATAAGAAGCATAGGCTACTCTAAACATTATATTGACATGCAGAGGTGAGCTGTCTGCATGACACCTAAAAAGCACCTTGAGCTGAACTGATCTCCCAGGCGTTAGAGCCTTAATCTAACCTTTTGGAGGCACTTCATAGCTCTTGGTGCTTTTTTAATTATCCTTAAATAATCGTAAGGCCAACTCTAAGGCAATAAAGGCAATGTTATCCTTGGCTTCTAGGTCTGCTTCATTGGCTAAGCTTCTTGCGTCCCATTCATCAGCATCTAGATTATCAGCGGAATAAAAAAACTGAAAATGCTCTAGCTGTCTGAAAGCTGCTAGGGCAGCAATCGCAGAGCATTCCATGTCAACACAAATAGCCCCTTCCTGCTTTCGTTGAATCATCTTGTCTCTGGTTTCTCTATAAATGCCATCTGTTGTCCAGGTCTTACCAAGGGTATAGGTCTGGGAATGCTGTTCTAAAACATCAATAGCCCTTGTTAAATAAGCTTGATTCACTGCAATGTCATGACTAGCAGGCTGATAGTGGTAGCTGGTCCCTTCGTCTCGAATAGCACTAGTTGGAATAATAATAGAGTTTTCACTGATAGTAGCGTCTAAGACTCCACAGGTCCCAAAAACCAAGAGCTGCTTCATTCCCATAGCAATGATATCCTCTAAAACCCCAACGCAGCCAGCTGCTCCAACGTAGGAATTGAAAAAGCCAAGCTTATGCCCTTTAACATCTAATTCGTATATTGGAATATCAAGATTAGCAACGCTTGTTGTGGCTATCAGTCGATGTGGCAGTGCATTAAGTACCCTATTAAAGGTTGCTCTTGCAAAGCAGGTGACTACTGTTTTAGGAAAGTCATCTATTTCTGCTACAAGGTCCTTAGGGTTAATGATAGCTTGGTAGTCAGGGTCAAATTGTGTCAATATCATAGGCTGCTCCTTTGCTTTTGGTGCTTTTTATTATAAATAAAATGCCGACAAACCTCAAGACCAATCAAAGAGCTGAGCAATTAACCTTTTTTTCTTTTTCCTATACCGGCGTGAGCAGCAGGCGTTCATTCCTTGTTCTGACATAAAAGCTCTCGGATATAGGCTACCGGCATGTCTTCACCTGTCATCAGCTTAAAGGCTTCTGCTCCTTGGTAAAGGAGCATGCCTAGGCCATTCATCACTTTTTTAGCCCCATGCTCACGCGCAAAGGCTAAGAGCTTTGTTTCTGCCGGGTGATAAACAAGGTCAAAAACCACAAGATCTGGGCGAATAAGAGCTGGATCAGTAATCAGGCGATGCTCCTCAAAAGGCTTCATGCCTACACCAGTCGCGTCAATATAAATGCTAGACTCTGAAATAGACCGCCTAAAGGCTCGATCATCCGCTAAATCCTGAAGGCTTGCCAGGGCTGAGGTTTGGGTATTAATTCTAGCAACCAGCTGCTTGGCCTGCTTAAAGGTAGCTGTTTTCCGATTAAATAGTCGAATCTCCTTGGCGCCATCAAGTCCCAGTTGAACAGCAATGGCTGTGCCTGCACCGCCTGCACCGGCAATCGTAATGATCTGATCCTTTATCGAGACCCCTTCTTCTGCTAAGGCTCGAATAGCACCTGTGCCATCGGTGATATGACCAACAAGATGACCTCTGCCATCTTTATTAACAACCGTATTAACAGCTCCAGCTAAGGCTGCAGCCGGTGATAGCTCATCAAGCAATGGGACAATGGCCTGCTTATTTGGCATGGACACATTTGCACCGCAAATACCCAAGGCACGCATGCCCTGAACAGCAGCAGCTAGCTCAGCATTACCAACCTCAAAGGCTAGGTAGGCATAATCCAGCCCCAGCTTAGCATAAGCTGCATTGTGCATTTTCGGTGATAGGCTGTGACGTGCCGGTGCTGCCAGCAAAGCTGTTAATCGTGTCTGACCTGATAAACGCTCTAGCATCAAATACCTCCTCCTTTACATCATATCAGGCGATGCTTATTTTTTGCTAACCTAGCAAAGCTTGCTAGGCATTTACTGTCATTATACCTTATTTTTCAAAGACTGTCTCAGCTCAATCCTATTGACAGTATGAGCCGATAAGCTTGAAGCCTAAGCCTCCTCAACCATGCTCCAAAGGCCTAGCTGAAGCCTAGCTAAGTCAAAAGCCTGTCTGATCGGCTGCTCTAATGTTAGGTCCAGGCTTAGCACATCAACTACTTCTTCCAGCATGATGTAGTGACAGGGCTGTTCTATCTGATCAAGCGATAGGATCAGCTGTTTTGATGGCGCATTGGTGCTGCTGCGATAGTCCAAAACAAGCCTAAGCGAGCTTAAGGGCTTCTTTAGTCCTGTCAGGCTAATGGCACCAATGGCCTGTATGGTATCGTATTGATAGCGGTAGCTAAGCTGGGTATCACTCTGAAACAGCCGCTTCTTTTTAGCAACTAAGCTAAGCTCTTGATTGATCCTTAATCCTTTTGTATCTGACTTAAGGATAGCTTCAAGCTCCAAAGCCTCTCCAAAACAAAGGGTCTGCCCACTAACCCTTGACTCCTCAGAAAAAACTGCCTCTGTTAGCTGCCAATCAATAGGAAAAGCCTTGGTAAATAACTGGCCAGCAGCTGCCCTAGGCTGCAGCCAGTCTGGTAGAATGATATCATTGCCCTTTAGCAGCCTTTTGATCAGTGGCTGAAAGGTCAGTGGCCTTGATAATGCTGTTGTATAGCTAAAAACCATTACAGAATTATCAGGCAGATAATGGCCTTGCCGCTTTAAGCAGCTATCAGGATTAGGCATTAAGCTATCAACAGCTGATCCTCTTGACCTTGCATAGGGCTTGCTAGGCTTATTTGTCTCATTAGTGATAAAGCTGTATTTATCAAGCTGATAGGCTAAAAGCTTCTCATTAACGGCTGCTTCAGAAACCGTCAACTGATAGCTGGCTTCCACGAATCCTGCGGCTCTAGCTGTTATTCTAAGCTGACCCGCACGACCATCAAGAGCAATAATGGCTAATAGCTTGCCACCATATGCTCGGCGTGACAAGGCAGTATAGGGCCTATGGTCACGAGGATCGCCATTATCCAGAGCAAGGCAGGCTCCAGGACCCTCAACCTCAAGCTTAATCACAGGATTAGCACTGAGCACCAAGGTCTCATTAGCATCTAACAAAGACAATTCAAGATAAAGTAGCGCAGGCTCTGCAAGCAGTTTAGGAGGCTCAAAGCAGGACCAGGAAAGCTGAGCAGGCTGCTGGTAGCTGCTCACACAGGAACGACCGCTGGTCTGTGTGAGCACCTGTCCCTTGTCGTCATAAGCAATAGCTCTCAAGCTGCCTGAGCGATAAGGAAGCTTCCATGTCAGGTAAAGGTTTTGATGAGGTAATTCTGCTGCATCGTCACCCTCATATAGCTGGTAGCAATGGCCTGCTGGTGTTTCATGCCTTGTCAGGGTCTTGATGCCATAATCAATCTGGCCCCATGACCATCATCAAAAAGTATTCTCACACTAGCAGCATTACTATAAACCACAACCTCCACCATGCCCTGATCATCTAGCTGAAGGTCTTTTTCCTGCCAGCTGGGCAGGATATGAAGTGTCGTTTTGTCTTTTGACCATTGGCTTTGGTAGAAATAATAGCTATCCTTAGCAAATCCAGCAGTATCTAAAATACCAAAGTAGGATTGCTTGGGCGACGGCCACTGATCAGCTGCGCCTGAGTCAATCTTGTTCCAAGGAGTAGGCTCCCCTAGATAATCAAAGCCCGTCCAAACACACTCACCTGCAACAAAATCCCTTGTGATTGTATCATACCAAGCCTCACTAGCTAAGGATCCCCAGTCAACCGTTGACTGGTCATAGGAGGTTAGCTCATGATCCTGACTAGCTCCTCCCTTGAGATGATAGACCCCTCTACTATTAATAGCAGAGGCTGTCTCTGAGCCATAAAGCAGCCAAGTCGGGTTGTCCCTATGCAATCGATCATAATCTCTGGCCTTAGCATAGTTAAGTCCAATCACTCCTTGCACGGACTGGAGCTGATTGACCTGCTCTGCCAACGCTTTTGTTTCCTGCGCCCAATGAAAATGCTTGTCCTTGAGCTTATTATCCCCAAGGGTAATAGGTCTTGACTGATCCAGCTCAGTGATCCACTGGCATAGCTCCTTAGCAACATAAGGGTAGTGGCTCACATCAGCTGAGAAGCCTTCTAACAATTCATTGCCGATTGACCACATCAAGACAGATGGATCATGAAGACCTGAGAGAACCATGGCCTGTATGCTATATTGCGCCCAGGTGGTTTCTGCTGTAGTGACTCCCTTTAGCCTGGCTGCATTTTGGTGTCCCACTGTCTTGTGAAAATGGCTTGAAAATCATGGCTATTACCGTTTTTAGCATAAGTCCAGGTATCAAAGGCTTCCTCAATGAGAAATAACCCAAGCCTGTTAGCCAGATCCTTAAGCCTTCTGGCACTAGGGTTGTGCGTGACACGAACCGTATTTGCTCCCATTTCCTTTAGCAAAACAAGCTGCCTAGCTATAGCTTCCTCATAAGCACATGCCCCCAGGCTACCCTGATCATGATGAAGACAGACCCCTTGCAGCTTAAAGGCTTTGCCATTCAAAAAGAAACCACACTCAGCATCAAAATGCAGCTGTCGAAAGCCTGTTTCAAGTGTCAGCCGATCAAGCACTGCTCCCTTATGGTAAAGAAGCATATCAAGCTGATAGAGCTGGGGCTGAGCTGGCGACCACAGTTTGATATGCCTAAGAGGAATGGTCATCACCAGCCTACCTGACTCCTCCAAGAGGTCCAAGGCTACCGGTTTACTCTCATATACTGTCTGTCTCTGCTGGATATCTGCCAGCTGCTCAAACAGACTAAGGCTAAGCTGATAGCCACTCAAGGGGACCTGTTGGCTGAGTCCAAGCTCTATCTCAAGCGCTTGGCTATCAGCCTCAAGCGCTGCCTGGGATAAGGATAAACGAAGCCGATCCTTATCAAGATGAACCTTCGGAAGAACGGTCAAAAAGCCTCCCGATAAAGCCCACTTCCAGAATACCAACGCGAGCTAGGCACCAGATGTTCAACCCGAACCGCTAATAGATTCTCTTGCCCAGGGATTACAAAGGCTGAGAGATCATAGCTAAAGGCCTGATAGCCATTGACATGCTCTCCTATCAAATGCCCATTAAGGTATACCTGCGTTTCCATATAAGCCCCATCAAAGGTCACATAGACCTTATGGTCAGCCAGCTTTGGATCAAGGGCAAAATACTTCCGGTACCAGCCTACACCACCTAGCTTATAGGCACTTTGAGCTTCGCCATTAACCGTATAGGGCTGATTAATGCTAAAATCATGTGGTAAAGCTATCTGCTGCCAGTCCGAATCATCAAAAAATGGCTCCTGAGCGAGCTGCAAATCAGCCATCAGAAAGCGCCACCCCTTTGAAAAGGCATGGCAGCGCCCTACTTTATCAATCCAGTGAAGCTGATAGATATCCCCATGAGATTGATCCGTTGAACCAGTGATTGTCTCTACAGACATAGCGCCCCCTTTCTTAATAGCTTCCTTTTATAGCTTGATAATTATCTTTATAACGGTCTCTAAACTCCTTGGGCGATAAACCATTTAATTTTTTGAACATTTTTATGAAATAATGGTTAGTATTATAGCCTGTCTCATAGGCAATTTCGTTAATCGATTTATTGGTGTAAAGCAGCAATTGCTGTGCCTTTTGGATCCTCACCTGATTGAGGTATTGGGAAAAACTACACTCTGTTTCATTTTTAAAGCGTTGTCCCAAATAAACCCCATTGATATGCAAGCGATCTGACACAGCCTTGAGGGTTAATTCCTGAGAGTATTCCTCCTGAATACAGGTAATGGCTTCACTGACCAGATCAGAATAGCGCTTTTGGGGCTGATTGCTTTTGCTTGTCAGCTCAAGCACCTTTTTTAAGGCTGATAAGATCTGATCAATGGACTGACTATCGTGAATAGTCTTGACCATCGATAGGTAGGTCGTTCGATCTAAAATCGGAAATTGGCGATAAATGTCTGAAAATAAGAGAAAAGAGACGTGCTTGACGTCCTCAGGAGAGAAGCTTAGCTCTGTCATCTCCTCAAAGATTGCCTGTAATTTGGAGACAATAGTTGGCTCGTCCCCAATCATCAAGGTCTTGTTAAAGGAAAAAAACTGCAATCGCGATTCCGGCAGCTCAATTTTAGCGTTGGTCTTAGCAGCTACCTGAGACACCTCGCTGTTGTAAAAAAAGCTCCTTCTGACCTGATTATAGCTTTCATACACATTTTCCCAATCAACAACCGTTTCTCCTAGAATGATCTGATTGATGGTATTGTAAAATCGCTCCTGAAGCGTATTAGTAAAGCGCTTAGCCTGATGGCTCTGTCCTAATAGAATGACTAGATAGACCTTCTTTTGCTCTGCCTTTTTTAAGTAAAAGGGCTGCTTGGAGGCCTCAAAAAAGGCTTCTAAGGCAGGGCTAAAAGTCTTGCAATCCACATACAACACCGTAAAGCCTAAAAGCTCAGCCTCGGGTTGCTCCTGCGTTAGTTGAAAAAACTCTTTCTCACTCAATTCATCAGCAAGCCAGAGATTTATCAAGCCCTCACGATAAGCAGCCTGACGCAAAGAAGCTGCCCTCTGCTCATCAAGCCATTCCTTAAAATAGAGCATTTTAGCTACCAGCTCTTTTTTATCAACTGGCTTTAGGAGGTAGCCCTTAGTCTCTAGCTCCATAGCCCTTTGCACATAGGAAAATTCCTGATAGCCTGATAAAATCAAGGTCTGCAAATGCGGCAATACATCTCTTGCTGCCTCAATCAATTCCAGGCCTGTCATACCAGGCATATTGACATCTGAAATCATGACATCTACAGCGCAGTCATCTAGGTAAGCTAAGGCTTCTTTGGCTGACCTTGCCGTTGCCACAACCTCAAAGCCAAGCGCCTGCCAGTCAATAATCACCTTTAGGCCCTGTAAAATCATGTATTCGTCATCAACTAATAAGACCTTGTACATTAAGCTTCCTTTCTAATTCTGATCTGAATCCTAAAGCCACCAGTCGGTGCCTGAGACATGGACCAAGTCACTCTGTCTCGATATTTGTGAAATAGGCGCATATAGACATTTTGCAGCCCAATAGAGCTATTCCCCGTCGATTGCGGCTCCTCTAAGCCCTTTTCAATAGCCACTAAGCGCTCAGGGCTAATACCCTTGCCATTATCAAGCACCTGAATCAAAATACTGTCCTCCTCATCTAGCGCCTTGATGCTAAGGGCGTTATCATAGCGGCTGTAATCAATCCCATGCACAAAATAATTTTCCACCAAGGGCTGAATGATAAACTTAGGAATTTCCACATCAGCCACGACAGGATCAAGCTTGACATGGTAGGCAAAGCTATCTGGATAGCGCATTTGATACAGATAGATGTACTTTTCACAAAAAGCCAGCTCTTCTTTTAGAGTGGTTACCTTATCCTGGCTGATGTTATTTCGAAGTAAAGCGGCAAAGGCATAAATCACATCTGCCAATTCCTCCTGCTGACAGCTAAGCGCATACATGCGAATATATTCTAGGGTGTTATACAAAAAATGAGGATTGATTTGTGATGACAAGGCACGCATCTGGGCATCTCTTTGCTCAACCTCAAGGACATAGATTTCTAAAATGTAGGCATTGATGTTGCCAAGCATTTGATTGATCGCCTCAGAAATGTGATACAGCTCTAATTCCATATGACTGTTGTCAATCCTTAACGACAAATCACCAGCTGCAACCATTTCAATAGTATCTGTAATCTCAGAGACCTGTCGGATATAATTGCGAAATACCCTGAAAAGGAGCTGTAGCAATAACCAAGCTAGCAATAACGAGCCAAGGCCATACAGGAGCATTGTACGCACAGCCTCTTCCATAAAATAAGACCTTTTGACCGCCACATAGGCCAGCAAGTCTCCCGAGCGATTGTACTGAATATGATAGCTCTTGCTGAGAGCTGTCAAATCAATAGCCTGATCCGCCTTTAGCGCCTTTTTAAGACCTGCTTCAAGCTCCGGAAAGGCAGCGCCTCCCTGATGAAAGAGCTCTCTGCCATAGTAATCAAAGGCAAAGGTCGCTAGATACTTATGCTGCTCAGGCTGTAGCATCGTGCTGGGGCTTGCAAAGTGCAGATAGAGGCGGCCTGTAACATCACCTGACTCAGGGTGGCGAATGGACCTTACTAAGTAATTGCCCTTTAGCGTCTGAGGCTTACCAAATAAGAGCCGGCCGGTCTTAATCGACCTATCTGCATACAAATAGGACGTGCTATCGTCCAGCATCAGGGTCAGCCCATCTAAATCTGGATACAAATCAAAAAGCCTTCTGACCTGCTCTGAAAACAGAGGTGTGTTTTTGCCCTCACCCCAATCCTCAAAAACCTTAGTAAGATATTGATTAGGGGTCAATATCATGTACTGATACAGATTTCGATAATCCTCTGGACGCCCGATCAGCTGCTCCAGCACGCGCAGGGTAATATAGTTTTGAGATTGTAGCCTTGCTAGGGTCTCATCTAGCCGCATTTGCATTTGATTGTCAACCATTTGGTAGGTATTTCGAATCGAATAGGTGCTTAGACCAACCGCACTTAAGCTAAAGAGAGCCACGATAAACAGGCTATATATTTTCATCAAGCGGTTAATTAAAAAGCCCTGCTTAATATGCTCCATCAAGAACCGCTTTAAAGATTTACTTGTCATCAATGACTCCATCTACCATGCGACGATTAGGCTTGGTGACCATATCCAGCAACAAAACCAGCGCACCAAAGCTCAGAAAAAGATACAAGCCCTTATACTGCCAAGTAAACCAAGCAACTCCAGCTAAAACCACAAGGGTCAACAAAAACTGCCTGGCATTCAAGAAAATACTGATAAAAGACAGCTTGAGATTCTCCCAAAAAGCAATTTCATAGGTCACTGCATAAAAGGTCATGTAAATCACAATCATCACCAGCCAAACCATGACAAACATGATAATAAAGGATAGGCTAAACCACAGCAGCGATTGAAATTGAATGGCCAAGTACAGGCTCGTATTCAGCAATAATAGCAATAATCCAAAGAAGAAAAAGCTGAGATTGGCCTCTTTGAAGACCCGACGCCATATCTGAAAGGCCCGCTTGAGCGAATAATGTTTCTCCTGCTGACTGGTCTCCAAAAACAAGGTAACAATGGTCTGCCAAGCTGGCCCCACTCCAAAAATCACAGCACCACATAAGGAAAGCAAATGAAATATAAGGGTTAGCTGCATCATTTTCCAGATGAGAAAGCAGGCTTTTTCAATTCCTGTCATAAGATTATCCTTTTCTAGTATCCTTTGTAGGACCAATAGCGCCCTAAGAGAAGCAACGATCCCTCAGCCAGATGACTAAGGTCTTAGCTGTCATGATGATAAGATGAGATACTTCTAATATAGCATATTTTACTCTAATTGTGACAAAAGCTTAATAAAAAGAGGACAGCCGACTAAGGCTGGTAAAACCTTGTCAGCAAGGGCTTTGGTGGACCAACTGCCTTGCAAGCAGGCTCTGGCTTTTTTCTAAGAGAGGCCTTATCTGTCAGCTCTTGTATGCCTGCTTGAGCTAAAAAGAACTGAGGCTGTCCCCAGTTCTTACCACCTTGCAAGGAAAGTCCATTGCCTTATTTATTTTTTGTAACAAAGTCGTCCAATTGCTTTTGCACTTCCTTTTGAACCTTGTCCCAACCAGCGTCCTTAAGGTCTGAAAGAAGTTTTGGAAGAGCTTCATCAGGGTCTACTGTACCAGTATTGATACTAGCTTTATAACGGTTCATCACGTTTGAGATTTTTGATAGCTCCGTTTTGATTGCCTTGGTATCTACCGTAAAGCCTAGGATCGGAGACTCTTTAGCGTCTTTGATTGATTGGTCACGCTTTGCAATCATATCATCTGTGATCGATTCTTGGGTGTAGAGGATCTTGTTGTTACCAGTGTTCCAAGCACCCATGTGCATTTTGGGTTGGTAGCCATCAAGCAGCTTGATTTTCTTGTCGCCAACCTTTTCCCAGGCCTTGCCTTCAACACCATAAACAAGACCATTTAGCAATTCTGGGTCGCTGTTAAGAAGGGAAAGAACTTCAACGGCCTTTTCTTTATTTTAGACACATTTGACACGACAAAGTTAGCCATTTGGGCTTGTGAGGTCGTTTTAAGAGGCTTTGTCAATGGTCGTGACACAATGTCTTTACCAGCAGCATTGGTCAAGATGGTATCGCCATAGTCCATAGGACCTTGGGTTTCTTCACGCATGAACCAGGTATTGCCTTCAAGCGGGTAGCCTTCTGTGTTGGTTGCTGCATCTGTTGGAATCAAGCCTTCCTTATACCATTTATGCATCAAGCGTAGGTTTGCTTTAAAGGGCTCATCTTCGTACTGATTAATGATGGTTGGTTTGCCTTCATCGATTTTAACAGCAAATGGTTGATTTTTGGTCAATGGGTAATCGTAGTCACCTGACATGCTAAAGACTTGACCAATCGCAAAGGCAGCAGTATTAGGTTCTTTTTCGTGGAATTGTTTCAAGACCTTTTCAGCATCTGCATAGGAATTGATGTTTGAAATGTCAAGGCCATATTTGTCTACCAATTCTTTGTTGAAAGACAGCATTTGCTGAGCATAGACGTTAGCATCTACTGGAAAGGCATAAAGCTTACCGTCAATGGTATTTCCTTTAATGTAGGCCGGATCTAGGTTCTTATAGGTTTTCTTGGCGTATTTTGGCATTAGCTTAGTCAAATCAGCAAAGGCACCCTTTTGAGCATTGACCACATAATTGTTGGCAAAGGCAATGTCGTAATTTTCACCTGACGCAATAATGATCCTCATCTTGTCGTCCCAATCACCCCAGCCAATGTATTGCAAATCAAGGGTTGCCCCTGTTTTTTCCTTAATACGTTTATTTGCAATTGTCATCAGCTCATCAAAGTTATCAGGCTTATCTCCCACCTGATACATCAATAGCTTCACCTCACCGTCCTTAGAAGCTGATTTGCTTCCACAGGCTGTCAAGCTAGCAGCTGCAAGCACAGCTCCCGTCACACATAAGATTGTTTGCCACTTTTTCATCAGTAAGCCTCCTAAAATAATTTCTTTTTTTGATAACAGAATCATTGGAACGGTCAGCTGTATGACCTATTCCAAATGGGTGATTATTCCTTAACCCCGCCGATGGTTAGTCCTCCAACAAAGTATTTTTGAAAGAAAGGATAGGTTAGGGCGATCGGCAAAGTTGCAATGACAACAATAGCCATGCGGACAGATTCCTTTGGTAAAGAGGCTAAGCTATCAGATAGCTGGGCGCTCATGCCAGCATTTTGGGCTAGTGCCTGTATATTGCTTTGAATCTTCATCAAGAGGTATTGCATCGGGTAAAGGCTCTCGCTTTGCACATAGAGCAGCGCATTGAACCAATCATTCCAATAGGTTAAGGCTGAGAACAGGCTAATGGTTGCAATCCCAGGAACTGCCAAAGGTAAAACGATTTTCATAAAAATCATCAATTCACCTGCGCCGTCCATACGAGCGGATTCAATAATACTATCAGGAACGGTCTTTTTAAAGAAGGTCCTCATCACCAAAATGCCAAAGGGTCCCAGAGCCATCGGTAAAATCAAGGCCCAAACCGTATCCTTTAATTGCAGCAGGTTACTCACCACCAAATAATTGGCTACCATACCCGGTGCAAAAAGCATGGTGATCAAGGCATAGATGGTAAAAAAACGCCTGTAGGGAAAATAAGGTCTTGAGATGGCATAAGCATAGGTTGAGGTCATTGTGGTATTGATAAAGGTTCCTAAAACGGTGATAAATACAGACACCGCAAACGATCTTATGATCCGATGAGACATAGCCCCTTGGAAAATATAATGATAAGCCTTTGTCGACCAAGCAGCTGGGAAAAAGCTATAGCCATGATTGATCAGATAGCTTTCATCTGTGAAGGAAATAATCATCACAAAGATAAAAGGAATGATACAAGAGATGGCAAAAAGAGCGATTAACACATTAAAGACAGCATTGGTTTTTGGGTCAAAGGTTCTGACGTTGACCCTTTTAACAGTTTTCTTTTTCTCCATGTCCTCCTCCTAAAATAAGGCTGCATCGGGATCCATACGACGAACAAAAGCATTGGTGATGAGCAGGATACAGGTTCCGACCACAGATTGATAAAGACTGGCCGCAGAAGCCATACTAATATCACCAGTAGCTGTCAGGGCATTGTAGACATAGGTATCTAAAACACTGGTAACATCGTAAAGAGGACCTGAATTTTTAGGAATCACATAAAACAAGCCAAAGTCAGATTTGAAGATACTCCCAATATTAATAATCAATAGGATAGACATCATCGGCAAAAGCTGTGGAATGGTGATATGTCTAATTTGCTGCCACTTACTGGCACCATCAACCATAGCCGCCTCATAGTAGGTGTCTGATATTCCCTTAACCGATGCGTAATAAATGATACTGTTGTAGCCAAGTCCTTTCCAAACACTCATGAAAAGTAAAATCAAGGGCCACCAGGTGGGATTGGAATACCATTTGATTGGGCTATTGCCGCTATCAATGAGCAGCTGATTAATAAAGCCCTTATCCGTATTTAAAAAGGCAGAAACAAAATACTCAATCACAACCCATGATAAGAAATAAGGCAGTAAGGACATGGTATGATAGACCTTAACAGCCTTCTTGTTTCGAAGCTCACTCATGATAATAGCGAAAGCGATGGCAAAAAAGACGTTAAATAGTAAAAAAATAAGATTATAAGCAATGGTATTTCGCGTAATCAACCAAGCATCCTTAGAGGCAAAAAGGTATTTAAAGTTATCTAAGCCAACCCAGGGACTTTCTTTCAGGCTTTCCATAAAACCTCCTGCTGAGTAATGAAAATCCTTAAAAGCCACTACATTAGCTAATACTGGAATGTAAAAGAAAAAGATGAACCAGACAAATCCCGGTAATACCATCAGCAACAAAGCGCGGTATTTGATCACATTTTTCCAAAAGGATTTCTTGCTGCTGATCTTTGTCGTCATCTTCCCAACCTCCCTTTGCTTTTCAATTGATGCTTCAAGTATATCAAGCGCTTACACATAGAACAAGCAACAAATTATAGGTTTGATAACACAAATTATAGGTATCATAGCACAAAATATAGGAATGCCGAGAAAGTCTTTTCAAGCACTTCAAAATCTGTCATACTAAGGGTAGCTAATTGGTAATATACCTGTTATAGGAGGAATTACAATGACCTTATTATGTATCGACATAGGCGGCACCAGCATCAAATTTGCTATTTGTCACAAGGGCAGGCTAAAAAAGCAAAGCAGTCGCCCAACTCCCCAAAGCCTAGAGGACTTTTACCATATGCTTGACGAGCGACTGGCTTACTACCGCACAGAAAAGCTCTCAGGAATTGCCATTAGCTCCCCTGGAGCTGTCAATAAAGCAACAGGTATCATCGAGGGAGCAAGTGCACTGCCTTATATTCATGGCTTTCCCATTCAGCAATGCCTTGAGGAGCGACTAGGTCTGCCGGTTTCGATTGAAAATGATGCCAACTGTGCTGCTCTTGCCGAATCTGCTCTAGGTGCAGGACAAGGCACTAGCAGCCTTGCCATGCTGGTACTTGGCACCGGTGTTGGAGGTAGCCTAGTGATTAATGGCAGGATTCATTACGGTGCCCATTTATTTGGAGGTGAGTTTGGCTTTATGGTCATGAATGAGCGTTATCAAACCTTCAGCGAATTAGGCACTGTGGTCAATATGGCCAAGCGCTATAGTCAGATCATAAATGATGGTAAAAGTTACACCGGTAAAGAGGTCTTAGAGCTAGCTGATCAAGGAGATCCTGTGGCCCTAAAGGAAAGACAGGTCTTTCTTCAAAGTCTGGCAATGGGGGTGTTTAATATCCAGCATGCCTTTGATCCTGAAATGATCCTAATTGGTGGCGGTGTCTCTCAGGCTGACTTTCTTCTTCCTGCCCTTGAGGCTGAACTGGATAAGCTCTATCAGATAGTCAGCATTTCTGATTTGAGACCGCAGCTTGCTATCTGCCACTTTAAAAACGAGGCCAACCTACTAGGTGCCTCTATTGATTTTATGCAAGAGCATAGAAAGGACGAGATGTGGATCGATTAGACTTCATTGACACCCGCTTTGGAACAACCAATCACTACCATTTTTCACAGGGAAATTGCCTGCCATTGACAGGGGTTCCCTTTGGCATGCATTATCTAAGCGTCGAAACCAGTCAAGATCGAGGGGCTTGGTGGTTTCACCCCGATGATCACAGCTTTTCAGGTATTCGCTTGACACATCAACCCAGCCCTTGGGTCGGTGATTTTGCGACGGTTACTTTTCTTCCAGTCAGCGGACCGCTGACCAAGGGAGATGTGTTTCATAATCAGACCTCCTATCGTCCCAAGGAGGCAGCTTTTCGGCCTCATCTTCTTGAGATTTTTAGCCAGAGACATCGGATTTTGACGCGAGCAACAGCAGCTGCCTACAGCTTTCATTGTGATTTTTCCTTTGATAATGGCAAAGCAGGCTTGATTATCCATAACCCCGGAAAAAGCTCCTGGCAGGTGACAGCTGATGGTAAAACAATCCTTGGCTGTGTGCAAAACATCACAGACTGTCAGGATAAAGACCTAGCCATGTTTGTTTATCTTCAGTTTAGCAGCCCTGTGCTAAAAAAGCTTATCGGAGAAGACTTAAACTCCAAATCTCTTGATGATTGCAGCAAGACGTCCTTTACCTATCTCCAATTTGCTGATGACCTCAAACATCTTGAGCTTAGGGCGGCTGCTTCTTTTATTAGCTTTGATCAAGCTCAGCTCAATTGGCAGAGGGATTTCCCCAGATCATTTGAAAAAAGCCTTGAATACAGCCGCAAGGAGTGGCTCAGCTACCTCAGTCGTATTGACATTAAGGATAAAGACTTTGATAAGGTCAAGGCCTACTACCAGCATTTTTACCGAGCCCTGCTATTTCCCCAAAGATGGTATGAAATCACTGCAACCGGGCAGGCGATTCACTATAATACAACAAGTCAAAGACCTGTTGCTGGAAAATACTATACCAACAATGGCTTTTGGGATACTTATAAATCTGTCTATCCTTTGCTGTCTCTAATTGCACCTGAGATTTATGCTGATATTTTAGAGGGACTCTTGTCAGCTTATCAGGACACCAACTATCTGCCAAAATGGCTGTCTCCAGATGAGCGAGGCCTGATGCCTGGAACCTTGGTTGATGCTGTTATTGCTGATGGAGCTGTCAAAGGCATCAGAAAAGACCTGATGCCTGAGCTTTTAGAGGCTATGCTGGCAACTGCCAATACAGACAGTCAAGGAACAGGCTATGGCCGCAAGGGCAATCAAGACTATCAAGAGCTAGGCTATCTGCCAAATAGCTACCAGGAAAGCGTCAATCAGACTCAAGATTATGCTTATAGTGATTTTTGTATCGGCCAGGTAGCTGCCCTTCTGGGCAAGACAGCACTTAGTGACCAATACCACACGCGATCACTCAATTACCGCCATTTGGTCGATACTGATACCGGCTACCTCAAAAGCAAGGATCGACAAGGGCAATGGCAATGTGGCTTTAACCCTATCCACTGGGGGCAGGACTACACCGAGGGCTCCTATTATCAAAATGGATTTGCCTTTTATCATGATATTCTAGGTTACATTCGACTGATCGGAGGAAACGCCGCCATTGCCAAAAGACTTGAGGAGCTGTGCAATCATGAGCCTGTGTTTGACGTTCACAGCTATGGCTTTGAAATCCACGAAATGAGTGAGCTAGCCGCACAGGATTTTGGTCAGATTGCTATCTCAAATCAGCCAAGCTTTCACCTCCCCTATCTCTATCACTATATCGGTCAGCCACAATACAGTCAGCTAATCCTTAAAAATCTGCTCAGTCATGCCTTTACCGATACAGGCTACCCAGGAGATGAGGACAATGGCAGTATGAGCGCGTGGTACCTGTTAAACAGCCTTGGCCTTTACCCTGTTACACCAGGAACTGGGCAATACCTGATTGGTATTCCAACTGTAGATCAGGCAACCCTTTATCTGCCAAATGGCAATACTATCCAAATCAGCTGTAGGGGCAATGTCCCTCAATACCAATTTGTCAAAGAGGTCAAGCTCAATCAGGCTAGCTACAACAAGCTCTACATCAATCATGATGATCTGATTCAGGGCTGTCAGCTCGACTTTCAGCTGGGACTAGTTCCCCCACTCAAGCACTATTCGGCTGAGGACCTGCCCTACTCCCTAACCCGTTAAAAGCTAAAAAAAGCATGTCATCACTCGTACTACAGCAAGCCATGACATGCTTTTAGTTATGTGACTTTAGTCCGTTTCGCTCCGTAGGTACGAAACAATAAATCACCCGTTAGACGGATAGTTATGATGTTAGGAAATCCTCTTTTACATTCCTTAATCGCTATCACTGGCATAGCTCATCAGCAAGCCCTTATGCTAACCCATCACCCTAGCAGGTAAAACCGCTAAAGCTACTAGCTGCTCCTGTAAAATCTCTCTTAGCTTCTCTAAACCTAGCTTTAAAGGAGATTGGGCTGGCTTTTGTGTTTTTCTTCTTTTCTTAGCTAATTCCATTTGCCTCTGCCACCTCCTTAAACCAATACCCTGATTTTTTCACACGCCGACGCTGAGTGCGGTGATTATTTTCTACCAGACCATAACGGTTTTTATAGGCATTTAGCCAAGACCAGCAATTAATAGGTGTCCAAACATGATAGCCAAAGCAATTAGAGCCCGCTTGAATCCCCTTATGAAGATAGGTCAGGTGCTCTTTTAAAAACTGAATGCGATAGTCGTCTTGAATCTGTCCGCTCTCATCTCGGTAACGATCCTCTCCTGAAATCCCAACCCCATTTTCAGATAAAAACCAAGGGATATTCCTATACTGATCACGCATTTTTAGAGCAATATCATAGACCGCCTCTGGATAAATCTCCCAGCCCTTGTCCACATTCATACGACGCTGCGGCATCAGATAGGCATCATAATACCACTCAGGACTCCAGGAAGGGCTAATCACAGGAATAACCTCTGGCGCCTTCACGCGCTTAGGGCGGTAAAAATTAATGCCCACGTAATCAACCGTATAAGCAGCCATAAGATCCAGCTCCTCTGGTGTGGACTGCCAGAGCACTCCATCTCTTTGTAGTATTGCTACCAGCTCCTTTGGAAAGCTACCGTAAACAGCAGCAGACATAAAGAGGTCATTGTGCCACAGCTCTGCAACATGAGCAGCAGCAAGATCAGCCTCTGAATCAGTTGCCGGATAGATCGGTGTCAGATTGAGAATGGTACCAACACTGCCATTGCTCAGCTCTGCTGCTTGTTCTTGGTAGGTACAGATAACCTTAGCCGTTGCAAGTGCTAGATTATAAGCCACCTGTACCGCTTTTTTCCCATCAACAATGGCAGGGTAGTGGAATTGCAGCAGGTATGAGCCCTCCACCACAACCATGGGCTCATTGTGTACAAACCAATCCTTAACGCGATCGCCAAACTGCTCAAAGCATACTCTAGCAAAGGCAACAAACAAATCCACAACATGCTTTGATTCCCAACCGCCATATTTCTGATAAAGAGCAATTGGCAAATCAAAATGGTGCAAATTGATCACCGGACGCATACCATGTGCTAGGCAGGCATCAATCACCCTGTTATAGTAAGCCAGTCCATCGGGATTGATCGTGGCTGTCTCAAAATCATCAATTAAGCGTGTCCACTGGATAGAGGTCCGATAGGAATTGTGACCCAAAGACGCTAATAAAGCTAGGTCTTGATCATACTGATGAAAAAAATCAGAAGCCGTATCAGGTCCAACATAATCATAAAACAGCTCAGGATTTTGCTCATACCAATAATCAAATAAATTGCGATGCGGCTTTTGAAAGCAGCCTTCACTTTGAGGGCCTGATGTAGCACTTCCCCACCAAAATCCTTCTGGAAACTCTAGCATGTCCCTTGTTCTCCCTTATAAACTAATTAAGTATAATCCTCAGCTCTAGCTTCAGCGACCTGTGCCTGATTGCCTAGCATGCTATTCTCCTGAAGATAGTGCAACTGATAAAAGCGGCTTGGAATATTGCTTCCAATTCGATGCCTTTGCTCCTGAAGCTCAGCATATTGCTGCTCAAGATCAGGCGCTTGCTCTAAAATAACCCTCCAAAAGCTCTGATCAGCCTTAGCCCGATCAAACCAAGGAGCAATAGCCTGTTGAAACGCAGGAATATCAAGCTCTTTCAGCTTATCCACCAGCTCTACCAGCTCAGCTACCCAACCAGATAAGCTAGCTATGTCCTTACGCATAAGGGCCTCCTCCACCTCAAAGGGGAGATCCCTGTGCAAATGACGATTGCCATTATGCCAAGCAAAGCGCAAAAGCGCTAAAGCCATAGCCTTATCTCCAGTATAGTCTCTCAAGGCCTCTAGCCAAGAATAGCTTGGCTGATAACGCTTGGCGTCCCACAGGTAGCGACTCATATCAATTAAAGTCGGCTTTGATAGTTCCCAGCTAATCATTGGATTAGACACAATCCCCCTGACCTGATAGTCTGGCTGACACAAGAAAGGAGAGCGATTGGCAAACGGGGTCAAAAAGAGCCTCTTAGAATCGTCCTGATAATCATTGACAGGGATATTATCCCAGATGATTATGGGCCGCCGGTAGATGGCTGCTATTGTCTCAATATCTGCCTGAGAAATCTGACTGGCCAGAGTGCTTGGGCCAGTCCAGAAAAAAGCCACCTCAGCAGGAATAGCCTCTGATAACTCTGCTAAATAAAGAGAGTCATGATGATTATCATACTCTGTCGGACAGACAACCAAGTCAGGGGCTGCATGCTGCCGCTGTAAAAACTGGTAAACAGCTGTTGCCAAATGTGCTTGGGCATAGGCTGTTTTTTTGAAACGTCTCTCAACTGCTGCCACTATTTGGTAATCAATATCATCAAGCAGCAGGCCAAAATGACAAACACCCAAATCCAACAATTGCTGCAATTTTTGATAGAGCAGCTGATAGTCCTCTTCCTTGGTGTAGTCAAAATCAAGCCCCGGACTAATCATGTACCAAAAGTCAACCTGTCTTTCCTTGGCAAGCTGGATCAGATCCCTAAAATGAGCCACCCAATCCTCTGGATAGGGCTCACGCCAGTGGCTGCGCTGATAGTCATCATTTTTAGGGGCATACATGTAGGTATTCATGCCCTTATCAGCAATAAAGCTCAAGCAATCTAAACGCTCCTCACGCGTCCAAGGGGTGCCATAAAAGCCTTCAATCACACCACGCATGGCAAAGGACGGACTATGCCTAACCGAAACAATCGGCAAATAAAGCCTGCCCTCTTTAACAGTCATTACCTTTTCTAAAGCCTCCTGAGCATAGCGAAAGCCTCTTAAATTTTGGCTTTCAATCACAAGCTCCTTATCCTCTGAAATGGTCAAGGTAAAGGCATCCCTAGCTAAGGTGCGGTTAAAAACGTGCTTAAGGGTCAAGTCAGCTGCTCCCTCCTCAACCCAGTTGACATAGACTGACGCTGTAAGACTAGGCTTCATAGCTGTTTGGTTCTCAAATCGGAAAAAACGACCAACAAAGCGACAGGAAACAGGGGCGTCAAAAACGAGGTAATCACCTCTGGTTATCACCTCCTGATAGTCCTTGAGGGCTTGATAAATAGACATGACACTTCTCCTTTTTATAGCATTTCTAGGGACTTTTGACTGCTTTCTCTGATAAAGACCTTAACAGGAAGCTGACAAGACGCCGTCTGCTGATCAGGCCGAGTCAGCCGCTCTATCAATAGTTGCGCTGCTTGCTGCCCCATCTGGTAAAAATCCTGTGCAGCTGTTGTCAATTGAGGGCTGATTAACTGAGAGGCTTGGCTGTTGTCAAAGCCAACAACAGCTACCTGATCAGGAATAGATAGCCCGACCTGTAGAATTTTTTGGATCAATTGAATGGCTAGCCAATCATTTTCAACCACTAAACCAGTCTTTTCAGCTGTAGCAGCCGTCAGCTCATCAACCAATCGCTCAAGATAAGCAGCATTGCTTTCTGACTTCAGCTTCACAAAATAATTGGCCTCAAGCTCTGTTTCCGCCATCGCAGCCAAATAACCCAAATAACGATCTCTAACAGAGGAAACCTCACCAAAGGAAGCAGTTGCCACAAACATGATCCGACGGCAATCCTGATCAATCAAATGCTTGGTCAACTCATAGGCTCCGCCCTTATTGTCTGCAACAACTGCTGGAAAGTCAAACAGGTCTAAGGCCTTATCCAAAAGCACCAGAGCAAGCCCACGCTGGGCACAATAAAAGAGCAGCTCAATACTATGATTAACGTCTTCTGGATAATAAATCACACCAGCATAATCAGCTAGCTCCTCCAAGCTTACCGTACTTGTAAGCTGGACCATCAGGCGATAGCCTTTGTCAGCAACGACCGTCATGATTCCTTTAGCATAATCTCCCAATTCGTAATCAGAAGCAAAGGGCAGGATCAACAAAATGTCCTTATTAGGCTGAGTAGACGGTGGTGGGCCATCGGTCACAAAGCTGCCCTTACCTCTGCTGCGTGTAATCAAGCCCTCTTGCTCCAGCTCTACTAAGGCTCGCTTAGAGGTAATGCGGCTCACCGAAAATTGCTCTGATAGGGCCTTTTCTGTTGGTAGGCGGTCACCTGCCTGTAATTGCCCTGAATCAATTTGTTCCTTGATAAAATGATATATCTTTTTATATAGTAATTCAGTCATTTTTTACTCCCTCTAGCAGTATATCACGAAAAAAAAGACTTGTAAACCTTTTCTAAAGTGGTAGACAAAAATAAAGTTATATCTTATAATTAAAAAAGATATCAAATGATATATCTTTTAGGAGGATATGATATGACAAGACCTATTCCTAGCAGTGTGCTCAGGTTTATGGACACGATTGAAGAGCTCTGCGGTGAAGAGCACCGTAGCTGGGCCATTAATTTTAAAGCCAGCTTTGCCAACACCTTGGAAACGACCCTAAAAATCGACGAAGATGGGACCAGCTTTCTTCTAACGGGTGATATTCCTGCCATGTGGCTGCGTGATTCAACTGCGCAACTAAAGCCTTATCTCTTTTTAGCCAAGACAGATGCTGGCATGAGACAAATCATAGCAGGTCTCGTTAAACGTCAGTTCCGTTACATTTGCATTGACCCCTATGCCAACGCCTTTAACGAGGAGGAAAATAGCAAGGGCCACCAAGCAGACCACACCCAGATGGGACCTTGGATTTGGGAACGAAAATATGAGATTGATTCCCTCTGCTATCCGATCCAGTTAGCCTATCTGCTCTACCGAGAGACAGACTGTACAGAGCATTTCAATGAGGATTTCCACAGAGGAATCAAGCTGATCCTTGATGTCTGGAGCACAGAGCAAGACCACACTGCCTCTCCTTACAGCTTTGAGCGCGACACCTGGCGTAAGGAGGATACCTTGACCCACAACGGTAAGGGAGCTCCTGTTGCCTATACAGGCATGACTTGGTCTGGCTTTAGACCAAGCGATGATGCCTGCCAATACGGCTACCTCGTGCCGTCCAACATGTTTGCTGCTGTCGTCTTATCCTATCTTGAAGGGCTCTATACTGATCTCTTTAAGGATCAAACGATTGCTAGGAGAGCTCATGCACTTAGGCTTGCCATTCAAAAAGGGATTGAGGAGCATGCTCTTGTAACCAACAGCCAAGGAGAGATCATCTATGCCTATGAGGTAGATGGCCTGGGGCACTATACTATCATGGACGACGCTAACATTCCAAGCCTCCTTGCGGCACCCTATCTTGGCTTTTGTGCCAAGGACGACCCTATTTACCTAGCCACTCGTCAAACCATTTTAAGCCCGGAAAATCCTTATTATTACCAAGGCAGTGCTGCTTCTGGTATTGGCTCCTCCCACACGCCACCAAACTATATTTGGCATATTGCACTTGCCCTTCAGGGCTTAACTGCACTTGATCAAAAAGATAAAGCAGATATACTTGATTTACTGGTGGCTACTGACGCAGGCACCCACCTGATGCATGAGGGCTTTGACGTCAATGATCCGAGTCACTATACACGTGAATGGTTCTCATGGGCAAACATGATGTTTTGTGAGCTTCTTCTTGATTATCTGGGCTTTACCATTAGCCCTTAGAAAGTGAGTCAGTGATGACACCTAAAAAAGTACATATCATTTCACACAGCCATTGGGATCGCGAATGGTACATGGCTTATGAGCAGCACCACATGCGCTTGATCCAGTTAATTGACGATTTACTAGACCTTTTTAAAACAGACCCTGATTTTCATAGCTTCCATCTAGATGGGCAAACCATTATCCTAGATGACTATTTGCAGGTCAAGCCTGGGCGTGAGGCCGAGATTAGACAGGCCATTCAGGCTGGTAAGCTACGTATTGGCCCCTTTTATATCCTACAGGACGCCTTTTTGACCAGCAGTGAGTCCAATGTCCGAAACATGCTGGTTGGCAAAGAGGACTGTGAGCAATGGGGGGCAAGCGTTCCACTGGGTTATTTTCCAGACACCTTCGGAAATATGGGACAAACACCACAGCTAATGCGAAAAGCAGGGCTAAATGCCGCTGCCTTTGGACGTGGTATCAGGCCTACAGGCTTTAACAATCAAGTGGATACAAGCGAAAAATACAGCTCCCAATTTTCTGAAATGATCTGGCAGGGACCTGATGATAGCCGCATTCTCGGCTTATTATTTGCCAATTGGTACAGCAATGGCAACGAAATCCCAACCGAGGAGAAAAAGGCTCGACAATTCTGGGATCAAAAGCTAGCAGACGCTGAGCGCTTTGCTTCTACCAGGCACCTGCTGATGATGAATGGGGTTGATCACCAGCCTGTTCAACTAGACGTTACCAAGGCAATTGCCCTTGCAAATAAGCTCTACCCTGATTACGACTTTGTCCACTCTTGCTTTGAGGACTATTTGGCTGATTTAAGTCAGGAGCTGCCTGAGGAGCTCTCAATTGTGTCTGGTGAGATGACCAGCCAAGAAACGGACGGCTGGTATACCTTAGCCAACACTGCCTCTGCTAGAATTTACCTCAAGCAGGCTAATACCAGAGTGTCTCGTCAGCTTGAAAATATCACAGAGCCTCTTGCCACGATGGCCTTTGAGGTCACAGGTACCTATCCTCACGACCAGCTGCGCTATGCTTGGAAAACATTGATGCAAAACCACCCTCATGACTCCATTTGTGGCTGTAGTGTTGATAGTGTCCACCAGGAGATGATGCCTCGCTTTGATAAAGCCTATGAGGTGGGGACTTACTTAGCAGAGCGTTCTGCCAACCAAATAGCTGAGGCTATTGATACCTCCATGTTTCCAGAGGATAGCTGTCCTTTTGTCCTCTTCAATACCTGCGGTCATGAGAAAAAAACGGTCTCCGACCTCACCCTGACATGGAAGATTTTTCCATTTGGGCAACGACTGCCTAAAGCTGTTTATCAAGAAGCAAAGGAATACCTAGAGACAAGACAGCCACAATTTCAGGTTATTGACGCAGCTGGCAGGATCATAGAGGAGGCTGAAATCTTAGGCACAGACATCGCCTTTGATTATGCCCTGCCAGAGCGCACCTTCAGAGAAGCCTACTTTGCCATCAAGGTACAGCTAAGGCTCCCACTGACTCTTTCTGCTATGTCATGGCAATGTCTTGCACTAAAAGAGACTGATCAGCCTTGCCAAGCAACTGACACTGACAAAATGCTCTTTCATCAGGACAGGAGCTGTCTTGAAAATGATTTCCTAAAAGTCATCATCGCAGCAAATGGCCTTCTAACGATTGAAGACAAGCTAAATGGCAATAGGTTTGACAGCTGTCTCCAATACGAGGATTGTGGTGATATTGGTAACGAATATATCTTTCGCCAGCCAGATCATGATAGCCCCTACCTTGCTCATCAAGGGAGCTGTAAGTTGCGGGTCTTGACCAACACAGCCTATCTTGCTGAAATCGAATTGACACAGACCTTTGATATTCCCTTAGCTACAGATGATCGTCTAAAGGCTGAAATGGAGGCTGTCATTGACATTAGAGAGCGTCAGGCCAAACGCTCACAGGAAAAAGCGCCCTTTACAGTAACAACAGTTATTCGTATGGAAAAAGACAGCCCACGCCTACAATTTCAGACCAGCTTTAACAATCAAATGACAAACCACCGCTTGCGCGTGCTATTTCCAACCCATTTAAAGACAGACCACCATTTTGCAGATAGTATTTTTGAAACCGTAAAGCGGCCTAATCATACCAATGCCCAATTCTGGAAAAACCCAACCAATCCTCAGCATCAGGAGGCCTTTGTCAGCCTTTTTGATGGTAGGACTGGTGTCACTGTAGGCAATTACGGCCTCAATGAATACGAAATCCTACCAGATACCAATACCATCGCTATCACGCTCCTACGAAGCGTCGGTGAGCTTGGAGATTGGGGCTACTTCCCAACCCCTGATGCTCAATGCCTCGGTCAACAGACTGTCAGCTTTAGCTTTGAAAGCATTAACGCTACCACACGCTTTGCCAGCTATTGGCGAGCTCAGGAGGCTCAGGTACCAGTCACCATGGCGCAAACCAAGAGGCATTCTGGCCAGCTGCCAGCTCAATATGCTTACATCAAAGGAGCAACTGATCACGTTGCTCTCACAGCCTTCAAGCGTCGCCTATCCGATAATGCCCTAATCACGCGCAGCTATAATGTATCAAATGACAAGGCCTGCGCTCTTACCCTAGCAATCCCAGACCACACAGCAAGGGTTACCAGCCTACTAGAAGAGGATCAGCATGAACCCCTACCAGCTGAGCTTGGCAAGGGCGAAATCCTAACCCTAGCTTGGAAAAAGAGTGAATCAGCTCATCTATAACCAGATTACCACTACCTTGACCTAAATCACAAAAAAGTCCTTAGCATTAACGCTAAGGACTTTCAGCATTGTCTATTCGAAAAATCTATAGAAGAATAGCAATCTCTTCCTGACACAAAGGAATAACAGCATTGTCAAGCTAATTGCTGTAGCTCGACAGTCCAGACTAAATGTCTCAGAGCTTGCCTCTATTGTAGATGACAGATGTCGATGATGTCATCAACGCGGCTAAACACATTTGGGTCATGAGTGGCAAAAATCAGAACAGTATCAGGGCTCACCAAACTAAGCAACAGCTCAATAATCTCATCACCTGTTTCCTTGTCCAAGGCACCCGTTGGCTCATCTGCCAAAATAATGCAAGCCTTTTTTAACAATAGGCGTGCAATAGCAACACGCTGAGCCTGACCACCTGATAATTCATAAATGTTCTGTGAGAGAAAACTACTGTCTAAGCCAACGCTATGCAAGGCTTCCACAATGTTAGATTTAGGAGCCAGCATTTTAAGATTGTCATAGACTGTTTCTTCCTCTATCAGTGCATAATTTTGAAAAACATAGCCCAAATAATCCTTAAAATAATCTTGCTCTTTCATGCTCCAAATGTCTTGACCATTTACTAAAATCTGACCACTATCTGGCTTTTCAAGGCGAGCAATAGCATTTAATAGGGTGGTCTTGCCTGATCCTGAAGGACCTACAAGTGCATAAGAACGATTGGCCTCAAAAGTCAAGCTAAGCTTGTCATAAATTGTCTTTTTTCCATAATGTTTGGAAAGCTGTTTTATCTCAATCATAATATGTCAAAATCTCCTTTGATGATTTGAATCCGATGCTTCAAAATAGCCTGATAAGCAAAAAGGACATACAAACGATTTCTCCTAAATAAAGCAGGCCAATGCCTAGTACCATGAGCCTATTTCCAGTAAGGATTCCCATCATTCCTATGGCAAGAAACAAACACAAAGCTAAGGGCAATAACAATCTACCAATCAAAACAAGGCTTTTTTGCCCCATCAAGAACCAGACGGAAATCTTTTTGGCCTTTTGTTTCATCAGAGAAACAATGTATTCATAAATGATAAAGCACTGGGCAATGGCAAGGACCGTTAAGGCAATAACACTTCCGATGAGCTGGCTTAGGATTTTATGGCGCTCTAAAATCAAATGATTGGAAACATTGGTCAAACTAGAGAAATTCGTCAAGCCTGCTTGTGTTAATCGATCACGAATAAGCGCCTGACGATAGATAGATTTTTGAGCCATTTCTCCAAACTTCGTCAATAATGATGGCTCCGTCATGAACGAAAAGTTTAACTGCACTAATATAGTATTCACTTCTTCTTGCTGAGCAAAAATGTCTTGTTGGTCTTGCTTATGATTAAACAGAAAGCTCTTTTGTCCGTCAGGAACCTCTTGAACAACCAATTGATTAGCCTTTAGGCTGCTATATTGAAACCATTCATAATTGACAATGTTTAAAATGCTGTCAGCATCTCCCATCATATGTTTAGAAATATAAATGACTCCTACAGCATCAGCTGCTGGCCTTCCGTAATCATTGTTAGGGAAAATGTCTTTATTTTTTAGCATAAATCCCTGATTGACATAACGGACTTTTGACGCAATCCTTGGATCAACCCCATTGGTCTTTAACTCTTTTTTGAAGTCATCAGGAGCTGATTGTAAATTGGTTTCGTTAAGGCTTGAAAGTGCTGAATAAATAACGTCATTATCAGAAAAAGACAGGAGAAAATGTTGATAGCGCTGATTTTCTTCCTTGAAATAATCACTATCAATTTGGTGATTGTCATCAGTATGCGTACTCAAGGTATCTAGCCATGTTATTTCCGCAAAATCCTTAGCTTTATCCCATTTTCCTAGAACTTGAATGTCATTGGCAGATTTTCCTATAGTCTCCAAGCTTTTGTGTAGGGAAAGCCCAAAAATGACGCTAGACAAACAAATCCCCACCAACCAGACAAAGAGGACCAAAGGGGTTGCTTGTTTATTTTTTAGAATGGCTAGCGCCTTCAACGAACGGATATTGATGAAAAATAAAGCATGAACAGCAAGCATCAGCAATAATAAAATGACAGCATTAGTCAAGATCAGAAGTGTAAATGACTTGACAAAAACATTGGAGATACTGCCTTGATAGAGAATGAAGAGGAGAATACTAACCGCAAAGCTAGCTCCCATCAGCAACAAATCCTGTAGCAACTCCTTGCGGCTATAGTGTTCAAATAAGCCCAGGCTTCTTAGTATCATAGACTTTTTAGCATACATCAATTTAACAGCAAACAAGAGGAGGGCAAACACAAAAAAGAGGGTCCAAATAGCTAAGGATCGTAAGTTTGTGAACAAAAAATAATAAGGCAAGAGATACCAAGGTAAATCAGCACCTTTGTAGGTCAAGCCCCGTTCAGTCATCGCGGTTTCAAATGATGAAGGAAGAGACCTCGTCGTGTAGTACATGCCACTAAGATCGTTTGTCAAGAGCTCCTTGCGATTACTGCTATAGACAGTCTTTTTCCCATTTGTCCCAAACAGGTAGGTGGCTTCTTTACCAGTATGATCTAAGTAGGGACGATAAATTTGGATATGTTCCTGCTCGGCTAAGGCTTCGATCCTGTCTAAAACGTGTCCCTTATCAACATCTTTGTTTGAAGCCACTAATGAAAATGCAGCCTGAACAGGGTATTTGATATCATTGCCATACTCCTTGACCGCACCAAATGATAAACATGTCAAAAGCAGAACGAAAATACAGATAACTGTAGCTCTCCACCTCATAAAAACCTCCTTGAGAAAAGTTGACTAAGAGGATAATATCTTCATCCACTAAAACGTACAATAAAACATTAAACCTGATACCAGCCATAACATGACTTTGCTTGAACCCAATTCCACTGCTTTTTTACACCGGCACGAGCCCAACCATTGTTTTGACTATCTTTACTATTTACATTTCCCCAAAAGTCTGTCACAGAAGCACTACTTCCTAGCCCAATAGGAACTCCAAGAAAAGCGTTTGAGTAAGATCAGCTAGCACTGGTAATTCCAAATTCCCAAGTGTCCTTATACTTTGGATGAGGGTGCCTAGTCTCTGCGTTAACATTAGATATCCCAGCAACTACGAAAGCTCCAACCAAGCCAAGGCTCATAAACCATTTTACACTTCTTTTCATGTCGTGTACTCTCCTTTGTTAAAATAAAGTAAAAAAATCTTAACTAGTATCAGGATCCTTTTACAACACAAGTGTATCATATCATAAAAGCTTTTTGGGAAAGAGCTTAAGTTTTTTTGCAGCTCATTGGCAGAATTGTCAAGGGCAAAAAAAGATATTAAAAAGACCAAGCTTAAAAAATAATTTCTTTTTTCTCATTTTTAAAGCTATGACACTAGGACTGCTGTAGCTGACCTAGTGACAAGCTCAGACATAACCATCTCCTGCTACCACCATTTTATAACAGGGCCTGAAGAGTTTTTTTATGATTGCGGTTATCAGTCAAAACTTCTCGTCAAACAATACAAAAAATTAGCTTCCTCTGACAGGACCTAATCCTTTTGTATTAATCTAAGCTTTTATAAGGTGTCATTCAGACTGGTGCTTCTGGCAAAGAAAATCCCTAAATGACATCACTGGGCGAGGGCGTACGTCATGCTCTCCCAGCAGTTTCTCCATCCAAATCATATCAAACCACTGGTTAAACTTATAGCCCGACTGATGAAATCTGCCAACCAACCGATAACCGAGTTTTTCATGGAAGACTTGACTGCTATTGGTCAGATAAGGCGTAGCATGCGCTGTACTAGCGATACAGGCATTACAATTTAAGATTCCCATACCTTTCAGATAACCCTCCAAACGGTGATACAAGGCTGATCCCAAGCCTCTCCCTCTAGCCTCCTGGGCCAGATAAATGGTCACCTCAGCAGACCAAGCATAGGCTGCGCGTGCATGAAAGCGACTAGCATAGGCATAACCTAAAATGCCTCCCTCCTCTTCCACTACTAGACAGGGATAAAAGACCATAATGTCAGACAGACGTCGCTCAAACTCGGTCAAGCTAGGTACAGTGTACTCGAAGGTAACAGCGGTTTCCTCAACATAAGGACGGTAAATATCAAGTAAAGCCTTAGCATCTGCTAAGGTTGCTAAACGAATCCTACGCATTAATAGCCCTCCTAGTTTTCCCAGTATACTCCAAAACAAGGGCCTTGTCAAAAACACTGATAGTAAAAAAGCCTGATCCCTAAATGAAATAGGTTGTCATATCGCTTGCAGATAGACAGCTCTACCCCCTCAAAAGCTATTTTAAGCGTTTGAGCACACAAACACTAGGTATCGTCGCTTTAAGGCTGATACCTAGTGCTATAGCTTATGATTAACTGGTTAAGGAGGTGATTTCAAGTACCAGTACCACCTCAAGCTATTAACGACGATAAGCTTTTGCGTATCTGATCCCCCAAATCATCAATCCCATAGTGACAAATGATATAAAAGAGCATATCACAGCAATAACCTGCTTATAAAACTCAGACGAGCTTAGACCACAATAGATTGACACAATGCCTATAATCATAAACACCACTATAAACAGGATCTGAGTTAATAACAGATTGGGACGTGTTTGTTCCTTCAACTGCTCAATCGCAATTTCTCGTGAAAAATAGTAATTAGAAGCAGCAGTGCTTACCGCAAAGATAGCAAAACTAATCAGTGATCCCAAAGAAAGCCTATGAATGTCTTTTGAAAGAAGAACAGCCATCAAGCTAATAGCTGGTAGCTGACCAGTTAATAGCCTAAAAATCATCAAATAATGTAGTCGCTTCATTTTATTAAGCATTACAACACCTTGCCCTTTCTTAGCAAGTCAGTGCGCCACCTATTCCTCCAATAGCTGCGTCACAAACTCTATTAATTTTTTCAGCCTCAACATAAGCAAGTCTACCAGTACCTAAGCATTAAATATTTCATCAATGCTGTCGTCCACATGAATATTTCCTATGTTTAGCAACTGGCACCAGTATAGCATATTACCAGCTGCTTTCAGTATTTAAGTCTTAAAATGTCGTCGAAACGTCTTAAATGGTAATACGAAAACTGTTGACACCGATTAAGCGCATTTCTAATACCCGTAACCAATATGAGAAAGCTGTCTTAATGCTTCAAAGACTGAGTTTCCTCTGAGGTCTCTCTTTAGCCATCATGCTCCCCTGATAACATTTGAAAGCACTCCTTTCCACTGTACTGACCCCCAAAAGTTGGACACGACATATTAGTGAAAGGATTTAGTTCTGTATTGCACAGGGCTAAGTCCTTTTAGCTTTGCTTTAATGCGTTTGTTGTTGTAGTAAAAAATGTAATCTGTAATAGCTTGTTCAAGCTCATTAAGGGATTGATAAGTTGTCTCAAGGCCGTAAAACATCTCAGATTTGAGAATACCAAAGAAGGACTCCATCATCCCATTATCTGGACTATTTCCCTTGCGAGACATGGATGGACGAATGCCTTTAGTCTCCAAAAAGTGATGATAAGACTGATGTTGATATTGCCAGCCTTGATCGCTGTGGAGAATCGTTCCATTGTACGAATCCGCTGGAAAAGCCTTCTCAAGCATGGTTTGTACTTGCTTCAAGTCAGGCGATCGAGACAGGGTGAAATCAATAATCTCACTGTTATAGCCGTCAAGAACAGGCGATAGATAGAGTTTCCCCTCAGGTAAGGTAAATTCCGTCACATCGGTATAGCACTTCTCGTAGGGCTTAGAACCTTCAAACTGACGTTTAATCAGATTATCAGCCTTTTTGCCAACCTCACCTTTGTAAGAAGAATACTTGCGCTTACGACGGATACGAGCTTTTAAGCCCATGACAGTCATCAAACGTTGTACTTTTTTGTGATTGACGATAAAACCACGATTTCTTAGTTCCAGATGAATGCGACGATAGCCATAATTGCCATGATGTTCATCATAGATGCCTTGAATGAGCTCCTTTAAGTCCATGTCCTTATCTTCTTGAGCTAGTTGCTTGACTTGATAATAATAGGTTGACCGCGATAAATCAAGGATTTCAAGCAAAGTTGCTAGAGAAAATTGACCGATTAATTCTTGGATGATTTCTGTTGCTCTTTGAGCTTTGCTTCGTCCCTCAACCGGTATTCTCTCAGCTTTTTTAGCACAGCATTCTCCGCTCTAAGGTAGTCTAATTCTTTTTGGAGTCGCTCCAACTCTGTCATTTGTTCTAAAGTCTTCTTTGGTTGACGTCCCATCTTTGGTGGCCTCCCTCTTCTTTTCTCAAGAATAGTATAGCCGTTTTTCTTGTATTGCGCTATCCACCTTGAAAGCATACTAGAATTTGGTAAAGCATAGTCTAAGGACGTCTGTTTTTGAGATTGACCATCAATCAGAACTTTATCTATTATCTCTTGCTTCAGTTCTGGAGAATAATAACTATTCTTACCTTTTTGGACAATGGCTAACCCATACCTGTCAATCAGGCGAATCATGTATTTGAGGTCAGATTCTGCAATACTAAACTTTTCTGATAAGCATTTAATGGACTTTCCAATGTGCCGTAGCTCATAGATTTGAACCTTGTCTTCATAACTCAATGTCATAAAAATAGCCCCCCAATTGTTAGATTTTATGTCTAACTTTTGGGGGGCAGTTCAAACATATGACAGGCTACAGGAGTATCATTCTTTAAATGTTAACAATTGCTAAAATTTCGATATTAGGTCTATCAATATCATAATATAAAGGATAAAAAGAAACATTAAGTTGTCATGAGCTAAAAATAACAAAAAAAAGCTATTTATCGTTGATATATCAACAATGTCATTATTTTTATCTAAACCTCTCACAGATCTATAGATAAAATAAATTTGAAAGGTGAAAATAACTATAGTAAATATATATTTCAGATTCATATCATATTATGATGAAGCCTTATAGGCTAAATAACCACAAACAGCTGCACTTCCAACTCCTCCGATAACAGCTCCCCAAGGTCCAATCCTACTTCCCAACTTTATACCTCCAACAGCACAGGTCAAACCACCTACTACTGCTGCACCGGCAGGGTTCCCTCCACAAATGTCGTTAAGTTCTTCTTCTTTGATTTGATAATAATGAGTCATAAAAAACCTCTCTTGATTAAAATCCACCTGTTGCTCCTGTTACTCCTGCCCACAATGATACGCCAAATTTGGCTCCAATGTAACCACATGCTCCCATAAATGGAGCACCGGCACCACTTGCAGCACAAATAGCTGTCCCTAACCCCCAGCCACTAACAGCAGCGGTACCACCTTCCCAAACATTAGCTTGCCAATTATTCTTTCCACCTTCAATGTGAGCAAGCTTGTCAGCGTCTATAATATTAAATTGTTTCATTAATGTCGTATTCATCGTGAATACCTCCTATATTTATTTTTTGTCTGCTGCAACTGACAAACCCAGTATAGCAGATAAACAATCGCTTTCAGTATTTAAGTCTTAAAATGTCGTCGAAACGTCTTGAATGGTAATACGAAAACCGTTAACACCAATTCAGTGAAAATTCCTAATACCCATAACAAATATGAGAAAGCTGTCTTAATTGCTTCAAAAGCTGAGTTTCCTCCTTTGACGGCTGAAGGCTCTATGCTGTAATGACAAATAGCCCAATCTTAAATGACTATTTTATTTTTCCAGATAGCAATACATCATCAACAGCTGATGAAAATAATACATTTGTGGCCTCAGCTTACTAACTTAAGCCTCTAGAAATAAGGAAAAGCAACTGATTTGATAGCTAATAGCGCAGATAATATTTCTTTTCCAAGCTCAATAAGACTCAAAAATAAGTTCTTTGTAAGAAAAAATAAATCACTAACCAAATGAGATAAGCTTATTGCCCTTGCAATTATCTCAAGCTACTTCTTGTCCGAAACCACCCTAGATAGTTAACTACCACAAAACAATAGGTATCAGCTTTAAACTGATACCCATTGTTATATCCTGCGATTAGCCAATCAACTCAATCGTTACTTACTTTACCTTCAGCTAGCCATCTCACAAAATAGCATTGACAACCTTTTCATGTCATTTGGCCTATTGTGACTCAACAAAACAATAACGCCAATACAACGATAAGGTATGAGCGTTTTATTATCGCCTAATAACTCCCAATGATATTAGGCCTCTACCTAGCTGTTTATCACATTCTTTGTAAGTAGAGATTTCTTTATAGAATTTAGCCATTTCTACACTCATTGTTTCAACTCTTATCTGCTTAACAGCTAATTGACGCAGAGATTCAGATAGCATCATCACTTCTCTGTCAAAGTTACTTGACTCCCCTACTCTATCTTTAAATCTTACCAGAATGACTCGCTCTTCTGATGTTAAGGTTGGATCTAAAATTAAATTATAAACCTTATTTAGTATCTCTTCTTGCGTCAACATACCCAACTACCCTCTATACCCTGGATGGAAATAACCACCTCCTAAAGAGGATATCCAACCATTAACAATAACATCTTTAGTTGCTTCAAAATTACTTTTAGTAACAATATAGCCCCATTCGCCATTGCTATATCGGCAGGCATACCCATTAGAACCAGACATTACAAACTTACAAATTCCTTTGCCGCCACCCTCAATGTGAGCAAGCTTGTCAGCGTCTATAATATTAAATTGTTTCATTAATGTCATATTCATCGTGAATATCTCCTATATTTATTTTTTACCTGTTGCAAGCAACAAACCCAGTATAGCAGATAAATAACTGCTTTCAGTATTTAAGTCTTAAAATGTCGTCGAAACGTCTTGAATGGTAATGTCGCAACTGATTAAAAAAGAGTGTTAATATCATTATTCCCATTTAAGACGTTTCAACGACTATTCAAGACTAGCTCAGTTTTTTTCTGAGCTTTTGTGGCACAATAGAGTCGTTACAACAGAGAAAGGAAGCCAACCAATGACACTCTTTTATAAAAGAACCTTTGTATCACAAATAGATGCCAGAGATTGTGGCGTAGCTGCTCTAGCCTCAATCGCAAGGTATTATGGTTCAGATTATTCATTAGCTCATTTGAGAGAATTAGCAAAAACCAATAAGGAAGGGACAACAGCCCTCGGTATTGTCATGGCTGCTAAGGAAATGGGATTTGAAACCAGACCCATTCAAGCGGATATGACCCTCTTTGACATGGCAGACGTGCCCTATCCATTGATCGTCCATGTCAATAAAGAAGGAAAGCTACAGCACTACTATGTGGTCTACAAATCTAAAAAAGACTATCTTATCATTGGTGATCCCGATCCAATGGTCAAGGTCACAAAAATGTCCAAGGAACGCTTTGCTTCAGAATGGACAGGTGTCACCATATGTCTTGCTCCTAAGCCAAATTATAAACCACATAAAGACCAAAAAAATGGACTATTAGGCTTCTTTCCGCTTATTTTTAAACAGCGAACCCTTATATTTTATATCGTGTTAGCTTCTGTCTTGGTAACGGTCATTAATATTGCTGGTTCATACTATCTCCAGGGGATTTTAGACGAGTATATTCCAAATCAGCTGAAATCTACCTTAGGGATTGTATCAATTGGTCTCATCATTACCTATATACTCCAGCAGCTAATGAGCTTTTCTAGAGATTATCTTTTAACTGTCCTTAGCCAACGTCTTACGATTGATGTGATTCTGTCCTATATCCGCCATATTTTCGAATTGCCGATGTCCTTTTTTGCAACACGTCGAACAGGTGAGGTAACCTCGCGCTTTACAGATGCTAACTCTATTATTGATGCACTCGCTTCAACCATTTTATCCCTCTTTCTAGACCTCTCTATATTAGCTATTGTCGGAAGTGTTCTTTTGGTGCAAAATAGCAGGCTTTTTCTGCTATCTCTGATTTCTATCCCAGTATATACCATTATCATATGTGCCTTTATAAAGCCGTTTGAACAAATGAATCATGATGTGATGCAAAGCAATGCCATGCTAAGCTCTGCTATTATCGAAGATATCAACGGGATCGAAACCATAAAATCACTAACCAGTGAAGAAAACCGTTACCAAAAAATTGACAGCGACTTTGTGGATTACCTTGATAAGTCTTTTAAGCTTAGTAAATATACCATCTTACAAGCCACACTTAAGCAAGGAGCGCAGCTAATTCTGAATATCATCATTCTTTGGTTTGGGGCTCAACTGGTCATTAATGGTAAAATTTCAATCGGGCAATTAATTACCTTTAACACACTTCTTGCCTATTTTACAACCCCTTTAGAAAATATCATTAATCTTCAAACCAAGCTCCAAGCAGCTAAGGTTGCCAATAATCGTCTCAATGAGGTCTATCTTGTAGAGTCCGAATTTAAAGCCTCGCAAGCCTTATACGATTTATCGCTCTTACAGGGTGACATTCAGTTTGAAGCTGTTTCCTACAGGTATGGCTTTGGCAAGGATACATTATCAGATATTACATTAACCATTAAGCAGGGAGCAAAAGTAACCCTTGTTGGTGTCAGCGGCTCAGGAAAAACAACCCTAGCCAAGATGCTCGTCAATTTCTTTGAACCTTATAAAGGACGTATAACCATCAACCAAAACGATCTCAAGACCATTGATAAAAAGAATCTTCGACAATACATCAACTACCTTCCACAACAAGCCTATGTGTTTAATGGATCTATCTTAGAAAATCTAACCTTGGGAGCCAAGCAAGGCATCAGCCAGGAAGACATTCTTAACGCCTGTGAGATTGCTGACATTCGTCACGACATCGAGCAAATGCCAATGGGATACCAAACCGAGCTCTCTGATGGGGCTGGCTTATCTGGCGGACAAAAACAGAGAATTGCACTTGCTAGAGCATTACTAACCCAAGCTCCTATACTAGTTCTTGATGAAGCAACCAGCGGACTTGACATACTGACAGAAAAGAAAATCATTGACCGTCTCATGAACATGACAGACAAAACGATTATTTTCGTTGCCCACCGGCTTAGTATCGCAGAGCGCACTGATCAGATTGTTGTTCTTAATCAAGGGCAAATCATTGAAACAGGCAGCCACCAGGAATTAATGAAACAAGGTGGATTTTATTACCACCTATTTAGTGAATAAGGAGACAATCATGAATCCCAATATGTTTAAAAGTGCGGAATTCTACCAAAGACGCTATCATCATTTGACAACATTCTTAACAATTCCCTTAGCCCTCTTGTTGACTTTTCTTATCCTTTTTTCTTGCTTTGTTTATAAAGAAATAACGGTAACGTCCTACGGAGAAATCACTCCCACTCAAGTCATTGCAACAGTCCAATCTATTAGCAATAATCCTATAATTGCGAACCATCTCACCAATAACCAGCCAATCAAACAAGGAGACTCTATTATTCAATATGCTAAAGACCTAGAAGAGTCTCAAAAGCAGGTACTTGAGAAACAATTAGCTACCTACGAAAAGCAAAAAAGCAGCCTTAATACTCTATTGTTAAGCTTAAAACAAGGCCAGAACCTTTTTCAGAACGATGATCAATTTGGTTACGTCAATACCTTTAATCATTTCATGAGCCAAGCCCAAGATATTGACCTTGGTTTCTCAAAAATAAAGGCAGAGACCAGCCAGCAGGCCCAGCTGATTCAGGACTCTATTGTTGCTATCAATCAGCAAATAAATAGTCTTTCTCAACAAATATCAGACTATGAAGAGCTTCGATCTGCGATCATTAACCAATCCGATAGTCTATCCTCCAATAACCCACATCAAGCCACCCTTGATGCCTATCTCTCTCAATCTCAAGCAAACCAAGAGACTGCCACCAATCAGCTTCTATTTCAAATAGACCAAAATCTTTTAAACCTAAAAACCTCTATAGATAGCCTCTATAGGCAACGTGCTAATCTACATCAATCTACCAGCTATGATAATAGCCTCAACACAAAGCTAGAAATACTCCGAACACAGTTTTTGATAACAGCCTCTCAGCAGTTAACAGATGTCAATCATCATATTACTGAGCTCAAGGCGCAATTGGAGCAAGCCACTCTTCAGGTAAACAATCTGGTGATCAAAGCCTCAAAAAGTGGCATTGTTCAGCTCAATAGTGCTTTTGAAGGCAAAATTAGTATCCCAATCGGTCACGATATTGCCTACATTTATCCTAGCCTCAAACAAACAAAACAAGCCTTGCTCACTTACTATGTCAGCTCTGAATCTGTTTCTCTCCTTAAGAAGAACCAGGTTGTCAGGCTAGCTCTAGATAGACATGGAAATCAACCGATAGTCATTACGGGAACCATTAAAACCATTGATGAGCTAGCGACCAAAACCAAGCAGGGAAATCTTTTTAAGGTTACAGCCAAACTAACACTTTCTGAAAAAGAAAGCACTACTATTCAATATGGTCAGCAGGGACGAGTGATAAGTGTTATTGCCAAAAAAACATTCTTTGACTTTTATAAGGACAAGCTCTTTAAAGTGACAGAATAACCATTTAGCGCTTTTCAACGACCATTTAGGACATAGAGTACAACAAAGAGTCAAGATAAGCTATAATAACATAGACAGTATTTAAAAGGAGCTTTCAATATGGATAAACCAACTAGACAACCAAAGTTTCAGGAACTAACGCCTTCTCAGTTAACTCAGATTACTGGAGGAGGCTGGCTTGAAGGTCTTCAAAAAGTTTTCAATGTCTCTAAGCCAAAACTACTAAAATAGTAACATTCTCCATTTTCAAAACACCACTACCTAAAGGTACTGAGACACTATCGGAATGATGTGATCCTAAACATCAAATCTGATAGGTGCAAGACAGTTTTCCTTTACTAGTGGTGTTTTTTTATAACCTAAGCTCAAGTGTTTGACCAAATACATGATTTTGACTTATAGTCTTAATCATCACATTGGGATAACGATTGATAATTTCCATAGCATTATAAAGTCCCACACCTCTATTATCCCCCTTGGTGCTTACTCCGAAATCATATAGAAAGGATAGATCAATCTTCTCTTCCTTAGTTGTATTTTCAATCATAAATAGTTGCTTATTGTCCAAAGTAAAATAAGAAATCGTTATCTTAGACGAAGAAGCTTCAACAGCAGCCTCTATAGCATTATCACATAAAATAGACACAATAGTAAGAAAATCAATCAGCTCCATGCCTTGCGGACTGATATCCTCTGGAACCTCTAAAGATACTGAAATCCCACTTTCTAAAGCCTGACTAAATTTTGCAGCTAAAAGACTTTTCAAGGCTGTGTCAGTGACATGGATAAGACGCCCAACATCATATTTTTGCTTGCGAAATCGTTTATTTGAATCCTTAAAGACCGATTGATAAACTGACCTAACAATAGACATGCTATCATTATCTATACCAAACTTTAACGTGGCAATCAGATTGCTATAGTCATGACGAAATCCTCGAACCTCTCTGTAAAGCTCCTCTATCTGACGACTATAGCTCTCAATATTTGCCAGCTGCAGCTCTCTTTGAAAGGTCAGTCTTTCTTGCAGTGTATCTCTTAGCGACCGGTCCAGTCTCGACACAGTTCCCATAAATATAATCCAATAGCCAAGCATCATGCATTGACGATAGGCATAAGTATCAACAGCTAGCTCATACTCTAAATAAGCAAGCAATTGGATCAAAAAATAATAGCTAACCATAGACCAGTTGGTCACACCTAAAATTCTTTTATCCCTATCAGATAAAAGATTAATTCTTAATGCTCTGAAATCATATCGTAGCCACCGCAAAAAGAGAAAAACCATCAAAGTAGATACTATATCTGTAAAAATTCCCCAAAATCCATCATTTGTTAAATGATAATCAAGTTTAAAAAGAGGTAAGATAAAAAAACCAAGCAGTCGGTACCAAAGGCTCCACAGGGTAATAGGAAATAGCCCATAAAATATCAATAATGTTTTTGATAAGGGTCGCAGCAATAGCCATGATATCACTACCATATAAATTGGAAGACTCCAATAATTGAGAAGTGAAATGTCGGCAACATGATTAGCTATAGTGAAAAAAACAGCAAATCCTATTCTTAAAAAAGTACTGAAAGCAACTTCAAGCCAGGTTAATTGACGTCCACTGATTTTGGAAAAGAGCACTAACGATAAGCCTATACTTGTCGTCATTTCTAAGAAAAATAAAATAAGCTTCATTAATTATCTCCTCTATGTAGGTTCTCAATTGTTGTTAAAACACTGTTCATTTTACTACGAGCAATTAAGCAGCTAGAGCCATTTCGAAAATAAACCACTCGCTCAATCTTATCTACCCTAACGACATTCCTATGATTAATCAAAAAAGAACGATGACATTGCAAAAAACGAGACTCTTGCTTCAAAATATCCGTCAAAGTCCCCGTAAATTGCATTCTCTCCTTTTTTGTATACAAATTGACACGATGCGCTCGTGACGATGTCTCAATATACAGGATATCATTAAAAGGCACCTGTACCTGAGCATAACGAGATGTAAAATAAAAAGCACTTTCCGCTATCGTTTCACTATTTTGCCGCACAGCATATAATAAAGCAGTCTCTACCCGTTGAACAAACTCAGTTTGAGGCAGCTCTTTATCGATATAGTCCAAAGCAGATACCTGATACTGAAAAGCCAAGGGCATAAATTCCGAGTGAGTCGTTACAAAAACAATCATCGCATCTGGATTTATCTGACGAATTTGCCTAGCAACCTCAAGCCCTTTTTTGTTCTCATTTTTTATCTCAATATCTAAAAAGAATAGCTGCTGACCACAGTTCTTCTTGATAGCACTTAATAGCTGATGAGGCCTTCCAAAACAGTCAAGTCCTTGAAATAATAGCTGGTGCTTAACCTCAAGCTCTTTAATGAGCTTTTCTAAATATCTCTGCTGAATCATATCATCTTCTAAAATAACTACTCTCACCTAAACTCAGTCCCCTATCCAATCTGCAGAAGCATTAGCACTACTACCGTTTCAACAAAATAATAAGCACAATAACAAAAATAAATCCATTAAAAACAACTGCATCAAAACTCATAAAAATAATATTTTGTACTTATTTTAGCATAAAATACCATTTTTGAATACACTAATCTCTAATAAACTAATGCTATCTAGTCTTAGCTAGCAATAACCTAGTGCTTCTAACAACAATAATCAGCTCAACAATTTTTAGCAGCTACCTTTTTAAAAAAACTGGGATAAAAAGATTTCTCAGGTAAGAAAAATAGAGATTCACCAAACAGTGAATCTCTATTTTTTGAACTGAAACTCCTTTTGTCCCAAACTCATAAGATGTATTGACTTTATGAGATGAACAATTTGTTACACTTGATTTGATCATCGGGGTTTAGAAAAAATAGTGAAAAGAATCCTCATAATTCGTGAAAAATATAATTTCTCACCCAAAAATCCAATTCAAGATTGTATTTATAAGAAGTAGCATGATTAAAGTTATAGAAATTCTTATCAACGCTTCTTCTTTTTTAACAACACCAAATATCAATAGTATAATCGGAACTAAAACTAATACTACTAATAATATTGTTTTATAATCCATTGATAATGGCCTGTCCTGCACCAACAATGCATCCTATTCCTGCACCCAATACATACAATGGACCAGAGAAAGCACCTGTAACGATTGCTCCACCTGCACAATGCCCTGCAACAGAGCCCCAATTAATTTTACCGCCATTTACACTTGCCAAATCAAGCTCATATAACATCTGAAAATCTTCGTACTGCTTCATGGTATATACTCCTTTCTTAGTTAAATCTATTACCTATCATTCCACCCATGCATGCAAAACCTCCCCCAATTGCACCAACATGTGCACCAACAAATGCACCTGGAAGTACGCCAATCCCTCCTGCTGGGGCACCCCACAAAGCCCCACTTCCAGCTCCTATTAACATATATCCTCCCATGTCTTTAAGACAGTCCTTACCAGAATATCCACCTTCAACAGTTGCAAGAGCCTCTATATTCATAACATCAAATTGATTAATCGTTTCTGTATTCATTTTGAATACCTCCATAACATATTTTTTCTTTATGTCGCGATCACGATTTAAGTATAGCATTCTAGTATCATATTTTTTCTAAAAGTCTTAAACGGTCGTTTTTTCATCGTAAACGGTCATTTTCAATCGTTTTCAACCGTTCAAGACAAAATTAACTACCATTCAGGATTTTCATTGGATAAATAGCTATTTTTTGGCTCTTTGCCAACCCACTAAAGCTATTAATAAAAAAATAAGACAGTAGTCACATTTAGGCTACTGTCTCTTTTATCTAAAGCCTTGATCGGTAAGAAAAGAGCCAGTCTTTTCCAACTAATCGATTATTGTTGTGGTTTTTGTCGCTTTTGTAGCTTCACTACAGCCTCGGTCCTTGCTGTGTGTGGAAACATGTCAACAGATTGAATATATATCACATCATAGACCTGAACCAAGGGTACCAGATCACGAGCCAAGGTTGAGGTATTACAGGAGACATAAACCATTTTAGCTGGCTGATAGTGTAAAATCGTTTGTAATAGCTTGTCATCTAGTCCTGTTCGAGGTGGATCTACAATCAAGGCATCAGCTCGGTAGCCTTCAGCGTACCAGCTTGGGATCAGTTCCTCTGCCTTGCCAGTCTCATAATAAGCATTGTCAAAGCCCAATGCCTGCGCATTTTTCCTAGCATCAGCAATTGCCTCTGGAATAATATCCATACCACGAACAGATCTTACTTTGTTTGCAACTGCCAGACCAATTGAGCCAACACCGCAATAAGCATCAATAATATGCTCCTCAGCTGTGGGCTCAAGCGCCTGAACCACTTGACTATATAAAACCTCTGTCTGTGTGGGATTAAGCTGATAAAAGGCTCTTGGCGACAGGGCAAAGCTATGGCTCAAAACCTCCTCTTGAATGGTCTCCTGACCCCAGAGAATCTCAGTTTTGGCGCCATAAATATCACTCGTTTTTGAAGTATTGATGTTTAAAGCAACAGTCCTGATTTGTGGAAATGCAGCAGTCAGCTCAGCAATAAGACCTGCCAGCCTCACCTCTTTACTGCTTACAAAAATCAACTGAACCTGATCACTGGCCTGTGCCCTACGAACCATAACTGTACGAATTCCAGCTACTCTGCGTTCATTATAGATAGGAATCCTATACCGATCAAGCAGCTGAGTCACATGATTAACAATCGCCTGTGTTAGCTGATCCTGAACCAGACAATCATCAATGGCAACCAAGCAATGGCTCCCTTCTGAAAATAAGCCTGCCTTGACGGAGCCACCAAACGAACGCGTCTGAAACTGTAATTTTGCTCGGTAATGCTGCGGCTCTGCCATTCCTAAGGTATGACGAATCTCAAACTCTTCATACCCCTTAGGCTTAAACTTTTTTAAGGCCTGCCGAATGATGTCATCCTTAAAGTAGAGCTGCTTAGGATAGGCCAGATGCATGATTTGACAGCCTCCACAGGTCTCATAAATGGAACAGGCCGGCTTCACCCGGTTTTTAGAAGCCTTATTAATCACCAAGAGCCTTGCCTCAGCAAAATTGCGCTTAACAGCAGTCACTTGACAAAAAACCTCTTCTCCCTTCAAGGCTCCGGGAACAAAGACCAAGGTCTTTTTATAAAAACCAATTCCCTCACCATTAATCCCCATTCGCTTAATCTTAAGCGGTATTTTTTGCTTTATTTTGACATTCATTCCTGACTAAATATTACTCCTAATCGCTTAAGCCTTGCTATCATCTGCTTGCCAACACCTGGAATATCAAGAAGCTCTTGAGTTGTCCAGGCCGAAAAATCCTCCAGAGTATGAATCCCATACTGATTAAACAAATTGACCTTACTTAAAGGAAGATCAAGCTCCTCTAGAAATGTTAGCTCGCCTTCAGCCCCTTCAAAAAATTCCTGAACATAATGCTGCAGGTAATATTGTGCAGTCATCAATAGCGGTAGGATATTAAAAAAGGCAAGGTAAATACTTGATAAGCTGTTTGGCTCGTAGCTCTCCAGGGCACCAGCAGCTAAAATATCATCTATCGGAAAGGCTTTCTGTCTGACAATTGCCACAAAGTCTGGCACCGTCTCAGCAAGGTTAGCCAAAATATCATCAGCTAGCTCTTCTCTTTCAGCTAATAGCGCTCCAACCATCAAAGGAACCTCCATCAACAGATCTCCTCTATGATAATCCTTACTGTCATAAAAAGCCTCTGCCATCGTAAAATCAGACTTTAACACATAAAGAGCTAAGATTTCATACCTTGTCCCTAAGTGATCCCCTTCATCGTATTGATGAATTTCTAAGAGGTGATGTAAAGCTTTTTCATAAAGACCATTTTGCTTATACAGCATCGCCAGCTCAAATTTTTGAGACAAGTAAGGTCTCTCTTCAAGATTCACCCATCCCATAGGCTTAGAAGCAAGCCAGGCCTGATGCTGACAGTCTTCATCAAAGGCCAAATACTTGATTAAGTCATAGGCTCTATCTCCTGCAAAGTGCTCCAAGTCCGACAACAACTGGTTATCCATGCTGTTTAAAAGAGCCTCTAAGTCATCACTGAAAAACTCTGTCTCATGTCCAAAGAGCATATCATCTTCTGCATCAGCTTGGCGATAGTGCTGTAAGCTAACAACCTTATCTCTATCTTTTTTATCTTTTTCTGTCATAATGCCCTTTCAATCTATTGACCATTTATACTCTTATTTTACCATTTTTGTTATAATGAGGGTATGAAAATCAGTCAAATTGAAAAGAAAAAGCATTTATACCTCATTAAGCTAGACAATGGTGATAGCCTAACGGTCACAGAAGATACGATTGTCACATTTATGCTAAGTAAGCACATGGTCATAGACAGCCAACAATGGGAGGACATCAAAAGCTTCGCACAATTCTCATATGGTAAAAGCAAGGCCTTAGGTTTTATTGCCTTCCAACAAAGGAGCCAAAAGCAAGTCCAAGATTACCTGCTAAAGCATCAGATTAGTCCTGATCTCATTCCAAGCATTATTGATAGCCTAAAACAAGGCAAATGGATTGATGATCAGCAATACGTTGACACCTATATACGCCAAAATAGCCTTACTGGAGACAAGGGACCATTACTTCTCAAGCAAAAGCTAATGCTCAAGGGAATAGCCTCACAACTCATTGAGCCTGTCCTAGCACAGACTGATTTTTCCTCTATAGCACAAAAGGCTGCTGAAAAAATCTACCAGAAATATCAACACAAATTGCCAAGTAAGGCCTTGACCGATAAAATCATACAAGGACTTCTTAACAAGGGCTTTTCCTATGACCTTGCCAAAGGCATTGTCAGTCAACTAAGCCTTGAGCAGGATAGTCAGCACATCGAAGACCTGCTTGATCAGGAATTCGACAAGCTATTACGAAAATACAGTCGTCGCTATGATGGCTATCAGTTGAAGCAAAAGCTTTACCAAGCCCTTTACCGCAAGGGCTATGACAGTGATGATATTACCACTAAGCTAAATGACTATTTCTAATTCTACCAAGGCTGCTGCACCGATTTGACGCAAAAGCTTTTAGTCAGCAACAAAGTAGTCCTATTATGATCCTGTAGCTTTGATAATGGTTTAGCTAGCTCCTCAACTGAACATCAGATTTCTAAAAACTTCTTTAAGCATTTGTCAGATCATATTGTCCAAAACAGTGATTTATTTTCTCAATTATGGTAAACTATAGAGGATAAGTTTAATTGTAGAAAGTTGGTAAGGCATGAAATTACCTAAAGAAGGCGACTTTATTACAATTCAAAGTTATAAGCATGATGGTAGATTGCACCGAACCTGGCGCGATACTATGGTACTAAAAACAACTGAAAATGCTCTGATTGGAGTTAATGATCACACACTTGTTACTGAAAGCGACGGCAGGCGATGGGTGACACGAGAGCCTGCGATTGTTTATTTTCATAAAAAATACTGGTTCAATATTATAGCAATGATTCGAGATAATGGTGTTTCCTATTATTGCAACCTTGCAAGTCCATACCTGATGGACGCAGAAGCGCTCAAGTATATTGACTATGATCTTGATGTCAAAGTCTTTGCAGATGGTGAAAAGAGATTGCTTGATGTAGACGAATATGAAATGCACAAGCAAGAAATGCATTATTCACCTAATCTGGATTTTATTTTAAAAGAGAATGTCAAGCTATTAGTCGACTGGATCAATAAAGAAAAAGGACCATTTTCAAAAGCCTATGTCAGTATTTGGTACAAACGTTATCTTGAACTGAAGAATCGTTAGTCGTTGTCTAGCACTCCACCGAGGGTGCTTTATTTAATCGCTAGTATAGTATCACAGCTGTAAACTGGACTGGCACTTGCAATCTATCAGCATTTGTTGTCAAATTCATATCATTAACCACTATAGCTTGGCACAAGCACAGACAGCCTATAACACCAAGTAGCAATCAGTATTTATCATCAGCTGCCTAGCTAGATCAGGCATTCAAATGACCTCATTATAACACCATAACAATAGAAAGGATTGACAATGGCATTTCAAGCAACAAAAGGACGATACGCAAGCTTTGGCGTTGCAGTCAGCCTTCCACCTGAGCTGATTGATACCTTCTGGGAAATCATTGACCATTACCTAAAAGGGGTGTTTCCCCTCAATACTGTTCTCACCTTCAGGCTAATTAAAAATAAAAAAAACCTTTCTTATGAGTACATTGATCAACAAGCTGGGCTTCGGATTGTTTTTGACTATAACACACCATTTAACGCCTTTTACCCCAAAACGCTCTATATCGTAAACCAGCAAGGAATTGAAACGATTTTATTGCCTCACGAGATGTATTGATAAGACCTCGGACATCAGCTATAAAGTCCTTACCATTCAGTTGTAGCTCATCACATCTGCTACAAGCACCAACATGAGATAATCTTGTGTCTTTATCCTAGCTCTGAATGCTGTATAGATATTCAGTCAGCCAGATACATAGCAATAAACTAAGCTCATGCCGGTAGAAATAGTCCTAACATGAGCTTGACAGTTTTTTCATTCTGTAAATCATTGCTAAGCAAACACATCACCTAAGCCCTATTTCCTATTCTGGGAAATGGAAATCTTGATAGAACATCCCAATAGTCCCATCATATTGAGCTATATCTATAGGGTCTGACATTTTGATATGTTATCATCTCATTTTACGACAATCACTATAGGCTTTATGACAATTGGCATCATTGTCATAACGATTAAATTCTATATGACCAAATGGCTAGTAGGAAGCTAATTGCTTTGTGTTAGCCTCACATAGGATCTTCACATACCCCGTAATCTTAAAAGTAGTTTTAACTGCACAAAACTTATAGAACCTAAAAATCAACAAACACACTTTAAAGTACAAAAACTTTGCCCTCCCTCAAAAAGCTCTATAATCTCTGTAGTCGGTAAGCCCACTGTGGAAATTATAGTTTTTTTAATTGTACAAAAACAAGCCCATATGACTTATCATGAAATGCAATCAAACCATCATTAGAAAGACTCATAGGAACACCTTAAGCATTACTCAGCATTTAAAAAACAATATCCAACCGTTGACTGTTCTAAAAGCTCACCCCCACATCGTTATCAATCCTAAGCTTGATTATTCAGTTCTCTTATGCCCTCACTACAAAGGAAACATGAGCAAACAAGACTTCCAAAAAGCCTCTAAAATCCCTATCTTCGATTGCCAAAGCTTTCCAACACTGCTTCAACTCAAAAAACACTGCTTTCAGTGGAAAGCCAGTTCTAAAGTGAGCCTTGCTCAAACTCCTTTTGGTTTTAACATCACAAAAAAGAGCACCAATCTGGTCCTCTTTAGACGTTAGTTAGGCTCAATAATTTCTGTAGTGGGTAAGTCCACTGCAGGGGTTATAGGGCTTTATGAGTATCAAAAAAGTCCCATATGACCTATAATGAAAAGCGACTAAACTATCATTTAGAAAGACTCATATGGAACAATCACATGTTATCACACAACTACTGGGAATTAAAGACCCTCATATCACATTCTCCAAAGAAATACACGACATGAAAACTCATAAGGAATTGAAAGCTGTCCTTGACTACGATGCCCCACCTTGCCCTAACTGCCAAAGTCAGATGGGCAAGTACGACTTCCAACGGGAATCCAAGGTCCCTTTTCTCGATTGCGCAGGCTACAAGACTTTGATTCGCCTCAAAAAGCGCCGTTTCAAATGTCAGTTTTGCGGAAAAATTACTGTCGCTGAGACTTCTCTAGTCCCTAAAAACCATCAAATACCAACCATCGTCAAACAGAAGGTGGCCCAGCTTCTCATCGAGAAAGTCTCCATGACCGCTATCGCTGATAGACTATCCATCTCCACCTCAACCGTCATGCGAAAGCTCAACGAGTTCACGTTCAAGTCTCATTTGACTTATTTACCCGAACATATGTCCTGGGATGAATATGCCTTTAAGAAGGGCAAGATGAGCTTTATTGCTCAGGACTTTGACACCAACAACATCATCGCTATTTTGGATGGACGGACGAAAGCTGTCATTCGCAACCACTTCCTGAGATATCCTCGGCAGGTCAGAAACGACGTTAAACTCATCACCATGGATATGTTTACCCCCTATTACAACCTGGCTAAGATGCTTTTCCCAAACGCTTAGATTGTCCTTGATCGTTTCCACATTGTGCAACATTTGGGACGTGCCATGAACCGTATCCGTACTCAAATCATGAACTCTTTTGATCGAAAATCCCACGAATACAAGGCTTTGAAACGTTACTGGAAGCTGATTCAACAAGATAGTAGCAAACTTAGTGACAAGCGTTTTTACCGCCCGACTTTTCGCATGCATTTGACAAACAAGGAGGTGGTCGAGCGTCTTTTGAGCTACTCTGACGAGCTTAGAAAGCATTATGACCTTTATCAGCTTCTGCTTTTTCACTTCCAGGAAAAGCAAGCTGACCACTTTTTCGGCCTGATTGAGGAGCAGATAGACAGTAGCAATCCTCTCTTTCAGACCGTTTTCAAGACCTTTTTGAAAGACAGAGACAAGATTGAGAACGCACTGGATTTGCCTTATTCTAACGCTAAACTGGAGGCTACCAATAATCTCATCAAAGTCATCAAGCGCAATGCTTTTGGATTTCGGAACTTTGAAAACTTTAAAAGACGGATTTTGATCGCTATCAATATTAAAAAAGAGAAGACCAATTTGGTCCTCTCCAGATGTTAGCTTGTCAACTACCCACTACAGTTGACATGGAGCCGTTAGTTATTAGTCAACCCACTACAGCTGACAAAAAATCCAAATAGTCCGTACGGGATTCGAACCCGCGACCCCCACCTTGGCAAGGTGGTGTTCTACCACTGAACTACGTTCGCAACTCTATCAATGCCGGCTACATGACTTGAACACGCGACCCTCTGATTACAAATCAGATGCTCTACCAACTGAGCTAAGCCGGCCTATCTATGCGGGTTAAGGGACTTGAACCCCCACGCCGTTAAGCGCCAGATCCTAAATCTGGTGCGTCTGCCAATTCCGCCAAACCCGCCTTTATGACCCGTACTGGGCTCGAACCAGTGACCCTTTGATTAAAAGTCAAATGCTCTACCAACTGAGCTAACGAGTCCTACGGTCCCGACGGGAATCGAACCCGCGATCTTCGCCGTGACAGGGCGACGTGATAACCGCTACACTACGGGACCTATTCATAACTTATGGGAGTTAACGGGATCGAACCGCTGACCCTCTGCTTGTAAGGCAGATGCTCTCCCAGCTGAGCTAAACTCCCCCAAGTGGATCTAAGCTAAGCAACTTCCGTATCTCACAGGGGGCAACCCCCAACTACTTCAGGCGTTCTAGGGCTTAACTACTGTGTTCGGCATGGGTACAGGTGTATCTCCTAGGCTATCGTCACTTAACTTACGAGTCTTCTCCACTCAAAATTGAATAACTATAGTCTAACAAGAATTCCTTAAGCTGTCAATAGCGACTGGTTTCATCTTTTGGATAAGTCCTCGAGCTATTAGTATTAGTCCGCTCCATGTGTCACCACACGTCCACTCCTAACCTATCTACCTGATCATCTCTCAGGGCTCTTACTAACTTAACGTTATGGGAAATCTCATCTTGAGGAGGGCTTCGCACTTAGATGCTTTCAGCGCTTATCCCTTCCCTACATAGCTACCCAGCTATGCCTCTGGCGAGACAACTGGTACACCAGCGGTAAGTCCACTCTGGTCCTCTCGTACTAGGAGCAGATCCTCTCAAATTTCCTACGCCCGCGACGGATAGGGACCGAACTGTCTCACGACGTTCTGAACCCAGCTCGCGTGCCGCTTTAATGGGCGAACAGCCCAACCCTTGGGACCGACTACAGCCCCAGGATGCGACGAGCCGACATCGAGGTGCCAAACCTCCCCGTCGATGTGAACTCTTGGGGGAGATAAGCCTGTTATCCCCAGGGTAGCTTTTATCCGTTGAGCGATGGCCCTTCCATACGGTACCACCGGATCACTAAGCCCGACTTTCGTCCCTGCTCGAGGTGTTGCTCTCGCAGTCAAGCTCCCTTATACCTTTACACTCTGCGATTGATTTCCAACCAATCTGAGGGAACCTTTGGGCGCCTCCGTTACATTTTAGGAGGCGACCGCCCCAGTCAAACTGCCCGTCAGACACTGTCTCCGATAGGGATCACCTATCCGGGTTAGAGTAGCCATAACACAAGGGTAGTATCCCAACATCGCCTCCATCGAAACTGGCGTCCCGACTTCTATGGCTCCTACCTATCCTGTACATGTGGTACAGATACTCAATATCAAACTGCAGTAAAGCTCCATGGGGTCTTTCCGTCCTGTCGCGGGTAACCTGCATCTTCACAGGTACTAAAATTTCACCGAGTCTCTCGTTGAGACAGTGCCCAAATCATTACGCCTTTCGTGCGGGTCGGAACTTACCCGACAAGGAATTTCGCTACCTTAGGACCGTTATAGTTACGGCCGCCGTTTACTGGGGCTTCAATTCATACCTTCGCTTGCGCTAAGCACTCCTCTTAACCTTCCAGCACCGGGCAGGCGTCACCCCCTATACATCATCTTACGATTTAGCAGAGAGCTGTGTTTTTGATAAACAGTTGCTTGGGCCTATTCACTGCGGCTGACCTTCAGTCAGCGCCCCTTCTCCCGAAGTTACGGGGCCATTTTGCCGAGTTCCTTAACGAGAGTTCTCTCGATCACCTGAGGCTACTCGCCTCGACTACCTGTGTCGGTTTGCGGTACGGGTAGAGTATACGTATCGCTAGAAGCTTTTCTTGGCAGTGTGACGTCTCTAACTTCGCTACTTAACTTCGCTCCCCTTCACAGCTCAATGTTATAGATGTAAGCATTTGACTCACATCACACCTCACTGCTTAGCCGGACTCTTCCAGTCGTCCGGTTTAGTTAGCCTACTGCGTCCCTCCATCACTATATACTCTAGTACAGGAATATCAACCTGTTGTCCATCGGATACACCCTTCGGTCTCTCCTTAGGTCCCGACTAACCCAGGGCGGACGAGCCTTCCCCTGGAATCCTTAGTCTTACGGTGGACAGGATTCTCACCTGTCTTTCGCTACTCATACCGGCATTCTCACTTCTATGCGTTCCAGCACTCTTCACAGTATACCTTCATCACACATAGAACGCTCTCCTACCATTACCTTAACGGTAATCCACAGCTTCGGTAAACTGTTTTAGCCCCGGTACATTTTCGGCGCAGGGTCACTCGACTAGTGAGCTATTACGCACTCTTTGAATGAATAGCTGCTTCTAAGCTAACATCCTAGTTGTCTGTGCAACCCCACATCCTTTTCCACTTAACAGTTATTTGGGGACCTTAGCTGGTGGTCTGGGCTGTTTCCCTTTCGACTACGGATCTTAGCACTCGCAGTCTGACTGCCGATCATATCTCATTGGCATTCGGAGTTTATCTGAGATTGGTAATCCGGGATGGACCCCTCACCCAAACAGTGCTCTACCTCCAAGAGACTTCATATCGACGCTAGCCCTAAAGCTATTTCGGAGAGAACCAGCTATCTCCAAGTTCGTTTGGAATTTCTCCGCTACCCACAAGTCATCCAAGCACTTTTCAACGTGCCCTGGTTCGGTCCTCCAGTGCGTCTTACCGCACCTTCAACCTGCTCATGGGTAGGTCACATGGTTTCGGGTCTACGTCCACGTACTTACGCCCTATTAAGACTCGGTTTCCCTTCGGCTCCGTCTCTTCAACTTAACCTCGCACATAAACGTAACTCGCCGGTTCATTCTACAAAAGGCACGCTCTCACCCATTAACGGGCTCGAACTTCTTGTAGGCACACGGTTTCAGGTTCTCTTTCACTCCCCTCCCGGGGTGCTTTTCACCTTTCCCTCACGGTACTGGTTCACTATCGGTCACTAGTGAGTATTTAGGGTTAGGAGATGGTCCTCCCAGATTCCGACGAGATTCCTCGTGTCTCGCCGTACTCAGGATACTGCTAGGGTTAAAGACTATTTCGAATACGAGGCTATTACTCTCTTTGGCGACCCTTCCCAAGGCCTTCTTCTATAATCTTGTCGTCCCACAGCGCAGTCCTACAACCCCGAAGAGTAAACTCTTCGGTTTGCCCTCCTGCCTTTTCGCTCGCCGCTACTCAGGCAATCGCGTTTGCTTTCTCTTCCTGCAGCTACTTAGATGTTTCAGTTCACTGCGTCTTCCTTCTCATAACCTTAACAGTTATGGATACTAGCCATTAGCTAGTGGGTTCCCCCATTCGGACATCTCTGGATCTTTGCTTACTTACAGCTCCCCAAAGCATTTCGTCGTTTGTCACGTCCTTCTTCGGCTTCTAGTGCCAAGGCATCCACCGTGCGCCCTTATTAACTTAACCTTATTTTTTAAACTCGTTATCACAGCGTTTCGGTTTATTTCTTGTTACTTTCTTACAATCTTTTTTGATTGCGGAATATGATATAGTTATTCAATTTTCAATGGACAAGATTAAGATACTAAGACCGTCCCAACTTGTTGGGCATTTTTGTAGAAAAATAGGAAATCGACGATGTGTGCTTTACACACGAGGAGATTTATCTTTTTTCCTAAAAAATGAGGTCGTGTTCAATTACTTGAACTATATCTTATATATCTTAGAATACAGAAAATTAGGTAACCCAAACTTCTCTTTGTATCCTAGATAATGGAGCCTAGCGGGATCGAACCGCTGACCTCCTGCGTGCAAAGCAGGCGCTCTCCCAGCTGAGCTAAGGCCCCGTACACTATAAATGTACTTGTATATGTATACTCTTATCAATGGTCTGTATGAAGCCAAACTGTATTCGAACTAAAACCCTAGTGAAAAAGAATCACTTCCTTGAGTCCTACGACTCTGCGTCAGTTCCCTATTGTCATACGGGTTTCTTAACGTTCTCATGACTTATTTCAAGACCTCTCAAAACTAAATAAGACGCTAAACGTGCTTCCTTTTTCCTTAGAAAGGAGGTGATCCAGCCGCACCTTCCGATACGGCTACCTTGTTACGACTTCACCCCAATCATCTATCCCACCTTAGGCGGCTGGCTCCTTAACGGTTACCTCACCGACTTCGGGTGTTACAAACTCTCGTGGTGTGACGGGCGGTGTGTACAAGGCCCGGGAACGTATTCACCGCGGCGTGCTGATCCGCGATTACTAGCGATTCCGACTTCATGTAGGCGAGTTGCAGCCTACAATCCGAACTGAGATTGGCTTTCAGAGATTAGCTTGCCGTCACCGGCTTGCGACTCGTTGTACCAACCATTGTAGCACGTGTGTAGCCCAGGTCATAAGGGGCATGATGATTTGACGTCATCCCCACCTTCCTCCGGTTTATTACCGGCAGTCTCGCTAGAGTGCCCAACTTAATGATGGCAACTAACAATAAGGGTTGCGCTCGTTGCGGGACTTAACCCAACATCTCACGACACGAGCTGACGACAACCATGCACCACCTGTCTCCAATGTACCGAAGTAACTTCTTATCTCTAAGAATAGCATCGGGATGTCAAGACCTGGTAAGGTTCTTCGCGTTGCTTCGAATTAAACCACATGCTCCACCGCTTGTGCGGGCCCCCGTCAATTCCTTTGAGTTTCAACCTTGCGGTCGTACTCCCCAGGCGGAGTGCTTAATGCGTTAGCTCCGGCACTAAGCCCCGGAAAGGGCCTAACACCTAGCACTCAGCGTTTACGGCGTGGACTACCAGGGTATCTAATCCTGTTTGCTCCCCACGCTTTCGAGCCTCAGCGTCAGTTACAGACCAGAGAGCCGCTTTCGCCACCGGTGTTCCTCCATATATCTACGCATTTCACCGCTACACATGGAATTCCACTCTCCCCTTCTGCACTCAAGTTTAACAGTTTCCAAAGCATACAATGGTTAAGCCACTGCCTTTAACTTCAGACTTATCAAACCGCCTGCGCTCGCTTTACGCCCAATAAATCCGGACAACGCTCGGGACCTACGTATTACCGCGGCTGCTGGCACGTAGTTAGCCGTCCCTTTCTGGTTAGTTACCGTCACATGATGGACTTTCCACTCCCATCACTGTTCTTCTCTAACAACAGAGCTTTACGATCCGAAAACCTTCTTCACTCACGCGGCGTTGCTCGGTCAGGGTTCCCCCCATTGCCGAAGATTCCCTACTGCTGCCTCCCGTAGGAGTCTGGGCCGTGTCTCAGTCCCAGTGTGGCCGTTCACCCTCTCAGGTCGGCTATGTATCGTCGCCTTGGTAGGCCTTTACCCTACCAACTAGCTAATACAACGCAGGTCCATCTCATAGTGGAGCTGTTGCTCCTTTTAAATGGTTAACATGGGTCAACCACTTTTATGCGGTATTAGCTATCGTTTCCAATAGTTATCCCCCGCTATAAGCTAGGTTACCTACGCGTTACTCACCCGTTCGCGACTCACAGATAATTGTAGCAAGCTACGTATCATCTGTGCGTTCCACTTGCATGTATTAGGCACGCCGCCAGCGTTCGTCCTGAGCCAGGATCAAACTCTCGTTAATTCAGTGTTTGAGCTCTTAACTCGACGTCATTACTGACTTGTTTCTTTATTGACAGGTTACTTCCGTAACCCGCACGTTTAGGTCGTCTTATTCAGTTCTCAAAGGTCTTTGTCTCACGAGACAACTATTACATTCTATCAGCTTAGACTGCCTTTGTCAACTACTTTTTTTACCTTTTTTTCATTAACTTGAGCTAGTGCTCGCCGACAGCTTCACTAGTATACGATATCTTACCTTTAATTGTCAAGGGCAAAAAAACAAGAGGTGAGATGCCTCTTGTTTTTCAAATTATTTTGCTTCGATAAGTCCTAAGTCACCATCCTCACGACGATAAAGAACATTTGTTGCTCCGTCCTCAGCATCTGTATAGATGAAGAAATCATGCCCTAGAAGTTCCATCTGCAAGCGAGCTTCCTCAACGTCCATTGGCTTTAGAGTCACATTTTTCGTGCGGACCACTTTGATTTCTGGAGTTTCTTCAGCTTTTTCTGCTTCAAATTCACTAGTAAACACTTGACTAGTTGACATTTTTTCACGATGCTTTTTGGCAATTTTTGTTTTATTTTTTCTAATTTGACGTTCGATTTTATCAACGACTAAATCAATAGAACCATACATATCCTGTGAAACGTCTTCTGCACGAAGTGTCACTGAACCAAGCGGAATAGTGACTTCAACCTTTGCAGTCTTTTCACGATAAACCTTTAAATTAACACGCGCATCTATTTCTTGCTCTTCAACAAAATATTTTTCAATCTTAGTAAGCTTTGATTCTACATAATCGCGAATAGCCTCTGTCACTTCGATGTTTTCTCCACGAATACTGAATTTAATCATAAGAGTACCTCTTTCTTGCGTTTAAAACGCTTTCTTTAGTTCTACTATAGCCGTTTTCATGAAAATTTGCAAGTTTTATCGTGCAATTGAGAGACTTTTGATGTCCTGACAGCCATGCCTGACAAGCTCCTGCCTTAGACTCATTATGGTGCTACCGGTTGTATAGATATCGTCAATTAATAAGATTTTCGGTGGAAGAGCTGCTCCCTTTTTGAGTCGATAGCGGTTATTTAGCTGCAGGCGTTCTTTTTTCGTTTTGCTTGATTGTCTAGTATCGTCGATTCGCTCAAATAGGTCAAGATAGGCTAGGTTGGCATATTCTAAAATAGCTGTTACTTGATTAAAGCCCCTTTCATCATACCTTTGCTTGCTAACAGGCACAGGAACCAAAGTATAGGCTTTATAATACTTTTTAATGTGCTTAGCTAGCTCCTGCGCAAAAAGACTGCGTAAAACATAATCTCCTTGAAATTTGTAACGGCTGAAATAATCCTTCATTGCGGTGTTGTATTGGTAAAGGCTCTGATGATCAACCTGATAGCCTTGCCTTTTCCAGGCAATACAATCCTGGCAGGCGCCCTCATGACGATACTGGTAGCAATTAGAGCAGGTTGGCTGAGTAATCCTACAAAAATGACGCTGACAGGCATCACACATAAGATCCTTATTAGGACTTAACAACAGAATTGCTGTGATAGACAAGCTATCTTTACTATTTATTGTGGCAGAGTAGACAGTTCATTTTGATACCCTTTTTGATTCATGTCCTTTATCTCCCGCACTGCCTTGAGCATAGCCTGGCTAATACCATCATGAAAAAATAGCACCTGTCCTTCAGGTCTTTCCAAAGAGCGCCCAACGCGACCTGAAATTTGAATTAGCGGTCAAATAATTTGTAATTCGTTTAAAATATCAGCAACTGCCTCGACTGTCACCACTTCCCAAGGCTGCACTTCCTCCCCTGGCAACACATAATCAAATATCTGTCCGTTTTTACGCACGATCATGACCACGTCTCCTGTGATATATCCATGATCAATAGCTTGCTTAAATTCCTCGTATGTTAGCATAAATTACCTCCTTATCTTATTATTCGTAAAAATCTGGTATTGGTATATTGGACACATTTATATGTACCGAACAAAAAAACGCCCTCAATTAAGAGGGTATTCCTTGGTTTCTTGATACTAACTAATTTTCTTTGTTTGTGAATAGATAGACATCAATATGACTCTTTTTGTCTATATCTATCAAATTATTATATCTATAATCTGGGTATTTAAATAAGTCAGCACCTTCCTCGTTCTCGCCTGAGCCGTGAAATTCCCAGTTTCCAGATAGAACTTTGGAACCATACTGATAAAGTTTTATTTCATCGTTCAGCATAAATGATTTTCTCAATCTAACATCAACCTCCTGGAAGGTAACGGGAGATTTTTCAAAAGTTATTTTATATTTCGAGGTCTCATCTTTCTTATGCCCATCAATAAAAACGTTCATGTAAATCGTTTTTCCAGCTCCTTTTCTCTCATTAACTTTAACGAGACCACCATTGATTGAATGTATTTGATCTTTTGAAAATACTTCAGCCGATAATGCAAGACCAAAAACATCGACATTATCTCCAACATTAAATTTACCTTCTACAGATGGGTATAGGTTACTTGATATTATAAAATTATAATCATCAAATTCCCATACTTTAGTTTTATGCTGAGCATCTATAATAACTTGCGTCCCTCTTTTTCCAGTAACGGGTTTATTCTCTTTTTTTATAGTATCTCTATTATAAATTTCTCTTAAGGTAGTAGGGGATAATGTTTTATCTACATCCCACCTTGGAGAGTATATATCCTTAATATTAATAGTCCCCTCCGCAGAAACCATCCTAACAGAAAATACCACCAATGACAATACTACTATAAAAAAAGTAGTTGACATATTAACCAAACGACAATTCTGACGTAAAAAAATTCTCATTTATCTTATTATTCTCCTTAATAAATCAATATAGCTGTGAAACTATGTTTTTTGAACTTGAACCTCAAAATGCTTAAATCGGAAGTACTTGAGCAGACTTCTTAAAAGATAATAAACTGATTCTATAACGCACAGAAATTAATCTGAGCGGTTTTATCATATTCCTCGGTTGACCGATAGTGATGCCTAGAAGTCTACTAAAACCGTCTAATTCATCAAAATCTATTTAAATAGACTAAAAATTAAATTAAAATAGCATTCGACCGTTAATTTTTAGAAAATTCTTCGTTTAAGTAAACATCAAAGTGACTAACTTTACTCATATCAATCGTTTCATTATCTGTATAGTCGGGGTAAGTAAATAAATTGGTGTGGCTATTGCCACCGTCTTTATAATGAATATCCCAAAACCCTTTTTTATACAAAGAATCGTACTCATACAATTTTATTTTGCTGTCTCCCATCAAACTTTTCCTAAGTCTAACATCAATCTCCTGAAGAGTTACAATATTATTTTTAAAGGTAATCTTATCTTTAGCTGTTAATGTTCGTAATTCTTTTTCACCAAAAATATTAATATAAATTGCTTTTTCTTCTGGTTTTACATCACTTGTTTTTATTATTCCCCCATCAATATAATTGAATTGTTCCTTGCATACAACATGATATGACTTTACTATAGCAAAAATATTCACATGATCACCAACATTAAACATTCTTTCCTGTGAAGGAGAAAGATTACTAGATATGACTTTCTTAAAAGTGTTATCATTCCAAACTGTAGTATTTTCATCCGTATTAAAAATCAATTGCGTTCCTTGTTTGGCATTTATCGATATATTATTTTTTTCAATAATTTCTTTATTATATATTTCTTTTAATCTTCTATTATCTAAAATTTCGTCTTTATCATATCTAGGAGCATATATGTTCCTTGGATTTCTAACATCATTTGTATTGTACGTATCTGAAAAGACACTCTCAGTAGTGCATAGGGTAAGCGATACACACACAAGGAATAGCAAAGCCAAGGTATTTTTTTTCATTTTTTCTCCTAATATTTTTTAAATTTAATCAATTTACTTAGCAAGTATACTATATTTAAATAATAATTCAACTATAATTTAAAAAAAACAAAAAACCGCCCTCAATCAAGAGAGCGGTTTTGTCTTATCTCGGATCTTTACCTCCTAATTTACCCCAAAGACTGATAATATTCCCGTCTTTGTCAGTAGGACCAATTGCCATATAATTACGCTTACCTGAGCCTCCGACATAGCTAATCCAGTAGTAGCCATTGGCGTAACCCTCACTATCAAAGCTAACGGTTTGGCCTTGCTTATAACTATCTACTACCTCACTGGTTAAATTCGGCCAGCGGCGGACGTTGATCTCTGCGGCGTCAAGTGTAAAAGTACCTGATTTTGATGTCTCTACGATCGTGTCTGAGGTTTGCGGGTCTGTGCTGACCGTTTGTGCAGCAACATCTCCCTGATAAGGAGGATAAAACCAGCCGGCCACATTAGTAAAGTCACGAGTATTAAAACGGGCCGGACCCCCTACATACAACGCATCTGCATTACCATCAATATTTTGCTCGATAGTCTGCATAGTGTAACCATCTGAGTCAACGTACACAAGACCCGTATGACCATAATTGATACCACCAAACCAAGCGTCCATGACAAAAAATGCCCCAGCTCGTGGATTTGCATCTGTAGGCATGCGATGGACTTCCCAGCCCTGCGCACTTGCGCTATCTAGTAAGTCCGCTGCGTTGCCCCAGAGATCGACACCAAACCAGTGCTTAGCTGCGTAACAAGGGACATCTGCACATTGCGTGCCATAAGCCCCGTCCTTATCAACACCCATACCAGCATTAGCCAAATTGATGTAAAACTCGATAACCTCTCGACACTGCGAACTAATCATTTGTGACTCCTTTCTTTTTGCTAGGGCTTCCGCGTCCCATTTTTGTAGGTCGTTTTGCTCTATTAGTTGGATAAGCAGCTCTGCATAATCACTTGCAGTGGCATAACCAGCTGCTTTTATTGCATGACAAGCCTTTTATAGTCGGTCTCCCCGATAACTGATTTGTATCGTGGATTATCCACTAAAAACTGGCCATGATCAAGGATTGACTCGTCCCAACTGTCATAGGCTCTAAAGCGGTCCACGAGATCCGTCACGACACCTGGCTGATACTCCTCTTGTGTCTTGGTATCAAAAGATTTACCAGACCATGAGCTATCTGCCTTGATACCAAACAATGCGTTATGTGGGGCATACTTGCCCCAACCGCTCTCTAAAATAGCTTGAGCAGCCGTCAGAGATGGCAAAATCTTATGATTGTGCCACTCTGCGATAACTGCGCTTTTTATGTCGTCTAAAAAGGTCATCTGTCCTCCTCACCTAAAAACGGATAAAAGATAAGAGCAATCACAGATAGCGGTAAATATAGTATTGCGATTGCTAGGACTATTGCTAATCGTGTGATTGCTCGCATAATGCTATTCCTTGATGTCAGACACATTCATCAAGACGCAGACAATACCTGACATAATAACTGTTGAGGCCACCACCTGCCAGTTGACGTCAGTAATCAATGCGCTTGATCCAATAACCCCTACAGCGGTTTGGGCCATTGTCTTAATTGTTTTGATTGCTACTTTTTTAAACCATTTATCCATTTTTAGTCTCCTTTTTTAAATAATGTTTTGATTTGCTCTTTATTGACAATAATGTCGTCCTCTACACGTCCTAAACGCTCCTCATGCCGATCGATAATCTTTTTGGTTATCTCTCCATCACGATCAAGATTTTTTAGCTCGTAGGCTAGCTCCTTGATCGAGTCTTTGAGTTGGGCCATGGCTAGCTCGTTAGCCTCCAGCGCTTTTTTAAAAGGATTGACGATAAATCCCCAAACACCAAAGATAGACAGAGCAGCGCCACAAAAAGTGCCTATTTGCACAAAATCTATCATCTAATCACCTCACTATTTGCCTTTAACCAAATCAGCGTACTTGATAACTGTGACTTTATCCTCTGATTCCAGATCTTTGAGGGTTTGCTTGTCGTACTCAAAGGCCTCGTTAACATAGACAAAGACAAGTTTACCCTCGCCGGCCAAGTCCTCATGCTTGTCATCTAGCACAGTAAAGACATCATGCTCTTGATACTGACCTTTTTTAGCTGGCTCAATAAGCTCAAGCATGCCTTTATAGATATCAGGCTCAATCTTGCCACCACTTGTCAAAACGTGGATAGTTTGCAAGTTAATCATCTTTTGTGTGCGCTCTGCAGCTGCCCTGGCCAAACCAGCGGCTGTTTGTGCAGTTGTTGCTGTCTTAGCAGTTTCTTGCGATAGTTTTTCCAAGTCGTCCACTTTTTGGACTGCCTCGCCCATTGCGATTTCGACATACTCTGATTTTTTAAATTCGTCGAGGACCATTTTAATAACGTCGAGGTCATTTGTAGATGACAGATCTTTTTTTATCGTTTGCGGGATAGATGCACCGTCATCACCTGTGATGATGACATGTGTACCCTCAATAACCCCTAGCGCGTTTGGTTGTGGATATTTGCCGACGATTTTCCAATTTCTAGCCATAATTATTCTCCTTTTTTATTTGCTTCGTATTGTTCCAAAATGCTGTCAATCAGTACAATTTCGGCCGCCGTAAACTCATCTTCGGCCTCGGCCAAATACTCCAAAAAGTCGATAAATCGCTTAGAGTACTCATGGCCTTTGATGACGATAGGCTCGTTGGCTAACTCGTCTAAAAAGTCGTTAAGCTCAGTTACTTTTGTGACATCAGCTAATTTAGCGTTGCCTTTGTCATCAACTAACCACTTACCTTTGTCGTTTTTAGCAGCGTATTGATCGATAATATCAACCTCGTCTTTGGCATACTCTCTGAGCTTAGCCTCTACTTTGGCAAGCAGCTTAGCGCGGCCGCGATTAACTCTCATGTTAGTAACCTTAATTTTGTCTAGTACGCTATAGAGCGTATTTAAGTCTTTGTTTTGTACTGTTAAATCCATGTTGTCTCCTATAATCCATTAATATATGAGTTATACTCTCTGATGATTGCACTAGTAGTGTCTGAGTTAAATGTCCATGCTGTGTTATTAGCATGTAACCAGCAGCGGCCGAGGGCTAAAATGGCCTGATACATCTTATTGAGATCGACCATTTTTGGCATTAGGCTAGGCCGCATCTTAAAGCCACGATCGATGTTAAAATCGTCGCTAAAGACAATATCATCACCGTAAATTTCGGCCTGATCGACAAGCGCTGTGTGCTCGTAACCTCGTGCGTACCTAAAAAACCTAGCACCGCAAAAACGACCGCTCGACGCGCTGTTAATCCCGTCACCTGACGAGGTTATCCCGATCGAGGCGTAAAGCGCACTACCTGTATAATTTTTTGGCGTGGCATTGCTAAAATGCACAAAGGCTGTGTGGGTACCGTCTTTACGTACAAGCGCATTGTCCTTGTTATTAAAGTTAATGGTAGCGTTGCTGTTAAAGTCAATTTTAGAGTTTAACAAGTCAATCATCATCGCTCCGTTGCGAGCTCTGATAACTTTACCCTCAAGCAAACTTGTAATCGTATGTTCGATTTTAGCCCTGATAAAGTTAGCATCTAAGCCGACAATGCTGCTAGCGTTAAGATTGATCACTCTAATCTTAGCAGCGTCAATCGAACCACCAATAATTTGATCGGCTTTGAGCTTGATAAACTCACCAAGTTTAGCTCCAAAAGCCCCGTTAACGGTCGTATTACCGTCCAGCGCAATACGCTCACCGGAGATTCTGACGCCATAACCATTAAGATTAATCGCTGAGATAATCTCTTTAGCGCTCATCTTAGCATCAATCCCACCAGCCTTTTGGATCGCTAGCTTAATGCTATCGCCTGACTCGTTGATGATACTCATAACCCCATCTCTAGTCACACGATGCTCAATTTGACCTTGCAGCTGTGTAAATCGTGACTGGATTTTGCCTTTGGGATCGCTAACAGTTGACTGCAGGCCTTTAACGGTCTGGGTTAAGCTACTGTAATTATCCTCTGCGTCTTGCAAGCGTCTTTGGTAACTATCTAGATCCTGTTGCACACGACTAACAGCCCCTGCCCTATCCTTGATCTCTTGTGAGATTTGTTTTGCAGTTGATTGCTGTACTGCTTTTAGGCCGCTGATTTGCGACTCAAGCTCTGTCCGCATGCCTTGGTTGCTACGAGTAAACTCAGCCCGTAAGCCCTCGAGTTTGTTTTCGTAGGCTTCCGTAGTACCACTAGATGTCGTTGTAATCTTGGCAGATAGCTTGCGCAGCTCATCGTCGTATTTTTGCGACAAGCCTTGGGCGGACAGCTTAATCTCAGCTTGTAGGCCAATTTTGTCGTTGGCCAGCTGGGCTTTGAGGCCATCGATACTTGCTTGATAGCTCGCGGATAGCTGTCTATCTGCGTCTTGATACTCACGCTTAACACCTTTGATAGTCTCATTGATTAGTGCCAGCTTTTGGCCAGTATCATCGACAATCCGTTTGGCAATACCAGCTGCTGTCTCGACAATCTCGGTCGAGATATGATCATGATGATACTCACGCAAAAGCCCATTTGTCGTCAATTTGATTTTTGACCACAGATTTGAGTTTTTGGTATCTGTTAGCTCCAGTTTAATTGACTTTAGGCCACTAAGCATCTCCTCGAGACTTTTAAAGACGCCTGTTGCCTGTCCTGTACCCTCAACAACAACGGGCGCAACGTAGTCCGTCGCTTGGTCTCCTCGCTCAATCATCAGCTGGTTAAAATGCGCTGTGCCTAAACAGTTGCTTTTTAGCCTGACCTTTTGGTTGTCTTGACTAGCAGTAAACGTGTAATGCATGCGGCCATCTGTGCCAATAACGAGGTTTGTCTCGTCTATTACAATTGTTGGGTCTCTGCTCAATTGTTACCTCCTAAAACTCTAGCGTGATTTTGTTTTTTTGCGCTATATTTTTGATCTCTTTGATGTTAGCAACTCGCTCGATTGTCACTAGACAATAATAGTCGCTATCCTCAAAATTGATTTGTGCAGCGCTTGACAGGTTAACGCCATTTATCGCTATCGATTTAATGCGCTTGCTTTTGACATCTGCAATGTCTGACGCTATTAAGTACAAATACAGCATTTTTTGTGATTGTCTGATATCAAGACTCCCCACAACAGAGACAGTTTTGTTCCCGCTGCTGTCTTTGTCGGACCAGAGCAGTCGATCACCCAGATAAACCGCTATTACACGAGTGCTGCCTAGATAGACCTTATTAGCCTTAGCAAAGTTTAAAACGTGCTTTGGCTTAGCTTTGGGCTTGCTAGCAGCTGCAGCTACAAGAGTAACAACTGTATTTTTGCTGTGGGATCTTTTGACTGTCGACTTGAGTTGTACCATATCATAAGAGCTATAGTGGGTAATACTCAATACATCTAACGTCTCACGCTGGATTTTTAATCGCTTTGTATTGTCAGGCAAATGGCCAACAACAAGCAACATGTTGTCACCAACATCAGCTTTAGTGTAAAGCTTATATGCCATGTCAACCCTCCGTCACGAGTATCAACTCATTGTCGCTGTAATCATACAGATCATCATACTCTGATTGAGTGACAACTTTGTAGCTTAGCCCAGAGCCTGCGCCTTTGGCTTTATACTCTGATTTAAGCAAATATGCAGCTAACTCACCACGTCTGACAACATCGTCAGGTATGCTCGCCGGATCACCAGCTGGTCCTTGGGGACCCGTTGCGCCTCTTGGACCGTCCATACCATTGATCCCCGGCTCTCCTTGAGGACCTTTTAAGCTAATATCTGATCTAAACGATTGGCCATTATCTAGCTGTATTGTCAAATAGCCCTCATAATCCAATGATATGCTTTGTATGCCAGCACCTTTAAGCTGCTGTTTTTGCTCTGGTGTGAGCTGCTCAAACGTCATTTTACCGTCCGCTCCTGGCGGCCCTTGTGGCCCAGGTGGACCCTGTGGGCCTGTTTCCCCACGTTGACCAGTAGGGCCTGGTGGGCCTTGTGGACCGGTTTCGCCAGCTGGCCCTTGGGGACCTTGTGCCCCAGGTGGTCCACCTTGATAGATCAAATCTGCATATCTATTTTTACCGTCGCCAAATTTACTATGGCCTGTGTCAGACTCATAGACAAGCTGGCCTTGTGGCAAAATGATGTCACTAGACTCCCACTCGTTTTTTGTCATGCTTTTATGCACAACTATAGCTGATATAGTCTCTGACATTAACTACCTCCATTTCCATCAAAAATAACATCTGGATTTGAGGACCAATCCAAAATCAAACTAGCATTATTGCTATCGACAACGTCTCTATAAGACATCTCCAGAGCTAAATCCTGCACTTCTGCCGCATTAAAATCCATCTGCTTAGATTTATACCAGTCACCTGTTAAAACAGCTCTGTAGCTCAAAGGATAGACGCTGATAACCTCTATGTCCTTGGTTAGGTCAAAAGTCTGCGCCTCCATCTTAGCCTTGGTTGGTGTCAGCACCAGCTTGAGACCTTTGTTATGCGGCTGCGTCAGCGTGATAGCCACTTTTTTTAGCAACTCACATGTCTGACTAAAGCTAATCGTGTATGTCTCACCGCGTCTAAAACCACCGTCATTTGCTTCTATCTCCACAAAATCCTGATCATAGGTCTTGGTGCGATTAGGTTCACCAACCAAGAGATTTTTGTTATAGCGGGTCTTACCGTTCGTGCCGATGATTTCAGCATTTAAGCGAGATTTTTCGCTGTTCTTGCTGACTTCGTTTTTGAGCTCGTCAAAACTTTGTTTTAGCGATGGGATATCATCAACTTTGATGGCCTCGGTTATTTTTTTAATGGCTTCCTCGGGCAGCGACAGATTTTTGAGGGTTTCGCGAAATTCATCGAGTTCTTTTTGGTTGCGTTCATCTAGTTCCTTTGTTTCAGCTTCTAAACGCTCTCTAAAGTTACGTCCCTCTTGTTCGATTAATTTTTTAAAGTTATCAAATTCAAGGTTAACCTTACGCCAATTGTCTTCCATCTCTTTTTTGCCAGTGGCAATTTTTTCCTCAATACCTTGAAAAAATTCTTGTAAGTTCATGCCAAGGCCGGTGATGTTTTCTATGCTATCATTGATCATGTTTTGGACAGCTTCCTTGCGTGACCTTGCTTCGCGGTTTTGGACAACGCTATAATCACCGAGAGTTACTACCGACCTGTTAAAGTTTAGCTTATCAATATCAATCTCATCAACACGAGTTTCAAAAGCTATTTTTACCTCATCGTAGATAATGGCTACTGAGTCACCTTTCCACGTTTCGGGGCCAATATCTAAGATTTCCGCCTTGTAAATTCTGATGGGTATTGATAAGCGCTGCAATTGATCCCATGTGGCTTTTAAGAGTTCCGCCTTGTCCTCAATTTCCTCGTTGACAAAGACCCCCCATCGGTGTTTTAGCTCGCCATTTTGAGACAATCCGTATTCTTCTCTGGCACTATCTAGCGCCACAAAGTTTTGACCAGCTGGTTTGTCTATCGAGTCGCCTTTTTCGACTGACCAGACAACATCGCTAAATTCAATTCTTCGGCCATAACCTTGACGCTTTTCTGCCTCTGGTAAGTGTCCTTCAACTTCCTTTGCCTCTGGTTCATCATATTGGATTTCCTCGCCCTTGCCTCGGCCAATCAGACAAGTCACGATGTCATCTGTTGATTCCTCATAGACGACTTTTAATAAGTTATTCCCATGCTCAAACTGCTTTCCTGTTGGCTTGCCAAATCGCTTTTTAAGGTCGATATAGCGACTAGTAATTTTGTTATTAACAAAGGTGTATCTGACATTAAATTCGCAGTTAAAAGCTTCTATCATCTTGATCATGGCAGCTCGTGGGCTGATGTAATAATAGCTAAGGGTCCTGATCTCGGAAATGCACTCAACTTTACCAACTTGATAACCAGTGCCCTCTAAAGCTCCATCAATACAAGCATCTGCGGACGATTGTCTAAAGCGCTTGTCTTTGATAATAGCAATAGTATCAAGGTCACTCTCAGCCTTATCTAAGCCTTTATAATACTTGCTATCTTCTAGGTTGTAATCAATGACTTTAAAGAGTTTAAAAACGTCCTCTTTTTGGCTTGGATCATAGTTAAAAAAACCAAAGTAAACAAAAGGCTCAATGTCATAATCAACAGGTACCTCAAAACTAGCTTGATCCCAATCATTATTTTTGACCTTAAAATGCCATGAGAGCAAGTCATCAGTACCAACAGTAGCAACTAATTGCTCCAGCTTATCAAAGAGATAAATCATAGATAAACCTCCCTGAAATCAGCTGTAATCGTTGCATTATCACACTGCAAAGTGTTTTTACCAGGTAATAGATCAAAATAGCGACTGTTAACCATGTCTAAATCACTAAGAATATTACGGCCGTTCTGGGTAATCTTACCTGTTGTCATATCAATCTTGATTTCGTCAGTAGTATAAGTACCAGTTAATCTGATATACTTTTGACTTTCGACGTGTAGCAGCCTAATTTCTTTTGTTGATGATGAGAGGTTGAGAGTTATGATAGGTTTTGTATTAAATAGGCCATCATTTTGAACAGTATTACCTTTTTTGGTTTTTATATCTGACATTTTAAATGGATCATAACAGATGAAAACCAAGCCAATGATTTGTTCGTTAGAAACTTCTTCTGGTATATCTTTAGATTTAAAGATGCCTAGATAATTTCTGTCCGGCTCGTCTGAAAATGATAAAAAAACTTGATTATGACTAACAATTAATCTGTTTAATTTTTCATATTGCAAACGCATTGACCGGTTATCTTTTCCAGTAATTTTAGCTTTTATTTCTAGTTTTCTGACTTCAACTGTGGCATTGTGGAAATACTCGCCATCTCGCCCTAAAACACTTGTTGTCTGGTGTTCTAAGTCCACCATATCACGACCAGAAACGGTCAATGTCCTAAAGGTACCTAAATCATTATTGAGCTCTTCTTCTAATACCTTTTCGCCAATTGTTGTTTTTAAATTGAAAGTAACTTTCGGAGTCCCTCTGATAGTATCGTTAAATTCGTACATTTTACTCCTTTCATAAAACTAAGAGAAACAACTACCAGCTGCTTCTCTTTAGTCTGATTTTTTCAATTTTTGCTTGTCGATTAGTGATGTCACTTACAAATGCTTCGTATTCGTTTCCGCCTAAACTAAAGTTTACATACGCTGGTTGAGCTGTATGTACAAACTCTTGTTGCTGCGACAACGATTGCGAACTTTCTGATTTGACAACACCTTGGAATCTAGCGCCAATACTTGTCAATCTATCCGCAATATTAAAATCAAAGCTATTGATACTATCAAATAGCTCACCTACAGAATCATCAACGACATCAGCGTTTTTATATATCCCCATGGCTACCCCTTGAGGGATATATTGACCAACTCGTTTTGCAAATAACCTAGATGGCGAGTGAATCATCGCCTTAGCTCTTGCTGCCCTCTCAGCTTGTGCTACAAGAGCGTTTGCTGCTGCTGTTACAGCTCCTAGCGCTGAATACATACCTTGCGCAAGCCCTTGTCCGATGTACGCTCCAGCTTGACGCATAGGACTAGCACCTGCATTTGCTCTTGATACCGCGGCATTAACCATGCTAGAAACAGCATTAATAACAGCACCTTGTTGAGAAGACAACCCCTGAGCAAGATTTTGTCCTGAACGCTGTCCCGATTGCCTCATTTGTTGCTCTAGTTGAGATCCAAATGTCCTAGCTTGAGATAGCACCCGAGATAAAATTGATTGTATTTGAGAGGCAGCTTGGTTAAATGATGTTATAATGCTGCTTACTATTGCAGCCATGGCAGATCGAATCATAGATTGCATACTAGCAAACGCTGATGCAACAACAGTTGTACCAGCTGCAAAAGTCTGGATTCGACCAACTGCTGCAGTTGCCGAATCCCCGATCTCCCTAAAACCACTAGCGGCTGCAGTTAGGATTGTTGGTAGAGTTGCAATTGCGGTCTGAATAGTTGTTATAGTAGTAGCAAAAACTGTTAATCCAGTAATTGCTATCGTAGCGCTTGTTCCTAGACGCGCCATACCATTGGCTACTTCGCTCATGGCAGAACTTAACGTAGTCATCTGACCGGCAGAGCCAGCCATATTCCCAAGACCTGTCGCGACTGCTCCAAGCGTTGCGACTAAATCAGCAAGCGATAAATCTACAAGCATCTTGATGCCTTTAGCCATTTCTTTGACGCCACGACCAGCATTAAGAGCTGCATTACCCATAGAATCGAAAATATGCGCAACACCATCAAGGACATTTCTGACTGCACTACCAAATGATTTGATTACTGTCCCAACGCCTTCTAAGGCTGATTTTACACCGTTGCCGAATCCTTTAAAAGCACTGCCGAGACCCGTTAATACATCTTTAATTGCAGACCCTACAGACGAAATAATGGTTGCTATGCCATTAAATACTGAGGTAATTACACCTGCCAGCGATTGGATAACACCACTAATTGAGGTAATGACGCTAGAAACACCACCAAGTAGACCTGTGAAAGCCCCAATAATAGTTGATACACCATTAGCAACAGCTGTAATAATCTGAGATAATCCGCCAGCAACTGCTGCGACGACTTGAGAAATAGCCCCTGCTACAATTGGTAATATGGAGCCAATAGCGCTTACAATAATAGGAATTAGAGTAGCTAGACTGTTAGTGACCTGTTGTAAAACTTGTACAACGACATCGCCAACAGTTTTAAAAATTTGACTAATGCCATCAGCTTGAGTTCCTGCCAAGGCAAAAGCCGCTCCTACCGCTAAAATAGCTGCTCCTAAAGCTAGCCATGTAGCTGGCGGTACCATAGAAATGGCAGACCCAAGCCCCTTAAACGCGATAGAAAAACCAGTTGCGATACCTTTTGCAGCAGTCGCTATCGCTGTACCGGCAGACTTAACGATATTACCCAAACCGTTAAAGATTTTACTGATAATGCCACCACTTCTTTTGACTCCGTTAAAGGCTTGTTCTGTCCCTTCTTTGGCTTTATTTCCAAATATTTTGAATTTTGAGCCGATTTTGTCTAAAAAAGATCCAATAACACTTTGACCTGTTAATTTCTCAAAGATTTTCAATCCACCACCAACAGCTGCAAGAGTAGCTATCCAGCTTTTTAGTCTACTCGGATCCATCTTGCCAACGACATCTCCAATCACTCTTGCGAAATTAGAAACATGTTTAACAATTTCGCCAATGATTGACCCGAAGGTCTTCCAGCTTCCTCCACTCATGGCTTTAGCAGTATTTTTTAACGCTCCCCAAACACTTTGTAAAGCACCGGAAAAAGCGCTGATTGCTCCAGTTTGATTAAATCCGTCCCAGAATCCTTTTATTTTAGAAACGATAGATGAAATTGATGTTGATATTCTTGAAATAATACTATCAATGTTCACGCCCTCGAGAAATTTACCAAGGCCTGCAGCAAATTTGGAAAAATTGATTTTATCGAGTTGTTTCCCGATTGCTTCAATCGCTCTAATTCCAAATTGGTTCACTTTTTCAAAAGCTGGTTGCAATTTATTGGATAAACCTTCACGCATGCCATCAATGGCTTGGTCCACAGTTTTGAATTCAGTCGCCATCTTCTGGAAGCTTTTGTCGTTACCAGCTTGTTTTACTGCTTCTAGGAAGTCTTTAGTTTTTACTCTACCAGCCTGAATGTCGGCTACAAGTTCATTAAGGTTTTTGCCCATAGCTTTGGCCACTTTAGCCATACCAGCTGGAGCTTGCTCGAGCATTATTCTGAAATCTTGCCACGCTACTGTAGGTCTTCCCACAGCTTGTGTCATCTGCTGACTGATTGACTTCATAGCTTGTTTTGGATTTTCAGCAGATGCAGCCAAACCACCAAAAGCTTTTACGAGTTTCCCAGTATCCTTTACCCCAACAGCAGCTAACTGTGCATATGTGCTGGCCATATCTGATGCTGAGTAGATTGTTTTAGTAGCGTAATCTTGCATAGCTGTTTTAGCTTCAAGAATTTGCTGTTTGCCAAATCCGATATCTGCTAAATTGGCATCGAAAGTTTTCCACGCTTTTGCTGAGCTATTCATTTCGCCGATCATCGAAATAAGTCCAGATGAAACTGTACGTCCTAGCGCTGTAATAGCTTGACCTGCTAAGTTAGCTCCAAGCATGCTTTTAAACATAGACCCAGCCTTTTGAGACACCGCCGAGAAGCCTTTTGAACGCTTTTCTAGTCCTTCAATTGATTGAACTGCTGATTTTAAAGTCTTACCAAAGGTTTTATCAACCGCTGTCAACACCGCTTCAACTGAATAAGATTCTCCCATTTAACTTCCTTTCTATTTAAAGGTTGGCTTTTAAAAGTAAATCCATTGCTTTCTTGTCATAGCTTTCATCAATTTCATTGGTTATCTTCTTGATTTCTGTTTCATAATCAAAAAATTCCTTGAATGTTTTATAAACAGGAACTTCTCTTTTGTTTTTACCACCACCGACCAGCCTCGTAGCTGAGACCTGGTGATTTATCCAAGCTTGCTTGTGAGCTTTATATGCCTCGTCTACAGAGGCTAGCGCTTTACCTATCATCAATAAATCATATTCATACAAAGTCAACCGACCAATCTCATTAATGTCAGTCATGCCAAGATATCTAACACAATTAAGGACAATCATCTCAAAGCTTTCTTGTGAAGAATAATTTTTGGTTGAACTCTTTAAGCTTCGGTTGCCATCTCCGCTATGTTTTTGTCCAGTTTGGTGATAAACAACTTTGACGCGTTAGATTGGCGCAACTCATCTAAAACATCATCGAAAAGCTTCTCAATATCTTCAGCCTCATCGATGTAGTCGTAAATATCATTTAAGCTTGGTCGTGGTGACTCTGTGATTGTCCCTGTATAGATAATCTCAGCAAGTGTCACAACGTTACGCTCAAACAAAAACGGAACAGTTGATTGCAAACCAGCGCCAAACTTCATCCCTTCACGTTCTGCAATGTGATTCTTATCCATTTCAGCAACAAATCGTGTGCCAAATTTGATGTTATGAGTTTTACCTTTAATTTCCAATTGCATTATTCTTTTCCCCCTTTAAAAATTTAAAAATAAAAGACCAGTAATTAACTGGCCTTGTTGATTAACCTGCTGTTGTATCTTTAAATTTGTACTGTACAGCTGCTTTTTGTTCTTCGGTCAATGTTGCAAATCCTTTTTGACCAACGCCATTAATGGCAAATTCCATTTCAATTTCAATATTTTCTTCTGCATTTTTCTTAGCGCCGAAACTTGAAATGTAACCTTGGTAATAGGTAGCTGGATATTTACCTTTGCTATCAAGCTTCTTCACTTGCTTTTTCGGAATCAATATCCCAAATTTCAACAAGCTCACCTTTTTCCATGGCTTCTTCTAGTTTTGCTGCTAACTTGTCACCTTTGGCTAAAATAGATGTTGCTTTAAAGTCGTATTCTAAAGCTCCGACAGACTGGATAATACCATCTTTAGTCTTTTGACCGTCGACATCACGACTTTTACCAACTTCGTGTTCCGTTTGAAAAGCGAGTTTAGCTGCTTTTTCTGATGATGCTTCTTTTAACAAACGGAATAATAGGATTGCATGAATCCCTTGTTTTGCTTCTAATTGTACTTGATCTTGCGCTGCCATTTTTTCCTTCCTTTCTTGTGTGGAGTGGTCTTCATCTTTGGATCCTAATCTACTTGGTCCTGGCATTGCGACCTCCTATCTTAAATTAAATCTTAATGTGACAATCGCTCTCTTGAGAGGTGTCACTGTTGTTGTGTCATCTAACACTTGGATAGATGATTGACGAATATTTAACGACCAGTAAAAGCTGTCAGAACTAGCCACTGACATAGCTTGTGAAAAAATAGCAGATGCCATATCAGACACCTGCTTTCGTTTTTTTTGCAATCCCCAAACAGACAGTACGAGGTCAACAGAGCCTTTAATGTCATCTTTATTTGGAATATATTCTGCATCAGTAGATTCCATTTCCACAAACGGATAAGGAACCTCAGTCATCGGTTTGTAATCATAAACTTTAAAACCTAAAGACTGAATACGCTTAAACATCTCGTCAAAAATAGATTGATCTCTAGTTTTAATCATTTGACAAGCGCCTCCAAATCTTTTCTGAATTTTACTTTTTGCTCTTTTAGAGCTGGCAACACAAAAGGTTGCTTACTCATAAAGCGAGTGCCTTTTTCTAAATAACCTGCATAATGCGTGCCAGGTTTTACTGTAACACTAAAACCATCATCACCAATCTGCATTGTGATGGATATTCTGGTAGCACCAGTGGAATGACCTTTGGTAAATACTGCCTTTTGGACCATTTTCCTGTGTAGTTGTTTTCCATTATCTCTAACAATCTTCTTGACAGCCTCTTTTTTGGCAATAAGTTCAAGTTTATTCTTTAGCCCTGTCGTTCCAACTACTTTTAAAGATATATCAGCTACAAATAGAATCATCTCCCTCCAGATAAAAAACAGTATTAAATTGCTTATCCACCTGTACCTTGTACTTTTTGCCTTTGTAGAGACAGTGATCTAACAAATCGGTATAAGGTTGGCGCAAATAAACAACTTTTCGTGTTTTTTGATAGTCTCCGAAAATCTGCACAGATTTAGCCATACCTAAGTCCATGACAAAACAAGGCAATGTCTTGATCATGACTTCGGTATATGTGTACTCACCTAAATCAGGGTCATATTGTTCATCTGTCGCCTTAACAAACGTAATCCTATCTGCATATCTCATAAAAAGTACAATCCCCCTTTACGAGAATTATCCTTAATCAAATTAAGGTTGGACTTAATCATTTTGTCGTAAGGCTCAAACTCATTTAAAAAGTCATAGTAGGTTGTTTTATGACCCTCTACCTCTTCCGACTTAGCCCTCTCTGACCCTCTGCGATTAAACCTAGCAATTAGACAGTCTTCCAAAACAAACGAAAAGGCGTTGTCTATATCATCAACGCCGTATTCCGCTTTAAAATGGTCTGTAACACGTTTTAGCAACATATTGAGCAAACTGTCTTGCAAGGTGTCATCAATACCTAAATCGAGTTTTACGTTAGCTATAATGCTATCTGTGTTTATCTTTTGCATAAACACCTCCTAGCTAGCTGACTGTTTCAAAAGTTCTAATAATTCTGGCTTTTTTAGTTTAGGGTCATGAGCGACGCCTAACTCATCAAGTTTTGCTCTAATTTCGTCAACCTTTAATTTGTCAAGGTCAATCTCTATAGCGGCAGCAGAAACCTTATCACCAGATAGGTATCCTTTAGCTGTCAACTCATCAATGCGGTCTCCGTTGTAATCGTCTCCTACGTAGTAAGTGTTAGTGGTTTCTTTATCCCTAAAAGTTTTAATAACTTCAGCCATAACCCCCTCCTTATACTTGGTCAATGGAGTCGATAATTTGCACTTCTTCCAATCGTTCGAATGACGGCAAAGCAATCATAGATACCTTGGTTTGAACATTTACTGGATCAGTTGTCTTAGTAGTTGTGATTGCAATACCAGTCTCAACCAACGACACATCTGCATCTGTTGCGTGCCCACCCATGAGATCTGATTGCTCTGGAGTAGTGCCAAACACAGTGTAGCCAAGGTTGCCGTTAGGTACCAAAGTTGCAAAGCCATCTGGGAAATACTTACGAGATTTGCCATCGTCACCAATGAACATACCATCTTTAAACAAAATTTTGAGTCCTAGTTCATCAGCAATATAAGTCGTCAAATCACCTTTGGTAACAGCTGCCCCATCTGGTGCCATTGGTTTGATGATTTTAAGAGTTGATTTAGCGTTTTTAATCAAACTAAATGTCTTAGAGTTCATGATAATTGCTTCTGGCACAAAGCCACGTTCTGCCATTTTTTCAATTGCACCTTCAATGTCTTTAAGTGGTGTCGCGGTCTCTGCCTCAGACCATTTAACACTTGGCTTAGTTGTTTGCGAAGAGTCTAGTCCATAATCAAAGTCTTTCATGACACCGTTTGATGCGACGTGGATTTTACCTTTAGACAGCACTTCCATACGCATTGCTTCTAAACGTGCTTTAGCGCCTGCGATAAGCGTTACCTTATCGTTATAAATTGCCGCTAAAACTGTGTCAATAAGATCACTATTTTTGTTTGAGATATAATGTTAAGCTCTTGACGGTCTGCCTCTTTAACAAGCATAGCCTCTTTAAAGTAAGGCATTTCTTCGTCAAGCAGCTCAACTGCCATGCGGTCACGTAGAGGTACTTTAGTATCAAAAGCGGCCGCTTTAAGTGTCACAGGTTTTCCTGCCGCACCCTTGATAAAGGATAGCTTAAGCCCTAATTGCTGTTTTGGTGGGAATGCTTTTTCCCCTAACGTTTTATCAATGTTCTCATTTTTAGCATTATAAAAACCTTTGATGTTTTCCGATGTGATAATTTCGTGGATCAATGCCATGCTTACTTACCTCCCTTAATAAAGACAACATGTGGTAGTTTTGTCGCCAATTCCGTAAAATTTTCTGCAATTGATGAATCAGCAAGTTTATCTGCGTTGACAGTACCGCGATAAACACAAGCACCTGCTTTATCACCATCTGTCAAATCAACATCGGTTAACAAAATTCCACAAATATTGCTCTCTCCGCTGACCTCGTGATTTGCCACAGTTTTTACTTTTTGTTTGCGATCTTTAAAAACAGAATCCGATACACCGGCCAAAACTGTACCGGCTGGAATAACTTTTTTGCCAACTGTGCTTGAATCTAAAGTGACTGTAATAGCTTCGTATTCGAGATTGTGGAGAATCTCTTTTGATGTTGTTACTTTACGTTTATTCATTTTTTTCCTCCTAAAATAATGTGGTGCTTTGTTGTGCGATCTTACTCGCCAAGTTCGCCCCATAGTTTGTTTGTGTTGATATTGCACCTGCCCCAGTTGATGGAGTAAGTTGTCGTACGGTCTTTTTAACTTCATCAGCTACTGCTTTTTTAAATGCTGCTTCGAATGTTTTGACTTGCTCTAGCGCATTTTCTGCATCTTTTGTAGCAAGCAATTCAGCAAACTCAGAAGGCAATCCCTTTGCGATAAGATCCTTTTCGACTTGGACTACAAGTTTATCGTGTTCAAACTTGGCTTTTTCAGCTTCAAAGGCTTTCTTACTATCTTCAAATTCACGCTGCTGACGTTCTTCTTCAGATAGCTTGGAGTAGTCTTTTTCTTTATCTAAAGCAGCTTTTACAGCTTCTTCTATTCGTTTAGCTTCATCTTTGCGTTGATTTTCCAATGCCTTTTGGATTGCTTTATTCGTATAGCTATCTAACTCTGATTGCGACTGTGGAGCTTTAAAGCTGTCTTCACTAGATGGTTCTCCATCTGTTTCGGATTGTTGGCTATCTGCATCAGAAGCTCCTCCTGAACCTGTGCCAGTATCTGGAGCACATTTAAAAAGTTTTTCTAATAGTTTTTTATTCATTTTTTCCTCCCACGCTAGTCTTGCTTTTAAACACACTGCAGAGCCACGAAAACGGGCGCCTCATGTTTTCTAGTCTCTATTAGGTGTATTTATCCACAAGCCACGCTAGTGATTAATTTGAGCCTTTTTAGGCCATGCTCAGGGCACAATAAAAAGCCGTATTGCTACGACTTTGAATTTTTATACTTCAATAATTAAGCAATCAGGAATTCCGATAGATATTTCTTTGATTTCCAATTCGCAATCTAGAAAAAAACTAGTTCTGTCACCAGGTAGATATTTACCGTTTTGTACCACAAAAAATCCGAATATTCATTAAACACCTGTGCTATCTCTTTGACTTTCAAAATAACTCCTTACTATTACTTTTCTTGAGATACTTCATTTCTTCCCCCACTTACGTTTGTAATTTTGCTTGATGTAGTCAACCGTGTCACCAATTGCCTTGATAACTGATTGGTTGTCTAAAACGGTGTCTTTAACAGTCGCTAACTCTTCGTTTGTTGCCAGAGCGTTTCGCTCAACGATTGATTTTAGCTCCATGATTTCTTTGTTTTGATTTATGAGCGCTTCAGCCTGCAAGGCATTTTCCGCAACCAGCATCACTACTACTGTTTCTAGTTTACGTTTCTTTTTGATTCGTTTATTCATTGCTTTCTCCTATCGTTGCTTTTTCCCAGTAATAACCAAGAGGTTTGAAGTACTCAATCCGACTCGATGCATAAAGACTTGGACTGACAGGTTTACACTTATAAATCCAAACATATTTCAAAAATTTCACTATTTTCAACATCATTTCCTCCTGTTTTTGGGGTACAAAAAAAGACGGTTGCCCGTCTGTTGTTGTTTAATTGTTTAAATATTTGATAGCTTCTTGATATTTTTTATAGCGTTTTAAATCTTTGTTAGTTACTTCAGAGAGACGAGATAAATCAGAATTGTGTTTTAAATCAGCTAATTTTACAGTTCTTGCAAGTTTATTTGTTTTAACAAGGTTTAGATAGGATTGATAATCCTGTCCTTTTTTCTTTGTCAGTATATCAACTGCCTCTATAACACTTCGAGGAAAATCATACTCTTCCAAGTCAAGTAAAGTCAAACTTGTATCTTCGATAACATCATGAAGATAAGCCGTTGCCTTTTCTTCATCAGTTTTTACAAAACTTGCAACAGTTATAGGGTGCTTAATATAGTCGACACCGGCCTTATCAACCTGTCCAAGGTGGGCTTTTTTAGCCACTCTGAAAGCTAGCTCCACAATACTCATGCCGCTGTCAATCCCGCAATAAACATTTTAGCTTCTTTTTCTGTAACCTCTTCAAAATCACTGAAATCGCTAAAGAATAGACGATCGTACCAAGCTTCTTGTTCTTCCCAGCCTTTTGCGCTGTTATAAACTTCTGTTAACCCATTAGAATATCTAACAATTTTGGGGTGTTCGGTTTTTATAAAAAAATATTTTGTAATCATATCAATTCACCCTTTCTATTTGGTTAGGTTTAGTTAAAGATTTACTAAGCTCAAACATCATTTTGTCTAGTTCAGCCTTCCGTTTTCGTGTTATATTAGGAAGTCTTCTCTCCTCATATAATTCATGCAGTTTCCCGTTTTTTAAATCAAAGCTTTCTTGGGTATGATATTGAATTTCAAACTTGACATTGTCTTTTGATACAACAGTATTAACACCGTTATATGGACCATCATCTAGCCAAGTATTTTTCACCTTTTCGATTTTAAAACCATCTCTGACCAATGCATTTTTCATGCTATGATAATCATCAAAAAAATTATCTGGTTTAAATACAGCTGTATAGCGTAATGCATCATTTATGTTGTTTGCGGCTTCTTCCGGTGAAATATCGTCCAACAAGCTATCAGTAGAGATCTTTCTGGCCAAAGAATCTAGACTTTTTAATCTAAAATCAAGTCCTTGTAAATTACCGTTGGATTGCTTGACAATATGCTTAATTTGCGATGTAATTCGAGGCTCTATCAATGACACTGCCGACAAAACGTTACGAGCATAAGTCGATGACTCTTTCATACTTTGATTATACTCTGTTTTAATAAGCTTATCAAGTGATTCATGATTACTACTATTTTCTTCTTCCACTCCAACAACTGCACACCTGCAATAAGGATGGATGGGCGGCGTGTTTTCCCCTGTTCGCCACTTATCCATGTGATATGGACCTTGTTTAGCAATGTCTTTACAAACATCACATGCTTTAGGCTCTGGGATAATGTCAAACATAGCAAAGCCATTCTCCGCCATGGATAATCTACTAACTTCCATCTGCACCCTTGCATGCTCAGTGATTGCTATTCGCTTTGCATAAGACACTGACACATCAAACTCTCGTCTAATATCCCTTGCAATAGTTAAACCATTTTTACCTTTTAAGATAGCACTCTGTACGCTCTGGGATATAATGCTGCGTAATTTATCTTGTCTGTCCCAAATGCTATCCGACCATTTTGCGCCTTTGAAATTAGCGTTAATAACTGCGTCAGCCAACCCTTTCACGCTTGCTTGGCTAGCAACCGACAGTCCTAACAATCCCGCTTGGAACTCAACCTCTTTGCGGTATCCTTCGTCAAGAAATGTCTTGGTTAGCTTATGTTCGCCATTTGCGAGCTCCTGCATCTCCAAGTCGATATTCAAGCGCAACAATTCTAAAGCGTTAGTTTTCATCGCTAAATTGTAGATGGCCATGTCTGCATTTTCTTGGTGGGTAAAGTCATCTCTCGTTACTGTCTTACCCTCTTTTCGTAGCTTCTCAGCCTTTACAACAAGTTCCTTAGCTTTCTTCTGGTAAGCAGAAATGTCAAGCTCAGAAACTCTCTTACGGGCTTCTGCGATGTCTATTTTCTCTTTATCAGCGTAACGTTGATAAAATGACTCAATTTCTTTTTCGATATTTCTAAAATGATAATTGTGTAATTGTTTCATGGACTGTTCAAGGGAGATATCATCTGCCTCTTTTGCGTCCATTTCTTTTTTAACACGATCACGCCAATATTTACTCTTATTCATGATTGTAGTCACGAGCTAACTCCCTATCCGTCATTCTACCTTCTGACTCCATCTTTTGCGCCAATAAACTACGATTTTTAGCCTCATCGTTGATGGAAGCAATCTCTTTATCAGGATTTTCCACAATATCTGTAATAGACATTGTTGTTTTTTGCGACAACTCCCCTCCAAGTGCTTTAAAAGCTTCAATTTTTTCATGTAGCGATTTTGGTAAGTTAGGGGTAAAAGTAATTTTAAGTTTGCTAATGTCAAATCCGTCAATTTCTTTTAACAGCTCACTAACTCTTGCGATAAGCTTATATCTACGTTTTAGAGATTGCTCAAACAGTGCTTGCAAGTCTACACGCTCTTGGTCAAGCCCAAAGACTTTCCACTTGAGTGCCTCTCCAGATTGCGTGCCTGCAAATTTGCTATCTGACATATCTGGTGTGTTGGTAAATCTGTGGATATCTTGCACAACCCTATCTTTATAAGCTTCTGTGCCGTTGACATCATATTGCTTATAGAGATACTTAGCATCTACAGAACCTTCTCTACCTTCGGTATCCACTGGTGGCTCTAAATTTAGCAACCTAGCTTTGCGCATAGCACGCAGATATTCAATGGCTTTTTCCTTGGTGTCTACATAACTCGGGAACGATACTCGACCAATAATAGCCAAGATTGCATCTGACAAATCTTGCATATAGTTTGCTGTGTCTGATTGAGCTGCATCATACAAGTCAATTAAAGACAACTCCGTCTCATAATCACCAAGGCCATCGTCCGTATTGAGATACTCTGTGATAGGTACAGATTTAAAAATGTGTGGCCGCCTATCAACCTCTGTCAGTTGCCCATCATAATCAAAGTAAATGATCTCGTTATCTGTGTAGACCTCAACTGTTTTCTTTGTTCTATCCAGCTGACTCTTGTTATAGTACCTCACACCCACAAGGCTAGCTTGCCCAACATCAGCTTGATAGATAATAAAGGTTTCTCGTGGATCTAATCGCACAACCTCTGTCTTATCGTCCATGCTGCGATAGATAAGTTCATAGGCGCGGCCTACCTTGGATAAATCCTTGACAAGTCTACGGTTAAGTTGGTGGAAGTTATTTTTATCCGCCAGCTCCTTGAACAATTGTTTTTTAGCATCATCATTGTCCTCATATTCCACGCGGATAGGATTTCCAACTAAATAGCCCTGCTTAAAGGTCGAGATATACTTACCGTAGTTGTGTATAGCACGACTGTCTGCCATATCAGCCTCTCGTCTGCGGCCTGATTCGCAGACTGTATGATTATTACCCTCAGCATAGTCTAAAAGCTCCTGTATGCGTGGTTTTTGCTTGCTTTCGTGGTGTTTGATATAGTCAAGCAATAGTTTATACCCTTCGTCAAAAAGGCCGCTTAAATCGCTTGTCTGATACCTCATACGAGACTCACGATGGAATCTAAACTCAAGTAATTTAGCATTACCTGTGCTGTCTTTAAACGTTTCTGTGTATAACATTGTTCTCCTTTCTAGAGTCCGAAACCTGCTTTGCGGAAAATATTAAAGCTATTGGATTGTTTTTTGTCCAGTGTCAAGAAATGATTAGATGTCGCATACCTAATCGCGTCAATGCAGTGGTTATAACTATCGACTGGGTCGTTAATATACTCATTTGTTTTTTTATCTTTTTTCCAGGTATAATTTTCTAACTCTTCAATGGTCTTGACACATCTTTCATCAACTATCCAGTCATATTGCAGCAGATACTGAATCCCTTGCATGACAGACCCCGGACCTTTCTTAACATCGATTATCCTTGGGATACCTAAATTTCTAAGCTCTTGATTTGATTCTTTTCTGCTGAGTCTCCCCTAATCTCTTCTTTGGCATATCCGAGGTCCTTTATAGCATTTGCTATCTTATCATTTGTTAGATTTTTCTCACATACTCCTCTAAGATGTAAAGTTTTTTATTGTTATCATCAATTTTGACATGCAAAAATGCCGATGGATCATTAATAAATCCATAGTCCAAGCCAAAAAAAGAAGGCAAGTGTGATAATTTGTCTTTATTTAATATTTTCTTTTCGTATTTTGGGAAGATAAGCTTATCTAATGTCGCAAACTGGCCAAGGGCATATATTTTGTAATAAGCTTCATTCCTATTGGCTAGTTCCTCGATATTTTCTCTCGTGACATCATCTAAGAAACGGTTGTCTTTATAAGTTGTTTGATAGACAACTGTATTCTTAGGTGTCTTAACGAAGAAGGCTTTATAAACCCAGTTTACTTTTGATACCGGGTTAAACATTAAAAAAATTTGTTTCTTTAAATGTTTACGATCACGCAGACGAAGAGTTAGCTGAGTATAATCATCAAGCGTAAACTCGCTAGCCTCTTCCATAACGACATCTGACACGCCTTTAATTGACTTGATTTTCTCAGGGTTGTCTAGGCCTTTAAAAATAAATGTCGCCCCATTTGGCAGCTCAATCCTATATGCTGAATTATTAACCTTACACTTGTCTAGTAGACCCCATAACTCAAGACACTGTTTCACATCTTCGAATATTGAGTCATAAACAGTTGCACCAACTTTGCGTAAAAAAAGCACCTTTCTAGGGTGCTTCCAGTCTTGGCATGCTTTTAATACTACTTTTTGAATAACTCCATGAGATTTACCAGACGATGCTCCGCCGTAATGGACCTCTGTAAAAGTGTCATAGTCATATAATTTATCATAAATATGCTTATTAAAGACTGTACTGACCCCCAAAAGTTGGACACGACATATTAGTGAAAGGATTTAGTTCTGTATTGCACAGGGCTAAGTCCTTTTAGCTTTGCTTTAATGCGTTTGTTGTTGTAGTAAAAAATGTAATCTGTAATAGCTTGTTCAAGCTCATTAAGGGATTGATAAGTTGTCTCAAGGCCGTAAAACATCTCAGATTTGAGAATACCAAAGAAGGACTCCATCATCCCATTATCTGGACTATTTCCCTTGCGAGACATGGATGGACGAATGCCTTTAGTCTCCAAAAAGTGATGATAAGACTGATGTTGATATTGCCAGCCTTGATCGCTGTGGAGAATCGTTCCATTGTACGAATCCGCTGGAAAAGCCTTCTCAAGCATGGTTTGTACTTGCTTCAAGTCAGGCGATCGAGACAGGGTGAAATCAATAATCTCACTGTTATAGCCGTCAAGAACAGGCGATAGATAGAGTTTCCCCTCAGGTAAGGTAAATTCCGTCACATCGGTATAGCACTTCTCGTAGGGCTTAGAACCTTCAAACTGACGTTTAATCAGATTATCAGCCTTTTTGCCAACCTCACCTTTGTAAGAAGAATACTTGCGCTTACGACGGATACGAGCTTTTAAGCCCATGACAGTCATCAAACGTTGTACTTTTTTGTGATTGACGATAAAACCACGATTTCTTAGTTCCAGATGAATGCGACGATAGCCATAATTGCCATGATGTTCATCATAGATGCCTTGAATGAGCTCCTTTAAGTCCATGTCCTTATCTTCTTGAGCTAGTTGCTTGACTTGATAATAATAGGTTGACCGCGATAAATCAAGGATTTCAAGCAAAGTTGCTAGAGAAAATTGACCGATTAATTCTTGGATGATTTCTGTTGCTCTTTGAGCTTTGCTTCGTCCCTCAACCGGTATTCTCTCAGCTTTTTTAGCACAGCATTCTCCGCTCTAAGGTAGTCTAATTCTTTTTGGAGTCGCTCCAACTCTGTCATTTGTTCTAAAGTCTTCTTTGGTTGACGTCCCATCTTTGGTGGCCTCCCTCTTCTTTTCTCAAGAATAGTATAGCCGTTTTTCTTGTATTGCGCTATCCACCTTGAAAGCATACTAGAATTTGGTAAAGCATAGTCTAAGGACGTCTGTTTTTGAGATTGACCATCAATCAGAACTTTATCTATTATCTCTTGCTTCAGTTCTGGAGAATAATAACTATTCTTACCTTTTTGGACAATGGCTAACCCATACCTGTCAATCAGGCGAATCATGTATTTGAGGTCAGATTCTGCAATACTAAACTTTTCTGATAAGCATTTAATGGACTTTCCAATGTGCCGTAGCTCATAGATTTGAACCTTGTCTTCATAACTCAATGTCATAAAAATAGCCCCCCAATTGTTAGATTTTATGTCTAACTTTTGGGGGGCAGTTCACCACTCCTTTGGGAGTCTTTATTTTGCTTAATTCTTTAAGCTTGATTATATTATAATTCGAATTAAAACGTATGTCAATAGCATTTACGAAAAAAATCGTATTTATTTTAAAAATACTATTTACAAATACGATTTAAAGCGATATCATATGAGTATAAAAATCGAAAGGAAAATAATATGGCAAGAGGAAGAGGTAGATTAACACCTCAAGAAATAGAGGCGTTAGGATTCTTTTCGAGCAAATTCAATGATCTGCTCAACGAAACAAATACAAAGCAAGTTGAACTCTCAAAGGCTACAGGAATACCACCAAGTACGCTCACAGGTTACGTAAAAGGGACATCTTTACCTATTCCCGGTAATGTCCAAAAAATAGCCGATTATTTTGGGTTAATGAAATCAGATATAGATCCAAGATTTGCACCTCGTAAGAAAAATCACGAACTTAAGATTCCTACTTCTCCACTTGTCAAAAAAATAACCACAACTGTCGTGGAATTAAATGTTCCTCGTAAGCAAAAAGTTTTAGACTTTGCAACAGATCAATTAAAAGAACAAAAAAATAAAATGACTTCTATGGAGAAAAAACTCTATGAGTATAAAGTTTACGAGAAGCTTTCAGCTGGGACAGGTTATGGATATTTTGGTGACGGGAACTATGATACTGTCTTTTACGAAGAAGAATTAGACTACGATTTCGCTTCTTGGGTTTTCGGCGATTCTATGGAGCCCACTTATTTAAATGGTGAAGTTGTGCTTATAAAGCAAACTGGCTTTGATTACGAAGGCGGTGTCTATGCTGTTGAATGGGACGGACAAACCTATATTAAGAAAGTTTATAGGGAAAAAGATGGATTAAGATTAGTTTCTTTAAATAAAAAATACAAGGATAAGTTTGCTCCTTTTAGCGAAGATCCGCGTATAATCGGCAAAATCGTCGGCAACTTTATGCCCAAAGAATATTGAGGTGTGTTATGGGATTGTTTAATTTCGGAAAAATAAAAGATGTGGCTCTAGAAAAGAAATTACAAAAGTTACAACAAAAAATTGAAAATGAAAAAGAAAAATTGAGGGAAATTAAAGAAGAAATTGCATTAGCCAATGATACATTAGACCTTCAAGAATATGGTTTTTTTGAACGCCAGTATAAATTTTCCCATAGTACTAAATATAAAGATGCTTTAGATACGTTACGAATGAAACAAAAAACACTCATAAAAAATGGTGAAGCTACAAGCATAATTTCCCCCATGACTCTAGATGGTAGTGCAGCAAAAGGTAAAGCAATGCAGAACCAACTTAGGAAAGCTGCAATCCGCGGCTTTAATGGTGAAGCCGATGCCTTACTAGTTAAAGTGTCTGTCGTAAATGTAGATAAAAAAGTGCAAACTCTTCAGAAGGCTTTCGAACAATTAAATAAAATGTATGAAAGGAACTTGATCCAACTTACCTTTAAATATTTAGATTTAAAAGCACAAGAATTGAGATTAGCTGCTGAATACGAATTGCAAAAACAAGAAGAAAAAGAAATTCTAAGAGAACAGCGTGCAAGAGAAAGAGAAGATAAAAAACTTCAAGCTGAGATTACTGCTAAAAGAAAACAACTTGAAAAAGACAGGAAGCACTTTTTACAAATGGTCAAGAACGTCGAAGTGATGCTTGCTAACGCTTCTCCGAAAGAACAAGAGAAATTACAATTGCAATTAATTGAATACCAAAACAAGCTCTCAGAACTTGATAAGATTGAAGAAGACATTGATTATAGAGAAGGACATGCAACAGCTGGATATGTCTATGTTATTTCTAATATAGGTGCTTTTGGAGAAGATGTTTATAAAATTGGAGTAACAAGACGTTTAGACCCAATGGATCGTATTCGCGAATTGGGGAGTGCATCGGTGCCTTTTACTTTTGATGTTCATGCGCTTATCTTTAGTGAGGAAGCTTTTGCTTTAGAGTCTGAGTTACATAATAAATTTGAAGCGTATAAAGTAAATAAAATAAACAGTCGAAAAGAGTACTTTAGAGTTCCGTTTGCTAAAATCAAAGAAGTTCTAGAAAATCATAAAGAATTAGCTATTGAGATTACCGAAGAAGCTGAAGCGTTTGAATACCGTCAAAGTATCTTGAAAAATGGGGGTTAAATATGAAATGGTTATTCCTAATTTTATTTATAGGCTGCGGTGCTAATGCTGTAAACCTTTCTAAAAAAGTTAATTCCGATGATGAAGTTGACGAAAACAACAGTCACCTTATATCACATTCAAATGAAGAGATTCCTTGGAATAAAAAAGAACAGCTTTATTGGGGCACTGCTTCCATTGTATTTTTAGTGCTTTTTATAATCTAAACACAATAATAAAAAGCCTCACGCTCAACTTTGGTCGATGCGAGCGTGAGGCGAACGTGTATAGTAAAAACCTGCTTTGCAGTAGGTCTCTTTACTATACCCATTTTAACATAAAAATGAGGTGAAAAACAATGATTACAACAAGAAAAGTCGCTATTTATGTTAGAGTCAGTACAACAAATCAGGCAGAGGAGGGCTATTCAATACAAGGTCAGATAGACAGTTTGATCAAATACTGCGAAGCTATGGGTTGGATTATATATGAGGAGTACACTGATGCTGGCTTTTCAGGAGGTAAGATAGACCGTCCCGCCATGTCTAAACTAATTACAGACGCAAAGCATAAACGATTTGATACAATCTTAGTTTATAAGCTAGACAGACTCTCCCGAAGTGTCAGAGATACTCTTTACTTAGTTAAAGATGTTTTTAACCAAAACAATATCCATTTTGTCAGTCTGCAAGAAAATATTGACACTTCTTCGGCTATGGGTAATCTATTCCTCACATTGCTATCTGCAATTGCCGAATTCGAACGAGAACAGATAACAGAGAGAATGACAATGGGAAAAATCGGAAGAGCAAAATCCGGAAAAACTATGGCCTGGACTTATACCCCTTTTGGCTATGATTACAACAAAGAAAAAGGCGAATTGATTTTAGATCCTGCAAAAGCGCCTATAGTTAAAATGATATATACAGATTATCTCAAAGGTATGTCTATTCAAAAAATAGTGGATAAACTTAATAAGATGGACTACAACGGTAAGGATTGCACTTGGTTTCCACATGGTGTTAAGCATCTATTAGATAATCCTGTCTATTATGGTATGACAAGGTATAATAATAAATTATTCCCCGGAAATCATCAACCAATTATTACAAAAGAGCTATTTGATAAAACCCAAAGAGAAAGGCAACGCAGAAGATTAGGAATCGAAGAAAACCACTACACAATACCTTTTCAGGCGAAGTATATGCTAAGTAAATTTTTAAGATGTCGTCAATGTGGCTCAAGAATGGGGCTTGAGCTTGGCAGACCAAGAAAAAAAGAAGGCAAAAGATCCAAAAAATACTATTGCCTAAATAGTAGGCCAAAACGAACAGCTAGTTGCGACACACCACTTTACGATGCAGAAACCTTGGAGGATTATGTGTTACACGAGATAGCCAAAATACAAAAAGATCCGTCAATAGCGAGCAGACAAAAACATATTGAGGATCACGAATTAAAATACAAGCGTGAAAGAATTGAAGCTAATATCAATAAAACAGTGAATCAACTCTCTAAGCTAAACAATCTTTATCTTAACGATCTGATAACTCTTGAAGACCTCAAAACTCAGACAAACACTCTTATAGCTAAAAAAAGATTGCTAGAGAACGAACTAGATAAAACTTGTGATAACGATGATGAACTTGACAGACAAGAAACCATTGCTGACTTTCTCGCCTTGCCTGATGTATGGACCATGGACTATGAGGGTCAAAAATATGCTGTTGAGCTGCTTGTTCAACGTGTTAAAGTTGATAGAGATAATATAGACATTCATTGGACTTTTTAATGCCAAAAATTACAAAGTTTTCAACCCTTGATTTGAATAAGACTGCTGCTTGTGTAAAGGCGATGATTGGCTAATAAGACAAAGACATCTACGGTTGGAAAGGTCACACCTCTTTCCAAAATGGTTGTTGATATAAGTATAGTGATTTGTCCTTGTCTGAATTGCTCAATGATAGCCATTCGATTTGATGACTGACTGGAAGCATGAGCAATAGTTTCCTTAGGAAAATACTTGTGGAGCAGCTGACAGCATTGCTCAGCCAGCTCAATAATCGGAAAAAAGATTAAAAGAGGATAGCCGGTTGCCCTTTGTTTTTTGACTAGGGTGATGAACCTTCTAGGCAATTTCCCACGATTGATAGCCTCTAAAAGGGAGAATAATCTTTGATACTTTGGAACAACTAAGGGCTTGCCATGGAATCTTCTTGCCAACGTCAATTTGACAAGCTCTTTTTGCTTGACCTTGCGCTCTAAATCTCTTGTAGAGGTTGCTGTTAGGTATACTGTCACTGCATCTGCTTTTGCAGCCTGATGAGCAGCATGGTTTAATTGACGATTATTGACAAAGGGGAAGGCATCTACTTCGTCAATAATGAGCAGATCAAAAGCATGGTAAAAGGTCATCAATTGATGTGTTGTGGCAACGATAATGGGGCTTCTATGATAAACCTCTGACTCAGCATGCATAAGGCAGACTTGACAGGAAAAGTCCCGCGATAGTCGTTTTTCAAGCTCTATGCAAACATCAACTCGTGGACTAGCAATGCAGACCCAGCCACCCTTATTAACAACTGCTGCAATAGCTTCATACATCATCTCTGTTTTGCCAGCACCAGTAACCGCATGAACTAAGGTGTCTTGCTTGAGCTTAACATGGTTAGTAAGCTGATGAGAGATAGCTGCCTGATATGTCGTGAGCTGTCCTTGCCACCTCAGATAATGTCCCTTTGGAAAAGAAGCCGGTGGAAAATAGAGCAAGGGGCGATCAGATTGGTTTCGACCAAAAACAAGACAGGCTCTACAGTAGTAAGCACCGCTAGGCAGCTGATGAGCCTTCTCAATTAAACTGCTACAGCGTTGGCAGTATAACGTTCCCTTTTTAGTGATCATGCTTTGTAAGCTGCAAGCCCAGGCAGAAACAGCCTTTGGGCATTGCCTTTCGGGTAAAAGACGTCCATAGTAATTTTCGATATTCTCCATACCTTATTATCCGAATTATTTTGCTAAATATCAGCATTTTTTGTAAAATTTTCTTATGGAAGATTATAAAACTATTATGACTGATGGGCTTTTTGAGGAAAGCATCAAAAAATCTCGCTTTATTTGCCAAATCAAACGCGTCTACACAGAAGAGGAGGCCAGAGCCTTTATTGCTGACATCAAAAAAAAGCACTATAAGGCCAATCATTCCTGCTCTGCTATGATTATCGGAGACAAAGGACAAACCAAGCGGTCAAGCGATGATGGTGAGCCATCTGGTACTGCTGGTATTCCCATGCTATCTGTCTTAGAAAGGCAGGAATTAACCAATCTTGTAGCTGTTGTGACACGCTATTTTGGAGGTGTTAAATTAGGAGCTGGAGGGCTCATTCGCGCTTACTCCGGCGTAACTGCGGCAGCTATTCAGGCCTTAAAGGTCGTTGAGGTAAAAAAACAAACTGGACTAGCAATCAGCCTCACCTACCCTCAATACCAAATCTATCCTAATTTTCTGGAGCAAGAAGCATTGATTGAAATGAATACCGAATTTTCTGATGTCGTCAGAACAGCTATTTACTTTGATCCTGAGCGCTTGGAGAGTATTTCTAAGGCATTGATTGAGCATTATCATGGCAAGGTTTCCTTTGAAGAGATCGAATCGCAAAGGATTGAGGTCCCTGTTTTGCCTGCCAATTAGCATGAACAGTGATAGCGTCTCTTTATCACTACGATAGTAAATGGCTATTTTACTTTGTCGATTATTAGCTATATACTTTTATATAAGCATGTATTGATACAAGGATAAAAAGGAGGACCTATGTCAAAGCTATATCACAACATTACAGAGTTGGTTGGGAAAACCCCTATTATTAAATTGAGAAACACCAGTCCAGAGGAGGCTGCCGATATTTATGTCAAGCTAGAAGCTTTTAATCCAGGCTCTTCAGTTAAGGATCGCATAGCACTTGCAATGATTGAAGCTGCTGAGAAAGCAGGCATGATCAAGCCAGGTGATACAATCGTTGAGCCAACCAGTGGCAATACAGGGATTGGCTTATCCTGGGTTGGGGCTGCAAAAGGCTACCGAGTGCTCATTGTAATGCCTGAGACAATGAGTATTGAAAGACGTCAAATCATTCAAGCTTACGGAGCAGAGCTCGTTTTAACCCCAGGTAGTGATGGGATGAAAGGTGCGATTGCTAAAGCAGAAGAGATTGCCAGAGAGACCGGTGCTTGGATGCCCTCGCAATTTGACAATCCTGCAAATCCCAAGGTTCATGAAGAGACAACAGGGCAAGAAATTATCGCGGTTTTTGGAGAAAAAGGACTTGATGCCTTTGTTTCTGGTGTGGGAACTGGTGGCACTATTTCTGGCGTTGCGCATGCCTTAAAGGCTGTTAATCCTGATATTTCTATCTATGCTGTGGAAGCAGATGAATCTGCCGTCTTATCTGGTGAAGAGTCTTCTCCGCACAAGATTCAAGGGATTTCAGCTGGCTTTATCCCAAATACCTTAGATACAAAGGCCTATGACCACATCATTCGAGTAGCGTCAGAGGCTGCCCTTGCCACTGCTCGGTCAATCGGGGCTAAGGAGGGCTTTCTTGTAGGCATTTCTTCTGGAGCCGCTGTTTATGCTGCTATCCAAGCTGCTAAGGAGCTTGGAAAAGGTAAAAAGGTCTTAGCTATATTACCAGATAATGGTGAGCGGTACCTGTCTACTGCCCTTTATCAGTTTGATTAGAATAATCATATAAGCACCAGCCCTAGCAGCTAGAATAAGCTTTCAAGCATAAATCATCGCTCTTACTTAGTCACCATTAAAGGCCAGTCAGCTAGCATATGGAAAAATGCTTACTTTGATTCCTTTTTAACAATAAACATAGCATACCACGCCTAAGCGCCCCAGAGCTTCTAGCTTCTTGGAAATAGGCTTTCCTAGCCGCTTTCACCACAGTAAAAAAGACTCAAGCTAGTAGGCTAAGATGTTCAAAGAGGACTAGCAATCACAATTGGCTTTTTTTGAAGATAGCTTTGAGATAAGTAAGGTGACTGGTCCAGAGCTGATAGCAAAAAACCGAGGAACAGTTCATATAGCTGTTTCTCGGTTTTTTATGTTTCCAAGTCTGTTTACGATTTTTCCTGCTTAAAGTGGTCTAAGCCTTCCTCAATCCAATTGGGTAAGCTGGCTTCAAGAGGCTTAAAGCCAATCTTATAACGGCTGTTTGAAAAGCGATGATGACTTGACACATGATGCTTTTCCTCCTCCAAAGTTCTCAAGGACAGGCTGACCTTATGACTGTATTCGTCATAGTCAATGACCTGAACTAAAACCGCCTCACCAAGTCTTAGGATCTGATGAATATTATCAATAAATCCCGTCTTAATTTCTGAAATATGAATGAGACCTGTTGTCCCATTTTCAAGGGCAACAAAGGCTCCATAGGGTTTGATTCCTGTAATGGTCCCATGCAGCTTATCGCCAATTTTCATCAATCAAATACCTCGATGGCCTCAATGACAACGTCCTCTTTTGGCTTGTCTTGTGCCCCTGTTTCGACAGCAGCAATGTTATCCAAGACCTGATAAGAGGCTTCATCAGCCAACTGACCAAATACTGTATGGCGACGATCCAGGTAAGGAGTCCCCCCATGTTCAGCGTAGGCTGCTGCAATGTCCTTTGGCCAGCCACCACGCTCTAATTCCTTTTGAGAATAAGGAAGGCTTGTATTTTGGACGATAAAGAATTGGCTGCCGTTTGTATTTGGTCCTGCATTAGCCATCGAAAGGGCTCCGCGAAGGTTGTACAATTCCTCTGAAAACTCATCCTCAAAGCTTTGACCATAGATGGATTGCCCACCCATTCCAGTGCCAGTCGGATCTCCACCTTGAATCATAAAATCTGCAATAATACGATGGAAAATAACACCATTATAGTAGCCTTCCTTAGCTAGACCTAAGAAGTTAGCAACTGTTTTTGGAGCATGCTCTGGAAATAAAGCCAATGTCAGCTCACCATGATTTGTTTTCATCACCACTCTTGGTCCTTCATGGCCAGCCAAATCTAGCTGCGGAAAATGTAATTCTTTGTCAATCAAACCTAATTCCTCCAAGGCATATAAAATGCCGTTTTCTTCAACTGTTTTAGTAATAAAATCTGCTTTTTCTTGTAATTGTGGGTGAGAAACCCCCATAGCAATGCTGATGCCAGCATAATCAAATAGCTCTAAATCATTGAGCTCATCACCAAAGACCAGGATATTTTCAGGCCTTAAGCCCAAATGCTCAACAACCTTTGATACACCTAGAGCCTTAGAGGTGCCCTTTAGGACCACATCAGAGGAGTGATCATGCCACCTTACTAGGCGAAGCTGCTCAGCCAATTCAACAGGTAATTGCAGGTCATCTCCCTTGTCCTCAAAGGTCCACATTTGGTAGACATCATGGTGCTCATTGTAATCCGGGCATACCTCTAGTGTGGAGTAAACCTTATCAATAGCATCACTAATCATCTCGTTACGAGCTGATAAGACAGCCTCGTGACGTCCTGCCATGCCATAATCAATGCCGACTGCATTGGCCCATTTTTTATAGGCTACAACAGTGTCTGCTGGGATAGGTGCCTGAAAGATAATGTTTTTTTGATTGTCCTTCACATAAGCACCATTTAGCTTAACACAATAATCTGCCTGTAAATCCTGAACCTCCTTGGGCACACCATATCTGGCGCGACCCGAAGCAATTCCTGTTAGGATCCCTTTTTTCTTGAGCTCTTTGAAAACCCTCTGGATAGACTCTGGCATATAGCCTGTGTTCTTTACGCGCAGGGTATCATCTATGTCAAAGAAAACCATCTTGATTTTCTTGGCCTTATACTTTAGTTTTGCGTCCATACTTTCCTCCATGCAATAGTACTATTATAGCATTAATGATCATCTTGAGGCACTAAATGATGTCGGAAAGCGTATACAACAGCCTGAGTACGATCATCAACCTGCAATTTGGCTAAAATATTTGACACGTGAGTCTTAACTGTCTTCAAGGAAATAAAAAGCTCATCAGCAATGGTCTGGTTATCATAGCCCTTGGCCAATAAATGCAAAATATCGTATTCACGCGCTGTAAGCTCTTCATGTAAATTAGGCTGCTGATCATGTGCCTTAATCTTCTTGTCAACCTCCGTTTCAATGGCAAGCTCGCCCTTAGCAACCTTTCTAATGGCATTTAAGATTTCAGCTGCACTTGATGTTTTTAACATATAGCCCTTAGCTCCTGCATCAATGACAGGGTAAATTTTTTCATTATCAAGATAGGAGGTTAACACCAACACCCTTGCTTCCTTCCATTTGGAGAGTATTTCTAGGGTCGCCTCTACACCTCCTAATTCAGGCATTACCAAATCCATAACCACGACATCTGGTCTCAATTCAAGGGCAAGCTCAACTCCCTCACGACCATTAGAAGCCTCACCTATGACATCAACATCTTGCTGCAAATTTAAGAAGCTTTTTAAGCCCATTCGGACCATTTCATGGTCATCAACTAATATTACGGTTATATTACTCATCTTCATCTCCCATCACAAGTGGCAGTCTAATGTCCATCGAAACGCCCTTTCCTTTTTGACTAATCAAACGAAGCGTTCCAGCCAGGTCATTCACACGATCTTCAATATTTTTAAGGCCATAGCTTAATTCCCTAACCTGACCCATGTCAAAACCAACCCCATTATCAACCATTTTTAGCTGTAGTTCTGTTGGTGTTTGGTTCAAGTACACCTCAAGGCGGCTCGCCTTAGCATGCTTGAGGGTATTGCTGATAAATTCCTGAGCGATCCTAAAGAGATTATCCTCTATGGCCTTTGGCAGAGTGCCAATATTTTCTTTATAGACAACCTCAATGCCGCTTTTATCAGTTAGTTCCTTGAGAATCATCGTAAAGCCCTCTGACAGGCTACGATTTGCCAATTCTGTCGGGCGCAGGTGCAATAATAAAATGCGTAAATCATTTTGAGCATTTTGCAGCATGGCTTCAACAGTAACTAATTGTTGCTGTAGCTGCTCCTTATCCATCTGATCTAGGCTCATAGAAACCCCTGACAAAATCATCGACGAAGCAAACAATTCTTGACTAACAGTGTCGTGCAGGTCTCTAGCGATTCGTTTACGCTCCTGTTGAACAATTTTTGACTATCTAAAATATAAGCATTCTCTTTTTTCTGGATATTGGTTGTTATATGAGACATTTTCGCAGAAAGTCTGGTCAAATTCGTGTTGATTTCAGAGGTCTCCTCCAAATGAATTCTTTGATTGTTGAGAATCCTGCGTAAATTTTTATTGATGCTCCGCTTGCTATTATCATCTAAAATAATCCACAACAAAAGCAACAGCAAGGTTACAGAGATGATAAGCAGCACAACTGAAAACACCAAGCGCTCTAGCTGCCATAAATGGCTCCGCAAGTAGTCAAAGGTGATCCCCAGATTATCCATCACAACAAAAACAATTGATAAAATGGTTATAGTCGAATAAAGCCAGACCAAAGCATAATACCTTTTTTTCATCGTCTAGCCACCTCGACATTTCCTGCTATAGTGGATACGATAATCTTAACCTTCTTTAAACTGCTGTCCTCGGCCTCTCCTAGGGTGATGGATTCATTTCGTAAATCGTACTCTTGAAGCTCAAAAAATCAACACTAGCATAGATAGAGCTGACCTCTAAGGTAACAGCCACATCAATAGGCACTAGGATCTTTGTGTTGCCAAAGATCTTTCTGATAATGATGACATTGTCCATTCCAGTCACAATCACATTTGTCAGATCAATCGTATCATTGCCAGAGGCACGAATAATATTGATATCCTCAAAGGAATAATAATCACTTTCATAGTTAGCTGCGCCAAGCCATTGATTTTTGACCTGTCGCACAGTCATTTTTTCTTCTGCAAACCGAATGAGGGCAAATCGATTCTTCTTTTTTACCTGTGAAAAATGATTGATAATCACATACACAATCCCCAACAGAACCGCCATAATAATATAAGGGTTCAGCATAAAAATTAAGAATAAAAGCAATAAGCTAACTGTTAGCAAAAAGCTATTGCGGGTATCTTGATTATAAAAACGCAGAGCCAATAAAATCAAGACCAAAATTAAAATAAAGCTTGATAAGTCGTTGGCCAAAATGGTCATAATCCCCATAGCCAGCAGCATGCATTCAACAAGCAGAAAGAATTGAAATTTTTTCATTAGACTCCTTCCATTACCCTGACATTTTATCAAAAATTAAGCAAAAATTCACCCTTGAGTGGCATTCTAGTAAAAAAGAATACCTAGCTTAGCAACTATGGGCAAGCCAGATATTCTATATCCTATTTACGTTTACGGTGTTGTAACAGCGTCATTTTGACCTAATTCGGTATGACTGCTTGAGTCTGTTGTATCTCCAGCTGATGGATTAGGAGCCGAGGTATCAGAGCTCGATGAGCTGCTTGATGCACGTGTCTCCTCAGGGTAGAGGTAGAGGCTAATATCACCCTTTTCAGAAAGGCTAATCTGGGTACCATAATACGGTGTTTGCCCACTGACAACCGCCTTTGAGCTTGGGGAGCTCACCTGCACAAAGCCTGTCGGAGAGCTGGAGCTTGGTACATAGGCCTTGATTCTTGCGGCATCAATTCCTAAAGCTGTTAGTGTATTGACTGCATCTGCATAGCTGTACTCAGTTACCATTGGCATGATGACTGTATCACCCACTGCTACACTGAGGGTAATCTTGGATTTACCAGCTGGGTTAAATTTTTCTCCTGCGCTTGGAGACTGGCTAATAACGGTGTTTTCAGGGTATTCATTTGTCACGATACGCTCAATCTTGATTTTTGACTTTGGTACGCCATAGGTCTCAGTCAGACTGGTCATCACATCTTGATAATCCTGTCCCTTATAATTTTCCATCTCAAAGCCTTTATTTCCGATCGAAAGGTAAAGGTCAACGCTGGAGCCTTTTCGCTTAGCTGAGCCAGCTTGAGGATTTGTCTTAACCACCTGATCCTCACTAACTGTGTCACTTTCAATCTGATGGACCTTACCGACCTTTAGTCCCGCCTCCTCCAAGACCTGCTTGGCAGCATTGAGACTAGAGCCTGTCACATCAGGAACCTTAACCGTAGTTGGCTTGGTCAAGACCAAATAAGCAAAAAGAGCCACACCAACAACAAAAAAGGAAAACAAGATTTTTAAGAGTGTTCCTAGAAAACGCCCATTTTTTTTCTTTTTTTGAGGCTTTTGCAGAGTATCCATCTGGCTAGTCTGCTCAAGTCTAGCATCAACTGCCGCAGATGCCTGACTAGCATTTGATACCTTAGGTGCTGTTACAGGAGTCGGTGTTACCTTTGGCAAGGGCTTTGTGCTTTCGACATCATCAAAGACAACCTTACGCTCACGACTGCGGTTATAGCTAAGGGCTGTCATCAAATCCCTGCTCATCTCAAAGGTCGAGCGATAACGGTCACTTAGCTTTTTGGCAGTAGCCCGAATAACGACGTTTTCCAAGGCTTGAGGCACATTAGGATTTTCATCAATGATAGAGGGCAGCGGCTTTTGAAAATGCTGCAAAGCAATCGTCACAGCGCTATCGCCATCATAAGGAATATGCCCTGTTAGCATTTCAAAGAGCATAATTCCCATCGCGTAAATATCACTTTGAATCGTCGCTTTAGAACCACGCGCTTGCTCAGGTGAGAGGTAATGCACACTTCCTAGCATAGAATTTGTCTGGGTTAGACTGGTCTCTGCAAAGGCAACGGCAATCCCAAAATCTGTAACCTTAACAACACTTGATTTGGTCAAAAGAATGTTTTGAGGCTTTAAATCCCTGTGAACAATTCCTTTTTGGTGGGCCAGAGTCATGGCAGAAAGAACCTCTTCCATGATTCTCACCACCTCATTGTTAGATAATGGCGCATGATCCTGAATGTATTTTTTCAAGTCAGAGCCATCAACATATTCCATTACTAAAAATTGCTGTCCGTCTTCCTCGCCTATATCCCGAATGGCAACAATATTGGGGTGATTTAATTCAGCCATGGCTCGCGCTTCTCTTTGAAAACGCGCAACAGCAACCTGATCTGTTTGATAATTGGTCCGCAAGACCTTAATGGCAACGTCCTCATTATCCAGAATCAAATCGTTTGCTAAATAAACATCCGCCATACCACCGCGGCCTATAGATTTTAGAATGCGATAACGACCAGCAAATAGCTTGCCAATCTGAATCATTCTGCTTCCCCGCTTTCCTTATGCACCAAAGCAACGGTGATGTTGTCTAGGCCTCCTCTTTGGTTTGCCAGGTCAATCAAGGCTTGATTTTTCTCATCAAGGCTGATGTCTTGACATAATATGTCAACAATCTCCTCATTAGCAATCATATTGGTTAAGCCATCACTATTAATCACTAGGTAATCGCCCTTTTCTAAAACCTTGACACCTAAGTCTGGCTCTACCGGTGAAGCTTGACCTATAGATTGTGTGATGATATTTTTTTGTGGGTGGCTAGCAGCCTCCTCTTCGGTAATCTGACCAGCCTTCACTAGGGCATTAACCAAGGAATGATCACTGGTTAAAAGACTATAATTTCCCTCATGAACCAAGCCGATACGAGAATCGCCAATATGGGCATAAATCGCATTAGAATCTACTAGAGCAACTGCCTCAACGGTTGTTCCCATTCCCTTATAGTCTTCAGATTGTCCCAAGTCGTAGATACGTTGGTTCTCTGCTTCGATGGTTGTTAACAACCAATCCTTGATCTGACTAAGCTCAGTAAAATCTGTCTTAACCCACTCTCTACCTAGGTCTGTAACGGTCATCTCACTGGCAATATTTCCTGCCCTATGACCTCCCATACCATCTGCTAGGATAACAAGGGTAATGCCTTTTTTATTATCAAATTTGTTGATAAAATCTTGATTGTTTGAGCGCTTTTGCCCAATATCGGTTTTTAATGAAATCTTCATATAATCTTTTCTGACTAGGTCAGTCTCCTCCTAAATACTACAAGACTCGTCTGACTTGCCCAATAAAGAAGCCATCAGTCTGGTATTGCTCTGGTGTAATCATAAGACAACCGTCCTTGACAATATCTGCTTGTGCATGCTTGAGTGTTACTTGTTCAAAATTAGGATGACGTTGTAAAAATTTGTCAATAACTTGGAAATTCTCTTCATCAAAAATCGTACAAGTGCTATAGGTTATTATACCACCTTTTCGCAGCGTTTGACAAACGCTAGACAATATCTCCAGCTGAATTTCCTGCAATTGCTGGAAGTCCTGCCCTTCCTTGTTGTATTTAATATCTGGCTTACGCCTGATGAGGCCTATACCAGAGCAGGGAGCATCAACTAAAATCTTATCAAAGCTGTTCTTCGCAAAATGCTTATGAACCTCTCTAGCATCAAGCACCTTAGTTTCAATCCGATCTGCTACCCCTAGACGCTTAGCATTTTCATTCACTAAGGCCAGCTTGTGCTCATACAAATCAAGGGCCACTACTTTGCCGCTCGTCAAATAAGAGGCAATGTGAGCTGTTTTCCCTCCGGGTGCACTACAAGCATCTAAAATCATTTCCTGCCCTTGAATATCCAGCGTCGGGGCAACTAGCTGACTGGTCTCATCTTGGATCGTAATGTCCCCATTGATGAAATAACTGCTGGCAGCAAAATTGCCAGCTCTCTTGGTCAGACCAGTCCTAGCAAGTAATGATTGCTCTGATCCTGTTGCCTGCTTGATCTCATCAAGCTTTGTCAGATCTGTGACACGTATGCTGGCTCTGCTTCTCACAAAAAGACTTTCCATGATTGCTACAGCTCGCTCCTCGCCAAATTGGTCGATCAATTTTTTGACTAGCCAGACCGGTACTGAGTAAGCAACAGCATAGTATTTGTTTTTTCGCTTGATGCTCTTGATATCTGGTAAGGGCTTATTGGTCAGCTGGCGCAAAACGGCATTGACCAGCTTATCTGCTCCTCTGCCATGAGCTCTCGCCTTGGCAAGATTAACAGCGTCATTAACAATAGCATGAGCAGGCACCTTGTCTAGGTAAGCCAGCTGGTAAAGGCTAAGCATCAAGAGATAATAAACCCATTTATCCAGCCTGTCTCGGTCCTCAATATAGTGAGCCAGATACCATTCTAGGGTTATCTTCCTAGAGATAGTCCCGTAAACAATCTCTGTGACTAGAGCCTTGTCCTTATCACTTAAAAACTGATTCGCCAGCTGGTGCTTCAAGGCAAGGTTAGAATAGGCTCCATGATCAAAAATATCCTCAACGATAAGCAGCGCCTGTCCTCTAGCTGATTTTTTCCAATCATTCGCCAAGGACATCACCCACCTCTAGGCTTCTGCCAATACCATTTAAAAAGTCAACAATAGGCATCTTTGGCTTGCCTGCTGGTTGAACGAGCGTCAAGGATAGAGCCCCCTCACCTGCTGCTACGACCAATGCTTTTTTAGTTTTAGCGATGATTTGCCCAGCAGATCCAGAGCCTTCAGCCAATTCAGCCTCATAAATTTTGAAGCGCTGCCCATCTAATAAGGTATGAGCCACCGGCCAAGGGTTCATTCCTCTGATATGATTAAACACCTCTCTTGCTGGCTTTGACCAGTCCAGTCTTTCTTCTTCTGCTGAAAGATTGGGAGAAAAGGTGGCTTGGCTATGGTCTTGAGGAACTGGCTTTAGGTCACCAGACAAGTAATCAGGCAAGGTTTTCAATAATAAATCTCGTCCTAGAATGGCCAGCTTATCAAACATGGTACCAACATTATCAGTATCTAAAATTGGAAGGCTTGCGCTTGATATCATATCCCCAGCGTCCATCTCCTTAACCATCTCCATAATGGTAACTCCAGCTTCCTTGTCACCATTGATAATAGCATAATGGATCGGAGCGCCACCACGATATTTAGGAAGTAAGGACGCGTGCACATTAACAGCAAATGTCACCGAATCCAATAAGACTGTTGGTAAAAATTGCCCAAAGGCTGCCGTTACAATCCCGTCTGCTCCTAATGCCATGATATCTGCTAGCTCCTGTGAACCAGATAGCTTCTCAGGCTGAAAAACAGGCAGCTGATGTGCAAGCGCCAGCTTTTTAACAGGCGTCATTGTGATGTCTTTTTTGCGACCAACCGCACGATCAGGCTGGGTCACGACCGCTAAAATGTCATAGGCTGGTTTTTCTAGTAAGCCCTGCAAAACAGTTGCTGAAAATTGGGGAGTGCCCATAAAAATTAATCTTGTCATCTATGTCCTCTATTTTCTTTCTTTTTCATTATAGCATAGCTTGGCGCAAAGTCCGGTAAAGAACACTTACATAAAGCTCTGTGGCTCCTGATCAATGATAACCTTTAGCTCGCGATTATCCTGCTCTTGGCTCCAATCAAGAATTTGATTCAGGGTAGCTTCAAGCTGATCCTCAAAGCGATACTTCAAAATAATCTGATAATGGTAAAGATTGTGCGTTCTTGCAATTGGCTTTGGCGTTGGCCCTAATATTCTGATCTGATCAGACAAGCCCTGCTTCAATATGGTCAGCAGTTGATAGGCCTTTTTGACCACCTCTTGCTCACTCTTATGCGATAGGGTCAGACCTACTGTGAAATAATAGGGAGGATAGCCTAGCTTTCGTCGAATCCCCATTTCATAAGCGTAAAAGGCTTCAAAATCCTGCTTTTTGGCCAGTTGAATCGCGTAATGCTCAGGATTGTAGGTCTGAATCAGGACTTCACCTGGCTTGTCTGCACGTCCTGCACGTCCTGCAACCTGAGTCAGCAATTGAAAGGTTCGCTCCGATGCCCTAAAATCAGGTAAATGCAAGGAAGTATCTGCATTTAAAACACCTACTAGGGTGACGTTGGGAAAATCCAACCCCTTTGCAATCATTTGTGTCCCAAGCAGCACATCAGCATCACCATTTCCAAACTGGCTTAAAATAGCCTCATGGCTTCCTTTTTTACGTGTCGTGTCTACGTCCATTCGTAATATTCTAGCTTCCGGCAACACTTGCTTGAGCTCATCATAGGCTTTTTGCGTCCCTGTTCCATAATAGCGTATGCTTTTGCCTTGACAGCTAGGGCATAGCTTCGGAATAGCCCTTTGAAAGCCGCAATAGTGACAATTCATGGTTTTCGTATCCATGTGGAGGGTTAAGGAAATATCACAATTTGGACATTGATCAACATAGCCACAATCTCGACACATGATAAAGCTAGAGTAGCCACGCCTGTTGAGCATCAAAACAGCCTGCTCTTTTCTAGCAAGACGCTCTTTGAGTTTATCAATCAAATAAGGGGTGAAGCTGCTAACCTCCTGCTGACCAATATAATCTCGAAAATCAACAATCTCAACCTGAGGCATACTGGCAAGAGGATTGGCTCTCTCAGTCAGCTGGATAAACTGATACAGTCCCTTGCTGGCTCTAGCGCGACTATCAATACTAGGGGTCGCTGAGCCCATCACTAAGGCAGCCTTATGGTGCCTTGCACGAATGAGAGCTACATCTCTGGCATGGTATCTGGGATTAGATTCCTGCTTGTAGGTGGCCTCATGCTCCTCATCAATAATAATGGCTCCAATATTTTCTAAAGGTGAAAAAATAGCAGAGCGAGCACCGACCACCACTCTAGCCTGCCCTGTCTTAATTTTCTGCCATTCGTCAAATTTTTCTCCATCTGACAAACCTGAATGCATAATAGCGACCTGTCTTCCAAAGCGGGAAATAAATCGAGAGGTCATTTGAGGCGTGAGGGAGATTTCTGGCACTAAGACAATAGCTGTCTTTCCTTGCTCAAGCACATGCGCAATCACATGAAGATAGACCTCTGTCTTGCCAGAGCCTGTAATACCTTCCAGTAAAAAGGGCTTAGCCTCTCTGCCAACAGCCTTCGTAATCTGGTCAACAGCTTGCTGCTGCTGCTGATTAAGCTTTAAGAGTGGGGCTGCCTTGATGTGATTGAAATAATCCTCACTGCGATTGACACGTCGCTCCTCAAGCTCGATCAGCTGGTTGGTCACAAAATAGCTAACAACCTCTCTAGAATAATCCTGATAAAGCTTGGCTAGCTTATCTTTTTGTGGATTGGCTAACAAATAAGCCTTTAAGGCTTGGCGCTTTTTAGCCCGATTTGAAATCTTATGCTCCTGTAAGGCTAATCTATTGACCTGATAGTAAGTCTCGGTTTTGATTGTCTTTTTGTCCTTGGCTAGATAAGTTGCCCTAATCTTACCAGACTGTATCAGCCTAAGGACACGTCCCTCCTGCTCTGGACTTAGCTTAGAATAAAGCAAGGAATCCCCATTAGAGAAAACATCAGCAAGGTCAGCCGCAGCTAAGTCAGCTGTCGGGGTGAGCAGCCGATCGTAATGAGAATTAAGTAGGCTAGGAAGCATTGCCTTTAAGAGGGTGATTTTGTAGGAAAAGACTGTTTGTCGTAATTGCTCTGCTAATGCCACCTGCTCCTGATTTAAAACAGGCTCAGCATCTAAAACTGACCAAATAGCCTTCAATTGCTGCGTTGATTGACTAGAAAAGCCAATAACAAAGCCCTGTAGCAACCTATTGCCATTACCAAAAGGCACATGAACGCGAGAACCAATCTTAACCAGAGATAATAGCTCATCTGGAATAAGATAAGAAAAGGGCTTATCGGTTTGCATCAAGGGAATATCAACAATGACCTGTGCTATGTGTTGCATTTTGACTTCCTTTCTATCAAGAAATGGACCTGCAATATGAAAAAAACTAAGATTGACTCAACCTTAGATTTTTTCTCCCTCTTCTTCTTTTTCTTTTGCAATCTGCTCTTTTATTTTACGCTCTTCTTCTTCTCTTGCTAAACGCTCTGCCTCAATCCTTGCACGAACAGCCGCACGCTTAGCAGCAGGATCCGGGTGAATCACAACATTGCCTGACTCAATCTCCTCTAGTGCCTGAAGTGTTGATTTGACAGACTTAAAGGACTGTGTCGGTGCAGCACCTGCTTCTAATTCATGAGCACGCTTGGCCTGTAAAATAACAAGTGAATATTTTGATGGGACTTTATCTAATAAAGTATCAATTGAAGGTTTTAACATCATGGGCTTTACTCTTTTCTATTTCTATCATCTGAGAGATTTTGTTGTTTTAATCATTTGATCATAGCGACCAATCACACGCTCAACGCGAAAATGCTCGGTCTCAATAATACGCTTGACACGCTCTGCAGCTAAAGGAACCTCGTCGTTGACCACAGCATAATCATACTCTCGCATGAGCGCAATCTCTTCCTTAGCTCTTTCGATACGCTTGGCAATCACCTCTTGGCTGTCTGTTCCACGACCAACCAAACGGTCCTGCAATTCATCTAAGTCTGGCGGCGTTAGAAAAATGAAGACACCATCAGGCACCTTAGCCTTGACCTGCAAAGCACCCTGTACCTCAATTTCCAAAAAGACATCAATGCCCTTATCAAGGGTTTCGTTAACATAGGTTAAGGGAGTGCCATAGTAATTGCCGACATACTCTGCATATTCTAGCATTTGACCATTTTTTATTAGCTCTTCAAATTCTTCTCGTGTGCGGAAGAAATAATCAACCCCATCAACTTCACCTGGTCTCTGTGGACGTGTCGTCATCGAAACAGAATATTCAAATTTATGATCTGGCGTTGAAAAAATCTCTTGTCTCACCGTTCCCTTTCCGACACCTGAGGGGCCAGAGAAAACGATTAACAAACCGCGTTCAGACATTGTGTTCTCCTTATTGATTGCTTTCTAATAGTTTATCAAAAAGGCTATCGTTTTTCAAGACAATTATCAGCCCAATCCTAAGAAAGAAAAGGAAGAGATAGACGCCTTCTCAAAGCTAGAGGCTAAACTCTGGCTTTTGAAAAGCATACACTCTTTCCTTTTTATTTCGCATAATCTATTGCTCGCAACTCACGAATAACAGTTACCTTGATATTTCCTGGGTAATCCAAGTTATTTTCAATCTTTTCTCTTACCTTGTGTGAGAGAACCACAATCTCGTCATCAGAAATCTTTTCTGGCTGAACCATGATGCGAATCTCACGACCGGCTTGGAGGGCAAAGCTACTTTGAACACCATCAAAGCTTGTTGCGATTTCTTCAAGGTCACGAAGACGCTTGATATAGTTTTCCACAGATTCATTGCGGGCACCTGGACGAGCAGAGCTAAGGGCATCAGCAGCAGCTACCAGAACTGCAATAACCGAATCCGGCTCGACATCGCCATGATGGCTGGCTATGGTGTTCACAACAACAGGGTGCTCCTTGTACTTGCGAGCAAACTCCATACCAATCTCAACGTGGCTTCCTTCAACCTCACGATCAATAGCCTTGCCCATATCATGCAAGAAACCTGCGCGACGTGCAAGTGCCACATTTTCACCAAGCTCGCCAGCTAAAATACCAGCTAGCTTACCAACCTCGACTGAGTGGCGTAAAACATTTTGACCAAATGAGGTACGAAACTGTAAGCGCCCCATGATCTTAATCAAATCCGGGTGGAGGTTAGGTGCACCGATCTCATAGGCAGCAGCCTCACCATACTCACGAATCCTATTGTCCATCTCAAGACGATTTTCTCAACCAATTCCTCGATACGCGCCGGGTGAATACGACCATCAGCAATCAAGGACTCTAGGGTCATACGAGCAATCTCTCGACGAATAGGGTCAAAGCCTGATAAAACAACCACTTCCGGGGTATCGTCAATGATCACATCAATCCCTGTCAGACTCTCTAGAGTACGGATATTGCGACCCTCTCGACCGATAATACGCCCTTTCATGTTATCATCAGGCAAGTGCACACTTGTAATCGTCTGCTCAGTCACATACTCACCAGCCATACGTTGCATGGCCTGTGCTAACAGGTCCTTAGCAGTCTTGTCTGTCCTGTCCTTGATGTCACGCTCTGCATCACGAATGCGTGTTGCGATCTCATGCGTCAGCTTGTTTTCAGTTTCCATCAGGATAACCTCACGCGCTTCTGCAATGGTCATAGCAGCAACTCGTTGGAGCTCTGCTCTTTTGTCTTCCTCAAGTTTTTCAACCTGTGCCTGTCGCTCATCAATGTGCTTAGATTTATCGGTCAGACTTTGCTCTTTGCTATCTAGTACTTTTTCTTTACTTGATAGATTTTCATCCTTACGATCAAGAGTTAGAGCACGCTCTGCCAAGCGCGTCTCCAGCTGTTTAAGCTCTTGTCTTTCAGATTTAAATTCCTGTTCAATTTCTTCACGATACTTTCTTGCCTCTTCCTTTGCTTCTAAAAGTAATTCTTTACGACTTGCTTTACTTTCACGTTGTGCTGTCTTTTTGATATGAGCGGCATCGGCCTTTGCCTTGCCACGAATATCAACAGCATCCTGTTCAGCGTTTAAAAGAGTCAACTCTGCAGCTTCCTTCGCAGACTTGAGTCTAATCGAAATAAGTGCATAACCTAATATTACACCAATGAGGCCACAGACAAGTAACGTTATGATATTAATTAACATGTCTTTACCTCAATAATAGTTTAGTTTTCATTAACAGAAAGCCATCTCTTAGTCTATCATAAAATGAAGATTTAGACAATTTAAAATCCACCTACATTTTTCTAAAATCTAGTGATTTTATGTTATGATATTGATAAAAATAAAAAGGAGTTTCTTATGCCAAAAGAAGTTATTGTTGAAAGCTTTGAGCTTGATCATACTATTGTTAAGGCACCCTATGTACGGCTAATCTCCGAGGAATTTGGGCCCCAGGGAGATGTGATTACAAATTTTGATGTTCGACTTGTTCAGCCTAATCAGGCTGCCATTGAGACTGCCGGTTTACATACCATTGAGCATTTATTAGCCAAGCTCATTCGTCAACGCATTGATGGAATGATTGATTGCTCCCCCTTTGGCTGCCGCACAGGCTTTCACCTCATCATGTGGGGCAAGCATAGCTCAACAGATATTGCTAAGATCATCACGTCCAGCCTAGAGGAAATTGCTACAAGCATCACTTGGGAGGACGTTCCTGGCACAACCATTGAATCCTGCGGCAATTATAAGGATCACAGCCTTTTTGCTGCTAAGGAATGGGCACAGCTTATTCTCAAGCAAGGGATCTCTGATGATCCATTTAACCGCCATGTCACCTCATAAAACGAAAGCCTCTCTTTTCTGCTAATGTGAAGGAGGCTTTTAATGTATTCAAAAAGGTGCCAAAGGCAAGGCTCAATGCCCTTACCTTTAGCACCTGTGATAACTAGAGTATCCAGTTCAGGATCACACCTTGTCTTCTAAGCATTAATAGTCTAAGTCCTCTGCATGCCCCTTGCCATTTCCGACAAAATAGCCTGTTTTGCAATTCAATGAAAAGAGGTAGGTGCCATCAGGCTTAAACATGTTGTAATAGCCATTCCCATTGATAATATTGACCGGCTCTAGGATATAATCATTGCCTGAAATATAGCCCCTTGCTTGTGAGGTAGCCACAATACGCTCAAGCACACCTGGATTAAAGGCCCAAGCAGGGTTTCCTGTATCAGCAATCATAGCCTGATTGTAGGGCACACGAGACAGGTCACGCTGCAATATTGAAGGGTCATAGCCTGTAATGCCATACATTGGAGCCACTGGAGCTGGTACAGCAGGAACCTGCGGAGCTGCAGGGCTTGCTGGTAAGGCAGAAGCAGCTGGAGTGCTAGCTGCTTGGGTAGCAGACCTGCTTGCTAGCTGCTCACGACCTGCCTTGATGCTTGATTGTAGCAATGAATCAAGTTTTGCATTACCAGTGGTTAGCGTATCACTAGCTAGGTCATCAAAATTAGCATCAGCTTTGACCTCAGCTGCAATCTTTTCACCATTGACAATTGCAGCTGTTGTAAATTTCCCATTAACCGCCTGAATAGCTGTTACTTGCTTTTTCAGCCCAGTAACCTTTTCCTTAGCCTTGTCATAATAGGCTGTCCCTTCAAGCCTTTTTAAAGCAGTCTCCAAATTCGGTAACTGATCAAAGGCGCTATTTTTTAGGGTTGTTTTATCATTATCTGTGAAAAATGTCTTGTAAAGATCTTCAAAAGCCTTAGCATTAGCCTTTGTTTTGTTGGTCTGATTAGCTGTTGATGCTTTGCTCCTTGCTTTTTTAGAAACAGTAGCCTTTGACTGAGGCTTATGCTTAGACAGCTGATAGATATGGTTGAGGGCAAAGGCTGAGGCTACAAGGGTTAGCGTGGCTAACAAAATAGCAAACAGAGGCTTTTTCTTTTTAGACCTACGACTAGCATAGCTATCTGATAAAATACTCTCTACTTCTGCAGGTCGCTCGCTAACTGCGTCATCAGCTAGCTGCCCAGTAAAATCACTAGCAGAATCAGTAGCTGCCGCTGAAGTGTCAGCTCTAGCTGCTAGAGGCTCAATGAATGAGGTCTCACCGGCTGGCTTCTCCTCTGTTGAAGCCTCGTCCACTGGCTCAACATCAACTAAGCCGGCTTTGCTGAGCTCCTCTCTTTGTTTTTTGATAAAGTTATCCAGACTTGCTGTATCTAACTCCATATACTTTGCATCAAACTTTTGTGATGACACTTCGTTACGATGCCGCTTAATATATTTGTCTAAAACACTATCATCCTCGGTAATCCCTGCTTTTAGCTCTGAGTCCTTGCGTACTGCCTCACCGATTGTCATTTTTTTGGCTTCATGAAGCTCCAAATTTTGGCTTTCTGCCTCTGATTCAAATGCTTTGCTTTTTTCTGACACGTTTTTTACCTCTCTATATCAGATTGCGCTTTACCCTCTCTCCATAAAATTGATACAAATCAACCCTTAGAGTACCATTATAAAGCTTACGTTTTTTATCAGCTTTTTGACCATATTTTTGTTCAAAATGATCATCACTCGTCAAAATAAACTTGCTCCAGGTAACTAATGGAGCAAAGACCTGTACCATCTCATTATACAAGATGTCTACTGCTTTGTCATCAAGCAAACGCTCTCCATAAGGAGGATTTGAAATGATGACACCGTTTATCTTGTCTGTACGGAAATCCTGCAAGCGCATTTGCTTAAAGGTAATGATATCAGCCAAGCCAGCCTCCTCAGCATTTCTCTTGGCAAGCTCAACCATACGACCGTCAATATCAAAGCCTGAAATATCCAGCTCAATATCATAATTAGCCTCTTTTTCAGCAGCGTCACGAACCTTTTGAACACGATCTTTGTCCACCCAGCTCCATTCCTCAAAGGCAAAGGAGCGATTAAAGCCAGGAGCGATATTCATTCCGATGAGAGCCGCCTCGATACAAAAGGTCCCCGATCCACAGGTGGGATCAACCAAGGGCTTATCCGGAAACCAATTAGACAGCTTGAGGATAGCTGCTGCCATGTTTTCCTTAATAGGAGCTCCCCCTTTTTCCACCCGGTAGCCACGCTTAAATAGGCTTGAGCCACTAGTATCAATCATCAGGGTAGCCTGATCCTTTAAGATTGAGACCTCAATTTTGAACTCAGCCCCCACCTCTTGAAGGGGAATATGCTCCGGTCTATGAAAATGCTGCTGCAATTTTCTGACAATGGCTTTTTTGGTAATGGCTTGAACACTTGGCTCGTTGTGCAGGGTTGACCTGACACACTTAGCCTTTGCAATAGGAAACCTAGCACCTAAGGGCAAATAATGCTCCCAATCCAAGGCAAATACGCCCTGAAACAGCTCCTCAAAGCTTCGTGCTGGGAACTGACCTACAATAATCTTAATACGGTCAGCCGCTCGCAGCCAAAGATTTGCTTTAGCAATAGCTTCAATATCGCCTTCAAAGAAGACCTTGCCATTATCTACTCGGCAGTCAAATCCCAAGGCCCTTAATTCCTTACCCACAACAGCCTCTAGGCCAGCTGCTGCAGTTGCTACTAATGTAAATTGTTCTTTCATATGACTCTTTCTATCCTAACCAAATAAAAGCTAGCATATGCTAGCTTAACCTATTATGCAATTTTCTATAAGCCATGTTTTGTTCCAGAAATAACTAGGTATTATCTCCTTCGATAATCATCTGTCTACTGTTTGTCAACAGTCAGGATAGCTTGTTCGTTTCCAACTATCCCATGCCCCTACCAAAGTTTGGGTTGCTAGCTTGAGGGGTTTACCGCGTTCCACTTTTTACGTTTCCATAAAAACTTCGTCACTGTGGCACTTTCAGAGCTACTCTGGCATATCAAGGACTTAGCCTTTTCACTCGCCGTAATGTGTCAAACACATCCCTAGGCTTATTTGTTCGCCTAGCACAAACACTACCAGCATCACAGCCGGTGCTAGCATGGACTTTCCTCATAGTATTGCAATACTACGCGATTATCCAAAAATTGCACATCTACATTACTCAATAATTTGCTTTCCAAAAACCTCTTTTTCCAGCTTGCTAATGCGCTTTAGCATGTCAAAATTGGTGGCTGACTGTGCTACTCTGGTTGGCTGTGATACCGCCTGAGAGCTGCCTGCTAAAGGATCACGCACCTGAGCCTTAGCCTTTTTTAAGGCTTCATTTTCAGCCTTTAGGGCCTCGATCTGAGCATTGAAATACTCATAATCCTTGATGACGTTATCAAGGAATTCGTCGACCTCCTTCTTATCAAAGCCACGCATACTGGTCTTAAATTCTTGCTCAAAAATGTCCTTTGGACTATAAATTATACCTGTCATTCTATACTCTCCAAACGGTCAATCTTTTTCAAATATCAAACTTTGATATCACTACTTATGATACAGAAAAATAAATTAAAAAGCAAGTATTTAAATACCAGTGATTTTTAAATATCACTAGCTACTCATCTGCAATGTCATTTAAACGCTCAAAGTTTAGGAAAGAAAGGGGGTAACAGGGCTGCTCCTTCATAGCTGCTACCAAATAGCTTAGGCGCGTTTCGTGCTCACTATCATAAAAAAGATAGGCTCCGTCTGTATTGTGAATCAAAAAGTGATGGTAGCTCTTTAGCTGTTTAGGGCTTTCATAGCTGGGATAGCTATATTTGACAAAATCAGTCTCCCGAAATTGCTGCAGCTGCTGCTGATTGCGATCATTCCAAGTGCTGCCATGCGTTTCAAAGGCAAAAATAGTCGCTGTCTTTAAGGGGTAGGTCTTTTTGAGGTCATTAGCTACCTCTAAAGCCCACTGCTCAAACCCTAAATTCCCAGTAAAAATAAACCAGTCTACCCCCTCCTCAAGATAAGCAATCAGATCTCTTTCTATCGCTTTTTTGATAATGGCAACTCTTTTATCCTTTTCACTAAAGATGCCCAGCTCAAAACTTCGATAGCCTGTTACGAGAATTGCAGTCATTAGATGTTATCCTTTCAAAAATATGTTATAATGTGAATGCTTAAATTATTATTAAGTCATGATGTTAGGAGAACAATGGTTAACTACCCTCATAATCCTATTCGCCAAAAGGTGACCCCTCTTCAAAAGCAGCAAAAGCACAAGCAAGTAGACTTTGCTAATCGTGGTATGTCCTTTGAAGCATCCATTAATGCAACCAACGCTTATTACTTGGCCAAGGGCATTGCTGTCATTCATAAAAAGCCAACTCCGATACAGATTGTCAAGGTAGACTATCCAAGACGTAGTCGAGCCAAGATTGTTGAGGCTTATTTTAAGCAGGCTTCAACGACCGACTATTCTGGTATCTACAAAGGGCATTATATTGATTTTGAAGCTAAGGAAACAAGACAAAAAACAGCTATGCCAATGAAAAACTTTCACGCGCATCAGATTGAGCACATGGCTGCTGTTTTAAAGCAAAAAGGCATTTGCTTTGTCCTCCTTCACTTTGCGACACTAAAGGAAACCTATTATCTACCTGCCAAAGCACTCATTGATTTTTATCAGATTGATAGGGGCAACAAATCAATGCCACTTGATTATATCAGAAAAAACGGCTTTGAGGTCAAGCTGGGAGCATTTCCACAGGTTCCTTATTTAGATATTATAGAACAAAAATTTTTAGGCGGTGATTACAATTAACAATCCAAAAATCCTTAAATTCCTGAAGTATACATTAGGTGCTATCCTTAGCCTTATCATTGTGACAATTACCTTAGGTGGCCTTTTGTTTGCTTACTATATCAGCAGTGCCCCTAAGCTTTCTGAGGCCCAGCTCAAATCGACCAATTCCAGTCTTGTTTATGACGGTAATAATCATTTGATTGCTGACTTGGGCTCTGAAAAGCGTGAAAATGTTACAGCTGACAGCATTCCTATTAATCTGGTCAATGCTATTATTTCTATAGAAGACAAACGCTTTTTTAATCATCGGGGGGTTGATCTCTATCGTATCTTAGGTGCAGCCTTTCACAATTTAACAAGCAAAACAACCCAAGGGGGGTCTACACTTGATCAGCAGCTGATTAAGCTAGCCTACTTCTCGACAAACGAGTCTGACCAGACCTTGAAGCGAAAAGCTCAGGAGGTTTGGCTGGCCCTTCAAATGGAGCGAAAATATACCAAGCAAGAAATCCTGACCTTCTACATCAACAAGGTTTATATGGGAAATGGTAATTATGGTATGCTGACAGCAGCCAAGGCTTATTATGGCAAGGATTTGAAAGATTTGTCCTATGCTCAGCTAGCCTTGCTGGCAGGGATTCCACAGGCCCCAAGCCAGTATGACCCCTACACACAGCCTGAGACAGCTCAAAGCCGCCGAAATATTGTCCTTCAGCAAATGTATGCTGAAAAGAACATTACCAAGGCTGAGTACGAAGCAGCTATCGCCACACCTATATCAGAAGGCCTACAGCCTCTCCAGCAACGCGCCAGCTATCCAAAATATATGGATAATTACTTAAAACAGGTGATCGAGCAGGTAAAGGCTGAGACCAACAAGGATATCTTTACCTCTGGTCTAAAGGTTTACACAAACATCATTCCAGAGGCTCAAAAAAAACTTTATGACATTTACAATTCTGAGGACTATGTGTATTACCCTGATGCTGACTTTCAGGTTGCCTCAACCGTTATTGATGTCACAAATGGACACGTTATCGCCCAATTAGGAGGACGCAATCAGGATACCAACGTTTCCTTTGGAACCAATCAGGCTGTCTTAACCGATCGTGACTGGGGATCCACCATGAAGCCGATCACAGACTATGGACCTGCCATTGAGTCCGGTGCTTACAATTCTACAGCTCAAACAACTAACGACTCTGTCTACTATTGGCCGGGGACACACACTCAGCTCTATAACTGGGACCGGAGATACTATGGTTGGATGACCATTCAAGCTGCTCTCATGCAATCACGAAACGTCCCTGCAGTTAGGGCTCTAGAGGCGGCAGGTCTTAGCTATGCACAGTCCTTCCTCAGTGATCTAGGCATTAATTATCCAGAGATGCATTATTCAAACGCCATCTCAAGTAACAATAGCAGTTCTGATTCAAAATACGGTGCAAGCAGTGAAAAAATGGCTGCTGCCTATGCAGCTTTTGCCAACGGTGGACTCTATTACAAGCCACAATACGTCAATAAAATTGAATTCAGCGATGGGACCAGCAAGGTCATCGAAAATAAGGGCAAGCGTGCCATGAAAGAAACAACAGCCTATATGATGACTGATATGCTAAAAACGGTACTAACCTACGGTACAGGTACTGCTGCTGCTATCCCAGGAGTTGCACAGGCTGGTAAAACTGGTACCTCAAACTATACCGATGAGGAGCTGGCACAAATTGTTGAGACACATGGACTATCTCCTGATTACGTGGGAACAATGGCGCCAGATGAAAACTTTGTCGGCTACACCAACCGATACGCTATGGCGGTTTGGACTGGTTATAAAAACCGTATGACGCCAATTTATGGCTACAGCCTAGAAATTGCTTCTCATGTTTATCGCAACATGATCAGCTATCTCACCGGCGGCTACAGCGACGATTGGACCATGCCAAGTGGGCTCTATCGTAGCGGCGGCTTCCTCTACCTAAGTGGTACCTATACAAACAGTAGCGATTATACAAGCTCTGTCTACAACAACCTCTATGGTAATAACAGCTCAGCTTCAAGCCAATCCTCAGATGAGGATACAACTGAAGACAGCCACTCAGAAGCAAACGACAGCACAACGTCATCATCAGAGCAGCAATCAAGCTCCACCGATGATAAGAAAACCAACTGATAACAAAAACTGGTTCAAATGTTCTGAACCAGTTTTTCAATTATTTGGCTAAGGCACCCATCGGATCCCAAGGGGCAAGTACCTGTGGTTCTGCCTCATAGGCTGCTAATTCATCAGCTGTTAGTAGGTCCTTGCGAACAACAATCTGGTAAGTATACTCGTCCATCCAAGCATCAGAAGCAACAAAGTATCCTTTGTCACCAACCTTGTCTCCCCAAGAATTTTCAACCTTCCATTTGATAGGCTTACCAGTATCATCTAAATCAACACCTGTCAAAACCATAGCATGTGTCATTAAGCTTTCGCTGTAATCAAGGCGACCAGCCTTGTCTTGGCTCAACTGAATATCCATACCTGCCTGAAAATCATAGGTATTAAGGGCTAGAATCCCCTTTTGACGATCTGATACCTGACCAACGTCTGAACCAAACCAAACGGACTCTCCAGCCTGCATTTGCTTAATAGCAAGCTCCTTGAAGCGCTCCATATCAAGATTAAGGTAGCGCACCTCAGGACTGCCAACAACATTACCAAGCATATCAACCGTATAAGATTTGCCATAAGGCTTATCAGCTGTTGGGGCGTTGATAACAGACACATAATCAGAC